>NZ_JBITFM010000001.1:608210-757332 GCF_044456065.1 Streptomyces sp. NPDC051041
GCGGGGGGGGGGGGGGGGGGGGGGGGGGGGGGGGGGGGGGGGGGGGGGGGGCCCCCCCGCGGGGGGGGGGGGGGGGGGGGCCGGCGCGGGGGGGGGGGCGGGGGCCGCCCCCCCCCCCCCCGTCCGGTGCCTACGGCGTGGCCGTCCGGGACCGTCGGCCGGTCCCCTCCGTCACCGCCGACGCCGCCGCCGTCAGCGGCTTGGCGATGTCCTCCAGGGAGCGGCGCTCCGCCCGGACCGCGAGGGCCGCCGCCACCAGGCCGGCCGCGCACATCAGGGCGGCGCCGATCTGGAAGGCGAGGACCGTCTCGCCGACCACGCCGGACTCGGTCAGGCCGGCGAAGACCAGCGGGCCGCTGATGCCGCCCGCGGCGGTGCCCAGGGCGTAGAAGAAGGCGATGGACATCGCCCGCGTCTCCATCGGGAAGATCTCGGAGACGGTCAGGTAGGCGCTGCTCGCGCCCGCCGAGGCGAAGAACAGCACCGCGCACCAGCAGGCCGTCAGCGTGCCCGCGCTCAGCGAGCCCCGGTCGAACAGCCAGGCCGTGCCGAACAGCAGCAGGCCGGAGAGCAGGTACGTCGAGGAGATCATCACCCGGCGGCCCACCGTGTCGAACAGCTTGCCCAGCAGCAGCGGGCCGAAGAAGTTGCCGAGCGCGATGACGGCGAAGTAGTAGCCGGTGCTGCCGGTCGGGACGTCGTAGAACGTCGTCAGGATCGCGCCGAAGCCGAAGGTGATGGCGTTGTACAGGAACGCCTGCCCGATGAAGAGGGCGAAGCCCAGGGTCGCGCGCCGGCGGTACTTCGAGAAGACGGTGCGGGCGATCTCCCCGAAGGTGACGCTCGGGCGCTGGTGGATGGTGAGGCTGCCCTGCGCCCGCGGCAGCCGCTCGCCGCGCTCCGCCTCGATCTCCCGCTCGATGCCGGACACGATCCGCTCCGCCTCGTCGTGCCGGCCGTGGATCAGCAGCCAGCGCGGGCTCTCCGGGACGTGCCGCCGCACCAGCAGGATCACCAGGGCGAGGACCGCGCCGAGCGCGAACGTCAGCCGCCAGCCCACGTTCATCGGCAGGATCTCGGTGTTCAGCGCGACGATCGACAGCAGCGAGCCGCCGACCGCGCCCAGCCAGAAGCTGCCGTTGATCATCAGGTCGACACGGCCCCGGTACTGCGCCGGGATCAGCTCGTCGATCGCGGAGTTGATGGCCGCGTACTCACCGCCGATGCCGAAGCCCGTGAGGAACCGGAACAGGAAGAACCACCAGGTGTCGAACGAGATCGCGGTCAGGGCCGTCGCACCGAGGTAGACGGCGAGCGTGATCATGAAGAGCTTCTTGCGCCCCCATTTGTCGGTCAGGCGCCCCCAGAACAGGGCGCCCGAACAGGCCCCGGCCACGTACAGGGCGGCGGCCAGGCCGGTGACCTCGCCGGAGGTGATCGGCAGACCGCTGCCGGGCTCCGACAGACGGCCGGCGATGTTGCCCACGACCGTGACTTCGAGGCCGTCGAGGATCCACACGGTGCCCAGGCCGATGACGATCGACCAGTGCCAGCGCGACCACGGGAGGCGGTCCAGGCGGGCTGGAATGTCGGAGGTGATGGTGCGGCCGGTCCCGGCCTCTGCGATGGTCATGGGCTCCCTCCTCATCGAGCGGACCGCCAGACCGTGTGCCCCGCCCCGGCCGGTTCACTCGCCCGAGGCAACCGCCCCTACGCCCCCAGCACCCGCGACACCGTGTAGATCAGCAGCCCCGCCAGCGACCCCACCACCGTGCCGTTGATCCGGATGAACTGCAGGTCACGGCCGATGTGCGCCTCGATCTTCCGCGTGGTGTGCTCGGCGTCCCAGCCCGCCACCGTGTCGGTGATCAGCGAGGTGATCTCCTTGCGGTAGGTGGTCACCACGTACACCGCGGCGCCCTCCACCCAGGTGTCGACCTTGCCCTGCACCTTCGCGTCGCCCGCCATCCGCGCCCCCAGCGACAGCAGCGACGCCCGCACCCGCAGCCGCAGCTCGCTGCGCTCGTCCTCCGCCGCCGAGACGATCATGGACCGTACGGCGGTCCACGCCGAGGCGATCAGGTCCTGCACCTCGCCCCGGCCCAGCACCTCGGTCTTCAGCCGCTCCACCCGCGCCCGGGTGTCGGTGTCGGACTGCAGATCGGCGGCGAAGTCGGTGAGGAACCGGTCCAGGGCGCCGCGCGCCGGATGGGAGGGCATGTCCCGCATCTCGGCCGTGAAGCGCAGCAACTCCTTGTAGACCCGCTCGCCCACCTTCCGGTCCACGAACTTCGGCGTCCAGCCGGGCGCCCCGCCCTGCACGGCGTCCATCACGTCGTCGACGTGCAGCACCAGCCAGTCGTGCGCGCGGGAGACGACCAGGTCGACCAGGCGCCGGTGGGCGCCGTCGGCGACGACCTTCTCCAGCATCTTGCCGAGGCCCGGCGCGACCTCCTGCACGCTCGCCCGCCGCGTGATCGCCTCCCCCACCACCGCCTGCACGTCCGAGTCGCGCAGCACCGTCAGCGCGCCCCTGAGCGCCGTCGACAGCTCCGCCGTGACCCGGTCGGCGTGGTCCGGCACCGCCAGCCACGCGCCCAGCCGGCCGCCGATGCCGACCACCCGCAGCCGCTGCCGCACGACGTCCTCGGACAGGAAGTTCTCCCCCACGAACTCGCCCAGGGAGACACCGAGCTGGTCCTTCTTGGTCGGGATGATCGCCGTGTGCGGGATGGGCAGGCCGAGCGGGTGCCGGAAGAGCGCGGTGACCGCGAACCAGTCCGCGAGCGCGCCGACCATGCCCGCCTCGGCCGCCGCGGCGACATAGCCCGCCCAGGCGCCCGCTCCGGAGTTCTGCGCCCACTCGGCCAGGACGTACACCAGCGCCACGAACAGCAGCAGACCGGTCGCGGTCAGCTTCATCCGGCGCACCCCGCGCCGCTTCTCCTCGTCCGCCGGACTGAAGGTCGTCATCGCACGGTTCACGGCGGCGCCGGGGCGGACAGGGCGTCCCCCCGGCCCGACGGCACCGGTCTCTCCCGCTTTCGTCCGTTCCATCCGCTCCACCCGCTCGGTGATCCCGCACACATTGTCCCTTCCCGGCCTGCTCCCGGAACGGAACAGGAGTTCCCCGCGTCTGTCCGGACGGGGGAACGCGCGGGGGTCCTGTCAACTTCCCCCCTGCCCATGACGCATCATGGGCTCATCGGATCGGAGCCTCGGGCTCCCATCTCCCGAGGAGAACAACACAGCATGACCCGGGGTCGTGACGGGCGTGTGGGGCTCGCCGCCGAGCGGCGGAAGCCGGTGGTCCCCACCCAGCACCGTGCCCTGCTCGCCGCGATCATCGCCGCGATCGTGGCTCTTTCCACCGCCATCTACGTCTCCGTCGCCACCGGCGACGGCACCGCCGGCGACACCCCCGTCAGGGGGAGAGCCCCGCACAACTCCGCCGCCCCCGCCTCCACCGGCACCTGGGTCGGCACCTGGACCACCTCCCCGGCCGCGGCCGAACCCGGCACCGAGACCGCCGGTATGGCCGGCCGCTCCGTACGCAACGTCGTGCACACGAGCGTCGGAGGTACGAGTGCCCGCATCACGCTCTCCAATCTCTACGGCCAGTCCCCGCTGACCGTCACCCACGCCTCCCTCGCGCTCGCCGCCGGCACCGGCACCGCCGCCGCGGCCGACGGCACCATGCGGCGGCTGACCTTCGGCGGCGACCCCACCGTCGTCATCCCGTCCGGCGGGCAGGTGACGAGCGACGCCGTCCGCCTCACCGTCCCGCACGACAGCGACGTCCTGGTCACCACCTACTCCCCCACCCCCTCCGGCCCCGTCACCTACCACCCCCACGCCCGGCAGACCTCCTACCTCGCCGAGGGCGACCACACCGAGGACGTCACCGCCGCCGCCTACACCGAGCGGACCCCCTACTGGCGCTACCTCACCGCGCTCGACGTCCTGAGCAACGAGTCCGACGGCACCGTCGTCGTCATCGGCGACTCCCTCACCGACGGCATCACCTCCACCGAGAACGCCAACCGCCGCTGGCCCGACGTCCTCGCCGACCGGCTGCGCACCGCCGTCGCGACCGGCCGGGACGTGCCCCGCTACAGCGTCGTCAACCAGGGCATCAGCGGCAACCGGATCCTCACCGACGGCCTCGGCCGCCCCGCCGACAACCCCAGCGGGCTGCACCGGTTCGGCCGCGACGTCCTCGGCCGCCCCAACGTCAGGGCCGTCGTCATCGTCCTCGGCGTCAACGACATCCTGCGCAACCCGCAGCTCGCCGACCCCGACCGGATCCTCGACGGCCTGCGCGCCATGACCGACCAGGCCCACGCCCGCGGTCTCAAGGTCGTCGGCGCCACCCTCATGCCCTTCGGCGGCCACCGCGGCTACACCCCGCAGCGCGAGACCGTACGGCAGCGGATCAACGCCGAGATCCGCGCCGGCCGCGTCTTCGACGCCGTCGTCGACTTCGACCGGGCCCTGCGCGACCCGTACGACCCGCGCAGGCTGCGCGCCGACTACGACTCCGGCGACCACCTCCACCCCAGCGACAAGGGCTACGCGCGGATGGCCGAGGTGTTCGACCTGGCCGACCTGAAGGGCTCGGCACCGGCCGAGCTGTAGCCGGGGCGGGGCCGGAGCGGCCCGGGGCCGCGAGGTCGCGCGGTCATGGGGTCCCGGAATACTGGACCCCATGACCCGCTTGATCCTCGCCACCCGCAACGCCGGAAAGATCACCGAGCTGAGGGCCATCCTCACCGAGGCCGGCCTGCCGCACGAACTCGTCGGGGCGGACGCCTACCCCGACGTCCCCGACGTGAAGGAGACCGGCGTCACCTTCGCCGAGAACGCGCTCCTGAAGGCCCACGCCCTGGCCAGGGCCACGGGTCTGCCGGCCGTCGCCGACGACTCGGGCCTGTGCGTCGACGTCATGAACGGCGCCCCCGGCATCTTCTCCGCCCGCTGGGCCGGCCGCCACGGCGACGACAAGGCCAACCTGGACCTCCTCCTCGCCCAGCTCGCGGACATCGCCGACGAACACCGGGGAGCCCACTTCGCGTGCGCGGCGGCCCTGGCCCTGCCCGACGGCACGGAGCGGGTGGTGGAGGGCCGGCTGCGCGGAGTCCTGCGCCGGGAACCGGCCGGCACCGGCGGCTTCGGCTACGACCCGGTCCTCCAGCCGGAGGGCGAGAGCCGCACCTGCGCGGAACTGACCCCCGAGGAGAAGAACGCGATCAGCCACCGGGGGAAGGCGTTCCGGGCGCTGGTGCCGGTGGTGCGGGAGCTGATCGGCTGACGAGCCGGGCGTTCGGTGCGGCCGGAGGGACTCGAACCCTCACGGGAGTTACCCCACTGGGACCTAAACCCAGCGTGACTGCCAATTCCACCACGGCCGCTTGTCGTCGCCCGGCCATGTTACTGGCCGGGCGGCGTCCTCAGAGGCCCAGATCCTTGATGATCTTGGCGACGTGGCCGGTGGCCTTGACGTTGTACAGGGCCCGCTCCACCTTGCCCTCCTCGTCGACGATCACCGTGGAGCGGATGACGCCGACGACCGTCTTGCCGTACAGCTTCTTCTCGCCGTATGCGCCGTAGGCCTCCAGCACCTTCTTGTCGGGGTCGGCGAGGAGGGTGACCCGCAGGGACTCCTGGTCGCGGAACTTCGCGAGCTTCTCCGGCTTGTCCGGGGAGACGCCGATCACGTCGTAGCCGGCGCCGGCCAGCAGCTCCAGGTTGTCGGTGAAGTCGCAGGCCTGCTTGGTGCAGCCGGGGGTCAGGGCCGCCGGGTAGAAGTAGACGATGACCTTGCGGCCCCTGTGGTCGGCCAGGGACACCTCGGTGCCGTCGGCGTCGGGCAGGGTGAAGGCGGGGGCCACGTCCCCGGGCGTAAGGCGCTCGGCCATCGGTCCTTGACTCCTCGTACGTGCGTGCTGGCGGGAAAGGCGTGCCGGTCCGAGCCTAACCGGGGGGTCCTGGCCGTGCGGACCGGCGCGGAGCTGCCAGACTGTCCGGAACAGCATCAGCCAACTTCGGAGGCCGTACGGTGGCGGACACGTCGGACACCAGAACCCCGGCGCAGATCGAGGCGGACATCAGGCGCCGCCGCGAGGTGCTGGCCGAGACGCTCGACGAGATCGGGGTGCGGGTGCATCCCAGAACGATCGTGGGCGACGCGAAGGCCAAGGCCGTGTCCCACGTCGATCACACGCTGGGACGGGCCTACGTCCAGGTCAACCGCGTGGTGAGCGATGTGAAGGCACAGCTCGTCGACGAGAAGGGCGCGCCCCGGCTGGAGCGGGTCGTGCCGGTCGCGCTGGTCGTGGTCGGGATCGTGGGGCTGCTCGCCCTGGGCACCCGGCGGCGCAAGGGCTGAGCACAAGGGCCCACCCACCCGCGTACGGATGCGTCGAAGGCAGGTAGGTTCGAAGGCGTGAGCGCCAACAGAAACGAGCACAGTCCCCATCACGACAAGCTGCCCATCCGGATGCTGCACGACCGGGTACTCGTGCGGCAGGACACCAACGAGGGCGAGCGGCGTTCCGGGGGCGGCATCCTGATTCCCGCCACGGCGGCGGTCGGCCGTCGGCTGGCCTGGGCCGAGGTGGTCGCGGTGGGACAGAACGTACGGACCGTCGAGCCGGGCGACCGGGTCCTGTTCGACCCGGAGGACCGGGCCGAGGTCGAGGTGCGGGGCATCGCCTACGTGCTCATGCGCGAGCGTGACCTGCACGCCGTGGCCGCGGACCGGTTCGAGGGGGCGGAGGACTCCACCGGCCTGTACCTGTAGGCCGGCCGCCGGACCGTACCCGTCGGCCCCGCCGCCGGTTCGCCTCCGCGGGCCGGCGGCCGGTCCGTGTCCGTGGACCGGTGTCCGGTCCGGCTTCCGTGGGCCGGTCGACGGTCCGTAGCTCTGCACCTGGTAATCGACGGCTCAAGGGGCCGGTGACCGTGGTCACCGGCCCCTTCTTTCGTTTCTCTGCTAGGTTCGAAGGAGCCCGACGAGACGCGCCGTACCGGGATGCAGGCAAAGACGACGCATTCGCTGTCAGTGGTTCGACGTCTCGGAGGTGCTTGTCGTGGCCTGGGTGCTGCTCGTCGTCGCCGGCCTGCTGGAGGTCGGCTGGTCGGTCGGCATGAAGTACACGGACGGTTTCACCCGCCCCCTGCCCAGCGTGCTCACCGGAGCCGGCATCGTCACCAGCATGCTGCTGCTGTCGTACGCCGCCCGGACCCTGCCCATCGGCACGGCGTACGGCGTGTGGGTGGGCATCGGGGCGGCCGGGGCGGCGGTCCTCGGCATGGTGGTGCTGGGGGAGCCGGTGACCGCCGCCCGGATCTTCTTCATCTGTCTGCTGCTGGTCGCCGTGGTGGGGCTGAAGGCGACCAGCGGTCACTGAGGCGTCACCGGGTCACTGCCGGCGGGAGGCGTTCTGCGCGCCGGTGCCGGCGGTCGTGCCGGTCGTGCCGCCGGTGCCGGTGGCGCCGCCCTCGGGCGGGGTGCCGCCGGTCGCCGTGTCGCCGGTGGTGCCGCCGTCGGCCGTGCCGCCGGTGTCGGCGGCGCCGCCCTCGGGCGGGGTGCCGCCGGTCGCCGTGTCGCCGGTGGTGCCGCCGTCGGCCGTGCCGGGGGTGTCGCCGCCGCTCTGGTCCGGGGTCCGGTCCGGGGTCTCACCGCCGGTGGCGGCGCCGGTGTCCCCGCCCGTCGCGGCGCCGTCCTCGGCCGGGTCCTCCGTGCCCGGGGTGCCGGACGGTTCGGCGGCGGGGGCCTGCGGCTGGTCGGCGCCCGCCTGGATCTGCAGGTCGAAGTCGGTGACCGGCTCGCCCTCCAGCGCGTCCCTGGTGAACTGGGCCCAGATCTCGGCGGGGGCGCCGCCGCCGTTGACGCGGGCCAGGCCCATCGCGCCGTACAGCGACTTGTGCTCGGCGGTGACGGGGTCCTGGCCCATGACGGCGACGACGGTGGCCAGGTCGGGGGTGTAGCCCGCGAACCAGGCCGCCCGGTCCTCCTCCGCGGTGCCGGTCTTGCCCGCGGCGGGGCGGCCGGCGGCCTGGGCGGCGGTGGCGGTGCCGTTCTGGACGACGCTGCGCAGGACGGAGGTGGTGGTGTCGGCGGCCTGGCGGCTGACGGCCTGGCGTTCCTTCCGGTCGGGCAGGGGGATCTCCTGCCTGCCGTCCTTGGTGATCTTCTCGACGAGGGTGTAGGTGCCGTGTTCGCCGTGGTTGGCGAGGGTGGCGTACGCCTCGGCCATGTCGAGGACGCTGGCGGTCGCCGTGCCCAGCGCGATGGACGGGCTCGGGTACATGTTGGGGGTGTCGGCGGGCAGGCCGAGGTCGACCGCGGTCTGCTTGACCTTGTCGGAGCCGACGTCGACGGCCATCTGCGCGTAGACGGCGTTCACGGACTTGTCGGTGGCCTCGCGGACGGTGATGCCGCCGTAGGAGTGCTGGTCCTCGTTCTCGGGGGCGTAGTAGCCGCCGCTCCAGCCCTGGACGGGCCGCTTGTTGGTGCCGTCGTAGACGGTGTTCGGGGTGATCGGGCGGCCGTCCTGGGTGCGGGAGCCGTTCTCGACGGCCGCGGTGAACACGAACGGCTTGAAGGTGGAGCCGACCTGGAAGTCGCGGCGGGTGGCGTTGGGGGTGTACTGCTTGACGTAGTCGATGCCGTTGTACATCGCGACGACCTTGCCGGTCTCCGGGTCGACGGAGGCGCCGCCCGCGCGGACGTAGGTATCGACCTCGCGGTCCTTGTCGAGCTTGGACATCAGGTTGTCGTCGACGGCCTTGACGAAGGCGTCCTGCTTGTCCTTCTGCAGGGTGGTGGTGATGCGGTAGCCGCCCGCGTCGAGGGACTCCTGGTCGACGATCTTGTTCTCGACCAGGTAGTCCGTGACGATCTGGACGATGTAGCCGCGCTGTCCGGACAGGCCGGTGGAGACGGTGGTCTCCTTCGGCATGGGGAACTCCATGCCCTCGCGCTCGGAGGCGCTGAGCCAGCCCTTCTCGACCATGCCGTCCAGGACGTAGTTCCAGCGGCTCTTGGCGGCGCCCGTGTTCTCGGGGTGGGCGACGACGTCGTACTGGCTGGGCGCGTTCACCAGCGCGGCGAGGTAGGCGCCGCGGGCCGCGTCGAGGTCGGCGGCGTCCACGCCGTAGTAGGCCTGGGCGGCGGCCTGGATGCCGTAGGCGTTGCGGCCGAAGTAGCTGGTGTTGAGGTAGCCCTCCAGGATCTCGTCCTTGGTCTTCTCCCGGTCGAGCTTGATCGCGATGAAGAACTCCTTCAGCTTGCGGGTCAGGGTCTGCTCCTGGCCCAGGTAGTAGTTCTTCACGTACTGCTGGGTGATGGTCGAGCCGGACTGCTTGCCCTTGCCGGTGGCGGTGTTCCAGGCGGCGCGGACCATCGCCTTGGGGTCGACGGCGGACTCGGTGTAGAAGTCGCGGTCCTCGGCGGCCAGCACGGCGTGCTGGGCGTCCTTGGAGATCTGGGCCAGGCCGACGCTCTCGCGGTTGACCTCGCCGTCGCGGGCGAGCTGGCTCCCGTCGGCGTACAGGAAGACGTTGCTCTGCTTGGTGGCGAGCGCGTTGGCGGGCGGGATCTTCACCATCGAGTAGCCGAGGAAGAGGCCGCCGGCCAGCAGCAGAAGGCCGACGACGCAGATGGTCAACATCATGCGCCAGGTCGGGACCAGCCGGCGCCAGCCGGTCCGCTTCGGCCGCTCGGGCTTCGCGCCCCCCTCGTCCTGAGCCGCCTGTGGCTCTCCCGGTGCCCAGCCCTCGTTCGGCTGCTGCGGCTGCGGCTCGTCGCTCATGTCGTGCACGGACTCCTGTTGTTGCGTCGTACGTTCGTTTCCGTACGGCCTCGTACGCCATCCGGCCCCCAGATGAAGACTCTCGCACCGGCCGTTCCGTTCCCGGTCACCGGCACACCCGGGAAAAAATCCGTGGGCCGGCCGCTCGTCCGCCCACTAGGCTTCTGCGCTTCGGTGCCGGGCGGACGAGGAGGGCTGTGGGTGTGGGCTCGGGACGGTTGTACACGACCGTCGCGGCGGGGGGCTTCCGACGGTACGCGACCTACCGCGCGGCCACGGCGGCCGGGGTGTTCACCAACACCGTCTTCGGGCTGATCCTGGTGTACACCTACCTGGCGCTGTGGGAGGAGAAGCCGCACCTCGGGGGGTACGACCAGGCGCAGGCGGTGACGTACGTGTGGCTCGGGCAGTGCCTGTTCGCGACGCTCGCCGTCCAGGGCGGCGGCGTCGAGAAGGAGCTGATGGCCCGCATCCGCACGGGGGAGATCGCGGTCGACCTGTACCGGCCGGCCGACCTGCAGCTGTGGTGGCTGGCGAGCGATCTGGGGCGGGCGCTGTTCCAGCTGCTGGGCCGCGGGGTGGTCCCGTTCGCGTTCGGGGCGCTGTTCTTCCCGACGGCGCTGCCCGCCGACGTCCTCACCTGGGCGGCGTTCGCGCTCGCGCTCGCGCTGGCGATGGTGGTCAGCTTCGCGATCCGCTATCTGGCGGCGCTGAGCGTGTTCTGGCTGCTGGACGGCACGGGCGTCTCGCAGGCCCTGATGGTCACGGGGGTCTTCTGCTCCGGCATGACGCTGCCGCTGAACGCCTTCCCGGGCGCGCTCGGCGACGTCGTCCGGGCGCTGCCGTGGGCGGCGCAGCTGCAGGTGCCGGCGGACGTGCTGATGGGCGAGACCGGTCCGTCGGCGGCGTACGCCTTCCAGGCGGGCTGGGCGGTGGTGCTGCTGGCGGCGGGCCGGCTGGTGCAGGCGGCGGCGACGCGGCGGGTGGTGGTGCAGGGTGGGTGAGGTGTCCGGTGCGGGCGGGTTCCCGCGGCTCGCGGGGGTGTCCGGGCCGGGCGTGCTCCGCCGGGTGGGCGAGGGCGTGCGGGCCTACCGGCTGATCGCCGGGATGTGGATCCGGTCCACCCTGGCCTACCGCGCCTCGTTCGCGCTCACGGTGTTCGGGAACCTGCTGGTGACCGGCCTGGACTTCGTCGCGATCCTGCTGATGTTCTCGCAGGTGGACTCGCTCGGCGGCTGGTCGCTGCCCGAGGTGGCCCTGCTGTACGGGCTGTCCGCGACGGCGTTCGGGACCGCCGACCTGGTGATCGGCTCGATGGACGCGCTGGGCGTCCGGATCCGCGACGGCTCCTTCGACACCCTGCTGGTGCGGCCCGCCCCGGTGCTCGCCCAGGTCGCCGCGGACCGCTTCGCGCTGCGCCGCCTGGGCCGGATCACCCAGGGCTCGCTGGTGCTGGGCTGGGCGCTGACGGCGGTCGACGTCGACTGGAGCGGGCCGAAGGCGCTGCTGGTGCCGGTGATGCTGGCCGGCGGGGCGGCGATCTTCGGCGCGGTGTTCGTGGCGGGCGCGTCCTTCCAGTTCGTGGCGCAGGACGCGGCGGAGGTGCAGAACGCGTTCACCTACGGCGGGACGACGCTGCTGCAGTACCCGCCGAGCGTGTTCGGGCGGGACCTGGTGCGCGGGGTGACGTTCCTGGTGCCGCTGTCCTTCGTGAACTGGCTGCCGGCGAGTTTCCTGCTGGGGCGGCCCCTGCCGCTCGGGCTGCCCTGGTGGGCGGCGTTCGGCACGCCGCTGGTCGCGGCGGTGTGCTGGGTGCCGGCCGGGCTGGCCTGGCGGGCGGGGCTGCGGTCGTATCGGAGTACGGGGAGTTAGCGGTGGACGGTGCGCTGATCGAGCTGGACCGCGTCGAGAAGGTCTTCGACGTGCGGAAGAGGACCGGGTTCCTGCGGCGGGAGCGGCGGCGGGTGCGGGCGGTGGACGGGATCTCCTTCACCGTGGCGCGCGGCGAGATGGTCGGCTACATCGGGCCGAACGGCGCGGGCAAGTCGACGACGATCAAGATGCTGACGGGCATCCTGACGCCCAGCGGCGGCCGGCTGCGGGTGGCCGGGATCGACCCGTCCCGGGACCGGGTCCGGCTCGCGCACCGCATCGGGGTGGTGTTCGGGCAGCGGACGACGCTGTGGTGGGACCTGCCGCTGATCGACTCCTACCGGCTGGCGCACCGCATGTACCGCATCCCCGACGCCCGGTACCGGGAGAACCTCGACCGGTGCGTGGAGTTGCTGGAACTGGACGCCCTGCTGGACGTGCCGGTGCGGCAGCTGTCGCTGGGGCAGCGGATGCGCGGCGACATCGCGGCGGCCCTGCTGCACGACCCGGAGGTGCTGTACCTCGACGAGCCGACGATCGGCCTGGACGTGGTCTCCAAGACCAGGGTGCGCGGATTCCTGCGGGAGCTGAACGCCGAGCGTGGCACGACGGTGCTGCTGACCACGCACGACCTGCAGGACATCGAGCAGTTGTGCTCGCGGGTGATGGTCATCGACCACGGGCGGCTGATGTACGACGGCCCGCCGGCCGGGCTGCACGAGGCCGGGGAGAGCGAACGCGTCCTGGTGGTGGACCTGGAGCGGGAGTTCCCGCCGGTCGAGGTGCCCGCGCCGGCCCGGGTGGTGCGGGTGGCGGGGCCCCGGCAGTGGCTGGCGTTCCCGGCGTCCCAGTCGGCGGCGCCGCTGGTGGCGCGGATCGCGGCGGCGTACCCGCTGGTGGACCTGTCGGTGCGGGAGCCGGACATCGAGGCGGTGATCGCCCGGATGTACGCCGGGCAGTCCCCGGGCGGCGCGGGCGTGGTGCCGGGCGCCCGGAGTTCACCGGCCGCCGTCCAGGAGTGAACAGGCCCCGAGCCCCGCGCGTCCGACGCCGCCCCCGAGCGGGTCGCCGGGATCCCGCGGGACGCCCTCGCGGAGGGCCGGCTCGGCACGGCCGGGTTCGGGGAGCGGCTGGAGACCGCGCACCGGGCGCGGACGTACGGTGAGCCGGCGCCGATCACCCGGGATCCGCCGGCCGGCGCGGCGCCCGGGGCGCGGTCCGCGGGGACGGGTGCGGCGGGATGCCCGGGGGCCGTCGCGGCCCGCCGCGGGAGCGTCCCGGAAGGCGCCGGGAGGACCGGTGAGCGCGCCGCCCCGGCCCTGGCGGGGTTACGGCGTGCAGACCTTCGTCAGTTCGCCCGCCGCGTCCGTGACGGGGCCGATGTCGGGGGTCTCGTCGCCGTTCTCGACCGCCGTGCGGACGTTGCCGACGGCCTTGCCGAGGTCGTCGACCGCCTTGTCGACGTCGGCGTTGTCGGTCTGGTCGCCGATCTTGTCGAGGTTCTTCTCGATGGAGTTCAGGGACTCCTGAAGCTGTGTCGGGTCGTTGGAGGCGTTCTCCACCGCCTGCTGGAGTTCGGTGACGCTGTCGGCGATGGCGTCGGCGGTCTGGACGCAGTCCAGCGCCTTGTCGACGGCGTCGCAGCCGGCGGTCAGTCCGGCGGTCAGCGCGACGGCCGCCAGGGTGGCGGCGACGGCTGCGGTGCGGCGTCGGCGGCTCGCGGCCATGGAAACGGTCCTCCCTCGATCGGGCCGGTGGCCGGGCGCACGGGGGCGAGCCCGCGCGCCCGTACCTGTAGGGACGCGGCGGGCGGCGTCGCGGTTGCCCGCGCCGGCCACCCGGCTCGGCGCGTCCTTTACTCTTCCACACCGGTGTCGAGCGCCGCGCGCTGCGCCGCCGCCAGTTCGGCGCACCCGGCGACCGCGAGGTCCAGCAGGGCGTTCAGCTCCTCGCGGGCGAACGGCTCGGCCTCGGCGGTGCCCTGGACCTCGACGAAGCGGCCGTCGCCGGTGCAGACGACGTTCATGTCGGTCTCGGCGCGCACGTCCTCCTCGTAGCACAGGTCCAGCAGCGGGACGCCGCCGACGATGCCGACGGAGACCGCGCTGACCGTGCCGGTGAGCGGCTTGCGGCCGGGCCGGATCAGCTTCCTGGCCTGGCCCCAGGCGACCGCGTCGGCGAGCGCGACGTACGCGCCGGTGATGGCCGCGGTGCGGGTGCCGCCGTCGGCCTGGAGGACGTCGCAGTCGAGGACGATGGTGTTCTCGCCGAGCGCCTTGTAGTCGATGACGGCCCGCAGGGAGCGGCCGATGAGGCGGCTGATCTCGTGGGTGCGGCCGCCGATCCGGCCCTTGACGGACTCGCGGTCGCCGCGGGTGTTGGTGGCGCGGGGCAGCATGGCGTACTCCGCGGTGACCCAGCCCTCGCCGCTGCCCTTGCGCCAGCGGGGGACGCCCTCGGTGACGGAGGCGGTGCACAGGACCTTGGTGTCGCCGAAGGAGACGAGGACGGAGCCCTCGGCGTGCTTGCTCCAGCCGCGTTCGATGGTGACGGGGCGGAGCTGTTGGGGGGTGCGGCCGTCGATTCGTGACATGCGGGTGAGCCTAGCCGTACCTGCGCAAGGGGCCCCTTCCGTGTCCGGAAGGGGCCCCGCCCGGCGGGAAGGCCGGGTTCACATCATGTCTTCGATCTCCGCCGCGATCGGGTCGGCGTCCGTGCCGATGACGACCTGGACGGCGGTGCCCATCTTCACGACGCCGTGCGCGCCGGCGGCCTTCAGGGCGGCCTCGTCGACCTTGCCGGGGTCCACGACCTCGGTCCGCAGCCGGGTGATGCAGCCCTCGACCTCTTCGATGTTGTCGATGCCGCCGAGCCCGGCAACGATCTTCTCAGCCTTGCTGGCCATGTTCCTTCTCCCTGATCAGAACCGCTTTGTCGCAGTAACCCACAGTTGGCCCAACTTTGCGAGCGGTCATGCCGTACGCCCCGGATGATGACGTTCACGACAAGGCGACCACCGTCCGCGGACTGGTCTACACCACCCTGCGGACGGTCGCCAAACCCGCCGGCCGGCAGAGGGGACCCGGATGAGCGCCGACCCTGCGGTGAGCCCCGCCCGGGCCCGCTGGAGCAGCCTGTTCCAGGGGCTGCAGAAGATGGGCCGCAGTCTGCAGCTGCCCATCGCGGTCCTGCCGGCCGCGGGCATCCTCAACCGGCTCGGCCAGCCGGACGTG
The DNA here is from genome assembly GCF_044456065.1 of Streptomyces sp. NPDC051041. Taxonomy (NCBI): domain Bacteria; kingdom Bacillati; phylum Actinomycetota; class Actinomycetes; order Kitasatosporales; family Streptomycetaceae; genus Streptomyces; species Streptomyces sp. NPDC051041. The sequence goes on from NZ_JBITFM010000001.1 coordinate 623,134, forward strand.
TTCGGGGACGAGGGGCTGGGGTGGACGGGCGTCTCCAAGGTGGCGGCGGGCGCGGGCGGCGCGCTGCTCGACGGGGCGCTGGGGCTGCCGCTGCTGTTCTGCGTGGGCGTCGCGATCGGCATGGCGAGGAAGGCGGACGGTTCGACGGCGCTGGCGGCGCTGACGGGCTTCCTCGTCTACCACAGCGTGCTGCGCCAGTTCCCCGAGGACTGCCCGGCCGGCGCGCGGGCGGTCGCGACCGGCTGCCGGGCGGCGGACGGAACGGTGTCCGCCTTCACCTACCAGAACCCCGGGGTCTTCGGCGGCATCGTCCTGGGCCTGCTGGCGGCCTTCCTCTGGCAGCGCCTGCACCGCACGCGGCTGGTGGACTGGCTGGGCTTCTTCAACGGCCGGCGGCTCGTGCCGATCGTCATGGCGTTCGCGGCGATCGTCTTCGCCGCGCTGTGCCTGTGGGTCTGGCCGCCGGTCGGGGACGCGCTGGAGGGCTTCGGGGACTGGATGAGCGGCCTGGGCGCCTGGGGCGCGGGCGTCTTCGGCGTCGCGAACCGGGCGCTGCTGGTGGTGGGCCTGCACCAGTTCCTGAACGTGCCCCTGTGGTTCCAGTTCGGCAGCTACACCAGGCCCGACGGCACGGTGGTGCACGGCGACGTCAACATGTTCCTGGCGGGCGACCCGGAGGCGGGCCAGTTCACCTCGGGCTTCTTCCCGATCATGATGTTCGCGCTGCCGGCCGCCGCCCTCGCGATCACGCACTGCGCGCGGCCCGCGCGCCGCAAGGAGGTCGGCGGGCTGATGCTGTCGGTGGCGCTCACCTCGTTCGTCACCGGCATCACGGAACCGATCGAGTACTCCTTCCTTTTCGTCGCGCCGCCGCTGTACGCGCTGCACGCGCTGCTGACGGGGGTGTCGATGGCGGTGACGTGGGGGCTCGGCGTGCACGACGGCTTCAGCTTCTCGGCGGGCCTGATCGACTACGTCATCAACTGGAACCTGGCGACCAGGCCGTGGCTGATCGTCCCGATCGGCCTGTGTTTCGCGGCCGTCTACTACGCGGTCTTCCGCTTCGCGATCCTCCGGTTCGACCTGCGGACCCCGGGGCGGGAACCGGAGGGGGAGACCGAGGACGTGACCAAGGCCTGACCCCGGCCGGAGGGAGGGCCGCGGCCGCCGGAATCCGGCGGGCCGGTCCCGGTCGTCGCGGGTTCCTCATCCGCCCCTCAGCGTGCTACAACAGGTCTACACCACCAGGTGGTGTAGACCAGAGACACCGCCGTCCCCCTCCTTTGTGCCCGGGCGGCGCCATGCCCTCCCCCAGCCTGCGGCCGGGGGTATTCCCAGGAGGAAGTTGTGACCACGGCCAGCGCCGCTCCCGCGGCCGGAGACAAGAAGGGCGCCGGTGCGATGGCTGTTCTGCAGCGCATCGGCCGCAGCCTGATGCTGCCGGTGGCGGTGCTGCCCGCCGCCGCTCTCCTGGTCCGCCTCGGCAACACCGACATGCTGGGGCGCGAGTCGTTCCCCGCCTTCGTCACGAGGATCGCGGGCTTCATGGCGGCCGGCGGCAACGCGATCCTGGACAACATGGCGCTGCTGTTCGCCGTGGGCATCGCGATCGGCTTCGCCAAGAAGTCGGACGGCTCGACGGCGCTGGCCGCCGTGGTCGGCTACCTCGTCTTCAAGAACGTGCTCGCCACGTTCACCGACAAGAACCTGCCCGAGGTGGCCACGGTCGTCGACGGCAAGGTCGTCATGGTCGAGGCGCCGGTGGACGCCAAGGTGCTCGGCGGCGTGGTGATGGGTCTCGTCGTCGCCCTGCTGTACCAGCGCTTCTACCGCACCAAGCTGCCCGACTGGGCGGGCTTCTTCGGCGGCCGCCGCCTGGTGCCGATCCTGTCCGCCTTCGCGGGCCTGGTCATCGGCATCGTCTTCGGCTACGTCTGGCCGGTGCTCGGCACCGCCCTGCACAACCTCGGCGAGTGGCTGGTCGGTTCGGGCGCCGTGGGCGCCGGCATCTTCGGTGTCGCCAACCGCGCGCTGATCCCGGTCGGCATGCACCACCTGCTGAACTCCTTCCCGTGGCTGCAGGCCGGCGAGTACGAGGGCAAGAGCGGCGACATCGCCCGGTTCCTGGCGGGCGACCCGACCGCCGGCCAGTTCATGACCGGCTTCTTCCCGATCATGATGTTCGCGCTGCCGGCCGCCTGCCTGGCGATCGTGCACTGCGCCCGGCCCGAGCGCCGCAAGGTCGTCGGCGGCATGATGTTCTCCCTCGCGCTCACCTCGTTCGTCACGGGTGTCACCGAGCCGATCGAGTTCACCTTCATGTTCATCGCCCCGGTGCTGTACGCCGTCCACGCGGTGCTCACCGGTGTCTCGATGGCGCTGACCTGGGCGCTGGGCATGAAGGACGGCTTCGGCTTCTCGGCCGGCGCAATCGACTTCCTCCTCAACCTGGGCATCGCGACCAACCCGTGGGGCCTGGCCCTGGTGGGGCTGTGCTTCGCGGCGGTGTACTACGTCGTCTTCCGCTTCGCCATCACGAAGTTCGACCTGCCGACGCCGGGCCGCGAGTCCGACGAGGAACTCGCGGACCTGCAGAAGGCCGAGGCGAAGTAGCAGCCGGCCGCGCGCGACGAAGGGCCCCGGAGCCGTGACGGCTCCGGGGCCCTTCGTCGCGTCCGCGCCGGGCCTCGCGGGTCAGATCTCGTACGTCGCCCCCGGCGCCGCCAGCTCCACCGGACCGTCGTAGGCCGCGCGGGCGTCGGCGAGGTTGACGCGGGGATCGGTCCACGGGGGGATGTGGGTGAGGACCAGGCGCCGGGCGCCGGCGCGGCTGGCCGTCTCGCCCGCCTCGCGGCCGTTGAGGTGCAGGTCGGGGATGTCCTCCTTGCCGTACGTGAAGGCGGCCTCGCACAGGAACAGGTCGGCGCCCCGGGCGAGGTCGTCGAGCGCCTCGCTGACGCCCGTGTCGCCGGAGTACGTCAGCGCCTTCCCGTCGTGCTCGATCCGGATGCCGTAGGCCTCCACGGGGTGGGCCACCCGCTCGGTGTGCACGGTGAACGGGCCGATCTCGAAGGTGGACGGCTTGACCGTGTGGAAGTCGAAGACCTCGCTCATGGACGAGGCGGTGGGGGTGTCGGCGTAGGCGGTGGTCAGCCGGTGTTCCGTGCCCTCGGGGCCGTAGACGGGGAGCGGGGCGCAGCGGCCGCCGTCGTGCCGGTAGTAGCGCGCCACGAAGTACGCGCACATGTCGATGCAGTGGTCGGCGTGCAGATGGCTGAGGAAGATCGCGTCGAGGTCGTAGAGACCGCAGTGGCGCTGCAGCTCGCCCAGGGCGCCGTTGCCCATGTCGAGGAGCAGCCGGAAGCCGTCGGCCTCGACGAGGTAGCTCGAACAGGCCGATTCCGCGGACGGGAACGACCCCGAGCAGCCGACGACGGTGAGCTTCATGGAGCAGAAACCTCCGCAGGCGGAAAAGTCGGTGAGGGGCGTCGGGGGTCGTGCGGTCCGTCGAGCGTAAGGCGCGAAACCTCCGGTCGCTCCTCCGCCAGGGGCCGTTGTGGGCGAACTCACCTGCGCTGTCACCGGTTCGGCTGGATGTGGGGCGCACGAGGCCGATGAGAGGGCGCGCGGGGGTGGCGTACGCCGGTAACGTCGTCAGTATGGACACGTCCTGGTGGCTCGCGCTCGCCGCGGTGATTCTGCTCGCGCTGGTCGCCACGCTGGTGGACGGCTGGGGACGGCGGCCGGCGGACCGCGGGCGGCCGCCGGGGCGGCCGCCGGGGCCGCGGGAGCGGACGGCGCGGCCGCAGCCGGCGGAGATCTGGTGGGCGAGCGTGCCGTTCGAGGACCGGACGGCGTCCGGGGGCGCCCCGCGGAGCGTGCCCGGCGGGGCGGCACGGGACGACGGGCCGGCGAAGGTCCGGCCGTGCCTGGTGCTGGCTGTGCACGGCAGGCGGGCGACCGTCGTGAGGATCACCAGCAAGTACCGGGACGGGCGGTCCGGGGTGATCCCGCTGCCGCCGGGCTCGGTCGGGGACGCCCACGGCCGGGCCAGCTTCCTGGAGACGGACGAGCTGCGGGACGTCTCGGTGTGGGACTTCCGGCGGCGGGTGGGCGTGGTGGACCCGGCCCTGTGGGACCAGGTCCGTCACCTCGCCACGTAGGGCGTCACGCCCAGAGCTGGCCCTGGAGGGTCTCGATGGCCTCCTCGGTCGTGGCGGCCGTGTAGACGCCCGTCGAGAGGTACTTCCAGCCGCCGTCGGCCACGATGAACACGATGTCCGCGCTCTCGCCGGCCTTCAGCGCCTTGCGGCCGACGCCGATCGCGGCGTGCAGGGCGGCGCCGGTGGAGACGCCCGCGAAGATGCCCTCCTGCTGGAGGAGTTCACGGGTGCGGGTGACCGCGTCGGCGGAGCCGACGGAGAAGCGGGTGGTGAGCACGGAGGCGTCGTACAGCTCCGGCACGAAGCCCTCGTCGAGGTTGCGCAGGCCGTACACCAGGTCGTCGTAGCGCGGCTCGGCGGCGACGATCCGCACGTCCGGCTTGTGCTCGCGCAGGTAGCGGCCGACGCCCATCAGGGTGCCGGTGGTGCCGAGTCCGGCCACGAAGTGGGTGATCGAGGGCAGGTCCGCCAGGATCTCCGGGCCCGTCGTCGCGTAGTGCGCGCCGGCGTTGTCGGGGTTGCCGTACTGGTAGAGCATCACCCAGTCCGGGTGCTCGGCCGCCAGCTCCTTGGCGACCCGCACGGCGGTGTTGGAGCCGCCCGCGGCCGGGGAGGAGATGATCTCCGCGCCCCACATGCCGAGCAGGTCCCGGCGCTCCTGGGAGGTGTTCTCCGGCATCACGCACACCATGCGGTAGCCCTTGAGCTTGGCCGCCATGGCCAGCGAGATGCCGGTGTTGCCGGAGGTGGGCTCCAGGATGGTGCAGCCCGGGGTCAGCCGGCCGTCCTTCTCCGCCTGCTCGATCATGTGCAGGGCCGGGCGGTCCTTGACCGAGCCGGTCGGGTTGCGGTCCTCCAGCTTGGCCCAGATGCGGACGTCGGCGGACGGCGACAGCCGCGGCAGGCGCACCAGGGGGGTGTTGCCCACCGCGGCCAGCGGAGAGTCGTAGCGCATCGCGGATCAGCAGCCCGTCAGGCCATGCCGCCGGCCACGGCCGGCAGGATCGTGACGTTGTCCCCGTCGGAGACCTTGGTGTCGATGCCGTCGAGGAAGCGCACGTCCTCGTCGTTGAGGTAGACGTTGACGAAGCGGCGCAGCTGGCCGCCGTCCACGATGCGGGCCTGGATGCCCGCGTGCCGGGTCTCGAGGTCGGCGAAGAGCTCGGCAAGGGTGTTCCCGGTGCCCTCCACCGCCTTCTGGCCGTCGGTGTACTGGCGGAGGATGGTCGGGATGCGGACCTCGATGGCCATGGCTCAGGGCTCCTGTCGGAAGGTGTCTTAGGTTCGTAAGGCGCGCGGCGGCCCGCCGCGCGGCCTCAGGGCCGTGCGGCGGCGGGGAAGTTCAACAGAGGGCGCTGTTCAGCCTGCACAGGTCGACGTGCAGCCGCGCCACGAGCAGCGTGCCCGGCGCCTTGTCGCTCACGTCGAGAAGAACCATGCGGTCATCGTATCGATTCCCGGTCCGCCCCCCGGAATGTGATCCCACATTTCGGACGGAATTCATCCACGGTACGAGATCGGGGGTGCGGGAGCGGGGGATGCGGAGCCGGGGCGCGGGGCCGGGGGCGGGGTCAGTACGCCTCCACCACCTGGACCTCCTCCTCGGTGACCTCCCCGTCCACGATCCGGAACGAGCGGAACTGGAACTCCCCCAGCCCGTCGGTGTCGGCGGTGGAGACGAGGACGTAGTGCGCGCCCGGCTCGTTCGCGTAGGAGATGTCGGTGCGCGACGGGTAGGCCTCGGTCGCCGTGTGGGAGTGGTAGATGACCACCGGCTCCTCGTCGCGGTCGTCCATCTCGCGGTACAGCTTGAGCAGGTCCTGCGAGTCGAACTCGTAGAAGGTGGGCGAGCGGGCGGCGTTCAGCATCGGGACGAAGCGCTCGGGCCGGCCCGACCCGGCGGGGCCCGCCACCACGCCGCACGCCTCGTCGGGGTGGTCCTCGCGCGCGTGGGCGACGATCTGGTCGTACAGGGCCTGGGTGATGGTCAGCATGTCGGCCAGGATAAGCAGAGGGGCCTTCGCGTACCGAGGGGTGGTACGCGAAGGCCCGTATGCCGGACGTCCCGAGCGGCGGGCGCCCCGGCGCGGTGCGCGGGCTCCGGGCGCCCGGACGTCCCCGTGGGTCAGACGACCTTCTCCGGCTCCGGGTCGCGGCGCTCGGTGACCGCCGGGTTGCGGCTCTTGAGGACCGCCCAGCCGATGCCCAGCGCGACGGCCCAGCCGGCCATCACGTACAGGCAGACGCGGGAGTCGGCGTCGTAGGCGATCAGGCCGGTGACGAAGAGCAGGAACGCGATGGCGACGTAGGAGAACACCGCGCCGCCCGGCGCCGGGAAGGAGGAGGCGGGCAGCCGGCCCGCCTCCACCGCGCGGCGGTACAGGACGTGGCTGATCAGGATCATCAGCCAGGTCCAGATGCCGGCCGCGGTGGCGACGGAGGTGACGTAGCCGAACGCCTTCTCCGGGACGATGTAGTTCAGGATCACGCCGATGCCCATGAACAGCACCGAGACGGTGATGCCGAAGGCGGGGGTCCTGGTCGCCGAGAGCCGGGTGAAGGCGCGCGGGGCCTCGCCGTTGTCCGCGAGGGTGCGCAGCATGCGGCCGGTGGAGTACATGCCGGAGTTGCAGGACGACAGGGCCGCGGTCAGCACGACGAAGTTGACGATGCCCGCGCCGGCCGGGATGCCGATCACCGCGAAGGCCTTCACGAACGGGCTGACGCCGGCCGCGAACTCGGTCCACTTCACCACGCACAGGATGACGGTGAGGGCGCCGACGTAGAACAGCGCGATGCGCCACGGCAGGGTGTTGATCGCCTTCGGGAGGGTCTTCTCCGGGTTCTCCGACTCGCCGGCCGTGACGCCGACCAGCTCGACGGCGAGGTAGGCGAACATCACGCCCTGCAGGGTCATCAGGGACGAGCCGATGCCCTTGGGGAAGAAGCCGTCGAAGGCCCACAGGTTGGAGACGGCCGCGGTGTCGCCCGCCGCGCTGAAGCCGAAGGTGAGCACGCCCAGGCCGATGACGATCATGCCGATGAGGGCGGTGACCTTGACCATCGAGAACCAGAACTCGATCTCGCCGAACAGCTTCACCGAGATCAGGTTGGCCACGAACAGCACGACCAGGAACACCAGGGCCGTGACCCACTGCGGGACGGCCGGGAACCAGTAGTTGACGTAGATCGCGGCGGCGGTGAGTTCCGCCATGCCGGTGACGACCCACATCAGCCAGTACGTCCAGCCGGTGAAGTAGCCGAAGAACGGGCCGAGGAACTCGCGCGAGTACTCGGCGAAGGAGCCCGAGACCGGGCGGTAGAGCAGGAGCTCGCCGAGCGCCCGCATGATGAAGAAGATGATCAGGCCGGCCAGGGCGTACATGAGGATCAGGCTGGGACCGGCCTTGGCGATGTTCGCCCCGGCGCCCAGGAAGAGGCCGACGCCGATGGCGCCGCCGATCGCGATCATCTGCACCTGGCGGCTGCCGAGCCCGCGCTCGTACCCCTCCTCGGGGGCGTTCTCGTTGTCGACCCGCGCTGAGGTCATGTGTGGTGCGCCTTTCTCCATGCCGACCCGGACCTCTCGTCGGCCTCGGATCGGGTCTCGATCCCCCCGGATTGCTGGAGCGTGCCCGGCCGGCGATCCGCCGACCACGTGGCGCACCCGACGAGACATGGGTGGTGTTCGCCGGGCGGTCGTGAAGATTTACCACGACCGCAACACTGATCACCGATGCTCCGTGTGGCGCACAGCACAGGAAAGAGGGGGCAAAGGGGATGGGGCGCCGCAGATCAGGCCGGTGCGGTAACGGGATCGTTATGCGGATTTGAGCGTTCCCTGAGCGGACGCCGAACTCCCGCGATCACGGCATGAGGGTGCCGACCAACGTCTCCTGGAGTCCGCCCAGCCACAGGTAGGCCATCACCATCGGCTTGCGCGGGTCCTCGTCGGGGAGGCGGAAGAGGAAGTCGGTGTCCTCCTCGTCGGCGATCTCCAGCCGGGCGCCGATCGCCAGGCGCAGGTCGTTCAGCGCGCCCAGCCACTTCCTGGACTCCTCCGCCGACAGCTGGAGCACCGCCCCGCCCTCGCCCGCCGACGCCAGCTCGTCCAGGGAGCGGATCACCGCGAGGGCGTTGTCCCGCTTGCCCGCGCGCAGGTCGTTCTCGGTGTAGCGGCGGAACTCGGCGGAGTACGCCCGCCGTTCCTCCGCCTCCCGCGGCGAGGCGGGCGCCCGCCCGGGGTCGCCGTAGGCGTCCGGGAACAGGCGTCTGAGCACCGGGTCGGCGGGCGGCTCGCTGGGGCCGTCGGCGAACAGCTCGGCGAGCGGGTCGCCCTGCGCGTCCTCGGCGGGGCCGGGGCCGATGAGCTCCAGGAGCTGCACGGCCAGCGACCGGATGATGGAGATCTCGACGGCGTCGAGGGCGACGGCCGCGCCGCCGCCGGGGAGCGGTTCGAATTGTCCTGGCATGAAGGAGGTCGCTACTTCCGGTCCTGCTGGAGGGTGGCCCACAGGCCGTAGCCGTGCATGGCCTGCACATCCCGTTCCATCTCCTCGCGGGTTCCGCTGGAGACGACCGCCCGGCCCTTGTGGTGGACGTCGAGCATGAGCTTGGTGGCCTTGTCCTTGGAGTAGCCGAAGTAGGTCTGGAAGACGTACGTCACATAGCTCATGAGGTTGACGGGGTCGTTGTGGACGATCGTCACCCAGGGGACATCGGGCTCCGGTACGGCGGATACCTCCTCCGCCGACTCGGTCTTCTCGATCTCGATGGGTGCGGCTGCCGTCACAAGGCCATGCTGCCATCACCGGGGGGTACTCGCACAAACGGACCCGGAAATCGTCAGATTGACGAAATAGGGGTACCATCCGTGGTCGTGCTGCACCTGCCGGGGGACGGTCCCCGGACCCCCGGCCGACCGGGGTGCCCTGCGAGACATAGCGAGGAAGCGGAAGTGGGCGTTGCGGACCTTGGGCTGCCGGTGGACGTTCCCTCGACGGCGCTCTTCACGGACCAGTACGAGCTGACGATGCTGCAGGCCGCCCTGCGGGCGGGCACGGCGGAGCGGCGGAGCGTGTTCGAGGTCTTCACCCGGCGGCTGCCCGACGGACGCCGCTACGGCGTCGTGGCGGGCACCGGCCGGGTGCTGGACGCGGTGGAGAACTTCCGCTTCGACGCGGGCGTCCTGGGCTTCCTGCGCGAGCGCGCCATCGTCGACGAGGAGACCCTCTCCTGGCTCGCGGACTACCGCTTCGGCGGCGACATCTGGGGCTATCCGGAGGGCGAGGTGTACTTCCCGGGCTCGCCGATCATGCGGGTCGAGGGGTCCTTCGCCGAGTGCGTGCTGCTGGAGACGGTGATCCTGTCCATCCTCAACCACGACTCGGCGATCGCGGCGGCCGCCTCCCGCATGTCCTCCGCCGCCGGCGACCGCCCGCTGATCGAGATGGGCGCCCGCCGCACCCACGAACTGGCCGCGGTGGCCGCCTCCCGCGCCGCGTACGTCGGCGGCTTCTCCTCCACCTCCGACCTGGCCGCGGGCTTCCGCTACAACATCCCCACCGTCGGCACCTCCGCCCACGCCTTCACCCTGCTGCACGACAGCGAGCGGGACGCCTTCCGGGCCCAGGTGGACACCCTCGGCCGGGGCACGACGCTGCTGGTGGACACCTACGACGTCGCCGAGGCGGTCCGTACGGCCGTGGAGGTCGCCGGGCCGGAGCTGGGCGCGGTGCGCATCGACTCCGGCGACCTGCTGCTGGTCGCGCACCGGGTGCGGCAGCAGCTGGACGAGCTGGGCGCCCGGGACACGAAGATCATCGTGACCTCGGACCTGGACGAGTACGCGATCGCCTCGCTGGCGGCGGCGCCCGTGGACGCGTACGGCGTCGGCACCCAGCTGGTGACCGGCTCCGGCCATCCGACCAGCTCGATGGTGTACAAGCTGGTCGCCCGCGCCGAGTCCGCCGACCCCGGCGCGCCGCTGGTGCCGGTGGCCAAGAAGTCCACCGGCGGCAAGGCCTCCGTCGGCGGCCGCAAGTGGGCCGCGCGCCGCCTGGACGCCGACGGCGTCGCCGAGGCCGAGGTGATCGGGACCGGACCGGTGCCGGCCGCGCTGGCGGACCGGCAGCTGCTGGTCGAACTGGTCAAGGGCGGCGAGGTCGTCGCACGGGAGTCCCTGGACGTCGCACGGGCGCGGCACGCCGCCGCACGCGCGAATCTGCCGCTGTCCGCCACCCAGCTCTCACGCGGGGAACCCGTCCTTCCGACGGAGTACGTCCAGGGTCGCCCGGGTAACTAGAGCGGGTGCCCGCACACGCCCCGCAGCGCCCCTGCCGCACCGTCCCCGAACTCCATGGGCCCGGAGGTTCACCGGCCGGGCCCGTACGCTCCCCCGAGCTCCGGGGGAGACCCCATCCCCGACCCACAGCCGAAGGACACCGACCATGCGCCGCGCCTTGATCGTCGTAGACGTGCAGAACGACTTCTGCGAGGGGGGCAGCCTCCCGGTGGCCGGAGGTGCCGACGTGGCCGCCGCCGTCACCGAGCTGATCGGGCAGGCCCCCGCCGGCTACCGGCACGTCGTGGCCACCCGCGACCACCACATCGCCCCCGGCGGCCACTTCGCCGACAACCCCGACTACGTCCACTCCTGGCCCGCGCACTGCGTCGCCGGCACGGAGGGGGTGGGCTTCCACCCGAACTTCGCCCCCGCCGTCGCCTCCGGCGCGATCGACGCCGTGTTCGACAAGGGCGCGTACGCGGCGGCCTACAGCGGCTTCGAGGGGACCGACGAGAACGGGGTGGCGCTGGCCGACTGGCTGCGGGCCCGGGGGATCGACGAGGTGGACGTCGTGGGCATCGCCACCGACCACTGCGTGCGGGCCACCGCGCTGGACGCGGTGCGCGCCGGCTTCCGCACCCAGGTCCTGCTCGACCTGACCGCCGGGGTGGCCCGGGAGACCACCGAGCGGGCCCTGGAGGAGATGCGCGCGGCGGGGGTCGAGCTGTCCGGGAAGCCCGTCGTCTCCTGAGCCGCGGGAGGGCGCCTCACGCCCGGGCGGCCGGGGGGCTCAGCAGTGCCCGGATGGGGCGCCACAGCTCCTGGACGAGGTCCGCGCCGCCGTCGGGGGCCGTGCGCCATATCAGGCCGTCCGGATGGTGCAGGACCGCCGTGATCTCGTCCGGGGTCGGCGGGGCGGTGTTGCCCCGCAGGTAGACCGCGCGCATCCCCAGGTTGCGCAGCCGGGTCAGGGCGCGCGCCCGGTTCCGGGCGTGGACGAGGACCCGGACCCGCCCGGCGGGGGCGCTCCCGCCCGGGCCGTCGGCGGCGGGGCTGGGCAGGTTCAGCGCCACCACCACGCTGCCGCTGGGCAGCTTGCAGAAACCTCCTGCGGTCATGTGGTCATACCCCCGTGTCAGCCGGTGTCAATAAGAGAACCACAGGACGCACCTAAACACGATCGGCGGCAACCCGCCAGAGGGGTTGCCGCCGATCGCCGCCTGACCTGCGAAAACGTCGATTACTTCACTGCGGGTCCGACCTGGAGCGAGATCGTGGAGCCGTCCTTGGCCTCCTTGACGATCTTGATCCGGGTGTTGGTGTCAGTGATCTTGACGCCGGCGGTGGGGTTGGTCTCGTCGTAGTACGTCCCGGTGTGGTCGTCGAAGACCGACACGCCCTTCGAGGACGGGATCCGGGTGGCGACACCCTGGTTGTGCAGGGTGATGCCGTCCGTGCGGTAGAGGCTGAACGGCGAGTCGTAGGACTGGACGCGGTTGCGCATCAGCGTGCCGTCGGACCACTTCAGCGCGGCCGGGTGCGAGTCCACCGGCAGCAGCAGGCCGGCGCCCGGGTGCTCGCTGGTGTTGTTGTCCTGCTGGGAGGTGTCCCACTTCCAGATCAGCAGGCCGTTCTGGTACGGGTAGTGCTCCACCCAGTTCGGACGGGTGTTGCCGAAGCCGAAGTTGTACGGGCCGACCTCGAGGGTCTTGTCGTACGACACGTACTGGCGGTTCTCGGCGATGTAGAACTGCGCGTACTCGTCCGTGATGGACGCGCCGACGCGGGAGAAGCCCTTCGCCGTCCAGGCCGCGTCCGCGCTCTCCGCGCCGTCCGTGAACAGGGCGGTGCCGTCGGCGGTCACGGCGATCGAGTCGGCCGCGAAGCCCTTGGGGGCGACCCCGCCGTCCGTCTGGTAGCGGAAGCGCAGGTCGATCTTCTTCCCCGCGTAGGCGTCCAGCGGGTACGACAGCTTCCGGTACGTCCCCGAGGAGCCGGTCAGCGCGGGCTTGCCGCTGCCGTCGCGCGGGAGGGCCGCGCCGTCCGCCGTGCCGTCCACCGGCGTCCAGGTGGCGCCGCCGTCGGTGGAGACCTCGGTGTAGAGGTAGTCGTAGTCGGCCTCGATGTCGTACCAGCCGTCGAGGGTCAGCGCGGCCGAGGACCTGCCGGTGAGGTCCACCGAACGGGTCAGCGTGTGCGAGAGGTTGTCGCCGCTGCCGCTCCACCACTGGGTCGCGCCCTGCGCGGGCGCCACGAGCTCGGTGGTGACCTTCTTCTCCGGCAGCTCGACCACCAGGGCCTGCTTGTTCTTGGTGTTGTACTCGGCGACGCCCAGCTTGTGCGTCGACTTCGTCGCGGCCTTGGCGGTGTCGTAGTCGAGCCAGCCGAGCTGCAGCTTGTCCCACGCGGTCATGTCGCCGGGCAGGTCGCCGATGGCGTCCTCGCCGGTGCCGAGCCAGGAGCCGGAGGACATCAGGGTCCAGAAGCCGGTGGAGTTCTCGCCGCCGTTGGTGTCGTAGTGGTCCGGCAGGCCGAGGTCGTGGCCGTACTCGTGGGCGAAGACGCCGAGTCCGCCGTTCTCCGGCTGGATGGTGTAGTCGCCGACCCAGATGCCGCTGGAGCCGATCTGCGTGCCGCCCAGCCGGTTGCTCCCCGGGCCGGTGGCGCCGGCGTCGGTGCCGAAGGCGTACCAGCGGTGGGCCCAGATCGCGTCCTCGCCCTGGGCGCCGCCGCCCGCGGACTCGTCCTCGCCGGCGTGCACGATCTGGAAGTGGTCGATGTAGCCGTCGGCCTCGTTGAAGTCGCCGTCGCCGTCGAAGTCGTAGCGGTCCCACTGGTCGTACTCGGCCAGCTGCGCCTTGATCTGCGCGTCGGTCCTCCCGGCCGCCTTCTGCTGGGCGTACCAGGCGTTCACCCCGTCGGAGACCGCGTACCAGGCGCAGTTGTCGGGGACGCACTTGTTGGAGCCGTACCGGGCCTCGTTGTAGGGGACCTTGACCCAGTCGGAGACCTCGCCCTCGATGGAGTAGCGGCCCGAGGACTGCTTCTCGTAGTACTTCTTCATCGACTCGACACCCTTGCCGGTGCCGAAGTAGAGGTCCTCGTAGTGCTGCCGGTCGTAATCGGCCTGCCAGGCGGTGGAGTTGTCCTCGGCGCGGTCCGGCCGGGCGATCTGGTTGTGCAGCGGGCCGGGGGTGCCGCCGTAGCGGCTGTCCGTCCGGTCGCCGAACTCGACCAGGATGGTGAAGATCTTGTCGGTCTTCTCCCGGCCGAGCTCGACGTACTTGCTCCGGCCCTTGGAGCTCTTCAGCTGGACGACCTTCGAGCCGTCCCGGTCCTTCACCGCGGCGTCGCCCGATATGACCTGCTTCAGGGCTTCCTCGCGCTGGGCCTCCTGCGTCTTGCTCAGCGGGCCTTCCAGGTCGTGGTCGGCGTGGTGGCGCGCCGCCGGGTCGTATCGTTCCACGGACGCCGCGGGAGCGCCCTCGGCGGCCTGGGCCACCGTCAGGGCCGACAGGGTCGCCGCGGCCGTGGCGAGCGTGACGCCTATCGCGGCGGCTCTGAACGTCCAGGGTCTGCTGGTCACTTGAGTTCCTCCCCCGCGTCCGGGCGCACGGAAAGGGGGTCCTGGGGATGGAGGGCCCGCGCGCCTGATCAACGCGTGTAGTCAAGTGACGACATTTGACTAGAGCTTCACGGGAAAAGACAGATCTTGACTTGGACAGTTCAAGTGCACTATGCGGAGTTCACGTTCGCTTTGCGGACACATGCGGTCCGCGGTTCGACAGGCGCGTCCGAACGTCCGCTTTCCGGGCGGAATGACCCCGTACGCCCTCGCGCCCCGCCGCCGTTGGTCGGGGCGCGCTCACTGTTCGTTCCCTTCGGGCGCGCAGGCGGCTGGAGTCGATCGACCAAACGCCCGGAAGTCGGCGGAAAGCCAGGCCGACACCCCCCGTGGACCCCCGCTTCCGAGGACGTGATGGCCATGCCCCGTCCGACCGCCGCACAGCTCGCCCACGGCTTGTGCACCGTGATCCTCCCGGCCCTCGTCGTGCTGCTGCTGTCCGGGGCGGGTCCGGGCCCGGGGATCGCGGTCGTCGCCGTGGTGGCACTCGTCCTCGGGCTGCTGGTCGCCCTGACGGTCCGGCTGCCGAAGCCGGGTACGGCCGCGGCGGGGAAGCCCGCCGGGGAAGCCGGAGGACCCGTGCGGACGGCCCCCGCGGCCCCGGCCGGGACCGAGCCGGTGCGCGAGCGGACGGCTTCCTGACCCCCCGCCCGGCCTCACCGGGTGCTGACCACCACCGTCTTGGCCGCCTTGTCGTGCAGGCCCTGCTTGTAGGGCCGGTCGAAGTAGCTCCAGCCGCCCGCGATGATCGTCCACACGCAGGCGCAGCAGAACGCGAACGGCAGCCACAGCACCGCGGCGCGCGTCAGCGCGGTCTGCACGGAGGGCGTGGCGCCGCTGTCGAGATCGGCCACGCGCAGGCCCAGCCACTTCTTGCCGAGGGTCTGACCCGTCCTGCTGATCAGGACGGTGTCGTAGGCGATGTAGAGCACGGCGGCGATGACCGACTGGGTGAAGGACCTGCCGGTGTCGATCCGGTCGCCGTCGAAGCCGTACTCGTTGACCCGCAGGCCCCAGCCGAGCAGCCAGACGACGACGCCGACGAGGATCATGTCGATGATCCGGGCCAGCGTGCGCCTGCCGCTGTCGGCGAGCGGGGGCATCCCGGCGAGCGGGTCGCCGGGCTGGGAGCCGCCGCCGTAGGGGTCACCGCCGTAGGGGCCGCCCGAGGAGGGCGGGGGCCGGTCGCCGCCGTACGGGGTGTCGTACGGCGAGCCCGCGCCCGGCGGCGGGGGCGGCTGCTTCCTGAACGGGTCGTCTTCCGGCGGCTGCCGGCCGGAGCCGGGGGGCGGTTCACTGCTCATGGCCCGAGTCGACCGCGAACCCCCCGGTGCCGCATCCGGCGGACGGCCGTCCGGAGTAGCGCGCCCGGCGCCCGGCGGCCGGCGCGGCGGGCGCGGTCAGCCGGCCACGAACGTGTGCGCGGCCTTGTCGTGCCAGCACTGGCGCCAGGGTTTGTCGAACAGGCACCAGACGACGCCGACGATCCCCACGACGAGGAGGCCGGGGACGCTGTAGACCAGCCAGCGGCGCAGGGCCGCGCCGAAGGACGGGGGCTCGTGCGCCTCGATGTCCCGGACCTCCAGGCCCAGCAGCTTCTTGCCCGGGGTGCGGCCCCACTTGGCGGTGGGCAGCACCTCGTAGACGACGCCGAAGAGCAGCAGGACGGCGAGGACGATGCCGAGGCAGGTGGCCGTGGTGCCGTCGAGCAGCCAGACCGTGACGGTCTCGCCGGAGAGCCTGGCGGCGTCGATCTTCGCGTCGATGTGGTCGATCGCCTTGCCGCCGAGGGGTACGGCGGCCACGGAGGTGACGGCCGCGAGGACGACGGTGTCCAGCAGCCGGGCGGCCAGCCGCTTGCCGAGCCCGGCGGGCCGGGCCGCCGCCTGCCGCCGGGCGGCCGCCTGGAAGGGGTCCTCGACGGGCGGCTTCCAGGGCGCGACGGACGGCTCGTCCGCGGCCCCGGCCAGCCGGTGCACCTGCTGCGCCCAGGAGGACTGGCCCCCGCCGGGGCCGGTGGTCACCGGGGTGGAGACGGGGGACGAGGCGGCGGGGACGGCGGGCTGGGGAGCGGCAGCAGGCTGAGGGGCGACAGCGGGCTGGGGAGCGACGGCGGGCTGAGGAGCAGCGGCAGGCTGAGGAGCAGCGGCAGGCTGAGGAGCAGCGGCAGGCTGAGGAGCAGCGGCAGGCTGAGGAGCGACGGCAGGCTGAGGAGCGACGGCGGGCTGAGGAGCGACGGCGGGCTGAGGGGCGACGGGAGCGCTCAGCTGCTGGGGGCCGGAGGGAGGCGCCGGGGCGGTGGCACCGGCCTGCGCGGCGGCGGCCGCCTTCCCGGTGCCGAAGCCGGGTGCGCCGGGGGCGGCGGGCGTGCCGGGGGCGGGAGCGCCGGGACCGCCTGCGGCGGGGGCGCCCGCCGCACCGGCGGGGGCGTCGGGAGCCCCGCCCGCCCGGCCCTGCCGCCCCGCGCGGGGCGGCACCGCGCGGAAGGTCATGGTGCCGTCGTCGGCGACGGCGCCGTCTTCGGAGCCGCCGGCTCCGGGCGCCTCCGGGCCCGCCGCTCCCCCGGGTCCGGCGGTGGGCCGGCGCAGGACGAACGTGTTGCCCGAGCCGCGGTCCTGGCCGGCGGGCGGGGCCGTCGCGGCGCCGTCGGGGCGGGCGGAGCGGCCGTCCGGCTGGGCGGGGACGTCGGCGGCTTCGGCGCCGGCCGGCGCGGACGGGGCGGGACGGGCGTCGGCCGGCGGCGTCGCGTGCGGCAGCCTCGGGTCGTCCCCCGGTGACCCGCCCCAGGAGACGCGGCGGTCCTGGTCGCCGCCGAAGCCGGACTGCCGGGAGCGGTCGGCGCCCCAGGCGGACGCCGCCTCGGGCCGGTCGCCGGGCCGGGGCCCGGACGGAGCGGGCTCCTCGACCGGGTCCTCGTCGAAGAAGTGCGGGCCGGTCTCCTCGACCGGGGCGGCGGGCCGCGCCGGGCGCACGCCGGGCGGCGGGGCGAGCGGCTCGCCGTCCTTGGGCGCCGGACGGCTGGTGCCCGGCACCCACGCGGCGCCGTTCCAGTACCGGACGTATCCAGGGATGGACGGGTCCGGGTAATACCCTTCGCGGGGCCTGTCGTCACCGGGGGCCGGGGTGGGGGCGCTCATGTCCGTCGTCCGGTATCTGCTCGGGGGTCGTACGGGGGCCTCCACATCTATCAGACGGGCGCCGCCCGCACCGCCGGTCCCGCCGGACCCACCCCTTTCCGGGCAACCTCGTGCACGCGCTTCACACGCGTGGCGGCACGCGCCGCCCCCCGCGGCCGGGGCGTCAGAACAGCTTGCCCGGGTTGAGGATGCCGAGCGGGTCGAAAGCCCGTTTGACCGCCTGCTGCATCTCGACGCCCACCGGGCCCAGTTCGCGCGCCAGCCACTCCTTCTTCAGCACGCCCACGCCGTGCTCGCCGGTGATCGTGCCGCCGAGTTCCAGGCCGAGGGCCATGATCTCGTCGAAGGACGCGCGGGCGCGCCGGGACTCGTCGGGGTCCTGCGCGTCGAAGCAGACCGTGGGGTGGGTGTTGCCGTCCCCGGCGTGCGCGCACACCCCGATGGTGAGCCGGTGCCGCTCGGCGATCCGGGCGACCCCGTCGAGCAGGTCGCCGAGCCGGGAGCGGGGCACGCACACGTCGTCGATCATCGTCGTGCCCTTGACGGCCTCCAGCGCGGTGAGCGACATCCGCCGCGCCTGGAGGAGGAGCGCGGACTCGGCGGCGTCGTCGGCCCGGACGACCTGGGTGGCGCCGGCCGCCTCGCACAGCGCGCCGACGGCGGCGAGGTCGGCGGCCGGGTCGGGCGTGTCGAAGGCGACGAGCAGCAGGGCCTCGGTGGTCTCCGGCAGGCCCATGCGGGCGAGGTCGTTGACCGCCCGGAGCGTCGTGCGGTCCATCAGTTCGAGCAGGGACGGGACGTGGCCGCCCGCCCGCCGCCCGCCGCCGTCCTCGCGCGCGGGCGCCGCGCGCCCCTGCGTCCCCATGATCCGGCAGACGGCGTCGCAGGCGGCGGAGGCGGAGGGGAACTCCGCCGCCAGCACGAGCTGCTCGGGCGGTTTCGGCTTCAGCGCCAGGACGGCCCGGACGACGATGCCGAGGGAGCCCTCGGAGCCGACGAAGAGCCGGGTGAGGTCGTAGCCGGCGACGCCCTTGGCGGTGCGCCGGCCGGTCCGGAGCAGCCGTCCGTCGGCCAGCACCACGTCCAGGCCGAGGACGTACTCGGCGGTGACCCCGTACTTGACGCAGCACAGGCCGCCGGAGGCGGTGCCGATGTTGCCGCCGATGGTGCACATCTCCCAGCTGGAGGGGTCCGGGGGGTAGGCCAGGCCGTGTTCGCCGACCGCGCGGGACAGGGCGGCGTTGACGACGCCGGGCTCGACGACGGCGATGCGGTCGACCGGGTCGATCTCGAGGATCCGGTCCATCTTCGTCAGGGACAGCACGATGCAGCCGTCGGTGGCGTTGGCCGCGCCGGACAGGCCGGTGCGGGCGCCCTGCGGGACGACCGGGACGCGCAGTGCGGTGGCGGTGCGCATGACGTGCTGGACCTGCTCGACGGTGCGGGGCAGGACCACCACGGCCGGGGCGCCGGCCGGGCAGAAGCTCGCCATGTCGCGGGCGTAGGAGGCCGTGACGTCGGGGTCGGTGAGGACCGCCTCGGCGGGCAGACCGCCGAGCAGTCGGTCGGCGAGGGTGTCGGTCGCTTCGTCGCGCGGCGCTTCGATACGGCTCACGATCACAGGGTCGCACCGGGGGCCATCGGTGTGAACCCGTCGGCGGCGCCCTTGGTCTGCCCGGGTGCGGTCGGCGCGCGGGCGCACAGTGAGCGCCATGGAGATGCACGAGCAGGAGGAGGCGCGCACGGGGGCACCCGTCCCGCGCCCCGCCCGGCGGGTGCTGGTCGCCTCGGTGGCCGCGGTCGCCGGCGCCGCCGTACTGGGCGGGGCGCTGGTGCTGCTGCCCGGGGCGCGCACGGCGCCGCCGCCCGCGCCGGGGCCGGTGGCGCAGGCGCGCGGCGCGGTCGCCTCGGGAGTGCCGGCCGCGCTGCCCGACCTGGCGATGCTGATCACGGACCGGGAGGCGCGGCTGCGCACCCACCCGCGGGACGCGCGGTCGTGGGCGGTGCTGGGGGCGGCCTATGTGGAGCAGGGGCGGCGGACGGCCGAGGCCGCGTACTACCCGAGGGCCGAGCGGGCGCTGCGCACGTCGCTGGAACTGCGGGCGCGGCGCAACGCGCAGGCGCTGGACGGCCTGGCGGCGCTGGCGCTCGCCCGCCGGGACTTCCCCGCGGCCCGGCGGTGGGGCGAGGCCGCGCGGAAGCAGGCGCCGAAGCGGTGGACGACGCGGGCGCTGCTGGTCGAGGCGTACACCGGGCTGGGTGACCACCGGGCCGCGCGCCGGACGCTGGCGGAGCTGACGAAGCTGCACTCGGGCCCGGCGGTGCTGGCGCGGGCCGCGGCCGTGTACCGGGACCTGGGCTGGCGCGAGGACGCGGCGGCCCGGCTCGCCGACGCGGCGGCCTCGGCCGGCGCCCCGGCGGAGCGGGCGGCGTACCTGGAGCGGGCCGGGCAGCTGGCCTGGGAGCGCGGCGACCGGGAGGCGGCGCTGCGGCACTTCCAGGAGGCGGTGCGCACCGACCCCGATCTGCGGGCGGCGCAGGCCGGGCAGGGCAGGGCGCTGGCGGCCCTGGGGCGGACGACGGAGGCGCTGGCCGCCTACCGGATGGCGCTGGCCCGGCAGCCGTGTCCGGAGTACGCGCTGGAGCTGGGCGAGCTGTACGAGTCGCTGGGCCTGGCGCAGGCGGCCCGGGTGCAGTACGACCTGCTGCGGGAGCGGGTGCGGCAGGCCGCCGCGGGCGGCGTCGACGGGGAGCTGGTGCTCGGCCGGTTCGAGGCGGACCACGCCGATCCGCGGGCCGCGGTGCGGCGGTTGCGGGCGGAGTGGCGGCGGCAGCCGGGGACCGCGGTGGCCGACGCCCTGGGGTGGGCGCTGCACCGGGCCGGGCGGGACGAGGAGGCGCTGCGCTTCGCCCGGATCGCGACGGACCGGGTGCACGGGGGCGAGGTGCGCAGCGCGCTGTACTCCTACCACCGGGGCGTGATCGAGCGGGCGCTGGAGCGGTACGGGCCCGCCCGGCGGCAGCTTCAGGAGGCGCTGCGGATCAATCCGTACTTCTCGCCGGTGTACGCGCCGGCGGCGCGGGCGGCGCTGGCGGCGCTCGGCGAGCCGCAGGTGCGGGACGTACCGGACTTCACGGCGCCGCGGTGCCGGTCGGGGCGGTGCGGGTGACCGCGGCGGGCGGGTGCGGCGGGCCGCGGGCGAGGGCGCGCACGGCGGTGCCCGGCGGGAGGCGGTCGCGCACCGGGTTCCCCGGGCCTCGCGGCCGACGGGGGACGGCCCGGCGCCGTCGGTGGTGCCGACGGCGCCGGGGCCCTGGACGCCGCATGCGCCGCCGGTCCCGGCCGGGCGGCCGGACCGCGGCCGGCTAGAGGTTTCCGCGCCTGGCCTGCTCCCGCTCGATCGCCTCGAACAGCGCCTTGAAGTTGCCCTTGCCGAAGCCCATCGAGCCGTGGCGCTCGATGAGTTCGAAGAAGACGGTCGGGCGGTCCTGGACCGGCTTGGTGAAGATCTGCAGCAGGTAGCCGTCCTCGTCGCGGTCGGCGAGGATCTTCAGCTCGCGCAGGGTCTCCACGGGGACGCGGGTGTCGCCGACCCATTCGCCGAGGGTGTCGTAGTAGGAGTCGGGGGTGTCGAGGAACTCGACGCCGGCCGCGCGCATCGTGCGGACCGTCTGCACGATGTCGTTGGTGTTCAGCGCGATGTGCTGGACGCCGGCGCCGCCGTAGAACTCCAGGTACTCGTCGATCTGGGACTTCTTCCGCGCGATCGCGGGCTCGTTGATCGGGAACTTGACCTTCAGGGTGCCGTCGGCCACGACCTTCGACATCAGCGCGCTGTACTCGGTGGCGATGTCGTCGCCCACGAACTCCTTCATGTTCGTGAAGCCCATGACCTTGTGGTAGAAGCCGACCCACTCGTTCATCCGGCCGAGTTCGACGTTGCCGACGCAGTGGTCGATGGCCTGGAAGGTGCGGTGGGCGGGCGGCTCGACGAGGGGGCGGGCGGCGACGTAGCCGGGCAGGTACGGGCCGTCGTAGCCGGTGCGGTCGACCAGGGTGTGGCGGGTCTCGCCGTAGGTGGCGATCGCGGCGAGGACGACCGTGCCGTGCTCGTCCTTCAGCTCGTACGGCTCGGCCACCGAGCGGGCGCCGTGCTCGACCGCGTAGGCGTGGGCGGCGCGCGCGTCCGGCACCTCGATGGCGAGGTCGACGACGCCGTCGCCGTGCTCGGCCACGTGCCGGGCGAGGAAGCGGCCCCAGTCGGTGACGGGCTTGATCACCGAGGTGAACACGAACCGGGCCGAGCCGTTCTCCAGGACGTAGGCGGCGGTCTCGCGGCTGCCGTTCTCCGGTCCGGAGTAGGCGACCAGCTTCATGCCGAAGGCGGTGGAGTAGTAGTGCGCCGCCTGTTTGGCGTTGCCCACGGCGAACACGACCGCGTCCATTCCCTTGACCGGGAAGGGATCGGCCTGCCGGGCGGTTTCGGGAGTGTGGTGTGTGGTCTGCGTCATAGCCGCAGGGTCTCCCCGATCGGCAAGGTGCGCAATAGTTTGCCTTTTTGCTGGGCAATTCGACCAGTGCCACGCCCGTTTCTGCGAGCGTTCTGTACAGGATGACCAGCCGGGAGGGCTGCCGTGGCGATCGATCATCTGGACGGGCGGATCATCGTGCTGCTGGCGCGGGAGCCGCGCATCGGGGTGCTGGAGATGTCCCGGCGGCTGGGCGTCGCCCGGGGCACCGTCCAGGCGCGGCTGGACCGGCTTCAGTCGAACGGAGTCATCCGCGGCTTCGGGCCCGAGGTGGACCCGGCGGCGCTCGGCTACCCGGTGACCGCGTTCGCGACGCTGCAGATCCGGCAGGGCCAAGGGGCCGACGTACGGGCGCACTTGGCGACCGTGCCGGAGGTGCTGGAGCTGCACACCACCACCGGCACCGGGGACATGCTGTGCCGCCTGGTGGCCCGCTCGAACGCCGATCTCCAGCGGGTGATCGACCGGGTTGTCGGTTTTGATGGCATCGTCCGGGCCTCCACGGCGATCGTCATGGAGAACCCCGTTCCGCTGCGGATCATCCCGCTGGTGGAGCAGGCGGCGCTGCGGGAGCCGCCGCAGGAGGCACGGGACCGGATCACGTAGCCGACCTGGGGGTGAGCGGGTGAGCTTCTGGGAGTACCTCGGCAGCCGCCACCAGCAGTTGCTCGCCGACGCCTGCCGGCACGCGAGCACCGTCTTCCCGTGCGTGGTCGCGGCGGCCGTGCTCGGCGTGCTGATCGGGGTCGCCGCCCGTCGCAGCGAGCGGGCCGGCGACCTGGTCACCGCGGCGGCCTCGGCCGTCCTGGCCGTTCCCCCGCTCGCCGTGATCGGGCTGCTCGTCCCGGTCATGGGCCTGGGCGCGCCGCCGACGGTGGCCGCGCTGACGCTGTACGGGCTGCCGCCGATCGCGCGCAACGCGGTCGCCGGGCTGCGCGGGGCCGGCCCGGCGCCGGGGGACGCGGCGCCGGGCGCCGGGAGGTCGCGCACCGCCCGGCCGGTGCGGGCGGAGCTGCCGCCGGCCTGGCCGTCGATCCTGGCCGGGGTGCGGGTCTCGGCGCGGACGCTGACGGGCGTCGCGGCGGTCGCGGCGTACGTCTCCGGTCCCGGCCTGGGCCACGAGGTCTTCCGCGGTCTCGCGTCGCCGGACGGCGCCGAGGCGCTCCACCGGGTGCTGGCGGGCACGCTCGGGATCGTCGTCCTGGCGCTGCTGTTCGACGCCGCCTGCGTCCTGCTCGGCCGGCTGACCGTTCCCGGGGGCGTCCGTGCCTGAGACGTCCGCCGCAGGGGCGGCCGCCGGGCCGGCGCGCACCGCCGGCCGGGCGACGCCGGCCGGCTCCGCGCACGGGTCGGCGTCGCCCGGCCGGCCCGGCGCGCCGGGGCACCGGCGCGCACCGGAGCAGGCCCGCGCCGCCCGGACGCGCGCCGGGCGGCGGACCCGCCCGGACCGGCCGGGGGAGAAAGGCCGTACGGGGGGCTGTCCGGGGGAGCGGGCGGCGTGACCGCCCCCGAGCCGACGGGCGAGGCCACGAAGCGGGCCGGGGACCGGGGGCTGCCCGGGGCCCCGCCGCCCCCGCGTCCCCCGGCCCGCCCCGTCACCTGGCAGAAGCTGACGTTCCTGCCCGCCGTGCTGGTGGGCGTGCTGCTCGCCACCTGGCTGTGGTTCCGCCGGGCCGACCTGGATCCGGTCTCCCGGAGCGTCCTTGCCGGCGGCCAGGTCTCCGGGGCCCTGTGGCGGCACGTCGGGCTGACCGTGGTCTCCACCCTCCTCGTCCTGGCCGTCGCGGTCCCGCTGGGGGTGCTGCTCACCCGCGGGCCGTTCCGCGGGGCGGTCCCGGCGGTGGCGGCGCCGGGCGGCACCGGCCGGGTGGTCCCGGCGATCGGCCTGCTCGCGCTGGTGGCGGTCTGGCTGGGCGGCGGCCGCCGGGCGGCCCTGATCGGCATCGTCGCCTACGCCGTGCCGCCGGTGCTGTCGCACGTCGTCGCGGGCCTGAACGCCGGCGACCCGGCGGCGGCGGAGGCGGCGCGCCGCCTCGGCATGTCGCCGTGGGACGTGCTGGTCCGGGTGGAGCTGCCGCCGGCGGTCCCGCTGATCCTGGCGGGCGTCCGTACGGCGCTCGTGCTGAACGTCGGTACGGCGACCCTGGCGGCCTTCGCCGGGGGCGGCGGCCTGGGGGTGCTGATCGCCACCGGCGTCGTCGGCCGGCGGATGCCGGTGCTGGTGCTCGGCTCCGTCCTCACGGTCGTCCTCGCCCTGCTGGCCGACTGGCTCGCCTCGCTGGCCGAGCTGCTGCTGCGGCCGCGGGATCCGGAGGCGGACGGGTGAGGCGGCGCGGCCGGCCGGACCGCCGGGGGCGGCGGTGGCGGTGGCGGCGGTGCCCTAACAGCTCGGCACCGAGCCCTTGCCCGTCTCCAGGGCCACCAGCGAGCCGACCGCGTCCTTCAGGGTGGTGACCGGGATCAGCCGCAGGCCCTTCGGCAGCTCCGCCTCGGCGTCCGAGCACTCCGCCTTCGGCACCAGGAAGACGGTCGCCCCGTCCCGCCGGGCGGCCTGTGTCTTGAGGGCCACGCCGCCGACGGCGCCGACCGTGCCGTCGGCGCCGATCGTGCCCGTGCCGGCGATGGTGCGGCCGCCCGTGAGGTCGCCGCCGGCGCCGTCGCCGTTCAGCTTGTCGATGATCCCGAGGGAGAACAGCAGCCCGGCGCTGGGCCCGCCGACGTCGGCGAGCTCGAGCGTGACCCGCACGTCCGCGGGGTCGAGGCCGAGGTGGTCCAGCGCGGCCCGGGTCGCCGCCTCCTGGGACTCCTCCATCTGCTCGACGTTGTGCCGCTCGATCTCCTCGACGTCGTCGCCGCTCGGGTAGACCGCGTCGCGCGGCATGACCGCCCGGTCGGTGCGGAACCAGCCGTCGAGCACGTCGCCGAGCGAGACGCGGGTGTCCGGGCCGGTCGCCACGATGGTCGTCATCCGCAGCTGTCCGCTGGTGTCCCGGGCCCGCGCGCCGGAGATCGTGATCACCGGGGTGCCCCGGTTCTCGCCGAGGACGTTCACCGTCGTCCCGGGCTGCGCCACGGAGAACGGCAACGGCGCGAAGGCCGCGGTGGCGAGCAGGGCCACGGCGGGCACGGCACAGACGGCGACGGACCGGCGACGTGTGAGGCGAGAGAGCACGGGATCAATCTAACGCGGCGACGCGTTTCGTCCGGGGCCGGTCGGCATCCCGGCGCCCCGCCCCGGCGCCCCGGCGCCCGCCCGACGGCCCGGCGCCCGCCCTCCGACGACCCCGTACGGCCGCCCGGCACACCGCCCGGCGGCCCCGTGCGGCGGCCCGGCGCCCGTCACCGCAGCGCCTCGGCGACCTCCCGCGCCGCCTCCACGACCCGCGGGCCCACCCGCTCCGGCACCACGTCGGACAGCATCACGACCCCGACGCTGCCCTCGACCCCCGTCACGCCCAGCAGCGGCGCCGCCGCCCCGCACGCGCCCGCCTCCAGTTCCCCGTGGGTCAGCGTGTACCCCGGGTCCGCCGTCGGCTGCCGCCGGGCGGCGAGGATCGCCCGGCCCGCGGCGCCCCGGTCGAGCGGGTGCCGGAACCCGGTGCGGTAGGCCACGTGGTAGTCCGTCCAGGTCGGCTCGACCACGGCCACGGCCAGCGCCTCGGCGCCGTCCACCAGCGTCAGGTGGGCCGTCGCCCCGATGTCCTCGGCCAGCGACCTGAGCGCGGGCAGCGCCGCCTCCCGCACCAGCGGATGCACCTGGCGGCCCAGGCGCAGCACGCCGAGCCCGACCCGGGCGCGGCCGCCCAGGTCGCGGCGTACCAGCGCGTGCTGCTCCAGCGTGGCGAGCAAGCGGTACACGACGGTCCGGTTGACGCCCAGCCGGTGGGACAGCTCGGTCACGGTCAGCCCGTGGTCGGTGTCGGCCAGCAGCTTGAGGACGCGCAGTCCCCTGTCGAGCGTCTGGGAGGTCTCCGCGGTCACGACGCCCACTCCTTAGTGGTGAGGTCGGCAGCCCCCTCGCGGCGGATGCGCCACCGAGTCCCGTCGGTGACGCGCTTCAGAGGCCGCCGATCGGCCGGCGGCCCGGTCCGTCCGGTCCCGGGCCCAGTCGCTTCACGGCTGCGCTCCGCGGCGGCGCTGCCACGGGGCGTGTGCGTAGCGTGACAGTAGCGATCCGGTTCGCTCAGCGGAAGGCTCCGTCCAGAATCCGGGCAGCGGCCGGACGGAACTACCTGTGTTTGTCCGTATACGTACGGCCACACAGGGAAGCACGACGAAAGGCGCGCGCCCCGCTTCGGGACACGCGCCCTCTCGCACGCCCGTCAGGGCCCGGCGCCCGGCCTCACCGCATGCGCGTCGCCCACTCCTGCACCTTGGCGATGCGCTGCCGCAGCTGCCCCGCCGTGGCCTCGGCGGCCGGCGGCCCGCCGCACACGCGGCGCAGCTCGGTGTGGATGACGCCGTGCGGCTTGCCGCTCTGGTGGACGTAGGCGCCGACCATCGTGTTGAGCTTGCGGCGCAGCTCCATCAGCTCCTTGTGGCTGACCACCGGGCGCCGCTCGGCGGGCAGTTCCAGCAGGTCGGCCTCGGTGTCCGGCTTCCTGCGGCTGTGCGCGATCTGCCGCGCCTGCCGCTTCTGCAGCAGCAGCCGCACCTGGTCGGGCTCCAGCAGCCCCGGGATGCCGAGGTAGTCCTGCTCCTCCTCGCTGCCCGGGTGGGCCTGCATGCCGAACTCGGCGCCGTTGTACATGACCCGGTCGAAGACGGCGTCGGACTCCAGCGCCTCGAACGGCAGCATGTCCTGCTCGCCGGTGTCCTCGTCCTGCTCCCGGTTCGCCTCCTCCATCTCCTTCTCGGACTCGGCGTACGGGTCCTCCTCGCCGTCCTTCTTGGGCCGGTCGAGGACGTGGTCGCGCTCCTTCTCCATCTCGTTGGCGAAGGAGAGCAGGTCGGGCACGGTCGGCAGGAACACGGACGCGGTCTCGCCGCGCCGCCTCGACCGCACGAAACGGCCGACGGCCTGGGCGAAGAACAGCGGCGTCGAGATCGTCGTCGCGTACACGCCGACCGCGAGGCGGGGCACGTCGACGCCCTCGGACACCATGCGGACGGCGACCATCCACCGGTCGTCGCTGTTGCTGAACTCGTCGATCCTCGCGGAGGCGCCGGTGTCGTCGGACAGCACCAGGGTCGCCTTGTGGCCGGTGATGTCCCGGATGAGCTTGGCGTAGGCGCGCGCGGAGTCCTGGTCGGAGGCGATGACCAGCGCGCCCGCGTCCGGGATGGCCTTCCTGACCTCGGTCAGCCGCTGGTCGGCGGCGCGCAGCACGGCGGGCATCCAGTCGCCGCGCGGATCGAGGGCGGTGCGCCAGGCCTGGCTGACGGCGTCCTTGGTCATCGGCTCGCCGAGCCGCGCCTCGATCTCGTCGCCGGCCTTGGTCCGCCAGCGCATGTTGCCGCTGTAGGAGAGGAAGATGACGGGGCGCACGACGCCGTCGGCGAGCGCGGAGCCGTACCCGTAGGTGTAGTCCGCCGCCGACCGCCGGATCCCGTCCGGGCCCTCCTCGTACGTCACGAAGGGGATGGGGTTGGTGTCGGAGCGGAACGGCGTGCCGGTCAGGGCGAGGCGGCGGGTGGCCGGCTCGAACGCCTCCAGGCAGGCCTCGCCCCAGGACTTGGTGTCGCCGGCGTGGTGGATCTCGTCGAGGATGACCAGGGTCTTGCGCTGCTCGACGCGGTTGCGGTGCAGCATGGGCCGCACGCCGACACCGGCGTAGGTGACGGCGACGCCGTCGTACTCGCGGCCGAGCGGGCCCGCGCTGTACTCGGGGTCGAGCTTGATGCCCACCCGCGCGGCCGCCTCGGCCCACTGCTTCTTCAGGTGCTCGGTGGGCGCGACCACGGTCACCTGCTGCACGACGTGGTGGTGCAGCAGCCAGGAGGCCAGCGTCAGCGCGAAGGTCGTCTTGCCGGCGCCGGGGGTGGCGACCGCCAGGAAGTCGCGCGGCTGCTCCTGGATGTACTTTTCCATCGCCCCCTGCTGCCAGGCGCGCAGCTTGCTGGCGGTGCCCCAGGGGGCGCGGCCGGGGAAGGCCGGGGACAGGTGGTGCGAGTGCGAGGCGGAGCTGGCGGTGGTAGTCACGGTCTCCGTGGGGGTCGGGCGGCTCGGTCGGGCGAGCCCGGTGGCTCGGCTACGTATGACAACCGGGCCACCCTACCGGCGGCCCGCCGCCCGCCACGCGCGGACCCGGCCGGGTCACCCCCGGGTGGGATCCACGTCACAGCGGCCGCGGCCGGAACCGCACGGCTCACTTCTCCCGCAGCCGGGTCGTCACCCACGCCCCGGCCAGCGCGACCCCGGCCATCGGCAGGAACACCGCGGCGAAGGCGGCCGGGTGCGAGCCGGTGGCCTCGGTGGCCGCGTGGGTGACCGTGCCGCCGCCCAGCGCGGCGAACGCGGCGCCGCCCGCGGCGAGCAGCAGGACGTTGGACAGGCCGTCGGAGATCTGCAGCGCGGCGGAGTTGGCGCCGGCCTCCTCCGGGGCGGAGAGCCGGAGCAGCAGCACGCTGGTGGAGGAGATCACCAGGCCCATCCCGAAGCAGCCGAAGCCCCAGGCCACGGCCACCGTCCAGGCGGGCACGGCGTCGATCAGCACGCTCGGCGCCGCGGCGATCGCGGCGGCCACCAGCAGCATCCCGACCGTCATCAGCCGCTCCCGGTACGGCTCGGCCCGCGGCCGGGACTGCAGCCACGAGCCCAGCGCCCAGGTGGCGCCGCCCGCGGCGAGCGAGAACCCGGCCAGCGTCGGGGACAGTCCCCGCTGGGTGACCAGCATCAGCGGCACGAAGGACTCGGCGGCGATGAACGACCCCGCGGCGACGCCGCGCAGCAGCACCACCGACGGCAGCCCGCGCGCCGCCCGGCAGGTGCCGCGCGGCAGCAGCCCGAGGACGGCCGGGACCAGCAGGGCCGCGCCCGCCGCGCCGGGCAGGAGGGAGAGCCAGCGCAGGTCCTGCGCGGCGTACTGCAGCAGCCCGGCGCCCAGGGAGATGCCGAGCGCGAGCCGGATGCGGCGGCCGTCGAAGGAGGCGGGACCCGGGCCGTCCGCGGATCCCGTGCCGTCCGCAGGGGCCGCCGGGCCGCCCTGACCGGCCGCCTCCACCGGGCCGGCCGCGCGGCGGCGGATCTGCGGCAGGGCGAGGGCCAGCGGGAGCACCACTAGCGCCGGGATGCCGACGAACACCCAGCGCCAGCCGAGGTGCTCCGTCACCGCGCCCGAGGCCAGCGGCCCCACGATCGACGGGACGATCCAGCCCGCCGCGAACGCCGCCATGATCGCCGGCCGCAGCCGCTCGGGGTAGGCGCGGCCGACGACGACGTACAGCGCGACGATCACCAGTCCGCCGCCGAGTCCCTGCACGGCCCGGCCCAGGATGAACAGCCACATGGCCGTCGCCGTCCCCGACAGCAGCAGCCCGGCCGCGAAGGCCGCTATGCCACAGGTCAGCGCCCCCAGCGGGCCGCGCCGGTCCGACCACTGGCCGGCCAGCACCATCCCGAACAGGCTGGTCGTGAAGTACCCGGAGAACGCGAACGCGTACAGCGACACCCCGTCCAGCTCCCGCGCCGCGACCGGCATCGCCGTCCCCACCGCCGTCGCCTCGAAGGCGATCAGCAGGACGACGGAGACGATGCCGATGCTCAGCGCCCGGTAGGGACGGCTCAGCACGGTCTCGGCGCGCTCGGCGGCCGGGGAGGGGTCGGGTGGGGCGGCGACACCGGTGTCGCGCTGCTCGGAGGCGGTCATGGTCGCCAGGGTAAGGGCCGTGGCCCGCGGTGACCCCTGTCGGGAGGCCGTACCGGGACGGGACCTCGGTCGTAGGACCGCCGTACGACCACCGGCCGCCGGACTCCTCTTCGCCCACCGCCAGGCTCCCCGTCCCCGGCCGCCCGGCTCCCCGTTCATGAACGGCGTGTGGCAGTCGCATTGCGGCGCCCGCGATTCCCTTGAGCCCTCCTCCCGCCCGGCCCTACGGTCGAGTCACCGAGTTCGGCACGGCGAGGAACCCGAGGAACCCGAAGAGCCCTTCGCGTCCTTCGGGGTCCATCGCCCCCGACACGGCCGTGTGCCCGAGTGGTTTAGGGACTCGCCTGCAAAGCGAGGTACGTGGGTTCGATTCCCGCCACGGCCTCTGACTGCCTGACCAGGAGAAACGAAAGGGCGGCACCCTTCCGGGACTGCCGCCCTATCGGCCGTCCGTCTCAGTTACCGGATGCGAGCGAAGAGAGCACGGCACCCCGCGCCACAGATAAGGGGCAGGGCACCGCATCTGCTGGGGCTACTCGAAGATGTTCGGGATGGGGAGACGGTTGATGCGGCGGCTACCATTCCAGGCGGAGGCGACCGCGATGTGAGCAGCCTTGAGGCGACCCTTGGTACCGTCAGCGCGGGTGTTGCCGTTGGTGGCCAGGTTATGGATCTTATGCCGGAACTCAACAGGGTTCCCCTGGCGCTTGAGCCTTTCCGCCAGATCCTTGGGCTTGACCACGCCGGAGTGCTTGGACATCACCGTGGCGATACCTCCGAGGATGACAGAGTCCCAGGTGTCGGGGGTGCGGCCCCAGGCGTCCTCGGCGATGGTGAGCGCCTGATCGAGGCTCTCAGGGCCGTACTCGATGACGATGCCGAGGATTCCCTTGATACCGCGCAGGCCGTTGACGGTGCGACTGCCAACCTTGAGTTGATGCTTGTCCAGAACGGCGCTGGTATCCACGAAGAGCGGGTGCCCCGCCAGCACACCAATCCTGAACTCGTCGTTCGCGCCGACCTTCGAAGACTCCTTATTCTTGATGATGAACAGCGACGCCTCGTTGGCCATCGAGAGGCCGGAGTGGACCTCGCAGGTGATGGTCCGGACAGCCTTGCGAACCACCTCCGAGATCGAGACCTTCCCAGACAGGATGAGCTGGCACGCGTAGACGCGGTGCATGCCGTCCACCGCGTACAGACCGTCCTCGCGCTGCGAGAGGATCGGCGTCCCGAGGGCGGTGGGTACCAGCTTCTCAGCGATGGCCTGCGCACGGGCCTTGTTGAGGTTGCGCTGCGCGCGAGGGTCGAACTTGATAGTCATCGGATCCACCTTGATGTATTCAATCGGGTGGTCCGGGATGTCGTAGCTGTAGTCCTTGACGGACAAGGTTCCCCCCTTTGTGTCAGCACCCCAGTGGGGGTGACGACGACACATGTCAGCTCCCGAATGCGGGAAACGGTGACTAAGCGGCGATCATACTATCGGGCAACTGAGCTCTTCGGTGGTCAATTTCGCCGCTCAGGCAGCACCCACCGAGTAGCGAAGCCAGCGGCCGGACCGCTGACTTCGCCACACAGGATGACTTGCCTGTTAAGGGGTCCTTGCACCATGCCCGTCCGGGTCGCGCGGCCGAGCACCGAGTCGGCAAGCGCCCTGGTGGCCGAGGCGAACGCCCGACCACCGAGCCACCCGGCCGAGCCGAAGCCCACCACCGGGCGCGGCCCGTGGGGCGCAGCACGGCCCCCGTTCGTCAGTCGGTGTCGCCCTTGGGCTTCGGCCATGCCTGTAGGGCGATACGGGCAAGCCACAAGGTGCGCAGCTGAATCCGGTCCTCGTCCCAGCACTCGGCCCAACGCTCGTTGCTCCACTTGTCCCGAAGCCCCTCCGGCGCGGAAAGCACTGACGAGGTCGTCAGCCGCAAAAGGCTGTGAGCACCAAGGCTGTCCTTCTTATGAGGCCATTCCCGGTTACTCAACGACGGGTTGAGCTTCGTGGTGGTGAGCGTGAGATTGCCGAGCTGATGGACCGCCTCAAGTCGTTTCTTCAAGCTCTCCTCGCTATCACCGTCGTTCAGCGGCCAGTGCGCCTCCCATTTCTGCGGCAGAACATGCTCAATGTTAATCCGGGGGTCCGCACTGGAAAGTGCCGGCGCGTGCTCGGTCTTCGGCGTCCGCAGGTGATTCTCCAGTCCGACCAGCAGGGCCTTCAACCGGGCACGGTAGGAACGACGGTAGAGATCGTTCGCGATCAGGGCGGCAAGGAACGTCCGGTCGTCAGGCCATAGCCGGGCGTCGGCCGTTTGATTCCACAGGCTGCGCACGACGGCGTGACCTGCCTGAGCGGGATCGCTCTGCTGAGCATCGGCCAGTACCTGGACGAAGAGTCGGTTGTAGTCCTTCGTCGTCATCAGGCACACGGCTCGCCGCATGAGAAAGGAGTCGATGGCGCGGGCCGCGATCGCTCGCTGATCGTTCGGTACGTCGTCTGTCGCGTGCAGATAGAGCAGCACCGGCCACGGCGTCGTCGTCATGGTCTGCATGCGGTCGAGCAATCGGCCGGTGGGATCGGTCAGCGGCAATCCCCGAACCCGCTGATACGTCTCGGCATAATGCCTGATGTCCCGGATCACCTCCGAAGCCTGCCGGCCACTTTCCGGTAGCCACTTCTTGAAGTCGGCGAACAGGTGCTCCACCAGGACGTCTTGACGCTTTTGAACGGTCAGCCAATAAGCCAGGAGCAGGTCGATCAAGGCACGCCTGATGCGTCCGGTGGTGACCTGACCGCGCCAGGGTTCGGCGTCCAGAGGCAGCCAGGCGTTCATCAACAGCTCTTCAGAGTGCCGGTGCTCCCCCTGCCACTCGACGGTCTGGAAAAGGAGGTTCTTCACGAGGTCCGCGGCGTCGAGGCGCACTCCACGGTGGTTCAGCGCCTCGAAGATC
This sequence comes from Streptomyces sp. NPDC051041, assembly GCF_044456065.1. Lineage (NCBI taxonomy): Bacteria > Bacillati > Actinomycetota > Actinomycetes > Kitasatosporales > Streptomycetaceae > Streptomyces > Streptomyces sp. NPDC051041. Next base: position 655,626 of record NZ_JBITFM010000001.1, read on the forward strand.
ACCTGCGGGTCGTCACCCGCGTCCAGGACGATCTCGACGAGCTGCATGCGCTCTTGAAGCGTGTAGAACAGGTCGTCGAGCCGCTGGGCTGGGTTAGGCGCGGCCTTGGCCCAGTCGCCGATCTCCTGCTCGAACCACAGGCGGGCACGGACCAGCCGGTGGTCGGGGGCGGGCGCCGTACCGTCGTCGTCGCTCCCGCGTACGGCCCAGAGGAATGCCGCACGGTCCTGAGGGAGCGGCCAGACCTTGTAGCGGTCGTCCGGGAACGCCTCGTGAACCGTCTCCGCCCGGTTCTCCAGCAGACTCGTGAAACGCCCGACGACGCTGTCGGCGGCAATGTCGTGGGCGACAGCCCGAGCTGCCGCGAAGAGGACCTGCAGCGTGGTCATACGCTGCTGGCCGTCGATGATGTGGGACGAAGCGAGGCGCCGGGGCGGCCGGTACCGCTCCTGTACGACCACGGCGCCCAGGAAGTAGGTGCGCGGCTTCGACTGCCCCGTACCACTCTGGGGCTCTGTCTCCGCCTCCACTTCCTCCGCCGCCGTCCGGACGTCCATCCACAAGGGTTCCCAGTTGTCCTCCTGGTCCCATACATAGGGCCTCTGGAAGATCGGGATCACGCTCTGGTGGTCGTTCGCGAAAACTTTCCCCAGCTTGACGTCGCCGGCTTGCATCGCCCCTCCGGTCCCCCAGCACCTGCATGGTTATCGCAGCGTAACGGCGCAGCGCCGGATCTGATCGCCCTTCCTGTGAACGTCCGTACTCGCAACGCCAATTGAGCTGACGGTCCTTGGACCTAGCATCATGAGCAGTTCACCCTGGCGTCGGCCAGGAGAGAGGGCGAAGGAGGATCGGCACTCATGTGGTTCGGGGACCCCGGGCACGTCAGCGATGTCAAGATCCGGGCCGCCGCCGAGAAGGTACTTGCGGGCATGCCCGGCAGCGTGCGCGCCGCATGGACGGCAGCGATGGAGGAGGCACGCAAGGACTTCCTCGGCAGCGGCACCGTACTGGAGTCGAAGCAGTACACGGGCACCTACGACCACCGGTACGACTCCTGGGACATGCCTGTCGAACTGGGCATCGGCATCGACGCCGTCGACGACGGCCACGCCACCGTGCGGCTCGTTCAGCACCGTGCCGGGGGATTCGACACCATCAGTCAGGTCGTGTCGTATATCAACGGCAGACGGCTGTTCCACAAGGTGACCGTGGGCGAGATCCTGCCCGCAGGGTCCCGGACCAGATACAGCCCCGAGAACTACACCCTCCAACTCCGCGAGGCGGATGACGCCTACCGCACTCTCCAAGCCGCCTTCGCGGCTCCCGACGGCCGTGCGGAGCGCTACCAAAATCTTCTTCGGCTGACCGCGTCCCTGAAAGAGCAGGCGCGTGCCTTGGAAACGACCGCACCCGCCCTAGCCGAGCCCCGTGCGGTACCCGACTGGTTCGCCTTGTCCCCGACCGAGTTCGAGTACGCCGTCGCCGAGTTGTGCCGCAAGGACGGCTGTACCCGGGTGCAGGCGACCGGCGGGGCCGGGGACCTTGGAGCGGACGTCGTCGCCTACACCCCTGACGGGCGCAAGGTGGTGATCCAGTGCAAGCAGTACCGGGGCAAAGTCGCCAGCCCCGATCTGCAGAGGTTTGCCGGAACCGTGTTCAACATCCACCATGCCGACGTGGCAGTGCTGGTGACCACCGGAACCGTCACCACCCCCGCGGCTCGCCTGGCCAAGGCTGCGGGCATCGAGATCGTGCACGCCGACCGGCTCGACCGGTGGGCCGATGGAAGAGATCAGCCGCCCTGGCATCGCAGCCGCACCCCGTTGCCGCCCGAAGGCGGACCCTGACCGAACCGCACAACCTGGTCAAAGCCCCGTTGGTTCCAACAGCGCGGCGCAGGCCGGCGTGCCGCTCCCGGTAAGGGAGCACGCCCGGCCCGCGCCGTGTGGTTACGTGTCTCCGGTGGGCCCTGCGAAGGGCTCGGTCACCGCAGGGCGTCGTTGGTGCGGACGGCGCAAATCGCCAGGGCGGCGAGCAGGGCGCAGGCGCCGCCGAGCGGACCCTTGGAAACACCGAGCGGCAGACGAGCCGGGCTGTACGCCGGGGAGGGTCACCACAGCGCTATTACCTGTGCAACGCGTAGAGAATGCGCTTTTTTGGCTACCTTGATGGCTACGTGAGACGACATTAGGGTCTGCCGCACGATCGGGTGACATCTGAACTGGCTTGCCTTGTGGGGCGGGTGGGAAGGATGTCGCTGTGTCCAAGCCTTATCCCGAAGAGTTCCGTGAGGACGGCGTGCGGGTCGCGAGAAAACGTGGCCCAGGGGTGACGGTCGAGCAGGCGGCCAAGGACTTCGGAGTCCATCCGATGACGTTGTGGAAATGGATGCGGCGGTCGGACATCGACGACGGAGCCAAGCCCCGGGGTGACCAGCCAGGAAAGCGCGGAACTGCGGGAAGCGCGTCGGCGGATCAAGCTGCTGGAGCAGGAGAACGAGGTCCTCCGCCGGGCGGCGGCCTATCTGTCGCAGGCGCATCTGCCGGGAAAAGGATCTATCCGCTCGTGAAAGAGCACCACCGGCGCCGCCGACAAGCCGCACTCGGCCAGCTGACCCCCGTCGAATTCGAGACCGTCATGACAACACTGGCCCTGCAGGCCGCGTGACCGAACTTGTCCCCCAACGCTGCATCAGACCCGCCGACGGGCGGCCGACCGCGCGCTCGCGGTGCAGCAGCCAGAGCGTGCAGGCCAGGGTGGAGACGTCCGTGGTCAGCGGGTGTGCCGCGGCTCCGGTCCGGCTCCGGATCAGCACCACGCCCGTCGTCCCGTCGACGAGCAGGCTGCCGCCCCCGGCGAGGTCACCCAGGCGTATCAGGTGCTCGGCGCGGTGGGTCGGGCCGGGGAGCCGGTCCTCCGAGGCGTCGTCCCGCCGGTCGTCCCACGCGTGGTCCGGGCGGTCGCCCCACCCGTGGTCCAGGCGGTCGTCCCACCAGTGGTCCGCCGGGTCGTCCGCGTCGTGCTCCGCCAGGGTCCGCAGCGGTGCGTCCAGCTCCAGGCGGAAGGGGAACGCCTCCTCGGGCAGGCCCGCCTCGCGCAGGAAGCGGCGGGTCGGCTCGTGCGTCAGCGCCGCGGGGAAGTCGATCTCCTCGAAGCGCGCCACCCGGCCCCGGCCGAACTCCCGGTCCAGCAGGCGGGCCGGGAGGTCCAGGGCCAGCCCCGACTCCGTGTGCCCGCCCGTCACGACGGCCAGGAAACGGATCAGGTCGGCCGTCCTGCGGAACGACGGCAGGTCACCGCCCGTGCCCAGGCAGGCGGCGAACCGCTCCCGCCACCCGGTCGGCTCGTCCGCCGCCGTCATGAACCGCACCAGCGTCGGCAGCGAGGGCGCGAACAGTACCGGCGCCCTCCCCCGCAGCGCCGACGCCGCCTCCCGCCCGCACCCGGCGTACGGGTCCTCCTCCGGCTCCTCCAGCAGGACCGCCGGCGTACCGGTGTCCGCCGTGCTCGTCGCTCCCCCGTGCATGCTGCTCCCCCGTGCCTGCGTACGTGTGCGGTGTTCCGGGCGGGCCGCGCCCAGCCTCCGGGTCCGGCGGCCGCCCTCACTGCCCAGCAGATTACGCGTCGCCACTGACAACGGCCTCGCAATAACAGACGCGTGGACCGCCCCGCCCGTTGCCTCCCGTACCGGGCGGACTCCCGCGCGGGCCCGACCCGCCAGCCGGATGCCCCACACCGGCCGGACTCCCGCGCGGGCCCGACCCATCGGCCGGACTCCCGCGCAGGCCCGACCCATCGGCCGGGCTCCCCCACCGGCCGGACCCGTCGCCCGGATCCACCGGCCGGTGACCACCGGCCGGAGCCTCACCGTCCGGTGACCACCGCGGCCTGCGGGCGGATCGGGAGCCGGTTCACGGGGCGGCCGGTGGCGGCCCGCACCGCGGAGGCGATGGCCGCCGGGGAGGTCACCACCGGCACCGCGCTGACCGCCTTCGCGCCGAAGGGGGCGACCACGTCGCGCTCCTCGACCAGTTTGACGATCCGGATGTCCGGCGCGTCCAGCGCCGTCGGCAGGGCGTAGCCGGTGAGGTCCGGGTGGCGGACCAGGCCGCGGGGCGTGCGCAGGTTCTCGGTCAGCGCGATGCCCACGCCCTGGGTCACGCCCGCCTCGATGCGCGCCGCCAGCTGGGCCGGGTTCAGCACCCGCCCCACGTCCTGGGCGACGGCCAGCTCCACGACCCGTACCGAGCCGATCTCGACGTCGACGTCGACCACCGCGCGGATCGCGCAGAAGGAGATGCCCACGAAGGCGTCGCCCTGGCCGGACTCGTCCAGCGGCTCGGTGGGGTGCGGGCGGCACTGCGCGGTCGCCCACAGCTCCTTGCCGTCCAGCGCCTCCGTCACGGTGGTCGACAGGACGCCGTCGTACGACGTGATCTTGCCGTCGGTGATCTGGAGCAGTTCGGTCGACATGCCGAACTTGTGCGCCAGGGGCTGGAGCAGCTGCGTGCGGACCATCTTCGCCGCCCGTTCCACCGCGCCGCCCGACACCCAGGTGTGGCGGCCCCGGCAGCCCGCGCCGGCCGGCGGCTGGTCGGTGTCGACCGGCGCCACGTGGACCTCCTCCACGCCGAGCGTCTCCTGGACGATCTGCCGGGCGAGCGTGGTGAAGCCCTGCCCCGTCTCCACCGCCGCGCACAGCACCGTCGCCACGCCGTCCTGCACCCGCACGGTGGCCGTGGAGACCTCGTCCGCGCCCTCCGCGCCCAGCATGTGCACCATGCCCAGGCCGTAGCCCACGCCCCGGCGCACCGCGCCCGGCTCGCCCGCGCCCTCGGGGCCGCCGGGCAGCAGCCACTCCTCCTCGGGGGTGTCCTTGGGCAGGGGCGGCAGGGGGAAGTCCCGGACGGCCCGGAGGAGTTCCGCGACCGGCGCGGGACAGGTCACCGTCTGGCCCGTCGGGAGCACGTCCCCGGTGGCCATGACGTTGCGCAGGCGCAGTTCCGCCGGGTCCAGGCCGAGCTTCCTGGCCAGCTTGTCCATCTGCGCCTCGTAGGCGGCGCACACCTGCATGGCGCCCTCGCCGCGCACGTGGCCGGAGGGCGGGTTGTTGGTGCGCACGGCCCAGCCCTCGATGAAGGCGTTCGGGACGACGTACGGGCCGCAGGCGAACGCCACGGCGGCGGCCAGGGCGTCGGAGGAGGTGTCGGCGTAGGCGCCCGCGTCGAGCAGGATCTGCGCCTCGACCTTCACGAGCCTGCCCTCGGCGTCCGCGTGGTGGCGGTAGCGCAGCAGGGTGGGGTGCCGGTGCGCGTGGCCGAGGAAGGACTCCTCACGCGTGGCGGTCAGCTTCACCGGGCAGCCGGTCTTCAGCGCCAGCAGGCCGAGCGGCAGCTGGAAGCCCTGGTCCTCGCGGTCGGCCGTCGCTCCGGGCACGCCGGTGACGACCACCTTCACCCGTTCGGGTTCCAGGCCGTAGCAGGCGGCGGCCGTGTCGCGGTCGGTGTGCGGGTCGGTGGAGGCCAGGTACAGCTCCACGCCGCCGTCCGGGCGGGGCACCGCGAGGCCCGCCTCGGCGCCGATGGGCGCCGGGTCCTGGCGGCCGATGCGGTACAGGCCCTCGACGACGATCTCGCCGGTCGCCGCCGGGTCGCCGTGGCGCAGCGGGATGTGCCGGATCAGGTTGCCGTCGGGGTGCAGCGGCTCGGCCTCGAAGGCCTGCTCCGGGTCGGTCACCGGGTCGAGCACCTCGTACTCGACGATGACGGCGGCGGCGGCCATCCGCGCGGTGTCCGGGTGGTCGGCGGCGACGGCGGCGATGGGCTCGCCGTGGTGGCGCACGACCTCGGAGGCGAACACCGGGCGGTCGGCCTTGCCGCGGCCGTGCAGCGGGACGCCGGGCACGTCCTCGTGCGTGAGGACGGCCCGCACGCCGGGCATCTCGCGCGCGTGGGAGGTGTCGATGGACACGATGCGCGCGTGCGGGTGCGGTGAGCGCAGCACGGCCGCCCACAGCAGCCCCTCGGCCCACAGGTCGGCCGCGTACGGGAAGGTGCCCTCCGTCTTGGCGCGGGCGTCGGCGGGCGGCAGAGAGGCGCCGATGCCGTGCGGGATCGCCTCGGGGGCGGGGGCGGCCTCCGCGGGCTGCGCGGCCTGCGCGGTGGCTGCTTCGTTGCTCACGCCTGGCCTCCGTCCTGGCCGTAGGGCTGGTCGTGCGGTCCGGGCGGGCCGGAGGACTCGAACACCGAGGGGTGGACGCCGCCGGCGCCCGGGCCCGCCTGATGGGGGATGCGGGGCTCCTCGGCGTCCGTCTCGGCCGCGTCGGCGGCGTGCGCCGCGCGCTCGGCGACCACCTCCTTGACGGCGTTCAGGACGCCCCGGTAGCCGGAGCAGCGGCACAGGTTGCCGCACAGGGCCTGGCGGGTCTCCAGCTCGGTCGGCGCCGGGTTGCCCTCCAGGAGGTCGTGCACGGTCATCGCCATGCCCGGCACGCAGAAACCGCACTGCACCGCGCCGCACCGGGCGAGCGCCCGCTGCACGTCCGACGGCTGCCCGTCGGCGGCCAGGCCCTCGACCGTGCGGACCTCGCTGCCCGCCGCGGTCACCGCCGGCACCAGGCAGGAGGCGACGAGCCGTCCGTCGACCTGCACGTTGCAGGCCCCGCACTCGCCCTGCGAGCAGCCGTCCTTGGCGCCCGCGAGCCCGAGCCGCTCGCGCAGCACGTACAGCAGCGACTCGCCGATCCAGGCGTCGGTGACCGGCCGGTCGGTGCCGTTGACGCGCAGCGCGTAGGAGGCGAGGGGGTGCTCCTCGTGCGGGGCGGCGGACTCCGGGTCCCGCTGGGGGGCCGGGTCGTGCGGCGCCTGAGCCTCGGGCCCGGCCGCCGGCTCCGGCGGCGGACCGGCCGGGGGCTCGGCGGGGGGTTCCGCGGGCTCCTCGGCGGCCTCCGGAGCGGCTTCCGCGTCCGGGGCCGGGGCGGCGGACTCCGCGGAGGGCTCGGCGGGGCTCTGAGCGGTCTCCGCGGGGACCTGGGCGTCCTCGGCCGCCTCACCGGTCCCGGCGGCGGGCGCGGCCTCGGCGGGGGGTTCCGCGGGCTCCTCGGCGTGGGGGGCGGCCGGGCGGTCCGACGCGGGGGCGTGCGGGGACACCTGGTCGGGAGCGGGCGCCTGTCCAGGGGTGGGCCCGTGGTCGGAGGCGTACTCGGAGACGGGTTCCTGGTCGGGGGCGGGCTCGGGGAGGGGCTCCTGACCGGGGGCGTACTCGGAGACGGGTTCCTGGTCGGGCGCGGGCTCGGAGGCGGGCTCCCGACCGGGGGCGGGTTCCTGGTCGAGCGCGGGCTCGGGGGCGGGTGCCTGGTCCGGCGAGGGCCCGGGGGCGGGTTCCTGGTCGGGCGCGTGCTCGGGGGCGGGCGCGGCCGTGCCGGACCCTTCGGGCTGCTCGTACTGCTCGTACTGCCCGGGCTGTTCGTACTGCTCGTACTGCCCGGGCTGCTCGGGCTGTTCGTACTGCTCGGGCTGCTCGGGCTGCTCGTACTGCCCGGGCTGCTCGGGCTGCCCGGGCTGTTCGTACTGCTCGGGCCGGTGCTCCTCGGGTTCCGGGGCCGGGGCGGGTCCGTCCTGTCCCGGCTCCGCGTGTGCGGTGACCGCCTGCTGCTCCGGGGCGTGCCCGGGCGCGGCCGGCTGCTCGTGGTCGTGCCCGGCGGCGTGCTCGCCGGCAGGCGCCGGGGACTGCCCGGGTCCGGGCGGGGCCGGCTGCCCGTGGTCCTGTCCGGCGTCGGCGGGCTGCGCGGTCCGCTGCTCCCACGGCTGCCCGGCCCGGGTCGCCCAGGGGGCGGGCGCGCCACCGGGGAGGGTGGCCGGCGGAGTGCCGCCCCACTGCTCGACCAGAGACGACGTGGTGAACTCACCGGATTCGTCCGGCAGGTCGCCGTCGGCGACGGGGATGGACCACTGCCCGGTGACGTCGTGGCCGGACGCGGCGGCGGACGGGGTGTTCGGCGCGCTCGCGGACTCCTCGAAGGTCCACTGCCCAGTGGCCTGCGGGGGGTACGTGAACCGGTCGTTCCCGGCGTGCCGCCCGGCCCCGCCGTGCTCCCCCGTGTGCTGCCCGGCCCCGGCGTGCGGATCGTGCCGCTGAGGGGCGGCACCGGGGTCGTGCGACTGACCGTACGGCTGGGCGTGCCCGGCGCCGGAGCCGTACGGCTGGGCGTACGCCTGGGGATGCGCGGCATCGGAGCCGTAGGGCTGGGCGTACGCGGCACCGGAGCCGTAGGGCTGGGCGTGGGTGACGTCGGGGTCGTGCGGCTGCTGGTGCGCGGCGTCCACCCCGTGCTGCGGATACGCGGCGCCGGGACCGTGCGGGTGCCCGGCGTGCGGATCCCGCTGCCCGTGATCCGGGCCGTACTGCTGCCCCGGGTTCGGGTCGTACTGCTGCCCGGTGCCGGGGTCGTACTGCTGCCCGGTATTGGGGTCGTGCCACTGGGCGCCGTCGACCGGCGCTCCCGGGGCCGGCCAGACGCCCGTGGCCGCCGGGTCCGTCCCGCCCGGCGCGACCGTTATCTGCGGCGGCACATAGCCGTGGCCGGGCGCGGCGAGCGGGCTGTCGACGCCGGCCAGCAGGGCGTCGACACCCCCCTCGGGGAGTTCGACGAAGGCGGTGGCGCCGTCGTCGTAGTCCCCCTGGGGCAGCGGGTCCCAGCGTCCGCCTCCCTGAGACATGCCCTCTCCGTGCTGCTCGTCGGTCACGAAAGCGCCCTCCCCAGTGCTCGTCGGGCCAGCGCGGCGACGGTGCGCCGCAGGTGCAGTACGGCGGGCGGAAGCTGCGCTACGGAGCCGTCCTCGGCCGGGACCGGGTCGGGGATGCAGGCCGCGGCGACGTACTCCCCGAAGGCGTGCAGCGCCTCCGGCACGATCGCACGGTTGTTGTCCCAGTCGATGAGCTGGGCGACCCACTGCTCGGCGTCCAGGGGCCTGAGCGGCATCGGCGCTATGGCGCCCACGGCGCACCGGACGCCGCGCCGGGCGGGGTCGAGCACCAGGGCGACGGAGGCGACGGCGCGTCCGGGTCCGGTGCGGCCGGTCGCCTTCAGGAAGACCTGCGGGGCGTGCAGCAGCGGCACGCGCACGTAGCCGATGAGCTCGCCCGCGCGCAGCATCTCCACGCCGGCCAGCAGGTGCGACACCGGGATCTCCCGGCGGGCTCCGCCCGGGCCCGCGATGATCAGCGTCGCCTCCAGGGCGGCCAGCACGGGCAGCGCGTCCCCGGTGGGGGCGGCCGTGGCGATGTTGCCGCCCAGGGTGCCCGCGTTGCGGATGTGCGGCGGGCCGGCGGCGCGCGCGGAGGCGGCGAGCGCCGGGATCAGTGCGGCGAAGTCGGGGCGGCCCATGCGCGCGTGCGTGAGACCGGCGCCGAGCAGCGCGTGGCCGTCCTGGTACTGCCAGCCGCGGATCTCGCTGATGCGGCCGAGTCCGACCAGCGCGGCGGGCCTGAGCTGCCCGGAGTTGACCGCGGTCATGAGGTCGGTGCCGCCCGCCACGGGCACGGCGGCCGGCCGGGCGGTGAGCGCCGCCACGGCCTCGTCCAGCGTCGCGGGCAGCGTGACGGACTGCGCCGCCTGCGGTGCGTGCGTGGTCAAACCGGCTGCCCCTTCCCGCTGCCCCACCTGGTCCCGCCTGTGCTGCCGTACGGTACGTGCCGACAAGGCGGACGTGGCAACTCTGGCACATCTTCGCAGGGCCCGAGGACAGGGGTCCGTCAGGAGGTGTTCGCCCACCTCACCGGGGGATGGTCCGTTTTGGCGCTTCATCACCGATGCGCACGAATTGTCACCCCCTGGTGATCCTCGTGTGCCTTTTCCGAGATCTGCGCCCGCCGGCCCGCGTCCCCCGGAGGCGTCCACCGGTCGTGCCCCCGGCCGGGTCCGCCGGCCGGGGGGACGGGCCGGCCCGCGCCTACCGGTTCGGCGGCGGGCCGTCGATCGGGCGGCCGGGCACGCCGGGCCGCCGCTGCCACGGCCGGGGCCCGGTGGGCGGCCGGTAGGCGACCCCCAGGGCGTCGAGCCGCCGGTAGTGGACGGCCATCCGGCGCTCGAAGTCCGCGAAGTCCCGTTCCCCCGGGGCGGGCAGGGCGCTCCACGCCACCTCGGCGAGGGCGGCGAGCCGGGGGAACGTCTGGTAGTCCACGCGGGCGGACTCCTCCAGCACCTCCGTCCAGACGTTGGCCTGGGTGCCGAGGACGTGGCGGGCCTGGTCGGCGGTCAGCTCCGGCGGCACCGGCTCGAACCGGTAGACGTCCTCCAGGGTGCGCACGTAGCCGATGGGCACCGGCTCGTCGGCGCCGGCGTCCTGCCGGTGGTCCAGGTACACCTGCTGCTCGGGGCACATCACGACGTCGTGCCCGGCCCGCGCGGCGGTGATCCCGCCCCGGTAACCGCGCCAGGAGGACACCGCCGCCCCGGCCGCCAGGCCGCCCTCCAGGATCTCGTCCCAGCCGATGAGCCGGCGCCCGCGCGCGGAGAGCCAGCGGTCGAAGTGCCCGACGAACCAGGCCTGGAGCTCGTCCTCGCCGGCGAGCCCGAGTTCCCTGATGCGCGCCTGCGCGGCGGGCGACCGCCGCCACTGGTCCTTGCGGCATTCGTCGCCCCCGACGTGGACGAACGCCGAGAAATCGGCGGCGTCCGCCGGGAACATCTCCAGGACTTCCTCGAACACCCCCTCGTAGAAGCGCAGGGTGTCGTCGGTGGGGGCGAGTACGTGGGGGGAGATTCCCCAGTCGTCCCAGACGGCGAGGGCGGTGGTGTCGACGACGTCGGTGTTGCCGAGTTCCGGATACGCGGCGATGGCGGCCTGCGAGTGTCCGGGCACGTCGATTTCCGGGACGACGGTGATGTGCCGCTCGGCCGCGTAGGCGACGATCTCCCGGATGTCGTCCTGGGTGTAGTGACCGCCGTGCGGCTTCTCCTCCCACAACGACGAGGCCCGGTGGCCGAATTTCGTACGGGACCGCCAGGAGCCGATCTCCGTGAGCTTCGGGTACCGCCTGATCTCGACGCGCCAGCCCTGGTCGTCCGTCAGATGGAAGTGGAACACGTTCAGTTTGTGCGCGGCCATCAGGTCCAGGTAGCGCAGGACGCCTTCCTTGGGCATGAAGTGCCGGGCGACGTCGAGCATGAGCCCGCGCCAGCGGAACCGGGGCGCGTCCCGGACGCGCACCGTCGGCAGCCGCCACCGCCGTCCGGGCAGCGGCGCGCGCCGGAAGGCGTCGGGGCCGAGGAGCTGGCGGAGCGTCTGGGCGCCCCAGAACAGCCCGGCGGGGCCGCCGCCCGCCAGGTGCGCGCCGTCCGGCGTGACGTCGAGGCGGTAGCCCTCCGCGCCGAGGTCCCGGGTGACCGCCGGGTCGAGGGAGAGGCGGACGACGTCGCCGCGCCCCGGATCCCCCGGGGCCAGCGGCAGTCCGGTGGCCGCGGTCAGCGTGGCGCGCAGCCAGCGCTCCGTGCGCTCCGTGCCGGCCCCAGCGGCCAGCCCGGTGCCGGGGCCCAGCTCGAACCAGCCGTCCCCCGGGGCCGCCGTGCGAACGGGCGCGGGAATCACATCCACCATGTCAGTCCTTCACCGCTCCGCCCAGCCCGGAGACCAGGCGTCGCTGTACGAGTACGAAGAAGACCAGCACCGGGACCGTCATCACCGTGGAGGCCGCCATCACACCACCCCAGTCCGGTTCGTCCGGCTTGTAGAAGACCAGCAGCGCCATCGGCAGGGTCGACCTGGACGTGTCGCTGATGATGAAGGACTTGGCGAACAGGAAGTCGTTCCAGGTCGAGATGAAGGAAAACACGCTGGTGGCCACCAGGCCCGGAAAGACCAGCGGGAAAAGGATCCGCCACAGGAATCTCGCCCGGCTCGCCCCGTCGATGTAGGCGGCCTCCTCCAGCGCCTCCGGCACGGCTTTCACGAACCCCCGCAGCATCCAGATCGCGAACGGCAGGGAGAAGGCGATGTGCGGCAGGATCAGCGCTCCCAGGGTGTTCAGCTGACCGAAGTCCCGCATGAGGAAGAAGAGCGGGATCGTCAGCGCCTCCACCGGCACCGTCTGGGCCACCAGGAACATGATCAGCAGGGTGGTCCGGAAACGGAACCGGAATCGGGTGACGGCGGTCGCCGCGAGAAACGCGATCAGCGCGGAGGCGATCACGACGCTGCCCGCGACGAGCAGGCTGTTGAGGAAGTAACGGCCGAATTCCTGCTGTCCGAAGACCCGCCGGAAGGAGTCCAGCGAGGGCGCGAGGGTCCACGGTCTGGGCTCGGTCGACTCGATCTCCCCGGCCGGCCGGAAGGCGCTCAGCACCATCCAGTACAGCGGGAACGCGACGACGGCGGCGATCAGCAGCGCGGACGCCTCGGCGGCCAGCCGCCACGGGCGGCGCACCCGCCCGCGGAGCGGACGTGCCGGAAGCCTCACCGGAAGATTCACAGTTCCTCCCCCTGCCGGCGCAGCAGCCGCAGGTGGCCGAGCGTCACGGCGAGCAGGATCAGCAGCATCACGACGCCGATCGCCGCGCCGAGGCTGTACTGCGAGGACGCGAAGGCCTGCTGGTAGGCGTAGACGTTCAGGACGAGGTTCTGCCCGGCGATGCCGCCGCCGTTGGTCATGACGTAGATCTGGGTGAACACCTTGAAGTCCCAGATGACCGACTGGATGGTGACCACCGTCAGGATCGGGCGCAGCATCGGCGCGAGGACGGACCGCCAGATCCGCCACTGCGAGGCGCCGTCCAGGGCGGCGGCCTCCAGGACCTCGGCCGGCACGGCGCGGATGCCGGCGTACACCGTGACCATGACGAACGGGAAAGAGCACCACACCACTTCGAGCAGGACGAGGAAGAAGGCGCTGTAGCGCCCGTACGTCCAGGAGTGGTCGCCGAGCCCCAGCAGCCGGTTCACCGGGCCGAAGTCCGGGTCGAAGAGGAACAGCCAGACCGTCGAGCCGGTGACCGCCGGGGTCGCCCAGGCGCCCAGCGCGGCCAGCATCAGCGCGAGCCGGGGCAGGGCGCGGACCCGGGTGAGCAGTACGGCGAGCGCGCAGCCGACCGCCAGCGTGGACAGCACGCAGGCCGCCGCGAACAGCACGGTCGCCAGCAGCACCTGCCAGAACCGGTCGTCCCCGAACAGCTCGGCGTAGTTCGCCAGGCCCCGGAAGGCGGTGGGTTCGCCGCCGCTGACCTGGGCCTGGGTGTACTGCAGGAGCGAGATCAGGCCGAGCTGGTAGATGGGGTAGACGAGCAGCCCGCCGAGGACGACGAGGGCGGGCGCGAGGTACAGCCAGGGCGTCCAGCCGCCACCCCGCCGCACCGGGCGGGCCGCGGGGCGGGCCCCGGCGACCCCCGCCGCGGCCCGCGCTCCCGTCCCGGTTCCCGAACCGGCCCGTACCGCGCGGTCGTTCACCGGGCTCACCCGGCGGAGCCGAACGCGTCGTCCATCTTCTTCGCCGCGTCCCGCGACGCCGTCGCCACGTCCTTCCGGCCGCTGACGATCTCCTGGAACATGGTCGGCAGGACCAGCGAGGAGTCGATCCGGGCCCAGGCGGGCGAGGCGGGGACGGACTTGGCGCCCGCGGCGAGGGTGTCGACGAACGGCTTCACGAAGGGCTCCTCCGCCGCGGCCTGCTGCCGCACGTCCGTGAAGGTCGGCAGGAAGCCCATCGCGTCGAAGAGTTCGGCCTGGGTCCGCTTCGAGGCGAGCTGCCGCATCAGCTCGACGGCGAGGGTGCGGTGGGAGGTGCTCCTGAGCACCCCGATGTTGTTGCCGCCCGCGAACGCCGGCGCGACCGAGCCGGACGTCACCCCCGGCAGGGGGACGACGGCGTACTTGCCCTTGACCTTCCCGGCCTCGACGGCGGCGTGGCTGAAGTCGCCGCCGATCGCCATGCCCGCCTTGCCGGCCGCGAACGCGGTGACCGTGTCGTTGCCGCCCATGCCCGCGCACTTGGCGGCGGGGCAGTTGTCGTCGCCGAACAGGGACGTGTAGGCCTCGATGCCCTTTCGGGCCGCCGCGCTGTCGACGGCCGAGGCGTACGAACCGCCCGTGCCGGTGGCGAGCTCCCCGCCGTGCGCCCAGATGAACGGCAGCGCCCCGTAGGTGTACGCGCCGCCGACCACGAGCCCGTACAGCCCGGGCTTCGCGGCGCGGATCTTCCGGGCGGTGCCGGCCAGCTCGGCCAGGGTCCTCGGGGCCCGCAGCCCGAGTTCCTCGAAGACGTCCGTCCGGTAGTACAGGGCGCGGACGCCGACGTAGAGGGGGGCGCCGTAGACCCTGCCGTCCACGGTGACCGACCGCCGGGCGGCGGGGTCGGTGTCCTTGGCCTCGTCCCAGCCGGCGAACTCCTCGGTGACGTCGAGGAGTCCGCCGTCCCGGACGTGACCGGCGGTGTCGGTGTTGCCGTACTCCATGAGGTCGGGCGCGGACTTCGGGTCGTTCAGGGCGGCCTTGACGCGCTGGGCGCGGGTCTCGACGGGGATGTACTCGACCTCGACCTCGGTGCCCTCGTGCTTCTTCTCGAAGGCGGCGACGACGGTGTCGACGACCTTCTCCTTGGGCTCGTTGCCGACCTCCTGGAAGAGCCACACCCGCAGGGTGCCGCTCCGGTCGTCCCGGCCGGAGGCGGAGCCGCCGGAGGTCCGGGGGGCGCAGGCGGTGGCGGTGAGAACGGTGACGCACAGGGCGGCGAGGGAGACGGTGAGTCTGGCGGACGGCTTCATGGAGCGTTCCTCCGAAGGGGGAGCGTTGCAGCATACGCAATGGCTATTTCGCTCTGCACAACACTTCGGAGGCTAGGGAGTGGAGGAACGCGCCCACAAGAGGTCTCAACCACTCTGTGACCGGCCGGCGCGCTCCGCGCAACGGCCGGGGGGCGGCAAGCCGGGGCAAAAGACACGAAGGCCCCCGGGGCGCGCACGCGTACGCGCGCCCCGGGGGCCTTGCGGACCTCGGACGGGAGGAGCCGTTACTTGCCGCCGCCCTTGCCCTCGTCCCCGCCGGCGCTCATGGAGTCGTAGATCTCCTTGCACAGGGGGCACACGGGGTACTTCTTCGGGTCGCGGCCCGGCACCCAGACCTTGCCGCACAGCGCCACGACGGGGGTGCCGTCGAGAGCGCTCGCCATGATCTTGTCCTTCTGGACGTAGTGGGCGAAGCGCTCGTGGTCGCCGTCGCCGTGGGAGACCTGTGGCGTCGGCTCTACGAGTGTCCCCGTCCCAGTCCCGCGCTCGGGCTCAAGAGTGCTCATAGCAGCCAAGGGTACTGAAAGCCCGCGCCCATCAGTTGAGCGACGGGTCGTCCGGGTACGTCGCCACCATCGCGAGCTCGTTGCGCTGACGGCGCAGCACCTCGCGCCAGAGTCTCTCGGGGGCCGGCGAGGAGACGTCCCCGGGCTCGGACTCCACGACGTACCAGGCCCCCTCGACCAGCTCGTCCTCCAGCTGGCCCGGGCCCCAGCCGGCGTATCCGGCGAAGATTCTCAGCGAGCCCACGGCGGAGGCCAGCAGCTCCGGCGGCGCCTCCAGGTCGACGAGGCCGATCGCGCCGTACACCCGGCGCCAGCCCAGCGGGGCGCTCTGCCCGGTCGCGCCGCCGGGCACGACGGCGACCCCCAGGGCCGAGTCGAGGGACACCGGGCCGCCCTGGAAGACGACACCGGGTTCGCCGGCGAGGTCGGCCCAGCCCTCCAGGATGTCGCCCACCCCCACCGGTGTCGGGCGGTTGAGGACGACACCGAGCGAGCCCTCCTCGTCGTGGTCGAGGAGGAGCACCACCGCACGGTCGAAGTTCGGGTCCGCCAGGGCGGGCGTTGCCACGAGCAGCCGCCCTGTGAGCGAGGACACCTCGGTCATGCCAGACATGATCCCGCATCTTCCCGCGCCGTGGGGAGCCAATCGGCCGACGGGCGGCGGGGCGGCCGGGAACCGGGGGGGCGGCCTGGTGGGGACGCGGTCCGGCGGGCGGCGGGCGGGGGGGGGCGGGCGCGCGGACGCGTCCCGCGCGGACGCCCCCGCCGTGACCGGGTGTGCCCGGTGCGGAACGTTTCGTGTTGTGACACGGCTATGAGGTCCCTGAGCGGTCCACGGGCTTACGGGAGGGGGGCGAAGGGCGACTACCCTTTCCCTCCTGGCCCCTGCCCCACTCCACGGAACGCGAGATTCATGACCGTCAACGGCACTGATGACGTACTGCTTGTCCACGGCGGAACCCCGCTGGAGGGCGAGATCCGGGTCCGCGGTGCGAAGAACCTCGTACCGAAGGCCATGGTCGCCGCCCTGCTGGGCAGCGAGCCGAGCCGGCTGCGCAACGTTCCGGACATCCGCGACGTGCGGGTGGTGCGGGGGCTGCTGCAGCTGCACGGGGTGACGGTCCGTCCGGGTGAGGAGCCCGGCGAGCTGGTGCTCGACCCGACCCGCGTGGAGAGCGCGAACGTCGCCGACATCGATGCCCACGCCGGATCGAGCCGCATCCCGATCCTCTTCTGCGGCCCGCTGCTGCACCGCCTCGGCCACGCCTTCATCCCGGGTCTGGGCGGCTGCGACATCGGCGGCCGGCCCATCGACTTCCACTTCGACGTGCTGCGGCAGTTCGGCGCGGTCATCGAGAAGCGGGCCGACGGGCAGTACCTGGAGGCGCCCAAGGGGCTGCGCGGCACCAAGATACGGCTGCCCTACCCGTCGGTGGGCGCGACCGAGCAGGTGCTGCTGACGGCCGTGCTGGCCGACGGCGTGACGGAGCTGTCCAACGCGGCCGTCGAGCCCGAGATCGAGGACCTGATCTGCGTCCTGCAGAAGATGGGCGCCATCATCGCGATGGACACCGACCGCACGATCCGCATCACCGGGGTGAGCAAGCTCGGCGGCTACACCCACCGCGCCCTCCCGGACCGCCTGGAGGCCGCCTCCTGGGCGTCCGCGGCGCTGGCGACCGAGGGCGACATCTACGTCCACGGCGCCCAGCAGCGCTCGATGATGACGTTCCTGAACACCTACCGGAAGGTGGGCGGCGCCTTCCAGATCGACGACGAGGGCATCCGCTTCTGGCACCCCGGCGGGCAGCTGAAGTCCATCGCCCTGGAGACGGACGTGCACCCCGGCTTCCAGACCGACTGGCAGCAGCCGCTGGTGGTGGCCCTCACGCAGGCCACGGGCCTGTCGATCATCCACGAGACGGTCTACGAGTCCCGCCTCGGCTTCACCTCCGCGCTGAACCAGATGGGCGCCCACATCCAGCTCTACCGCGAGTGCCTGGGCGGCTCGCACTGCCGCTTCGGCCAGCGCAACTTCCTGCACTCGGCCGTCGTCTCGGGCCCGACCCGCCTGCAGGGCGCGGACCTGGTCATCCCCGACCTGCGCGGCGGCTTCTCCTACCTCATCGCCGCCCTCGCCGCCCAGGGCACCTCCCGGGTCCACGGCATCGACCTCATCAACCGGGGCTACGAGAACTTCATGGAGAAGCTCGTGGAGCTGGGCGCGAAGGTCGAGCTGCCGGGCAAGGCGCTGGGCTGACCGGCCCTCCGCCGCCCGGGCCGCCGGGCGGCGGAGGCACGAAAGGGGCGGCCACCCCGGTCGGGGTGGCCGCCCCTTTCGTGTCACTGCCTCCCGCACGCCGTCCCGTGGCGCGCGAACGGCGAGGTCACTTGCCCTTGGCGGCTTCCTTCAGCTTGCTGCCCGCCGAGACCTTCACGCTGAAGCCCTCCGGGATCTGGATCGGCTCGCCGGTCTGCGGGTTCCGGGCGGTGCGAGCGGCACGCTTGGTGCGCTCGAAGGTGAGGAAGCCCGGGATGGTGACCTTCTCGTCCCCCTTGGAGACGACATCGCCGACGATGTCGGCGAACGCGGCCAGCACGGCGTCGGCGTCCTTGCGGGTCACCTCGGCGCGGTCGGCCAGCGCGGCCACCAGCTCACTGCGGTTCATGATGTTACTCCCGTGTTCTTCTTGCCATTGAGGCGTGCCACGCGGCGGAGCCGCATGTCAGGCGCTGCGAAGCCGATGCTGCCAGGGTCCCCGGTGAGTCCCCGGACCCGGGTCCTTCGTCGAACCCTCGCGCCCAGGGAGGCATCCTGCCTCTACCTGCGGCGGGAAAGCCAATCCGGCACCCGCCGGAGTCGTGAGAACACCCTTGGGAGTCACACGAGAGGCCCTGAGCCTCGCCGACACCCTAGAGGGCGGCCGGAGGGGGCGGTTTCGCGACTCGCCGGTCCCGGAGGCCGTGGGAATCCTCACAGTCCCCGGCCGCCGGCGCTCCGGGGCACCGCCCCGGGCGCCCGCCGGGCGGCCGCGCCGTCGCACGCCGCACGGGCGGCCCGGCCGCCGCACACCGGCCGGGCCGTACGGCGTCACATGCCGGCCGGGCCGCTCGCCGCCGTCGCTCCCGCCGCCCTGGCGGCCTCCCGCACGGCCCCGGCGACGGCGCCGGCGACCTTGTCGTTGAAGACGCTGGGGACGATGTAGTTCGGGTTCAGCTCGTCCTCGGTCACCACGTCCGCCAGGGCCTTCGCGGCCGCGAGCATCATCTCCGTGTTGACCGTGCGGGACTGCGCGTCCAGCAGGCCGCGGAAGACGCCCGGGAACACCAGCACGTTGTTGATCTGGTTCGGGAAGTCGGACCGGCCGGTGGCCACGACGGCCGCGGTCTGGCGGGCGATCGCCGGGTCGACCTCGGGATCGGGGTTCGCGAGCGCGAACACGACCGCGTCGTCCGCCATGGCGGCCACGTCCTCGCCGTCCAGCACGTTGGGCGCCGAGACGCCGATGAAGACGTCGGCGCCGCGCACGGCCTCCTTGAGGGTGCCCGTCAGGCCCTCGGGGTTGGTGTTGTCGGCGATCCAGCGCAGCGCCGACCCGGGGGCGGCGTCGACCAGGTCCTCGCGGCCGGCGTGCACCACGCCGTGGATGTCGGCGACGACGGCGTTCTTCACGCCCGCGGCGAGCAGCAGCTTGAGAATGGCGGTGCCGGCCGCGCCGGCGCCGGACATGACGATCCGCACGTCCTCGATCGCCTTGCCCACCACGCGCAGCGCGTTGGTGAGGGCGGCGAGGACGACGATGGCGGTGCCGTGCTGGTCGTCGTGGAAGACGGGGATGTCCAGGGCCTCGCGCAGGCGGGCCTCGATCTCGAAGCAGCGGGGCGCGGAGATGTCCTCCAGGTTGATGCCGGCGAAGCCGGGGGCGATCGCCTTGACGATCTCGACGATCGCGTCGGTGTCCTGGGTGTCGAGGCAGATCGGCCAGGCGTCGATGCCGGCGAACCGCTTGAACAGGGCCGCCTTGCCCTCCATCACCGGCAGCGCGGCCTTCGGGCCGATGTTGCCCAGGCCCAGCACCGCGGAGCCGTCGGTGACGACCGCGACGGAGTTGCGCTTGATGGTCAGGCGGCGGGCGTCCTCGGGGTTCTCGGCGATCGCCATGCAGACCCGGGCCACGCCCGGCGTGTAGACCATGGACAGGTCGTCGCGGTTGCGGATGGGGTGCTTCGACGCCATCTCGATCTTGCCGCCGAGGTGCATCAGGAACGTACGGTCGGAGACCTTGCCCAGCGTGACGCCCTCGATGCCGCGCAGCTTCTCGACGATCTCCTCGGCGTGCGCCGTGGAGGTGGCCGCGATGGTCACGTCGATGCGGAGCTTCTCGTGACCGGACGCGGTGACGTCGAGGCCGGTCACCGAGCCTCCGGAGGACTCCACGGCGGTGGTGAGCTGCGAGACGGCGGTTCCGCTCGCGGGCACCTCCAGCCGGATGGTCATCGAGTAGGAGACGCTGGGCGCCGTTGCCATGGCCGACTTCCTCTGCTTTCACCGTGTCGCTGGTGTGGGGTTGTGCCGTCCGATCGTCGCACCTACCCCTGAGTACGCGGTAGCCGCCCCGAATTGCGAACGTTTTGTTCGCTCGCCGTTGGGGAAGAGACGCCCTTTTCGGAAAAAGAATTTCACCATACGAGAAGTGATCGGGCGACGAGAGAGGCCCACGTCACGTGGTGACGTGGGCCTCTCACAGGTTCGATGACACCGACCCGCCATGCTCGCCTCGCGGCAAGTGGTCGCTCGAAGCGACTAAGGTTGGGCCCGGGGGCTTGGATCGGGCCGGTGCCACCTCCAGGCTAACAAACGGATCCCGCAGAACCATCCCGCCCCGGGAGTTCGTCCGTCCGTCTTCCTCACCGGGCGCTCCGGCCGTCCGTCCGGCCCCGGGCCGGTCAGTCCCTCAGCAGGTCCGGCACCCCGGCCGCGTCCGGCTCGTCCCGCTCCCCCGAGACGACCGTCAGCTGCTGGGTGGCCCGGGTCAGGGCGACGTACAGCACGCGCAGGCCCGCCGGGCTCTCGTCCGCGATCTCCGCGGGCGAGACGACGACCGTCGCGTCGTACTCCAGGCCCTTCGCCTCCAGGCTGCCGAGCGCCACCACCCGGTCCCCCAGCCCGGCCAGCCAGCGCCGGGCCTCCTCGCGCCGGTTCATGGCGACGACGACGCCGACGGTGCCGTCGACGCGGTCCAGCAGCCGGGCGGCCTCCGCGCGGACCGTCTCGGCCAGGGAGTCCCCCGCGACGGCGAAGCGGGGCTCGACGCCGGTGGAGCGCACCGCCGTCGGCGGCTCGGAGCCCGGCATGGCGAGGGCGAGCACCCTGGCGGACAGATCCGCGATCTCGGCGGGGTTGCGGTAGTTGACGGTGAGGCGGAAGCGGCGCCGGGGGCGGGTGCCGAGGGCCTCGTCGCGGGCGGCGGCCGCCTCGTCGGGGTCGGACCAGGAGGACTGGGCCGGGTCGCCCACCACCGTCCAGGTGGCGTGCCGGCCGCGGCGGCCGACCATCCGCCACTGCATCGGCGTGAGGTCCTGCGCCTCGTCGACGATGACGTGGGCGTACTCGGTGCGTTCCTGCGCGAGGCGCTCGGCCCGCTCGCGCTGGGTCTCCTCGCGCACCGGCATCAGCTCCTCCAGCCCGGTGAGCTGGTCGAGCGGGTCCAGTTCGCGCTTGCGGCGCGGGCGGGCCGGGGTGCCGAGGATCGCCTGGAGCTCGTCCAGCAGCGCGACGTCGTGGACGGAGTACCCGTCCCGTCTCAGGGAGCGGGCGACCTTGCGGACCTCGCCGGGGGTGAGGACGCGGCGGGCCCAGCGGCCGAGGCGCCGCTCGTCCGACATGGCGGCCAGGACGTCCGCCGGGGTCAGCTCCGGCCACCAGGCGTCGAGGAACGCGGTGAAGGCGTCCTCGCCGCTGACGTCCTCGTCGAAGGAGGAGCGCAGCTCGGCGGCCAGCTCGGGGTCGGTGTGCCGGGTGGCGGCGCCCGACTTGCCCCACAGGGCGTCCAGCAGCAGTCTGCGGGCGCGCGGGCGCAGCAGGTTCACCGGCGCGGTGCCGCCGAGGGCGGTGTGGCGGATCCGCTCCAGCTCGTCGGCCTCCAGCTCCAGCCGCCGGCCGAAGGCGACCACGCGGAGCCGCTGTGGTGAATCGTTCAGCTCCAGCGCTCCGCGCGCTGCCTTGCGCAGCACCTTGAGCATCCGGGAGGAGCCCTTGGCGCGGGCCGTCGACGGGGAGTCGTACAGCGTGGCCTCGGCGCCGTCGACCAGGGAGCCGATGGCCCGGATGGCGACCTGGCCCTCCTCGCCGAGCGAGGGCAGCACGCCCTCGGTGTACGCCACGAGCAGCGGGGTCGGGGAGACGATGAGGATGCCGCCCGCGTACCGGCGCCGGTCCTGGTAGAGCAGGTACGCCGCCCGGTGCAGGGCGACGGCGGTCTTGCCGGTGCCGGGGCCGCCCTCGACGTACGTCACGGAGGCGGCGGGGGCGCGGATGACCAGGTCCTGCTCGGCCTGGATGGAGGCGACGATGTCCCGCATGGTGTGGCTGCGGGCCCGGCCGAGCGCGGCCATCAGGGCGCCGTCCCCGATGACGGGCAGCTCCCGGCCGCCGAGGAACGCCTTCAGCTCGGGGCGCATCAGGTCGTCCTCGACGCCCAGCACCCGGCGCCCCTTGGAGCGGATCACGCGCCGGCGCACGACCCGGCCGGGGTCGACCGGGGTGGAGCGGTAGAAGGGGGCGGCGGCCGGGGCCCGCCAGTCGATGACCAGCGGGGCGTAGTCCTCGTCGAGGACGCCGATGCGGCCGATGTGCAGGGTCTCGGCGATGTCGGCCGTGTTGTCCGGGCGGACGGCGCCCTCGGCCGGCTCGACGGCGGTGTAGGCGCCGTCCGCCCCCTTCTTGCCGTCCTTGCCGGGCAGCAGGTCGATCCGGCCGAAGAGGAAGTCCTCGAACTCGTTGTTCAGCCGGTTGAGGTGGACGCCCGCCCGGAAGACCTGCGCGTCCCGCTCGGCGAGCGCGCCGGGCGTGCCGATCTGGCCGCGCCGGGCCGCGTCGTGCATGAGGAACTCCGCCTCGTGGATCTTCTCCTCCAGGCGGCGGTACACCCGGTCCAGGTGTTCCTGTTCGACGTCGATCTCCTGGTCGCGTACGGAGTCGCCTGTGGAATCGTGAGCGGAGTCGAGCGCGGTTTCCTGTTGCGCCTGAGCGGCCACCGGGCCCCCTTCTGACGTGCTGGGCAGCCGTCCACCGTACGCGAAGGGGGCCGGGTAAGGCTACGCGTCGACCTGCACCAGGCGCTCGCCGTCGAAGGCCGTGACCTCGAAGTGGTCGATCCGGCCGGGACGAGCCGGCCGGCGTGAGACCGGTGCGGCGCCGGTCCGCCGGGCCCGCAACGCGCGAAGCCCCGTCCCACGGACGGGACGGGGCTTCGCGATCCGAGCGCCGGGCAGGCCTTGCACCTGCATCTCCCCGCAGGAAGCGGGGCGTCTTTCCTTGGACCACCAACGCATCGCCGGCGACCGGGTTTCCGTCGACCAGCTCAAGATCAAGCTTAGCACGGTCCGCGGGCCCGGCTGCCCCGCCGCGGTTGCCCCCCGCCGGCCGGCGCGGACCCGGCCGGGTCCTACGGGGCGTCGGCGTACTTGGTGCCGGCCGCCGGGTCCAGGGCGAGCCGGTAGCCCCGTTTGACGACCGTCTGGATCAGCTTCGGCGTGCCGAGGGCGGTGCGCAGCCGGGCCATCGCCGTCTCCACCGCGTGCTCGTCGCGTCCGGCGCCCGGCAGCGCGCGCAGCAGCTCGGCGCGGGGGACCACCCAGCCGGGCCGCCGGGACAGCGCCCGCAGCAGGGCCATGCCGGCGGGCGGGACGAGCCTGAGCTCCCCGTCGACCAGCACCGCGTGCCCGCGGATCTCCACCCGGTGTCCGGCGATCGGCAACGACCGCGCCCGGGCGGGCAGTTCCCGGCACAGCAGCTGGACGAGGGGGCCGAGCCGGAACCGCTCGGGCTGGACCGTGTCGACGCCTCTGGCCTGCAACGGCAGCGCGGTGACCGGGCCGACGCAGGCCGGCAGCACGTCGTGGCGGAGGGCGGCGAGCAGCTCGGGCAGCAGTCCGCGCTCCTCGGCGCGGGACAGCAGGGACGCGGCGGCGGGCGCGCTGGTGAAGGTGAGCGCGTCCAGCCCGCGGGAGACGGTGGCGTCCAGCAGCCGGTCCACGGGCCCGATGTCCTCCGGCGGCATCCACCGGTAGACGGGCACCCCGACGACCTCCGCTCCCCCGGCCCGCAGCGACTCCACGAACCCGGGCAGCGGCTCCCCGTGCAGCTGTACGGCGATGCGGCGCCCGTCGACGCCCTCCTCCAGGAGCCGGTCCAGCACCTCGGCCATCGACTCGGACGACGGCGACCACTCCTCCGTCAGCCCGGCCGCCCGGATCGCGCCCTTGACCTTCGGGCCGCGCGCCAGCAGCTCGACCCCGCGCAGCCGGCCGAGCAGGTCGCCGCCGAGCCCCCAGCCCTCGGCGGCCTCGATCCAGCCGCGGAAGCCGATCGCGGTCGTGGCGACCACGACGTCCGGCGCCCGGTGGATGATCTCCTTGGTCGCCGCGAGCAGTTCGCCGTCGTCGGCGAGCGGCACGATCCGCAGGGCCGGCGCGTGCAGGACGGCGGCGCCGCGCCGCTGGAGCAGCGCGCCCAGCTCGTCGGCCCGGCGCGCGGCGGTCACACCCACGGTGAACCCGGCGAGGGGCCCGTGTTCCGGTCCCGGCCGGACCGGTCGCTGCTGTTCGTCGTCCATAACTCTCGTCCCGAAAGTCGATGCGCCCGCGTGGGGCACGGCCGTGCGCGTACCCCGGGCCGCGTACCCGAGTATCCGGGTGCCTCCGTACGCGCACCGCCGCACCCGCATGCCGACCGAGCCTGTCAACGGCTCGTGACGGGCTCGGTTCGGCCTCATGTCGTCGGTGTTACGTCACACCTCGGCATAGCTGGGCTGCGGCTTCTCCGCCGAGGCGGCGGCCGTGGCGCGGGAGGCGCCGATCGGGCGGCGAAGGTATACGGCCCAGGTGACGGCGAAGCAGACGGCGTAGAAGGCGAGGAAGGCGACGAAGGCGCCGGTGCCGGAGCCGTAGGAGAGGAAGGACTGGCGGAAGGCGAGGTTGATGCCGACGCCGCCGAGCGCGCCCACCGCCCCGATGAGCCCCATGGAGGCCCCGGACAGCCGGCGCCCGTAGGAGGCGGCCTCCTCACCGGTGAGGCCCTTGGCCCGGGCCTTGGCCTGGAAGATGCCGGGGATCATCTTGAACGTCGACCCGTTGCCGAGCCCGGTGAGCACGAACAGCACCACGAACGCGCAGGTGAACAGCGTCAGCGACTTCTGCATGGAGGCGGCGGTCAGCACGGCGGTCGCCACGCCCATGGCGACGTAGCTGTACAGGGAGATCCGCGCGCCGCCGTAGCGGTCGGCGAGCCGGCCGCCGAGCGGCCGGACGAGCGAGCCGAGCAGCGGGCCGATGAAGGTGACGTACGCGGCCTGCAGCGGCGTGCGGCCGAACTGGTTGGTCAGCACCTGCCCGAAGGCGAAGGAGTATCCGATGAACGACCCGAAGGTGCCGATGTAGAGGAAGGACATGATCCAGGTGTGGGCGTCCTTCGCGGCCTCCCGGGCGGCGCCGGTGTCGTTCCTGACGTTCTCCAGGTTGTCCATGAACAGCGCGGCGAGGACGGCGGCGACGACGATGAGCGGGATGTAGATCCCCAGCAGCACGCGCGGCCCGCCGCCCGCGCCGATGATCGCGAGGGCGGTCAGCTGGATCACGGGCACGCCGATGTTGCCGCCGCCGGCGTTCAGCCCGAGCGCCCACCCTTTCTTCCGCAGCGGGAAGAAGGCGTTGATGTTGGTCATCGAGGAGGCGAAGTTGCCGCCGCCGACGCCCGCCAGCAGGCCGACCAGGAGGAAGGTGGCGAAGGAGGTCCCCGGCTCCATCACCGCGAAGGCGGCGACGGTCGGGACGAGGAGCAGCCCGGCCGAGACGATCGTCCAGTTCCGCCCGCCGAAGACCGCGACGGCGAAGGTGTAGGGCACCCGGACGACGGCGCCGACGAGCGTGACCATGGACG
Organism: Streptomyces sp. NPDC051041; assembly: GCF_044456065.1. Taxonomy (NCBI): domain Bacteria; kingdom Bacillati; phylum Actinomycetota; class Actinomycetes; order Kitasatosporales; family Streptomycetaceae; genus Streptomyces; species Streptomyces sp. NPDC051041. The sequence continues at coordinate 681,067 of NZ_JBITFM010000001.1, forward strand.
TCAGCAGGAACTTGTCGGCCGGGGTGAGCCCGTACTCCGGTCCCATGAAGAGCACCAGCACGGACCACAGGGTCCACACCGAGAAGCCGATGTGCTCGGACAGCACGGAGAAGAACAGGTTCCGGCGGGCGACCTTCTCGCCGGTCTCCTTCCAGAAGGTCTCGTCCTCGGGGTCCCAGTGCCGGATCCAGCGGCCGCCCCTGCTCGGGGGTGCGGGGGCTGTGCTCGGGGCTGTCATGCTGCCTCCACGGTGCTCGGGGCTCGGTCGTCCTGCTCGTCCCTCGCGTGACGAGTGGCTGAGTCCCGACGGTAGGGAGGACGCGTTACCTGCCTGTGGCAGCGAGTGACCGGAAGGGAACGTTGCTCTCACCCCGGGCGGGGGCGGGGTGAGAGGTGCCCGGCGTGCCGGGACCGCCGCGCGGACGGCGCTGGTCCGGGCGGCGCCCGCCTGTCCACGGCATCGGCTCCGCGCACGGGACTTCCGGGGCCGCGGCGCGGCCGCGCGTCCTGTGCCCGCTCGGGTGACGGAGGCGCGGCGCCGGCGAAACGCGGCGGCCCCACCGGTCCCGTCCTCTCCGGCAGCCGGTGGAGCCGCCTCGCCCCGTCTCAGCGGCGGCGCCGGCGCTCCGCCCTCGCGCCGTTCGGCCACAGCCGCGGCCTGCGCTTCGCCGCCAGGTCCTCGATCCAGCCGAACGTCAGGACCGCCAGGCCGATCAGGGGCCAGACCAGCCAGAACATCCACAGCGTGTACGTGCTGTCGAGGGCGGCCGTCGCACGCTCGTCCTGCATGAACGGCAGGCGGTAGGCCAGGTCGATGAGCGGGACCGTGGCCATGATCAGCATGTTGTGCCACAGGTAGATCGTGACGGCCCGGTTGTTGGAGAGCGTCACCAGCTTGTCCCACTTCGCCAGCCGGCCCGGGAGTTCCTGCCAGGACGGGGAGTACTGGAGGAGGATCACGACGAAGCCGAAGGACCAGGTGGCCTGGGCGAGCGGGATGTCGTTCAGGTCCCAGCCGTCGGCGCCCAGGTGATCCGAGGCCCACCACAGGCCGAACGCCATCAGCAGCGAGGCGCAGGAGACGGCCAGGTAGCGCGGGATCTGCTTCAGCAGTCCCTCCTGATGGGCGAAGCCGAGGACCCAGCAGCCGCCGTACACCGCGAAGTCGGTCACCGCGTTGCCGGTCTCGCCGGGGATCTTCACCAGGCCCGTGCCGACGACCGCCGTCAGCGCCAGCGGAGCGCCCAGCGTGACCCAGGGCAGCCTGCGGAACGCCCACAGCAGCAGCGGCGAGGCCAGCACGAACCAGAGGTAGGCGCGCAGGTACCACAGCGGTCCCGCCGCCTGCACCGCCCACGTGTCGTCCAGCAGGCCCGACGGGGAGCCGAGGTGCCAGGGGTAGGGCGGTGCCCCGATCGGGATGACGTAGTTGACCAGTTCGATCAGGCCCCAGGTGCCGCCCTCGGGCTCCTTCGCCGGGTTCCAGCCTCCCGCCAGCATCAGCGCCAGCACGACCGCGCTGAACGCCCACAGCGGAGGCAGCAACCGCCTGATCCGGCTCTTGATCACGCTCCACGCCGGGCGGTTCAGCGAGCGCGCCATCAGCGAACCCGCCAGCGCGAACATCACGCCCATCGAGGGGAACAGCACGGTCAGCCAGGCCCAGCCGAACAGGTGGTAGACGACCACGCGGACCAGGGCGATCGAGCGCAGCAGGTCCAGGTAGCGGTCCCGGGCCGGCTTCTTCGTCCGGCCGGGCCCACCGGCCCCGGCCGCGGGCGGCTCCTCGGTCCGCTGCTGCGGGACGCCGAACGACGGTGTCGTCCCCGTCCCGGTCGGGTGTCCCTGCGTCATGCCACCGGCCTCCGATCGTCACGTTCCACCCGCCGGCTCGGCGCCGACCCGCCCGGCGCCTCCACCACACCGGTCCGCCGCAGCTTCTGCCAGCGCAGCCGGCCGCCGGTGAGGGCGGTGATCCAGGACTGGAGCAGGACGACGTACATGAGCTGCCGGTAGAGGATCTGCTGCAGGGGCAGCGAGACGAGGTGGCTCATGCGCTCGCGGTCCAGGCGGAAGGCGTACGCCGCGCAGACCGCCTGGAGCGCCAGGACGCCCAGCCAGGCCAGGATCGTCTTCCGGGTCGGGCCGAAGACGATCCCGTACAGCAGGAACACGTCGATCAGCGGGGCCAGCAGCGGGGCCACCACCATGAACAGCGAGACGAACGGCAGGCCCACCCGGCCGAAGCGCCCCGAGGGGCCCTTGTCGACGAGGGCGCGGCGGTGCTTCCAGATCGCCTGCATGGTGCCGTAGGACCAGCGGTAGCGCTGGGACCACAGCTGCTGGACGGTCTCCGGGGCCTCGGTCCAGGCGCGGGCGTTCTCCGCGTACACCACGCGCCAGCCGTCGCGGTGCAGCGCCATGGTGATGTCGGTGTCCTCGGCGAGCGTGTCGTCGCTCATGCCGCCGACCCGCTCCAGCGCCGAGCGCCGGAACGCGCCGACCGCGCCCGGGATGGTCGGCATGCAGCGCAGGACGTCGTACATGCGGCGGTCGAGGTTGAAGCCCATCACGTACTCGATGTGCTGCCACGCGCCGATGAGGGAGTCCTTGTTGCCGACCTTGGCGTTGCCGGCGACCGCGCCCACGCTCGGGTCGCCGAACGGCTGCACCAGCTCGCGGACGGTGGACGGTTCGAAGACGGTGTCGCCGTCCATCATCACGACGATGTCGTAGCGGGCGTTGGCCACGCCCCGGTTGAGCGCCGCCGGCTTGCCCGCGTTGAGCTGCCGGATCACCCGGACGCCCGGCAGGCCCATCGCCTCCACGATCCGGGCCGTGCCGTCGGTGGAGCCGTCGTCGATGACGATGACCTCGATCGGGTGATCGCTGGCCATCAGGGAGCGGACGGTGTTCTCGATGCACTTGGCCTCGTTGTACGCCGGGACCAGCACCGACACCGGTTCGGTGACCGGCGGGCCCCAGCGGAAGCCGCGCCGGCGGACCCGGCGGGCGTGCGCGCCGGACAGCAGCAGCATCAGCACGAAGCGGCCGATGACGAGGGAGCCGACGATCGCGAGGCCGACCACCAGGACGTCGGTGATCCTCTCCGAGGCCTGGACCAGGAAGATCCACGCCTTGCCCTTCCAGGCCTCGATCCCGGTCACCCGGGTGTGCGCGCTGGGCGCGTCGAGGGCCTCGGTGAGGTTGTCGAACTCGTAGCCCTGCCGCTGCAGGTCCGGCAGCATCCGGTCCAGCGCCTCGACCGTCTGGTGGCGGTCGCCGCCGGAGTCGTGCATCAGGACGATGGCGCCCTTGCCGTGCTTCGGGGTGGCCTTGCGGATGATCTCCTCGACGCCCGGCTTGCGCCAGTCCTCGCTGTCGGTGTTGTTGACGACGGTGAGGTAGCCGAGGCTGCCGATGTACTCGGTGACCGGCCAGGACTTGTTGTCCATGGCGTCGGCGAAGGAGGAGTACGGCGGGCGGAAGAGGGAGGTGCGGATGCCGGCCGCGCCGGACAGCGCGAGCTGGTTCTGGGACAGCTCCCAGTCGATGCGGTCCTTGGACTGGTAGGAGAGGTCGGGGTGGTTGAAGGTGTGCAGGCCGATCTCGTGGCCCTCGTCGACCATGCGCTTGACCAGGTCCGGGTAGCGGGAGGCCATCGTGCCGGTGACGAAGAAGACCGCGTGGGCGTCGTGCTTCTTCAGCGTGTCCAGCACCTTCGGGGTCCAGGTGGGGTCCGGGCCGTCGTCGAAGGTGAGGACCAGGCGGTGGTCGGGCAGGCTGAGGCTGTCGGTGCGGCCGCCGCGGGTGTCGATGACCGGGCCGCCGCCCAGGATCTCCTCCGGCACCTGGTCGGTGGCGGCGGGCGGCCGGACGCGGTGGTCGGCGAGGATCTCGCTGTGCACGTATCCGCGCAGCATGAGCATCGCCATCAGGGCGACGAGGACGAGCACCGGCAGCAGCAGGCGCAGGGGCAGGCGGGGACGCCGGGAACCGGCACGGGCTCGGTGAGCGGGCCCGTGCCGGCGGGTGCGGGATGCCATCAGAGGACGTACTCCGGGGACGGTGCGGGTGATGCGGGGGCGCCCGGCTGCTCGGCGGGGCCCGCGGCCAGGGGCGGGGTGATGTCGATCGGGCCGGCGGCCGTGCCGGTGTCGGCGCCGGTGCCCGCGGTGTCGCCGCTGCTCCCGGTCTCGGCCGGGCCGGCGGTGGGCTCACCGCCGCCCGTGGGGGCCGGGTCCGGCTCGCCGGGGGCCGTCGGGTCGGCCGGCTCCGTCGGGTCGGGCCGGGCCGTGCCGGAGCCCGGGTCGATCGGGGTCCCGGTGGGGTCCGGGTCCGGGTCGGCGGACGCGCCCGGCGCGCCGGGCGCGGTGGAGGCGCCGGGCGCGGTGGGGCCGGCGCCCGGCGACGGGGCCGTGCCCTCGGTGGCCGCCGGGGAGGTGTCCGGGGAGGCGCTGCCGGCGTCGGTGGGCGGCACCGACCGGTCGGGCAGCGGCGTGGTGTCGACCTGACCGGCCTCGCGGCCGTTCTCCTGCGGCACGGGCAGCCAGGGCGCGCTGGAGTTGCCGGAGAGCAGCGTGGCGAGGATCACCACGGCATAGACGGCGCAGAGGACGCCGACGGCTATGCCCACGCGGCGGAAGTACCGGACGCGGCGGCCCGTCTCGTCGACGAAGACCGGCCCGTCGGAGCCGTCCGTGCCGCCGGGCACGCCGGGGGCCCGCCGCAGCACTCCGTCGCCGAGCTGTACGGCGTCGAGCTGGACCGTCACCTCGTGCGGGTCGTGGGTGTGCTCGGTGTCACCGGGCATCTGCCACGGGTCGCGGACGACGGGGGTGTCCGCGCCGGCTCCGGGCCGGGGAAACGCCCGGGTGCCGCCCGCGGGTCCTATTCGCGGCAGTGCTTCGGTCCGGCCCGCGTCCGGGAGGGCCCGGGTGTGCGGGGCCGCGGTCCGGCCGGCGTCCGGGAAGGGCCCGGTACGGGGCGGTGCCGCCGGCCCGGCGTCCGATACGCCCGGCAGGACCTCCGTCCTGTCCGCGCCCGGGAAGCCCCCGCCGGGCAGCACCTGCGTCGCCTCCGCACCCGGGAAGCCCCCGCCGGGCAGCACCTGCGTCGCCTCCGCACCCGGGAAGCCCCCGCCGGGCAGCGCCTGCGTCGCCTCCGCGCCCGGGAAGCCCCCGCCGGGCAGCGCCTGCGTCGCCTCCGCGCCCGGGAAGGCCCCGCCGGGCAGCGCCTCCGTCCGCTCGGCCTCCGGCGCGCTGCGGGGACGGACGATCCCCGCCGCGCCGAAGTCGCGGACGCTGCGGGGACGGATCAGTCCCGGTTCTCCGACCGCCGCACGGTCCTGGTCGGCGCTCATGTCACCAACTCCCCGACGTTCGTCGGCATCGCCTCTCCTGGGTTCCGGAAACGCCTCCGGAACCGCCTGGGCGACTCGGCCGCCCTGGCCGGTCTCCGGGGCCTCTCGGGTCGCCGACGCGATGTCGGGCCATTCCGTTCCGGCGTCTTCTCGCCACTTTTCCACGCGCACGCACTCCCCCCACGGGACGGTTTCGGGCGCGCATACGACTCCGAGCACACGTCGAGCGAACCAGGCCCCCACCGGGTTCGAGCGCCCCCTTACCACACCGTGCTCGGGTCATGAATGTAGCGCACACGGGGGATCGGTGGTCGCCACGTGTCAGTCGTGAGACAAGTTCACGGTCGCGTCACGGAGCCATCACCTCCGCGTCCATGGCCGGAATCCATCCCCCGGCGGGCTTGACGAGCCACCCCTCCTCGGTGGCCAGCCGCGCCGCCGCCCGCCGCAGCGCGTCCAGCCCGGGATGGGCCAGCCCCCGGCGCCACACCAGTGACACGGGCGACAGCGGGACGGGATCGACCAGGGGCCGCACCACCGACGCGGGCATGGCCGGGAAGTCCACCACGGCCAGGACCGGGTTGCGCGTCTTGCCGATGATCCGCCGGAACTCCTCGTCCCCGACGGCGAGCGGGAGCGGCGGGGCCGTCTCGATCCCGTGTCCCTCGAACAGCCGCCGCGCGAGGTCGGTCCACTCCGGCGTGCGCGGGTTGCCGGCCCCGGCGTACACGGTCTCGCCGGCCAGCGCGGCCAGCGGCACCGCCTCCAGCGCGGCCAGCGGGTGGTCCTCGGGCAGGACGACCGCCATCGGCTCGTACCGCACGGGCTGCTGGTCGAGCCCCGCCCGCAGCGCCGGGTCCAGGCCCGCGTACCGCCCGAAGGACGCGTCGAGGCGGCCCGCGAGCAGCTCACCGGCGGCTCCGGTGAGGCCGCTCTCGTAGCGGGCCATCAGCTCCAGCTCGGGGACGAGCTCGCGGGCCCGGTGCAGCACGCGGCGCCCGGTGACCAGGCCCGGGGAGTTGAGGTCCACCAGCAGGGGGCGGGCCTGGCCGAAGGCGGCGAGGAGGTCGTCCTGCGCCTGCAGGACCCGGCGGGCGTGCGGCAGCAGCCGCTCGCCGTCGGCCGTCAGCGTCACCTGCCGGGTGGTCCGCAGGAACAGCTCCGCGCCCAGCTCCCGCTCCAGCCGCCGCACGTCCCGGCTGAGCGCCTGCTGGGCCACGTACAGGCGGGCCGCGGCGCGGGTGAAGTGCAGTTCCTCGGCGACGGTGACGAAGGCGCGCAGCAGACGGGGGTCGAGGTGGCGGGGAGCGGACACCCCGCGAACCTACAACGGGGGCGCGTGAATCGGATCCGGATCCACAACGCGAACGCGTGAATCGGCGCGGAACAGGTGTTGGACCGCTTGATCGCCCACGGGCGAGCGTGGAGCCATGCCGTCCTCGTCCTCCCCTTCGCCCTCCCCCTCGTCCTCCCGCGGCGCCCTCCACCTGACGGTGACCGCCGACACCCTGGTCGCCGTCGACTTCACACCCCGTACCGGCCGCCGCCCGCCCGGCCCCTACCGCCGCCTCCTCGCCGTCCCCGGCGCCCGCGCCTTCACGGCCGGGAATCTGATCGCCCGGTTGCCGATGGGCATGTTCAGCGTGAGCGCGGTCGTGATGATCGCCGGTACCCGCGGCTCGTACGCCCTGGCCGGCGCGGTCACCGCGACCGGGATGGCGGCGAGCGCGCTGATCGCCCCGTGGGTCGCGCGGCTGGTCGACCGGTACGGCCAGGCCCGCGTGGCCGTCCCCGCGACCGCGGTCGCCGTGCTGGGCTCGCTCGCGCTGGTGCTGTGCGTGCGCCGCGGCGCCCCGGACTGGACGCTGTTCGCCGCGTACGCCGCCACCGCCACCACCCCGAACACCGGCGGCATGTCCCGCGCCCGCTGGGCCCACCTGCTGAAGGGCGACGCCGCGGCCCTGCACACCGCGAACTCCTTCGAGCAGGCCGCCGACGAGCTGTGCTTCATGCTGGGGCCGGTGCTGGCGGCCTTCCTGTGCTCGGCGCTCTTCCCGGAGGCGGGCACGCTCACCGGCGCGGCGCTGCTGCTGACCGGCGTGCTGCTGTTCGCCGCGCAGCGCTCGACCGAGCCGCCCGCCCGGCCCCGGCCCTCCGCGCGCTCCCCGCTGCGCGCGCCCGGCATCCCGTCGCTGCTCGCCGTGTGCCTGGCGATGGGCGGGGTGTTCGGGGCCATGGAGATCGTCACCCTGGCGTTCGCCGACGCGCGGGGCCACGGCACGGCGGCCGGGGTGGTGCTGGCGCTGCAGGCGGCCGGGTCGTGCGCGGCGGGCCTGCTGTACGGGACGCTGAAGCCGGCCGGGCCCGCCGGGTCCCGGCTGCCGTGGTGCGTGGCGGCGATGACGGCCCTGCTGACGCTGCCGCTGCTGGCGGCCGCCCTCACCGGCTCCCTGCCGGTCCTGGCGGGCACGCTGCTGGCCGCCGGGATGGCGACCGCCCCGACGATGGTCACCACCATGACGCTGGTCCAGCAGCGCACGCCCGAGGGCCGCCTGAACGAGGGCATGACCCTGGCGGTGACCGGCCTGCTCGGCGGCATCGCCTGCGGCAGCGCGGTCGGCGGCTGGACGGTGGAGCACGCCTCGGCCGCGGCCGGGTACGGCGTGCCGGTCACGGCGGCCGCGGTGGCGCTCCTCGTCTCCCTGGTCCCGTCCGGTCCGTCGAACCGCTCCAGCGATTCCCGTCCGGACCATTGACGCTCCCGCCGCCCCCGCCTACCTTCGCCCGTCGAAGCGCTTCGACGTCACCTGTCGAACCGGTTCGACGACGCTGGGTGACGACCCGAGATCCGTCCGACTCCCCTGGAGGCCCTGGATGCCGACGGCGCGAAGGCGTGTGGTGGCGACGGCGATCCCGTGCGGGCCGCCGCGGCCGGTCTCCCCCGGCGGCCCGGCCGGAGGTTCCCCCGGCGCGGGCGCGGTGCTCCCGGTGGGCGCGGCGGCCGGCCGGGCCGCCCTGCGGGCGTACGGGCCGCGGCGGGGGGCGCGGGTGACGGTGCCGGCCGGGAACGCGGCCTTCGCCGTCGTCCGCGAGGGGGGCGCACCGCGCGCCTCCTGCGCCGGCCCGTCCGCGCCCTGGGCGCCGGCGGCGGGCGGGCCGTGCGGGTGCCGGCCGGGACCGGGTTCCTGACACCGGAGCCGGACCGATGGTCAAGATCACCGATGTGGCGCGGCACGCCGGCGTCTCCCCCAGCACGGTCTCCTACGCCCTCAGCGGCAAGCGCCCGATCTCCGCGGAGACCCGGCGCCGGGTCCAGGCCGCCGTCCGCGAGCTGGGCTACCGGCCGCACGCCGGCGCCCGGGCCCTGGCCGGCAGCAGGTCGAACGTACTGGCGCTGGTGGTCCCGCTGCGGGCCGGGATCCACGTGCCGGTGGTGATGCGGTTCGCGGCGTCGGTGGTGACGGCGGCCCGGGCCCACGACCACGACGTGCTGCTGCTCACCCAGGAGGAGGGCGAGGAGGGGCTGCGGCGGGTCGCGGACACCGCGCTGGCGGACGCGCTGATCGTGATGGACGTGCAGCTGCACGATCCCCGGCTGCCGCTGCTGCGGGAGCTGGGCCGGCCGTCCGTGCTGATCGGCTTCCCGCAGGAGAGCACCGGCCTGACCTGCATCGACCTGGACTTCAAGGCGGCCGGCGAGGTGTGCGTGGACCATCTGGCGCGGCTCGGGCACCGGGTCGTGGCGCTGGTCGGGTCGCCGCCGGAGGTGTACGTCCGGCAGACCGCGTTCGCCCAGCGCGTGGTGCAGGGGTTCACGGCCGCCGCCGACCGGGCCGGGCTGGTCTCCTCCGTGCACCCCTGCGCGGCCGCGCCCGGCTCGGCCCTGGCGGTCGCCGAACGGCTGCTGCGCGAGCAGCCCGCGCCGACCGGGGTCGTCGTCCACAACGAGCCCCTGCTGGAGCCGCTGATCGACGCCTTCGAGCAGCTCGGGCTGCGGGTGCCCGACGACCTGTCGGTCACCGCCATCTGCCCGGACGAGTTCGCCGCGGCGGTCCGCGTCCCGGTCACCTCGGTCGCCGTCCCGGCGGCGGAGGTGGGCGCCCGGGCGGTGGAGCTGCTGATGGCGAAGCTGAGCGGCGCGGCGGACGTGCCGCGGGCCACGCTGCTGCGGCCCCGGCTGACCGAACGGGCGAGCACGGCGCCGCGTACCGCCTGACCGGTGCCGGCCGGGCCCCTGCGCCCGTCCGGGCCGGTAGGCGCGCGGCCGTACGGCAAAGGCCCCGCCGCTCGCAGCGACGGGGCCCGTGCCCACATGGGGTAAGTGGAGATGGCGGGAATCGAACCCGCGTCCAACGGTGCAGAACCAGGGCTTCTCCGTGTGCAGTCCGCTGCGCTTTTCTCGGCCCCGGAGATCACGCGGACAAGTCTCCGACGGGCTCAGTCACTGTGTGGTTTCCCTCTACACCCCGTGACCGGGTCTAGAGGTTGAGTTCCCTAGCTGATGCCAGGATCCGGGTCGGGAACAGCCCCGGGCTGACACTCCCTTGATAGGAGGCTCGCTCTGCTACCTGAGATCAGGCAGCGAGGGCGAAGGCCTGCTGGGAGGAATCGCGCTTGGTGTTGGCGATTATTTTTTTCGGCCTGTGGTTTACGAGATCATGGCCGCTTCCTCGACACGCTTCCCCTGCTTCGACAGCCGCTGTCGAAACCGATCATCCCCATGTTGATTTCTCAAGGTGCGCACCGGCTGCGCGGTGTGCTGTGCACCGCCTGGGCGGTGCCGGTGCCATCGTACGTGACCAACGCCCGTCGGTGCCACCGTGTTCCCGGCGGTCACCCCGCCGTGGTACCGGGTTCAACACGCCCCGGCAAAGGGGCATTCCCGGCCCGCGGGCATGACGTGCGTCACGCGCGCTGGCGTCGCCGGATCGCCGAGATCGCCCGTTCGGCCTCGCGCCGGTCCTGCTTCTCGCGGAGCGTCTGGCGCTTGTCGTACTCCTTCTTGCCCTTCGCCAGCGCGATCTCGATCTTGGCGCGGCCGTCCTTGAAGTACAGCGCGAGCGGCACGATCGTGTGGCCCGTCTCCTGCGACTTGGCCTCCAGCTTGTCGATCTCCGCGCGGTGCAGCAGCAGCTTCCGCTTGCGGCGGGCGCTGTGGTTGGTCCAGGTGCCCTGGCTGTACTCCGGCACGTGCACGTTGTGCAGCCACGCCTCGTGCCCGTCCAGCTGTACGAAGCCGTCGACGAGCGAGGCCCGCCCCTGGCGCAACGACTTCACCTCGGTCCCCATGAGCACCAGACCGGCCTCGTAGGTGTCGAGGATGTGGTAGTCGTGCCGCGCCTTCTTGTTCTGCGCGATCAGCTTGCGCCCTTTTTCCTTAGCCATAGTGCCGACCATTTTCGCACCCCACGGGGGCCGGAAGGGAGTCGATTACCGCGGGGCGCGGCTACCGGCCCAGGCCGCTGAGCACCGTCCGGGCCCGCTGCAGGGCCTGCTCGCCGGCCTCCAGGTCGGGCGTGATGCCGCGGCCGTCGACGCCGCGGCCCGACGGGGTGCGGTAGTGGCCGACGGTCAGCTCGGCGACGGAGCCGTCGGGCAGCCGGCTCGGCATCTGCACCGAGCCCTTGCCGAAGGTGCGCGAGCCCACCACGACCGCCCGGCCGCGGTCCTGGAGGGCGCCGGTCAGCAGCTCGGCCGCGCTCATCGTGCCGCCGTCGACCAGGGCGACCAGGGGCCGGTCGGTGTCGCCGCCGCCCCCGGCGTGCAGGGCCCGCTGCTCGCCGTCGACGTCGTAGGTGGCGACGAGACCGCCGTCGAGGAAGGCGGAGGCGGCGGTGACGGCCTCGGCGACCAGGCCGCCGGAGTTGCCGCGCAGGTCGAGGACGATCCCGGTGCCGGCCTGGGCCCGCCGCACGGCGTCGCGCACCTGGTCGCCGGAGCCCTTGGTGAAGGCGGCGACCCGGATGACGGTGACGCCGCCGGGCAGCTCGCGCACGGTGACCGGGTCCGTGGACAGCCTGGCCCGGCGCAGGGTCTCGGTCCACACGCGCGTGCCGCGCCGCAGGCCGAGGGTGACGGTGGTGCCGGCGGACTCGCCGGCGGTGTCGCCGCGCAGCAGGGCGAGGACCTCGGTGACGGGGCGTCCGTCGACCCGCTCGCCGTCGACGCTGCGCAGCAGGTCGCCCGGGCGGATCCCGGCGTCGGCCGCGGGCGAGCCGGACCGCACCCTCGTCACCTCGATCCGGCCGTCGCGCTCGCGCCGCGCCCACAGGCCGACGCCGGTGTACGCGCCGTCCAGGGCCTCCTCGAACTCCTCGTACTCGTCCTGGGAGTAGACGGCCGCCCAGCGGTCGCCGCTGCGGCTGACGGCGCGTTCGGCCGCCTCCGCGGGGGACTTGCCGTCGGCCATCGCCTCGGCCGCCGCCCTGGCGACGTCCTCCCGCGCGCCGACGGGCACGGTCGGGCGGACGGTGCCCGGCGCGGTCCTCCGCTCGGGGCCGGGCAGTGAGCCGGTGGCCGCGCCGGCGACGAGGACGCCGGCGAACACCAAGGTCAGGGCGGCCCCGCGGCCGACGCGGCGGGGCTGACAGAACAGGTCACGACCTGACATGCCGGTGAGTCTAGGACAACGGAAAGGGCCGTACGGCCGGTTGACCGTACGGCCCCTCTTGGCATGTGTCACACCTTCAGATACTTGCGCAACGCGAAGAACGCGGCCAACGCGGGCATCAGCAGGCTGGTCGCGAGGATGAGCGGCAGCTTGGCCAGGACCGCGTCCCAGCCGATGAAGTTGATCAGATTGAGCTTCTCGGACAGCGCCAGCCCGTGGTCGATGATGAAGTACCGGGCGATCAGCAGGAAGGCGCACGCGAGCGTGCCGCCGATGAGCCCGGCGACCGCGGCCTCCGCGATGAACGGCGCCTGGATGTAGAAGCCGGAGGCGCCCACCAACCGCATGATGCCGGTCTCACGCCGGCGGCTGAACGCCGAGACCCGCACGGTGTTGACGATCAGCATCAGCGCGACCACCAGCATCAGCGCCATGATCGCGCGGGCGGCCCAGTTCATGCCGTTCAGCAGCTCGAAGAGGTTGTCCAGGATGCCCTTCTGGTCCTGCACGGACTGCACGCCGTCCCGCCCGTCGAAGGCGGTCGCGATGACCTGGTACTTCTCCGGGTTCTTCAGCTTGATGCGGTACGACTCCTGCATCTGGTCCGGCGTCAGGGAACTGGCCAGCGGGGAGTCGCCGAACTGCTCCTTGTAGTGCTTGTACGCCTCGTCCTGCGACTCGTACGTCACCGTGTCGACGACCGACATCTTCTTCAGGTCGGCCAGGATCTGGCTCTTCTGGTCCTCGGTCACCGCGCCCTTGGCGCAGTTGGGGTCGGACTCGGCGTCGCTCTTGTTGCAGAGGAAGATCGAGACGTTGACCTTGTCGTACCAGTAGCCCTTCATGGTGTTGACCTGGTCGCTCATCAGCAGCGAACCGCCGAACAGGGCCAGGGACAGGGCGACGGAGACGATGACGGCGAAGGTCATCGTCAGGTTGCGGCGGAGACCGACACCGATCTCCGACAGGACGAACTGGGCGCGCATGGCGGGTTCTTCAGGCCTTTCGGGAACTCGGTGCGGTCAGTGCTGGTAGCCGTAGACGCCGCGGGCCTGGTCGCGGACGAGGCGGCCCTTCTCCAGCTCGATGACGCGCTTGCGCATCTGGTCCACGATGTTCTGGTCGTGCGTCGCCATCACCACGGTCGTGCCGGTCCGGTTGATCCGGTCGAGCAGCTTCATGATGCCGACGCTGGTCTGCGGGTCGAGGTTGCCGGTGGGCTCGTCGGCGATCAGCAGCTTGGGCCGGTTGACGAAGGCCCGCGCGATGGCGACGCGCTGCTGCTCACCGCCGGACAGCTCGCCCGGCATCCGGTCCTCCTTGCCGCCGAGCCCGACCAGGTCGAGCACCTGCGGCACGGACTTGCGGATCTCGCCGCGCGACTTGCCGATGACCTCCTGCGCGAAGGCGACGTTCTCGGCGACCGTCTTGTTCGGCAGGAGGCGGAAGTCCTGGAAGACCGTCCCCAACTGGCGCCGCATGTGCGGCACCTTCCAGTTGGACAGGCGCGCGAGGTCCTTGCCCAGGACGTGCACCTGTCCGTGGCTGGCCCGCTCCTCGCGGAGGATCAGCCGCAGGAAGGTGGACTTTCCGGAGCCGGAGGACCCCACGAGGAACACGAACTCGCCCTTTTCGACCTCCAGGGAGACATCCCTGAGGGCGGGGCGGTTCTGCTTGGGGTAGACCTTGGAGACGTTGTCGAATCGGATCACGGATGCACCACGGGTCGCCGGGGGTAGATGTGCGTGACCATACGCGAACCGGGTGGGGGGCCGCAGTCACCGGTAGGGGTTGCGCGAGAGTTGTGCGTATTTGTGCCGTGGGCGGGGCGGCGGACCGCGCCGATCCGCCGTCGGCTCCGTCGCGCGGGCGTGCCCGGCGCGGACGGTTCACGGCCGGCGGACGACGGGAAACCGCCCCCGGCGGGGACGGCCCGCGCAACCTCCCGGGGAACCTGGCACAGTGGAGGGGAACGTTCGCGCCGCCGCGAGCGTTGAGTACAGGGAACCGGTGCAAGGAGGGCGAGCGCATGACGTACGACCGGCTGGTGTGCGCGAACTGCGCGGCGCCCGTGAGCGAGGGCCGGTGCCCCGTGTGCCGTGCGAACCGCGAGCGGCTGCAGCAGGAGAACTTCTTCGCGGGGCTGAACCCCATGACGCTGATCGCGCTGCTCGCGGTGCTGATCGCGGCGCTGGCCCTGCTGGCCCACCAGACCGCTTGACACCCGCCGCCCGCGGGACGGCCCGGCCGGCGGAGCCGGGCGGCACGGACGGGCCAGGGGCCCGGAGCGACGCGCGCTCCGGGCCCCTGGGCATGTGCCGTGCGTACGGCGGCCGCCGTCAGGCGACCGCGCCGCCGCGGCCGCCCATCAGACGCGGCAGCATCCGGAAGCCGATGCCACCGGCGATCATCGTGGCGGCGCCGACCAGCAGGAACGTGGTCTGCGCGGCACCGGTCTCGGCGAGCTCCTCACCGCTGCCCTGGGCCGAGGCGTCGGACGAGACGGCCTCCACGCCGGTGTCGGTCAGGACCGAGGTGCCCTGCTCCTGGGGCGAGGGGCCGGAACCGCCGTCGGGGCCGGGGCCGCTGCTCGCGTCGTCGGTCGGGCCCTCGGTGGGCTCGGTGGGCTCCTCGGTGGGCTCGGCGGGCTCCTCCGTGGGGTCGGCGGGCTCCTCGGTGGGGTCGGCGGGCCCCGTCGGGCCGGAGGTCGGCGGGGTGCTCGGGGTCGGCGGGGTGGTGGGAACCTCGGTCGGCGGGGTGCTCGGGATCTCGGTCGGCGGGGTGCTCGGGGTCGGCGGGGTGCTCGGAGCCGGCGACTCGGACTCGCCGGCGTTCACGCCGACGCCGATGTTCACACCGAACTCGAGGGCCGAGGCGGCGCCCGCGGCGGTGAGCGAGGCGCCGGCCGCGATCACGGCGCCGGCCGCGATGCGCGCGACGCGGATCCGCGTCTTCTTGGTCATGTGGTTGCTACCCCCAGTAGCTCATCGTCAGTGAGGCGGCGTTCGGGGCCGTGATCGACGGAGGTAGCTGTGTACGAAGCCCCCCGGTTCACATGCGCCCCAGAGATACGCATGCCGCGCCTCACCCTTCCGATTTTTCAAAGCAACGTCAAGGCCGTTGCGCACGTGATGCCCGGTTACGGGGCGTATGCCGGACATCGGAGCCTGTGAGTGTGATGTAGAACCCGGACATCGCGGCATACAAAAGGCAACTGCCGCCCGGAAGGCGGCAGTTGCCTTGTCGACAAAGCGGTGAAATGCGGCGGGCGCGTCGGCGCGTTACTTCTCCTGCTGCTTGCGCCAGCGAATCCCGGCCTCCAGGAACCCGTCGATCTCGCCGTTGAACACGGCCTCGGGGTTGCCGACCTCGTACTCCGTGCGCAGGTCCTTGACCATCTGGTACGGGTGCAGGACGTACGAACGCATCTGGTTGCCCCAGGAGTTGCCGCCGTCGCCCTTGAGGGCGTCCATCTTGGCCTGCTCCTCCTGGCGGCGCCGCTCCAGCAGCTTGGCCTGGAGGACGTTCATCGCCGTGGCCTTGTTCTGGATCTGCGACCGCTCGTTCTGGCAGGAGACCACGATGCCGGTGGGCAGGTGGGTGATGCGCACCGCGGAGTCCGTGGTGTTCACGCCCTGGCCGCCGGGGCCGGAGGACCGGTAGACGTCGATGCGCAGCTCGGACTCGTCGATCTCGACGTGGTCGGACTGCTCGACGACGGGGAGCACCTCGACGCCCGCGAAGGAGGTCTGGCGGCGGCCCTGGTTGTCGAAGGGCGAGATGCGCACCAGGCGGTGGGTGCCCTGCTCCACGGAGAGGGTGCCGTAGGCGTACGGCGCCTGCACGGCGAAGGTGGTCGACTTGATGCCGGCCTCCTCGGCGTACGACGTCTCGTAGATCTCCGTCTTGTAGCCGCGCTGCTCGGCCCAGCGCAGGTACATGCGCTGGAGCTTCTCGGCGAAGTCGGCGGCGTCGACGCCGCCGGCCTCGGCGCGGATGTTGACGAGCGCCTCACGGGCGTCGTACTCGCCGGACAGGAGGGTCCGGACCTCCATCTCGTCCAGCGCCTTCCGCACCGCGGCCAGCTCGGCCTCGGCCTCGGCGCGGGTGTCCGGGTCGTCCTCCTCCTCGGCCATCTCGAAGAGCACGGCGAGATCGTCGATCCGGCCGCGCAGCGCCTCCGCCTTCCTGACCTCGGCCTGGAGGTGGGAGAGCTTGCTGGTGATCTTCTGCGCCTCGTCCGGGTTGTCCCACAGGGACGGCGCGGCCGCCTGCTCCTCGAGCACGGCGATGTCTGCCCTCATCCTGTCGAGGTCCAGAACGGCCTCGATCGACTCCATGGTCGAGGAGAGGGACTTGAGCTCTTCGGATACGTCGACGACTGCCACGCATCCAGCGTAACGGCTGCGGCAACCGACCTCGGCCGCACGGCGTGCCCCGGCCGCACCCGGTGCGGGCGCGGCCGGGACCGGCGGGGTCAGGGGGTCGCCGGGGCCGTGGTGTTCGCGTCCCGGGGGACGGCCCCCGCGTCGTCGCCGGCCGTGGCCAGCCACGTGCCCACGCCGACGGCCGCCGCCAGCGCCAGCGCGCCCGCGCCCAGGGCCAGGCGGCGGCGCCGGACGGCGGCGCGGTTGCGGGCGGACCCGGGGCGGGGGGCGCCCGCCGCGCGCGGGGCGCGGGCGGTGCCGCGGGCGCCGCCGGCCAGCTCGTCCGGGCCCGGCACGCGCATCGACGTGTGGGTGTCCCGGTTGGAGTCGGCCGGCTTCGCGCCCGGGACCAGCGGGACCGCGCCCCGGCGCCGCACCCGCTCCCCGGCCGGGTCGGGGTCGGCGGGCGCCTCCTCGGGGGTCTCCTCCGTGGGGCCCGTGTCCGGCTCGTCCACCTCCAGCGGCGGCATGCCCGCCAGCATCGGCAGCAGTTCCCGCAGCCGGGCGGCCAGTTCGGAGGCGCGCAGCCGCGAGGCGGGCGCCTTGGCCAGGCACTGCACCATCAGCTGCCACAGCTCGTCCGGGATGCCGGGCAGCGGGACGACCGTCTCCGTCACGTGCCGGCGCAGGACGGCGCCGGGGTGGCCGCCGCCGAACGGGGTGAAGCCCGCGAGCAGCTCGTACAGGACCGTGGCCAGGGCGTAGATGTCGACGGACGCGCGGGGCGGCAGGCCCTCGACGATCTCCGGCGCGAGGTAGTCCGGCGTGCCGATGATCTTCGTCGCGCGGGTGCGGCGCGGGGCGTCGATGAGTTTCGCCACACCGAAGTCGGTCAGGAGCGCGCGGTGCGAGCCGCCGGGGCCGAGCGGGCCCTGCATGTCCAGCAGCACGTTCTCCGGCTTCACGTCGCGGTGCACGACGCCCGCGGCGTGCGCGGCGGCCAGTCCGTCCGCCACGTCGGCCGCGATCGCCACCGCGGCCTCGGGCGCGAGCCGCCGCTCCCGGTCCAGGCGGGTGCGCAGGTCCGTGCCGCGGACCAGGTCCATGACCAGCGCGAGGTCGTTGCCGTCGACGACCAGGTCGCGCACGGAGACGACGTTCGGGTGCTCCAGGCCGAGCAGGGCCGTCCGCTCCTGCACGAAGCGTCCGACGAGTTCCTCGTCCGAGGCGAGGTCCTCGCGCAGCAGCTTGATGGCGACGGGTCCGTCCGGTCCCTCGCCGAGCCACACCGTGCCGGCGCTGCCCCGCCCCAGGATCTGGTGGGCGGTGTACCGGCTGCCGATCTTCCGTGCCAAGACTGCTCCTACCGACGCGTGTTGCCGACAAAACTACGCGGCCGGGGAGCCGGGCTTCACCGCGGAGGCGGAAATCACCCGCCGGATGTCGACAAATCCCCAACGTCGGGGCTCGGAGGCGGCCGGACTCGCCCGGAGCGGCCCGAGTGGTCCCGGGCCGGTCCCCGCGGGGGTCCCGGGCTCACTGGCCGGAGGAGCCGCCCGAGCCCAGGTCCCCGATCCAGCCGGTGACCGTGTCGAACCAGTCGGTGAGCTGCCCCCAGTAGCTCCTGCCCGTGCCGATCCAGTCCTGCAGCGGGCTGAGCTCCCAGATCAGCCAGCCCGCCACGAACAGGATGACGAGCGTGAACAGACAGCCCTTCAGGCAGCCCAGGCCGGGGATGCGCATCGGGTTGGCGCTGCGCTGCCGGGGCTGCCGGGGCTCGCGCCGGGGCCGCTGGGGCTCCGGTGCGGGCGGCGGGGCGTACCGCTGGGGCTGCGGCGGCTGGGGCGTGGCGTACCGCTGCGGCTGTTGCTGCTGGGGGTGGCCGTAGCCCTGCTGGGGCTGGGGGCGCGGCGGCTGCTGCTGCGGGCGCGGCTGCTGCTGCGGCCGGGCGACCTGCCGCTGGGGGCGGCGGCGCAGCGGGTCCTGGTCGGGGTCGAGGTACTGGATCTGGGTCTGCTCGTTGCGGTCGCGGGCGGCCCGCAGCTGGCTCTGCCAGGGGTGCGGGTCCTCGGGCCGGCCGGGCTGCTGTCCCGGCGGCACCGGCGGCAGGACGGCCGTCGGGTCGGCCGCGCCGCGGGCGGGCAGGACGGCGGTGGGGTCGGCGTCGCCCGCCGGGCCGCCGGTGTGGGGCAGGACGCTGGTCGCGGCGTCCGGGTCGTGGGCGCCGTTCGGGTTCCGCGGCAGCACCTGGGTGGGGTCGGCGGCGCCGGGCGTGCCGGGCACGGGCGCGGGCGCCGGGTCGGGGGCCAGGAGCGCGCCGACGTTCTCGGCGGCGGCGATCTGCGCGGAGTTCGCGTGCACGCCGACGCCCTCGGCGACGACGCGCAGGGCGCGCGCCAGGTTCCCGGCGCCGGGCCGCTCGTCGGGGTTCTTGCGCAGGCAGCGCTCGATGACCGTCCAGAGGGGCTCGGGGACCGTGGACGGGCGGCGCGGTTCGGCGCTCAGGTGCTGGTGCAGGACTTCGAGGGCGGACGAGCCGGAGAACGGCGGACGGCCGGTGACCAGCTCGTACAGCAGGATGCCGGCGCCGTAGATGTCGACGGCCGAGGTCTGCGGGCGGCCCTCCGCCGACTCGGGCGCGACGTACGCGGGCGTGCCGACGAACTCGTGGGTGCGGGTGAGGCCGGGCGAGTCGGCGAGGCGCGCGATGCCGAAGTCGGTCAGCATCGGGTGCAGCTGGTCGCCGGTCTGCTCGAGCAGGACGTTCGCGGGCTTCAGGTCGCGGTGGACGACGCCGTCGGCGTGGCTGGCGGCGAGCGCGTCGGCGATCTGGGCGGTGAGCAGCGCGGCGGCCACCGGGGTGAAGGGACCGTTCTCGCGCAGGTGGCGGTGCAGGTCGGGGCCGTCGACGAGGTCCATGACCAGTGCCAGCAGATCGCCCTCGACGACCAGGTCGCGGACCCGGACGATGTTCGGGTGGGTCAGCCGCAGCAGGACGGACCGCTCCCGGAGGAACCGCATCACGACGTCCGGGTCGTTCGCGAGCTCCTCCTTGAGGACCTTGATCGCGACGGTCTCGCCGGGCTGTCCGGGCACGGCCGCCTCGGCGCCCGCGGTCTCCCGCTGGCGGGCTCGCCAGACGGTCCCCGTGGCACCGCGACCGAGCGGCTCCTCGAGGAGGTACTTGCTGCCTACCGGCCGCACGTCATGCGCTCCCTGTCTGCTTGGCTGGCCCGTACACCGTGGTCCACCGTGCCACGGGGGATGTTCCGACCCACTGTAGTGCCGCAGCACGGAACACCGGGGGTTGTCTTCACGCGGGTCCTTCCGACTCCTCCGCGGTCCGGCCGCCGCCGGCCGCCCGTCCGTCCGCCGCCCCGCCACGGCCCTCCGGCGGGTCCCGCCCGCGGCCTCCCGTGCACGTTCGAGGGAAAGACGCTCGACCCGGTCCGCCGGTTGCCGGAGCGCGGACGTGACCGATCTCAAGCGAGCGCCGATCGATCGCGTTCAGGCCAATGGTCAGGCATTTTTGCGGGCAGAGCCGACCAATCAAGATCATTCGCTGTTCGGCGGCGGGCACGTTGTCAGCGGCAGGTGCGAGGATGCCTCCAGTTACTGGCCGACGTGCTCGTGTGGCGGTGGGGGAAGTCCGCGGTGGGGGACCGCGGGGGGCCTCGTTCCCCGTGGCGCGGGCGCCCGCGCAGAAGGGACCGCTGACGGCGATGCAGATCCGGCTGACCGTCGTAGACCCGCTGGGCCCGTCCTCCGCGCCGACGCGGGGCCGCGCCGCGAGCTGCGACGTGCTGGTCACGGCGCCCGCCGGCACGGCCCTGGCCGCGGTCTCCTCCGCCCTGGCCGCGGCGGTCCCCGGCGGTGACGGCTCGTCCCCGGCGGCGCTGTACGCCGGCGCGCGCCGGCTCGACGCCCAGCGCTCGACCCTGGGCGAACCCCCGCTGGTCGACGGCGCCGTGCTGTACCTGGGCGCGCCGGGCGAGCCCGAGCCGCACCCCGAGCTCGACGAGGCCCCGGCCCAGCTCCACGTGGTCGCGGGCCCCGACGCGGGCGGGGTCCACCTGCTGCACGGCGGCGAGATCCGCGTCGGCCGCTCGGCCGACGCCGACGTCCCGCTCGACGACCCGGACGTCTCCCGGCTGCACTGCGCGGTGACCGTCGCCGCCGACGGCCGGGTCACGGTCGCCGACCTCGGCTCCACCAACGGCACGACGCTGGACGGCGCGCGCGTGGACGCCCGCCCCGTCCGGTTCGTCCCTGGCGCGCTGCTGCGCATCGGGGAGTCGGCCCTGCGGCTCGCGCCGGGCGGCGGTCCGGGGGCGCGGGTGGAGACGGCCCCGGACGGCGAGGGACACGTGCGGGTGCCGGGCGCGGGCGGCGGCGAGCGGCCCGGGAAGGGCCCGGAGGAGCCCGCCCAGCCGCCCGGCGGGGCGGACGCCCCCGCCGGGCACACGCGGCACGGCTACGGCACGGCGGGCCGGGGCCCGGCCGGCTCCGGCGGGCGGCCCCCCGTCGTGCCGGGGCAGGGTTCGGCGCCGCCCCTCGAGCGGGAAAGCACCGGTCCGGCCCCGGCCGCCCCGCGCACGACGGCGCTCGGGGGCCTTCCCGGGACGGCTCCCGGCGGCGGCGACACGCACGGGGGACGGTCCGGGGCGGGTTCCTTCGACGCCGGCGACGAGGCGGCCGCCCCCGGCGGGGCCGAGGCCCCGCAGGGCCACCCGCACGGCACGGCCGGCCCCACCGCACCGCACGGCTTCGCCGACGGCCCGGCCTCCCGTACGCCCGTCCGGGACGGCCGCGCCGGTGAGGGCGGCGGGCGCAAGGGGACCCCGCTCCGGGGGACGGACGTTCCGCAGGCGCTGCGCAGGCGGGGCGGGATAGCGGCGTGGGCGCGGCGGCTGGCCGGGGGACGCGGTGAGCAGGGCGCGGCCGGGCGCGGCGGATACGCCGCGGGGGTGGACGGCGTCGCGGCGGAGCCCGCCGGCGTCCGGCCGCCCGTGCCGGAGACCTGGCCGGACCCGGCCGCGCTGCTGCTGACGGCGCTGGGGCCGGGCCCGCGGCTGTGGGAGCGGGGGCCGGACCATCCGGAGGCGCTCGCCGTGCGGCTCGGCACGGCCGACCGGGCGGCGCCCGACGGCTCGGGACTGCTGCCCGCGGTGCCGGTGACCGCCGGGCTGCGCGAGGTCGGGGCGCTCGGGCTGGCCGGCCCGCGCGCGCGGCTGGCCGGGCTGGCCCGCTCGGTGCTGGCCCAGCTCGCCGCGCTGCACTCCCCCGACACCCTGGAACTCGTCCTGATCTGCACGGACCGCTCCCGCTCCCTGGAGGAGCGCACCGCCGAGTGGTCCTGGCTGGGCTGGCTGCCCCATGTCCGCCCGGCCCACGGCCAGGACTGCCGCCTGCTGCTCGCCTACGACCCCGAGCAGGCCACGGCCCGCGTCCAGGAACTCCTCCGGCGCCTGGCGGACCACCCGGCGGACCCGGGCGCCGCGGCCGGGCCGGCCCCCGCCCCCGGCGTCCCGGAGCCGCCGGCCGTGCCCGCCCCCGCCGCCCGGCGGCCCTCCTGGGCGCGGGACGACGACGCGGCGGGCGAAGCGGCCGGCTTCACGGGGCCGCGCACCGTCGTCGTCGTGGACGGCGACCCCGGGGAGGCCGCCGTACGGGAGGCGGTGGCGCGGCTGGCGCTGGAGGGCCCGCGGGCCGGGATACACGTCGTGTGCCTCGCCGAGACGCCCCCCGCCTCCCCGCTGTCACCGGTGACGGAGACCTACGAGGCGGCCTGCGCGGTGTCGCCGGTGTTCCGGGAGTGCGGGGCCGTCGCGCTGCTCAGCGGCGACGTGGCGACGGCCCTGCGGCTGGTGCGGGTCGCCCGGACCGCCCCGGCGGCGTCCCCGTCCGGTACGGGGCCGGTCGGCCACGGCACCGTGGCCACCGTGGACGCCGTCTCCGCCGCCTGGGCGGAGCGGTTCGCGCGGGCGCTGGCGCCGCTGCGCACGGACGCCGCGGGCGGCGAGCGGCAGCCGCGCGTGTCCGCCCCGCTGCCCCGGACGGCCCGGCTCCTCGACGAGCTGGGCCTGGCCCGGGCGACCCCCGCCTCGCTGATGGCCCGCTGGGCGGACGCGGCCGACGACACCGAGGCCCTCGGCGGCCGGGTGCAGGCCGTGCTGGGGGCGGGGCCGCGCGGCCCGGTCGTCGTGGACCTCGCGGCCGAGGGACCCCACCTGCTGATCGAGGGACCGGCGGGCAGCGGCCGTACGGAGCTGCTGCGGGCGGTCGTGGCGTCGCTGGCCTCGGCGGAGCGGCCGGACCGGCTGGGCATCGTGCTGATGGACGGCCGGGACGGCACGGGCACCGCCGGCGGCCCCGGCGAGGGCCTGCGGGTCTGCACGGACGTGCCGCACGTCACCACGCACCTCACCGCCGGCGACCCGGTGCGGATGCGGGAGTTCGCGCAGTCCCTGAGCGCCGAGCTGAAGCGGCGCGCGGAGCTGCTGGGGCGGTCGGA
This sequence comes from Streptomyces sp. NPDC051041, assembly GCF_044456065.1. Lineage (NCBI taxonomy): Bacteria > Bacillati > Actinomycetota > Actinomycetes > Kitasatosporales > Streptomycetaceae > Streptomyces > Streptomyces sp. NPDC051041. The sequence goes on from NZ_JBITFM010000001.1 coordinate 703,920, forward strand.
CTTCACCGAGTGGCACACCGGACGCGAGCTGTCGGGCCGCATGGTCGCCCAGCGCACCGCGGCCGCGCGCGGCCCGTCGGGGGCCGCCGGCGGGGCCGGGGACCTCGACGTCCCGTCCAGCTCGACCCTGCGGCTGCGGCCGGGGGCGGCCCGGCAGCGCGCGCGGGCCGTCGTGCCGCTGCCCCGGCTGGTCGTGGTCGTGGACGACCTGGACGCGCTGGTCTCCCCCGCGCTCGGCTCGCCCGGCCGGCCCGCCGCGGGGTCGGTGATGCGGGCGCTGGAGGCCGTGGCGCGGGACGGCGAGCGGCTCGGGGTGCACCTGGTGGCGGCCGCCGGGACCGGGGGCCGTACGGCGCAGACGGAGCCGGCCCGGCGGGCCGCCCTGCGGGTCGCGCTCGACGCGCCCGTGCCGGGGCCGGACGAACCGGCGCCGGGGCGCGGGCGCCTGACCACGGCCGACGGAAGGGTGACGCCGTTCCAGGGCGGCCGGGTCACGGGCCGCATCCCCCGGACGGCGACCCTGCGCCCGACGGTCGTCCCCCTGGAGTGGCACCGCATGGGCGACCCGCCGGCCCGGCGCCCGGTGCGGGAGCTGGGCAACGGGCCGACGGACCTGGCGCTGCTGGCCAGCGCGCTGGAGCGGGCGGCGCGGGAGGTCTCGGCGGCCCGGGTGCCGTCGCTGCTCTGACGGACCGTCCGGCCGCCGGGCGGCGGCCGGCCCGGACGGCCGCTCCACGCCGCGCCCGGCCCCCTGCCCTCCGGCGCGCCCGGCCGGCCGCGCCGGAGGGGCCGGTGCCTGATCACGAGGCGGTCACGATCCCGGTGTTCGCGCCGGACGCGCTCTTGCCGCCCCCGACCCGCCGGGCGTACACCAGACCGCACGGGACAGCGCCGGACGTTCGACGAGGAACGAAGAACGGGGCAGTGATGCGCAGCACGAGCAGCACCTTACGGACACGCAAATCGCCCAGCCGTCTCACGGCATCCCCCATCCGCCGCGGAGCCGCGCGGGCCGCGGCCGCCGCCGCCGCGGGAGCGCTGGCGCTCTCGCTCACCGCCTGCGGAAGCGACGGCGACAAGGGCGGCGACGATCCCCCGAAGAGCGGTGACGCGACGGCCGCCGCCGTCACCCTGCCCAGGCTGGACGGCGAGAGCCTGGAGGTCGCCGCCGTCTGGACCGGCGCCGAGCAGGCCAACTTCAAGAAGGTCCTGGCGGAGTTCGAGAAGCGCACGGGCGCCGAGGTGACCTTCGTGCCCGCCCAGGACCCGATCGTCAACTTCCTCGGTTCGAAGATCGCGGGCGGTCAGCCGCCGGACGTGGCGCTGCTCCCGCAGCCCGGCGCCATCAAGCAGGCCGTCGAGCGGGGCTGGGCCAAGCCGCTGGGCGCGGACGCGCTCAAGGAGCTCGGCGAGAACTACTCGCGGGGCTGGCAGGACATCGGCAAGGTCGACGGCAAGCAGTACGGCGTCTACTACAAGGCCGCCAACAAGTCCCTGATCTGGTACAACGCCCAGGTCTTCGAGAACGCCGGGGCGAGCGAGCCCAAGACCTGGGACGAGCTGCTCACCACCGCGCGGACCGTCTACGACTCCGGTGTCACCCCGTTCTCCGTCGGCGGCGCCGACGGCTGGACCCTCACCGACTGGTTCGAGAACGTCTACCTCTCCCAGGCGGGCCCGGAGAAGTACGACCGGCTGGCCCGGCACGAGATCAAGTGGACGGACCCCTCCGTGAAGGAGGCCCTGACCACCCTCGCCGAGATCTGGGGCGAGAAGGACTACCTCGCGGGCGGCCCGGACGGCGCGCTGCAGACGGAGTTCCCGGCGTCGGTGACGCAGACCTTCACCGGCGGCGACCAGCCCAAGGCGGGCATGGTCTACGAGGGCGACTTCGTGCAGGTCAACATCGGGGAGACGGAGGCGGAGATCGGGACGGACGCGAAGGTGTTCCCGTTCCCGGCGGTCGGGGACACCGCGCCGGTGGTGTCCGGCGGCGACGCGGCCGTGATCCTCCAGGACTCGAAGGCGGCGCAGGCGCTGGCCACCTTCCTCGCCTCCCCGGACGCGGCGGCGGTCCAGGCGAAGCTGGGCGGCTACCTCTCGCCGAACCGGAACGTGCCGGAGTCGGCGTACCCGAACGAGGTGCAGCGCAAGATGGCGAAGGCGCTGATCGCGGCCGGGGACAGCTTCCGCTTCGACATGTCCGACCAGGCGCCGCAGGCCTTCGGCGGCACGCCCGGCAAGGGCGAGTGGAAGGCGCTGCAGGACTTCCTGAAGAACCCGAGGGACGTCGCGGGCGCCCAGCGCAAGCTGGAGGCGGACGCGGCCGCCGCCTACGGGGACTGACGCCATGGCGTCGGTCAGCGCGGCAGGGACCCCGCCGGGCCCGGCCGCCCCCAGGTCGCGCAGGAGCGTGACCGGCACCCGCAAGGCGGTGGCGGCGCTGTTCCTGCTGCCCGCCTTCGTGCTGCTGGGCGCGCTCGTCGTCTACCCGATCGGGTACTCCGTCGTCCGCAGCCTCTACGACCAGTCCGGCGACGGCTTCGCCGGATTCGACAACTACCGGGCCCTGTTCACCGACGACGGCATCCGCACCGCCCTGCGGAACAACGTCGTCTGGGTGGTGTTCGCGCCGACGGTCGCCACCGCGCTCGGGCTGGTCTTCGCGGTGCTGACCGAACGGGTGCGCTGGGGCACGGCGTTCAAGCTGGTCGTCTTCATGCCGATGGCGATCTCGATGCTGGCGGCGGGCATCATCTTCCGGCTGGTGTACGACCAGGACCCGGACAAGGGCGTCGCCAACGCGGTGTGGGTGGGCGTCCACGACACGTTCGCCCAGTCGTCGGCGTTCCCGAAGGCGCACCCGGGCCGCGAGTCGCCGCTGCGGCCGGCCGGCGGGGGCGCGTTCGTCACCCGGGAGCCGGTGCGGGCCGGCGAGCCGGTCGCGCTGCCGCTGGTCGGTGTCGCGCCCGACCGGATGCCCGACAGCGCGCGGCGGGCGGCGCCGCCGCGGCCGGAACCGGGCAAGGTCACCGGCACGGCCTGGCAGGACTTCACCCGCGGCAAGGGCGCCGGCACGCCGGGCGGCGTCGACGCGTCCGAGCTGGGCTACGCCGGCATGCGGATCGAGGCCGTCCGGGACGGCCGGGTCGTCGCGTCGACGACGGCCGCCGACGACGGCACGTTCACGCTGCCCGCGGCGGCCGACGGGGCGCTGCTGCGGCTCCCGGCGGACAACTTCCGGGAGCCGTACAACGGTGCGGACTGGCTCGGCCCGGCCCTGGTCACCCCGGCGATCATCGGGGCGTACGTGTGGATGTGGGCCGGTTTCGCGATGGTGCTGATCGCGGCCGGACTGGCCGGGGTGCCCCGCGAGCTCCTGGAGGCCGCCCGGGTCGACGGGGCGAACGAGTGGCAGGTGTTCCGGAGGGTCACGGTGCCGCTGCTGGCGCCGGTCCTCGCGGTCGTCACCGTGACCTTGATGATCAACGTGCTGAAGGTCTTCGACCTGGTCTTCATCATCGCCCCCGGCTCCTCCCAGGACGACGCGAACGTCCTCGCCCTGGAGCTGTACCGCAAGGGCTTCTCCGAGGACCAGCCGGGCGTCGCCAGCGCGATCTCGGTGTTCCTGCTGCTCCTGGTGATTCCGGTGATGTGGTTCAACATCCGCAGGCTCAGGCGGGAGGTCAGGCGATGACGGCCGAAGCCGGCACTCCTCCGAAGGCCGCCCCCGCCCAGCCGGCGACGTCCGGGCGGTCGCTCGGCTCGCGCCTCGCCGAGGGCGTCGGCGGCGGCCTGGTCCGGGTGTTCCTCGTCGTCGTCGGCCTGTTCTGGCTGGTCCCGACGATCGGTCTGCTGATCTCCTCGCTGCGCGCGCCGCGGGACATGGCCGCGAGCGGCTGGTGGGAGGTGTTCACCGAGCCCGCGCAGCTCACCTTCGAGAGCTACGACAAGCTGCTGGGCAACGGCGACATCACCGACTCCCTGGTCAACACCGTGCTGATCACGGTCCCGTCGACGGTCCTCGTGGTCGTGATCGGCTCCCTGGCGGGCTACGCGTTCGCGTGGATGGAGTTCCCGGGCCGCGACTGGTGGTTCCTCGGCGTGGTCGGGCTGCTGGTGGTGCCCGTCCAGGTGGCGCTGATCCCGATCGCCGAGCTCTTCGGCGGGATCGGCCTGTTCGGTTCGGTCCTCGGCGTGGTCCTGTTCCACACCGGTTTCGGCCTGCCCTTCGCGGTGTTCCTGCTGCGGAACTTCTTCGCGGAGATCCCCCGGGAGCTGCTGGAGGCGGCCCGCCTCGACGGCGCCGGTGAACTGCGCCTGTTCGCCCGGGTCGTGATGCCGCTCGGCGGGCCGGCGATCGCGAGCCTGGGCATCTTCCAGTTCCTGTGGGTGTGGAACGACATGCTGATCGCGCTGGTGTTCACCGACTCCGGCAGCCAGCCGATCACGGTCGCGCTGCAGACGCAGGTACGGCAGTTCGGCAACAACATCGACGTGCTGGCGCCCGGCGCGTTCATCTCCATGGTGATCCCGCTGGCCGTGTTCTTCGCCTTCCAGCGGCAGTTCGTCTCCGGGGTGATGGCGGGCGCCGTCAAGTAGCCGCCGGGGACGGGGCGGAGGGGGCGGGCCGGCACCGGCCCGCCCCCTCCGCCGTCCGGCCGCGGTCCCCCGTATGCCACAAACGCCGTAACCAAGTCACTCCATTGGCCGTTCCCGGGCCGAACGCCCGCACCGACCCATGGATGTGCCGTGCCCCGGTCCAGTGTCATCGTCCCCGCGTACCAGGTTCAGGCGCGCCCCGCCGAGTGCCCGGAGCCGGCGCGGCGCCGGTCGTGCCGGGATCCGGAGCCGATCGCGGCCGGCGCCCGCCCGCCGGACGCCCGCGGCGCGGTCGCCGGCGGGTCCGCGGCCCGCGATCCGCGCGCCGTCCCCGACCGCCCCTGACCGCCGTCCCCCCGGGAGTCCGTATGTTCCGCAGGCCCCGCGGCTCGTCGCGGCCCACTCCGACCCGGCCGCCCGCCTGGCGGCCGGCGGGGCGGCCCGGCCGCCGTCCCGCCGGCTGAGGCGGCCGGCCGCACCGAGAAGACCCGTCGAGCCACAGAGGGAGCAGAATGCCCCGCTTCAGCATCATCGTCCCGTCCCATGGGGTCGCGGGCCGGCTGGCCCAGGCCCTGGACTCGGTCCTCGCCCAGTCCTTCGGCGACTTCGAGCTGATCCCGGTGTGCGACGCGCCGGACTCCCCCGCGGCGGACGTGGTCGCGGCCCGCGCCGGGCGGGACTCCCGGGTGGCCCCCGTGCACGCGCCGCCGTCGGCCGGCCTGGCCGGGGCGCGCAACGCCGGGCTGCGGGCGGCGACCGGCGCGTACGTGCTGTTCCTCGACGGCGACGACACGCTCGTGCCGGGAGCGCTGGCGGCGCTCGACGCGCGGCTGCGGGAGACGGGCGACGTGGACGTCCTGTACGCCGAGCACGAGCGGGTCCCCTGGTGGGAGGGCGAGCCGGCGAACCCGGCCGCGCCCCTGCTGGCGGACGCCCCGGACGGGGCCTTCTCCCCCGGCCGGGCGCCGCGGCTGACCGGCGTGCGGCTGCCGGCGTGGAGCGCGGCCTACCGGCGGGCCTTCCTCACCGGGCGGCGGCTGGCCTTCCCCGCCGGGCACCACACCGACGTCGGCTTCGGCGGCCTGGTCACGGTCCACGCCGAGCGGCTGGCGGTGCTGCGCTCGGTGGTCGTGCGGCATCTGCTGCGCCGGCAGGGCAGCCGACTCGACGCGCCGGGGACGCACCACTTCGACCTGCTCGGCCAGGTGGACCTGGTGCTCACCCGCGCCGGCGAGCTGGGGCTGCCGGCGCGGCGCCGGGAGCCGCTGTTCGAGCAGGCGGTCGCCGCGCTGCTGCGGACGGCCGCGCACCCGCGGCGGCTGCCGTCGGGTCGCCGGGACTTCTTCCGCCGGGCGAGCGCGCTCTACCGCCGTCACCGGCCCGCCGGTTTCCGCCCCCCGGGCGGCGGGCTCGGCGTGCAGCACCGGCTGCTGGCGTCCGGGTCGTACCCGGCGTTCCGCGCGCTGCGCGGCCTGCACCGGGCGGCCGTGCGCGCCGTCCGGGCCGTGCCCCGCCCGCGCGGAGCGCGCACCCGCCTGCTGTACCGGCTGCACCTGCGCCGCCCGCTGGATCCGAACCTCGCCGTGTACTGCGCGTACTGGGGCCGCGGCTACGCCTGCAATCCGGCCGCGATCCACGCCAGGGCGCGCGAACTGGCCCCGCACATCCGCTCGGTGTTCCTGGTCGAGGCCGGCCGGGAGCACACCCTGCCCGAGGGCGTGGAGTACGCCGTCCTCGGCAGCCGCCGCTGCTGGGAGGTGCTGGCCCGCGCGAAGTACCTGGTCAACAACGCCAACTTCGCGGAGGGCGTGGTCAAGCGCCCGGGCAGCGTGCACCTGCAGACGCAGCACGGCACGCCGCTGAAGAAGATGGGCGTCGACCAGTCGACGTACCCGGTGGTGGCCGCGGCGACCGGCAGCTTCACCAAGCTGCTGGGCCGCGTCGACCGCTGGGACTTCAACCTCTCGGCCAACCGCCACTCCACCCAGGTGTGGGAGCGCGCCTTCCCGGGCTCCTACGAGCAGCTGGAGTACGGCTATCCGCGCAACGACGTGTACTACACGGCGACCGCGCGCGACGTGGCCCGGATCCGGCGCGACCTGGGCGTCCCGGAGGGCAGGACGGCCGTCCTGTACGCGCCCACGCACCGCGACCACCGCACCGGCTTCGAGACCGGGCTGGACCTGGCGGCCTTCTGCGAGGCGGCCGGCGAGGACGTGGTCGTGCTGCTGCGCGCCCACTACTTCTACGACCGGGGCGCCGCCCGCGGCGGCGGGCGGATCCTCGACGTGACCGCGCACCGCTCCACCGAGGAGGTGTGCCTGGCCGCCGACGCGCTGATCACCGACTACTCCTCGATCATGTTCGACTACGCCAACCTGGACCGGCCGATCGTGATCTACGCCGACGACTGGGACGTCTACCGGGAGACCCGGGGCGTCTACTTCGACCTGATGGCGCAGCCGCCCGGCCCGGTGGCCCGGACCCCCGAGGAGCTGGCGCGGCTGTTCCGGGACGGCACCTGGGCGGGGCCGGAGGCGGCGGCGCTGCGGGCGGCGTTCCGGGAGCGGTTCTGCGAGTTCGACGACGGGCGGGCCGCCGAGCGCGTCGTGCGGCGGGTGCTGCTGGGCGAGCCGCCCGAGGCGCTGCCGCCGGTGCTCCCGCTCGCCGAGCGCGTGCCCGCCCCCGCCGCGACGACCCTGGTGAGGAGCTGACGTGCCCCGTTTCAGCGTGATCATCCCCTGCTTCAAGGTGCAGGGCTACCTGCGCGAGTGCCTGGACTCGGTGCTGGAGCAGTCCTACCGGGACGTCGAGGTGATCGCCGTCGACGACCGCTCCCCGGACGGCTGCGGCGCGATCCTCGACGAGTACGCGGCCCGCGACGAGCGGGTGCGCGCCCTGCACCTGCCGGAGAACGTCGGCCTGGGCCGCGCCCGCAACGCCGGGATGCCGCACGCCACCGGCGACTACCTGTTCTTCCTGGACAGCGACGACACCCTCACCCCGGGCGCGCTGCGCGCGCTGGCCGACCGGCTGGCGCAGACCGCCGACCCGGACGTGCTGGTCTTCGACTACGCCCGCACCTACTGGTGGGGCGGGACGCGGCGCAACGCCCTGGCGCGGGTGCTGGCCCAGGCCGGCGAGGGCACCTTCACCGCGGCCGAGCGTCCCGAGATCCTGAGCCTGCTGATGGTGGTGTGGAACAAGGTCTACCGGCGCGACTTCGTCGAGCGGGAGGGCTTCGCCTTCCCGCCGGGCTACTACGAGGACACGCCGTGGACGTTCCCGGTCCTGCTCAGCGCCGGGCGAATCGCCACGCTGGACCGGATCTGCCTGAACTACCGGCAGCGCCGCCGGGGCAGCATCCTGTCCACCACCAGCCGCCGGCACTTCGACATCCACGAGCAGTACGAGCGGGTCTTCGCGTATCTCGACGCCCGTCCGGAGCTGGCGGGCTGGCGGCCCTTCCTGCACACCAAGATGGGCGAGCACTGCCTCGACGTCCTCGCCAAGCCGGACCGGCTGCCGCCGTCCGCCCGGCGCGCGTTCTTCCGCCGCACGGCCGAGCTGTTCCGCGCCCACCGGCCCGAGGGCGCGGCCGTGCCGGCCGGGCTGCGGGTGCTGGAGGGCGGGTACGCCGCCTACCGCGTCCGGCGGGAGGCCGGGCGGGCGGGGCGCGAGCTGGAGCGGCGGGCGCGGCAGGCGCGGGCCGCGGCGGCCGGGCGGCTGGCACGCGGCCGGTCCGCGGTGCGCGCCCTGCGCCCGCTGGATCCGCACCTGGTCGTGTACTCGGCGTTCTCGCACCGGGGCGTCCTCGGCGATCCGGCGGCGATCTACCACAAGGCGCGCGAGATCGCCCCGCACCTGCGCGGGGTGTGGGTGGTGCGGGACGAGGAGACGGCCGCGGCGGCCGCGGCGGCGCTGCCGCCGGGCGCGGAGTGCGTGCTCCTCGGGTCCGCCGGGTACCGCCGGGTCACCGAGCGGGCCGCGTTCTTCGTCAACAACGTCAACTGGCCCGGCGCGCTGGTCAAGCGGCCCGGCAGCGTCCACATCCACACCCACCAGGGCACCCCGCTGAAGTACATGGGCGCCGACCTGCTCGCCAAGCCCGGCGCCCGGTACGGCCTGGACGTGCCGCAGATGCTGCGCCGCGCGGACCGCTGGGACTACAGCCTGGTCGCCAACCGGCACTCGGAGCTGGTGTGGGAGCGGGCCTATCCGTGTCGCTTCCGGTCCGCGCGGACCGGCAGCCCGCGCAACGACGTGCTGGTCGGCGCCGACGCCGAACACGGCCGGCGGGTCCGCGCCCGGCTCGGCGTCCCCGACGGCCACACGGTCGTGCTGTACGCGCCGACCTTCCGCGACTACCGCCGGGGCGGGTACGTCGAACGGATCGACCTGGCCCGGTTCGCCGCGGATCTCGGCGCCGACCACACCCTGGTCGTCCGGCTGCACCCCTCGCTGGCCGCCGGCCCGGCGCGCGGCATGGGCCTGGCCGAGCTGCACCGGCGCGGGGTGCTGATCGACGCGACGGACGAGCCGCACGTGACGGACCTGATGCTCGCCTCCGACGTGCTGGTCACCGACTACTCCGCCCTGATGTTCGACTACGCCAACCTGGACCGGCCGATCGTGGTCCACGCCGACGATCTCGCGGCGTACACCGCGAGCCGGGGCACCTACTTCGACATCACCGCCGAGGCGCCCGGCCATGTCGCGCGCTCCTACCGGGAGCTGGCGTGGCTGTTCGCCTCCGGGGCGTGGCGGGACGAGGAGGCGGCGCGGCTGCGGGCCGCCTTCGCCGGGCGGTTCTGCGAGTTCGACGACGGCCGGGCCGCCGAGCGGGTCGTACGGACGCTGCTGCTGGGCGAGGAGATGCCGGCGCCGGCCACCGCCCGGCTGCCCGCGCCGGCCGCCGCCCGCGACCTGCTGACCTCGTGGTGAGGCCGCGCACCTGGGTGCTGGTGGCGGCCGCGGTGTTCGCCGTGCTCCAGCTCGCGAACGTCACCGGCCGGGCCACCCCCGACACCCGGAACTACGTGTCGTACGCCCTGGGTCTGAGCGGCGCGGACAAGCGGGCGGCGGCCGCGGCCACCATCGACCACTACTGCGGGAGCAGGGCGTCGATCGCGCACCGCCGGCAGGACGTCGACGTGGTCCGCTTCCACCGGCCCGACCCCGCCCCGCGGGTGCGGGCCGAGTGCCGGGAGCGGGAGTGGCGGAAGGTCGAGCCGCGGCTGCGCGCCGGGCAGACCGGCGGGCGCACCGTGCCGTTCACCTCGGAGCGCTTCATGCGGATCTTCGAGGCGCGGCCCGGCTACCCGCTGTTCCTGGTGCCGTTCGTCACGGTGCTCGGCGTGACGTGGGGCGTGTGGGCGGCGGGGGTCGTCGTCACGGTGCTGGGCGGGGTCCTGGTCTTCCTGGTCCTGCGCACCCTGGCGGTGCCGGCGCCGCTCGCGTCGGCCGGCCAGGTGCTGTACTACGTGCTGCCGTGCGGGGCGACCGCCATGCGCCCCATGACGGAGGGGCTGCTGCTGGCGCTGACCCTGGCGGCGGTGTGGGGCTGCGCGCTGGTGCTCCGGGGGCGGCGGGAGCGGGCCGGGCTCGCCCTGGTCGGCGGTTCGCTGCTCGCGCTGTTCGCCGTGAAGCACTCGCAGGCGCTGTTCCTCGGGCTGTGCCTGGCCGGCGCGGGCACGGTGATCGCGCTGCGGCGGCGCCGGCGGGGCCGGGCGCCGGGGCGGGGCGTGTGCGCGGTGGCGGGGACCGGGCTGGCCGCCGCCGCCGGGACGCTGCTGCTGGCGCGGCTGCTGCACTACCCCTCCGCGTCCGAGAGCGTCCAGGACCTGCTCACCGACCACTTCGCCCGGCCCGACCGGGAGCGGCCGTGGCGGGAGTTCCTGCAGCTCCAGGGGCGTTTCTGGGTGGAGTGGCTGCGCCGGCAGCTGTGGGAGCCGCTGTTCGTGGCGGCGCTGGCCGCCGGGGTGTGGGGCGCGCTGCGGCGGCCCGCGTTCGGCGGATTCCTGATCGCCGCCGCGGGCACCGGGTTCCTCACCCAGGCCGGGCATCCGGACATCACCATCTGGGGCGAGCGGCTGATCGTGCTGGCGTGGCTGCTGCCGGTGCTGGGGGTGCCGCTGCTGCTGGAGGGGCTGGTGCGGTCGCGGGTGGCGCTGCCCGCGCAGGGGCACCCGGACCGGGCCTGCTCGATGAGGTGACGGATGCCACCGGCACGGCCGTACCTCACCCGATGAGGTGACACGGCGTCATGTCGCCGACGACCGGGGGAAGATACGGCAGATGCCCCGAATGCCCCGATTCCCCTCGGTCCGGTGAGCGCCGGAGTCCTCGTCCGGCGGACCGCGCGCGGCGGCGCGGCGCCGCGCGCCGGCCGTCGTCGGCGCCCCACCCCGTACCAGGTCGCCGGCCCGCTGTTCTGGCTGGTGGTGTCGCTGGCGTACTGGCGGGTGCCGTTGTGCTGCGACGCCGGCCAGCACGCGGCGGTCGTCGAACGCCTGGCGGCGGACCTCCTCGACCCGCGCCATCCGACGGCCGGCCTGCCGGGCGCGGGCAGCCCCTACTACTCGCCGTACGCCGTCGCGCAGGGCGTGGTCGCGCGGCTGACCGGGCTGGGCGGCTGGGAGGTGGTCCGGCTCGCCGGCCCCGTCAACCTGCTGGTGCTGCTGACCGGCGTCGGCCGCTTCGTGCGCGTGCTGACGCCGCGCCCGTGGGCCCCGGTGCTCGCGCCGGCGGCCATGGCGCTGCTGTGGGGCACCGAGCGGGCCTGGTGGAGCGGCTACCTCGGGCTGATGTCGATGACCGGCAACCTCGCCTACCCGTCGACGTTCGCGATCGGCCTGTCCTTCTGGGCCTGGGCACTGACGGGGGCGCGGGCGCGGCGGGGCTCCCTCCCGCCCGGGCGCGGCGGGGGGTCCGCGGGCCCGGGGTCCGGGCGGCGCGCCGGGCCGGGCGGGCTGCCGCGCCCGGCCGGGTACGCGGGGCTGGGCGTGCTGTACGGGCTGATCCTGCTGGTGCACCCGATCACCTCGGTGGCGGCGGCGCTGGGCGCGGCGGCCCTCGTCGCCGGGTGGCAGCGCAGGTGGCGGCCGGCCGTGGCGGGGCGGTGGGCGCTGACCGGGCTCGCGGCGCTGACGGCCGCGGCGTGGTGGCCGTACTTCGACGTGCTGGCCCTCGCCGGGGACCGCAGCGTGGACGCGATGCACCGGCGGCTGTACCTGCACCTGGGCGGGCAGTTCTGGCTGGCGCTGCTGGGGCTGCCGGCGCTGTGGCTGCGCCTGCGCCGCTCGGCGCGGGACCCGCTGGTGCTGATGTTCGCCCTGGACTGCCTGGTGGTGGCGTACGGCTGGGTCAGCGGCCACTACACCTACGGCAGGATCCTCGGGCTCACGCTGGTGCCGCCGCAGTTCGCGCTCGCGGTGGAGCTGGCCCGGCCCCGGCCGTGGGGGCCGCGGCGCCGGCTGCTGGGCGCGGTCGCGGCGGCGGGCGCCTGCCTGGGCTTCCTCACCGTGCACGCGGGGGCGGTGGTGCCGCGCCCGCTGGATCCGGTGGGGTTCGCGCAGCCGCCGCGGTGGCCGGCGTACGCGTGGGCCGCGCGGCACATCGGGCCCGGCGAGGTGGTGATCACCGACGGCTACTACGCCGTCCACGCGATCGCCGGGTACGGCCCGAACCTCGCCGCGCCCGCCTGGCCGGACCCGGCCCTGGACGAGCGGGAGCGGCGGCGCCGGCTCGCCGATGTGCGCGCCTTCCTGGCCCCTGGCTCGACCCGCGCCGAGCGCGCCGCCGTCGTCCGCCGCTACCACGTGCGGTGGCTGCTGCTGACCCGCTGGCGGCCGGTGCCCGAGGAGGCCGTGGTGGTCGCGCGGAACGGGCGGACGGGGGAGGTGCTGGCGCGGATCGGGTGACCGGGCGGGAGGGCGGCCCGCCGGACGCCGGCCGCCCGGCGCCGCCTACTCGACGACGAGGTCGACCGGGATGTTGCCGCGGGTGGCGTTGGAGTAGGGGCAGATCTGGTGGGCCTGCTCGACCAGCTTGCGGCCGGTCGCCTCGTCCACGGTGCCGGGCAGTTCGACGCGGAGGGTGACGGCGAGCCCGAAGCCCTCGCCCTGCTTGCCTATGCCGACCTCGGCGGTCACCGCGGCGTCGCTGACGTCGACCTTCGCCTGCCGGCCGACGAGGGCGAGGGCGCTGGCGAAGCAGGCGGAGTAGCCGGCGGCGAAGAGCTGCTCGGGGTTGGTGCCCTGGCCGGTGCCGCCCATCTCCACGGGGACGGCCAGCTGGAGGTCGAGGCGGCCGTCGGAGGAGACGGCGCGGCCCTCGCGGCCGTGGGTGGCGGTGGCGGCGGCGGTGTAGAGCGCGTCCATGGAAGATCCATCCCTTTCTGGGGTCCGGAAGCCGGGAGGCGGGGTCGTGGCGGCCGGCCCGTCCCGGAGGGGACCGGGCCGATCCACGACCCCGAGTAGAGCACACAATTAAATTGCACGCAACTAAATAGCGGAAGGAGTTACCCTGGGCGCATGAGCACGCCCACGGCGGACTGGCTCCGCCTCGACCAGCAGATCTGCTTCTCGCTGAATGCCGCCTCGCGCGCCTTCGGCGGCGTCTACCGCGTGATCCTCAAGGACCTCGGGCTCACCTATCCGCAGTATCTGGTGATGCTGGTGCTCTGGGAGCACGGCGACCTGCCCGTGAAGAAGCTGGGCGAGCACCTGCGCCTGGACTCCGGCACGCTGTCCCCGCTGCTGAAGCGACTGGAGGCGGCCGGCCTGGTCCGGCGCGAGCGCAGCACGCGCGACGAGCGGTCGGTGCAGGTGCGGCTGACCGAGGAGGGCGCCGCGCTGCGCGGGCGGGCGCTCGAGGTGCCGCGCCGGATCGCCGCCGCGACCGGCTTCGACCTCGACGAGATCCGCGAGCTGCGGGCCCGCCTCGACCAGCTCACCACCGCCCTGGACGCGGCGGCGGCGGAGGAGGCGAACCGCTAGGCCCCGCCGTCACGGCTCCCGCCCGCCGGGCCGCGCCGCCGCGCCCGCCGCGGGTCCGGTTTCATCCTCTTCGCTCGGCTTTGCCGCCGATCGACCGCGTGTAAGCATTTTCATCGTGTTCACCCGGCTTACGATCCGCCGTGATGAACGCCGCACCCCCCGCCGCACCGGAGCGCCACAGCCTCCCCCGGGTCGCCGTCGTCGTGATCGGGTACGACGACGCCGGTCACGTGGCGGACGCCGTGCGCTCGGCGCTGGCCCAGGGCCCCGCCGTCCGCGAGGTCGTCGCCGTCGACGACGGCTCGACCGACGGCAGCGCGGACCTGCTGGCCCGCCTGGCCCGGAGCGAGCCGCGCCTGCGGGTGGTCCGGCGCCGGGTCAACAGCGGCGGCTGCGGCAGCCCGCGCAACACCGGCCTGGCCACGGTGACCTCGCCGTACGTGATGTTCCTGGACAGCGACGACGTGCTGCCGCCCGGCGCGGCGGACGCGCTGCTGACGGCGGCGGAGGCGGAGCGCGCGGAGGTCGCGAGCGGGCTGTGCGTACGCCGTGAGCTGCCCTCGGGGCGCGAGGTGCCGTGGGAGGGACGCCTGTACGCGCAGCGCGCCGTGATCACGGACCCGGCGCGGGTCCCGCGTCTGGTCCACGACACGCTCTGCGTCAACAAGCTCTACCGCACCGGCTTCCTGCGCGCGCACGGCATCCGCTTCCCCGAGGGCCGCTTCCCCTACGAGGACGTCGTCTTCACCGCGCGCGTGCTGGCCGCCGGGCCGCGCATCGTCCTGGTCCCGGACCGGGTGTACACGTGGCACGTGCGCCGGTCCGCCGCGCGGCTGTCGATCTCGCTGGACCGCGCGGGCATCGGCAACTGGCAGGCCCGCACCGAGGCGTGCCGGCAGGCGCACGCGATCCTGCTGGGCGCCGGGCGAAAGGAGCTGGCGCGGGCGGCGCGCGCCAAGTTCCTCGACCACGACCTGCGCATGTACGTGCGCGAGCTGGGCCTGCGCGACACGCACTACCGGCGTGCGTGGTGGGCGCACACGCGGGCGTGCCTCGCGGAGTACGACGCGGCCGACTGGGCGCGCGACCCGGCCGCGCCGGGCCGCCTCGCCGCCCGGGTCGTCCTCGCCTGTCCCGAACCGCGCGACCTGCCCCGCCTGACGGAGCTGGCGGCCCGCCCGGCCCGGCTGCTCCCGCCGTACGCCCGCGCCCCCGACTCCACGCCCGTGTGGTCGGACGACCTGCCCGAGCTCAGCCTGGAGCCGCTGCTCACCCGCCCGGTGCCGCTGCTGCCTCTCGCCGTCGACGCGGAACTGCGCCCCCGCGCCCGTGCCGCCCGCCTCCGGCTGCGCCTGCACGAGCTGTACGGCCGCCTCGCGCCGGCCGGCCCGGAGGCGGTGGAGGTGGAGTGGCGGCACCGGGAGAGCGGCCGCGCCGGGCCGCGCCGCACCGCGCCCCTCGCCCCGTCCGCCGGGGACACCTGGTCGGCCGAGACGACGGTGGACCCGGCCGGCCTGGCCGCGCTCGGGACGGGAGCCTGGGACCTGCGTCTGCGTGTGCGCTTCCGCGACGGAACGCATCGCGAGGTCACGGCGCACGCGCTCACGGGCGCTGGACGGATGCGCCCTCGCGCCGTCCCGAGCGCCCGGCACGGCGTGGTACTCGTACAGCCGTACGCGACGCACTCGGGCGCGTTCGCGGTGCGCCTGGCGCGCGGCGTGCGCGGTGCCGCGTCGGCGGTCCGCGGAAGGCTCCGCCGCCTGCTTCACTGACAGTCGACCGGACCGGACGGAGCGAGGCCGACAGCCGTCCGGACCGGGCGGAGCGACCGGGCCGGACGGGTCCGGACCAGCGACCACGGGCCAACTGACGAGGGGACGGCCGCACATGACCTGGCTGATCACCGGCGGCGCCGGCTACATCGGGGCGCACGTCGTACGCGCGATGACCGAGGCGGGCGAGCGGACGGTGGTGTACGACGACCTGTCCACCGGGATCGCCGAGCGCCTGCCGGACGGGGTGCCCCTGGTGGTCGGCTCGACCCTGGACGGCGAACGGGTCCGGCGCACCCTGGCCGGCCACCGCGTCACCGGTGTCGTCCACCTCGCGGCGAAGAAGCAGGTGGGCGAGTCGGTGGAGCTGCCGCTGCACTACTACCGGGAGAACGTCGAGGGCCTGCGGGTCCTGCTGGAGGCGGTGGCGGCGGCCGGCGTGCCCGCCTTCGTGTTCTCGTCCTCGGCGGCGGTGTACGGCATGCCGGACGTGGACCTGGTGACGGAGGAGACGCCGTGCGCGCCCATGTCGCCGTACGGCGAGACCAAGCTGGCGGGCGAGTGGCTGGTGCGCGCGACGGGCCGGGCGACGGGCCTGTCCACCGCCTGTCTGCGCTACTTCAACGTGGCGGGCGCGGCGTGCCCGGAGCTGGCCGACGTCGGCGTCTCCAACCTGATCCCCATGGTGTTCGAGAGGCTGACGGAGAACGCGCCCCCGCGCATCTTCGGCGACGACTACCCGACCCCGGACGGCACCTGCGTCCGGGACTACATCCACGTGGTGGACCTGGCCGAGGCCCACGTCGCGGCGGCCCGCGCGCTGCGCTCCGCCCCCGGTCTCGCCCTCACCCTCAACATCGGCCGCGGCGAGGGCGTCTCCGTCCGCGAGATGATCGACCGCATCAACGCCGTCACCGGCCGCGGCCGCCCCCCTGCCGTCGCCCCGCGCCGCCCCGGCGACCCGGCCCGCGTCGTCGCCGCCGCCGACCGCGCCGCCGCCGAACTGGGCTGGAAGGCCAAGCACGACGTCCAGGACATGATCACGTCGGCGTGGGAGGGCTGGGTGCGGCTGCGTCCGGAGGCGGCCCGCGGCTGACCGGGCCCTCCCGGCGGCCCGCCCCCGCTCACGCGCCCGGCCACGCCCCGCCGGGATCCACCGGCCGGCCCCCGAGGGGGGCCGGTCCCGGCCGGCCGCGCCGGGCGCCGGGGCGCCTCCTCGCCGGCGCCCGTCTCACAGCGCCCTGAGCGCCTCCGCCGTGGCCCGCGCCAGCGCCGCCAGGTAGCCCTTCGGCAGCCCGGGGCTGCGGATCACCACCGAGCGCCAGTACAGCGGCCCCGAGATCAGGTCGAGGGCCAGCTCCTCGTCGATGCCGGACCGCACCTCGCCGCGCCGCTCCGCCGCCGCCACGATGCCGCTGGCCACGCCTTCCTGCCCCTCCCGCAGGGCCTTCCGCAGGGCCTCGGCGATGTCCGGGTTGCGGGCCGCCTCGGCCTGGAGGTCGGGGATGACCTGCGAGGCGACCGGGTGGCGCAGGGCGCGGGCCGTCACCTCGTACAGCAGCCGCAGGTCGCCCTCCAGCGAGCCGGTGTCCGGCGCGGGCAGGCCCTGTGCCGCGACCGCCGAGACCAGGTCGAGCACCAGGTGCAGCTTGGAGCGCCAGCGGCGGTACACCGCCGTCTTGCCCACGCCCGCCCGGCGCGCGATGCCCTCGATGGACATGCGCGCGTAGCCGACGGCCGCGAGCTCCTCGAAGACGGCCGCCCGGATGGCCTGCGTCACGTCCTCGCGGAGCACGGCCGCCCCCGCGGGCGCCCGGCGGCGCGGACGCGGCTGGGGCTCGTCGGCGTTCGTCGTCATGCGGACCAGCATAGGCGTTACGACGGAACGGTTGCGTTCCGACGCTCCTGGCCCTACGCTCACGTTGCGACGATACGGTGCCGTCCCGACGTAGGAGAACGTGGGGAGTCACGCGGGAGAACGGCGAACGACGTCCGGTCACCCCGGCCACCCGCACGGCCGCCACGCTCACCCACCCCACCCCCGCCCCCGAACGAAAGCAGCGGATGTGAGTCAGGTCCTCCACACACCGCCCCCGACCCGACGGGCCCCGGCCGACGACGACCTCGCGGCGCTCGCCGCCCGCCACGGTCTGTCGGTCAGCGGGGCCCGCCCCTCCCTGCCCGAGTACGTGCGCCGGCTGTGGGCGCGCCGCCACTTCATCGCCGCCTTCGCCACCGCCAAGCTCACCGCGCAGTACAGCCAGGCGAAACTGGGCCAGGTCTGGCAGGTGATGACGCCGCTGCTGAACGCGGCGGTGTACTACCTCGTCTTCGGCGTGCTGCTGCAGACCAAGGAGGGCGTGCCGGACTACGTCCCGTTCCTGGTGACGGGCGTGTTCATCTGGACGTTCACCCAGAGCTCGATCATGGCCGGCACCCGCGCGATCTCCGGCAACCTCGGCCTGGTCCGGGCCCTGCACTTCCCGCGCGCCGCGCTGCCGCTGTCCTTCTGCCTCCAGCAGCTGCAGCAGCTGCTGTTCTCGATGGCGGCCCTGGTCGTCATCCTGCTCGCCTTCGGCGTGCCCCCGGCCGCCTCCTGGGTGCTGGCGGTTCCGGCCCTGGCGCTCCAGTTCACCTTCAACGCGGGCGTGTCGATGATCATGGCCCGGGTGGGCGCCAGAACCCCGGACGTCGCCCAGCTGATGCCGTTCGTGCTGCGCACCTGGATGTACGTCTCGGGCGTGATGTGGAGCATCGACCACCTGCTCAGCGAGCGCGACGGCCTGCCGTCCTGGGTCGGCCCGGTGCTCCAGGCGAACCCGGCCGCCGTCTACATCGACCTGATGCGCTTCGCGCTGATCGACAGCTTCCACGCGAGCCGGCTCCCGGAGCACGTGTGGGCGACCGCCACCGGCTGGGCGCTGCTCGCCGGCGTCGGCGGCTTCATCTACTTCTGGAAGGCTGAGGAGACGTACGGCCGTGGCTGACCACACGCGTCCCGCGCAGGAGAGGGTCCCCACCGTCATCGCCGACGGCGTGGACATCGTCTACCGGGTCAACGGCACCGGGGCCGGCCGCGGCTCCGCGACCGCCGCCCTCAACCGCATCCTGCGCCGCGGGCGGGCCGAGAAGGCGGCGGGCGTGCGCCGGGTGCACGCGGTGCGCAACGTGTCCTTCGTGGCGTACAGGGGCGAGGCGATCGGGCTGATCGGCACCAACGGCTCGGGCAAGTCGACCCTGCTGAAGGCCGTCGCCGGGCTCCTCCCGGTGGAGAACGGCCGGATCTACACGGACGGCCAGCCGTCCCTGCTCGGCGTGAACGCCGCCCTGATGAACGACCTGACCGGCGAGCGCAACGTCCACCTCGGCGGCCTGGCGATGGGCATGTCCCGGGAGCAGATCAAGGAGCGCTACCAGGAGATCGTCGACTTCTCCGGCATCAACGACAAGGGCGACTTCATCACCCTGCCGATGCGCACCTACTCCTCCGGCATGGCGGCCCGCCTGCGCTTCTCCATCGCCGCCGCCAAGGACCACGACGTCCTGCTCATCGACGAGGCGCTGGCCACCGGCGACCGCTCCTTCCAGAAGCGCTCCGAGGCCCGCATCCGCGAGCTGCGCAAGCACGCGGGCACGGTGTTCCTGGTCAGTCACAACAACAAGTCGATCCGCGACACCTGCGACCGGGTGCTGTGGCTGGAGCGCGGCGAGCTGCGCATGGACGGCCCGACGGACGAGGTCCTGAAGGAGTACGAGGCGTTCGCCGGCGGCACCGCCGGGGCGGCCAGGTCCGGGCCGAAGGCCTCCCTTCCCTCCTGAGGCGCAACAGCGCCCCCTCTTTCACCCGGTTGATGCCACTATGACCAGATGAGGTGTGCCGAGGTGAAGGAGTCCCCGCGATGCCCGAGACCCCCGTACTCAGCGTCGTCGTCCACGGCCCGAACACCCAGGACCATCTGACCGGGCTCCTCGACTCCCTGGCCGCCCACCCCCTCGCGGACACCGAGGTGATCGTGGCCGCGGTCGGCGGCTGGGCCCGGGAGACGGCCGAGCGGCACACCCCCGCCTTCCAGGTGCTGCCCCTGCCGGACGGCACCGGCGACGCGGCGGCCCGGGCGGCGGGGGCGGCCCGGGCCGCGGGCCGCTGGCTGCACTTCGTGCGCGCCAAGGACGGGCTGCCCGCGGGCGCCCCGCGCACGATCGCCGAGCGGGCCGCCGAGCTGCCCGAGCCGGTGGACGTCCTCCTGGTGGACCACGTCCGCAGCACCTGGCGGGCGTCCGGGCTGCCCTCCCCCGACGGCGCCCTCCTCGCCCGCGCGGGCCGCGCCGACCTCGCCCTCGACGACTGCGTGCCGCTGCTGCGCCTGACCCCGCTGCTCGGCAACCGCGTCCTGCGCGCGGACTTCTGGCGGGCCCACCGGGGGCGGCTCGGCGCGGACGACGAGCCGTTCGCGGCGTACGCGGCCCTGCTGCTGGCCGGCCGGGTCGCCTGCCTGCCGCACATCGCCTTCGAGGACCGCCGGCTGCGGCCCCAGAGCCTGCCCCCGGTCACCCCCGAGCAGCGCTACGCCCTCGTCGACCGCTACGAGACCCTCCTCGACCTGGCCCGCGACCGCCCGGCCGCCCACGCCGTCCTGTACGACCTGATGGTCCGCGACTGCCTGCGCACCTTCGCCCGCGCCGGCCTGCCCGCCCCGGTCGCACGGGAGTTCTTCCGGCGGGCGTCCCTGGCGGCCCTGCGCCGCCGCCCCGAGGACCACCACCGCCCCGCCGGGCTGGACGGCATCCGCCGGCAGCTGCTGGAGGAGGGCGCCTACGGCAGGTACCGCGCGCTCCAGGCCGCCAACCGCGCCCGCCGCACCGCCAGGTCGGCCGTGCGGACCCAGGGACAGCGGGCCGGCGCCCGGCTCCGCGACCACCGGTACCGCAGGGCGCTCGGCCGCCCGGTCGACCCCGCTCTGGCCGTGTTCTCCGCCTACTGGAACCGCGGCGTGGCCTGCAACCCGGCCGCGATCGCCGCCGAGCTCGCCCGGCTGGCCCCGTGGATCCGCCCGGTGTGGGTGGTGACCCCGCGGAACGCGGCCCTGCTGCCGCCCGGCACCGACCACGTCCTGCCCGGCACCCGCCGCTACTGGGAGGTGCTGGCGACCGCCAAGTACCTGGTCAACAACGTCAACTTCCCCGACGCGGTGGTCAAGCGCCCCGACGCGGTCCACGTCCAGACCCACCACGGCACCCCGCTCAAGCGGATGGGCCTGGACCAGATGCCGTTCCCGGCGGCCGCCCGGGGCCTGGACTTCCGCGCCCTGCTGGAGCGCATCGACAAGTGGGACTACAGCGTCTCCGCCAACAGCCACACCACCCGGATGTGGGAGCGGGCCTACCCGTCCCGCTTCGTCTCCCTCGACTACGGCTATCCGCGCAACGACGTCTACTACACGGCCGGCGCCGCGGACGTCCGCGCGGTCCGCGACCGGCTCGGCGTCGCGCCGGGCCGCCGGGCGGTGCTGTACGCGCCCACGCACCGCGACTACGAGGCCGGCTGGACCCCGCGCCTGGACCTCGCCTCGCTCGCCGACCGCCTCGGCGAGGGGACGGTCCTGCTGGTGCGCGGCCACTACTTCTACGACGGCGCGGCCTCCCCCCTGACCGGTCTGCGCCGCGCCGGCCGCATCGTGGACGTCTCGCCCTACGAGCCGGTCGAGGAGCTCTGCCTGGCCGCCGACGCCCTGGTCACCGACTACTCGTCGATCATGTTCGACTACGCCAACCTCGACCGCCCGATCGTGGTCTACGCCGACGACTGGGAGACGTACCGCACCACCCGGGGCGTCTACTTCGACCTCATGGCCGAGCCGCCGGGCCGCGTCGCCCGCACCCAGGAGGAGCTGACGGAGATCCTCGCCACCGACGCCTGGCGCGACGAGGGCGCGGCGAAGGCGCGGGCCGCCTTCCGGCGCCGGTTCTGCGAGTACGACGACGGGCGCGCCGCCGAGCGCGTCGTGCGCCGGGTCTTCCTCGGCGAGGACGAGGGGGCGCTGCCGCCGGTCCTGCCGCTCGGGGAACGCACGCCGGCGCCCCGGCCCGAGGAGGCCGTATGACCCCCGACGTCACCGTGACGGTCATCGTCCACGACGACGCCGCACGCCTGCCCCGCGCGGTCGCCTCCGTCCGCCGCCAGACCCACGCGGACATCGAGATCGTCATCAGCGACGACCACTCGACGGACGAGACCCCGCGGATCGCGCGGGAGCTGGCGGCCGCGGACGCCCGCATCCGCCACCTGCGGCTGCCGGAGAACAGCGGCGGGTGCGGCGCCCCGCGCAACCGCGCCCTGGAGATCTCCCGGGCGCCGTACCTGATGTTCCTCGACAGTGACGACGAACTGCCCGAGCGGGCCGTGGAGGTGCTGCTGGCCGCCCACCGCGAGCGGGACATCGACTTCGCGATGGGCGCGGTGCAGCGGGTGCGGGTGGACGACGGCCGGCGCTCCACGTGGATGCCGCACCTGGTGGCCGAGCGCCGCACGCTGGACGGCATCGGGGCCGACCCGCGGCTGTTCTTCGAGCACCTGGCGACGAGCAAGATGTACGCCCGCGCCTTCCTCGACCGGCACCGGCTGCGCTTCCCGGAGGGCATCCACTACGAGGACCAGCTGTTCTCGGCGCAGGCGTACTGCCTGGCGAAGGCGTTCACGATCGTTCCGGAGCCGGTGTACCGCTGGTACGTGGCGCCGTACGCGGCCGGTGACGCCGCCTCCATCTCCAACCAGCGGCACAAGCCCGCCAACGTCCGCGACCGCGTCCACGTCCAGCGCCTCATCGACGACTTCCTGGCCCGCAGCGGGCACGAGTCGCTGCGCGAGCACAAGGACTACAAGTTCCTCAAGCACGACTTCCGGATGTACGCCGGGGACCTGCCCCACCGGGACGAGGAGTGGCTGGCGTCCTTCGCGGACATCGTGAACCCGTACCTGGCGACGCTGGCGCCGGGCGCGTACGCCCGGCTGCCGCGCGCCGAACGGGTCGTGCTGCAACTGGTCCGCGACCGGCGCCTGGCCGAGGCGCGGCTGGCGGCCCGCGGGCTGGGCCACGGCGTGGCGCCGCGGACGGTGACGACGGACGCGGACGGCCGGACCTACTGGGGCGACCGGGTGCCGGACACGCCCGGGGCCCGCCGTGAGCTCGACGTCACCGACCTGGAGCTGGACACCCGCCCCTTCCCCGGCGCCCTGTTCCGGCACGAGATCACGGAACTGACCCGGGGCCCGGGCGCCTCGGCCGACCTGACCGTGCGGACGTACGATCCGGCCCTGCGCCTGCCGGTCGGCCCGCAGCGCGCCACCCTCCTGCTCGCCCCCGGGCGGCACCGCCTGACGGTCCCGTTCCGGCTCTGCCCGGTGCGCCCCGGCGTCTTCGAGGGCCGCGTCCACCTCGACCTGACGGCCGCCCGGCTCCCCCTGGAGGGCTTCGACGGCGTGCGCCACCCGCTGCTGCGTCTCACTCATCAGGGCCTGAGCAACACCGGCCTGCTGCTGGCTCCGCTCGGCTTCCCGCCGTTCACCACCCGCGTCGACCGCCGTCTCGGCGTGGCCCCGCACCAGGTCACCGTCGAACCGGAGGGCCACGGCCCGGGCCGCCTCCAGGTGCGGTGGCGGCCGGTGGGGGTGACGGCGCGGGTGGTACGGCCGGTGGTGCGGCGGCTCGCGGCGCGGCCGGGGGTGCGCGGCGCCGTGCGGCTGGCGGCGAGCGCGCTGCGGTGAGGCGGCGTGCCGCGGCGGCGCCTCACCGGACCCGGTACAGCACCTGCCCGCCCGGTCCCCGCGCCACCGCCCGCAGCCCGTCCCCGCGCGGCCCCGCCCCCCGGTCCACCACCCACCGCACCCCGTACTCCCGCACGATGTCCCGGCGCACGGCCTCGGGCGTGCCGGCCGCGAAGTACCGCCGTACGGCCTCCCGCCGGCGTTCCTCGTCCGGCAGGAAGAAGTCGGGGTAGCCGGGGGCGACGGTGTAGGCGCCGTACGCGGGGATCTGCCGGGCCGGCAGGGTGCGGGCCATGACGACGTCCCCGTACCTCACCCAGGGCGTGATCCAGTGGTATCCCGTCCACGGCGTCCGGTACCGGGCCGCGACCGGCTCCGGCAGCGCGCCCCGCCCGACGACGTACCCCACCGTCCCGGCCTGCGCCCACGCCCCCACCGCCAGCGCCCCGGCGAGGGCGCACGCCCAGCCGGCGCGCACCGCCCGCCGTCCGGCCCGCACCGGCTCCAGGGCCGCGGCGAGCTGCGCCGGCAGCAGCGCGGCGGGCAGCGCGCGCCCCCACGAGTAGTGGCCGCTCAGCCCGCCCGCCGCGAACACCAGCGCGCCCAGCGCGAAGAAGAGCACCAGCGCGTCCCGGTGGTCGCGCCGCCACCGCGGCACCAGCGCGGCCACCCCGAGCAGCACCAGCCAGTACCGCCCGGGCAGGTCCCGGTACAGGGGCCGGTGCACCGGCTCCAGGCTCCCCCCGGCGCCCAGCAGCGCGAAGAAGTCGTAGTACGGCCACCACCACAGGACCGCCAGCCCCAGCACGAGCCCGGCGCCGAGCCGCGCCCACACCGCCGGCCCGGCCCGGGCCGCGAGCACCGTGGCGAGCGCGCCCAGCGAGGCGACGACCCCCGAGAACTGGTGGCAGAGCAGGATCACCGCCCACAGCGCCCCGAGCCCGGGCCAGGTCCCCCGTCCGGCCGGGCCGCGCAGCGCCCGCGCCAGCCGCGCCCAGAGGTGGAAGGCGAGCCCCAGGGCGCACACGCTGGGGTAGGACACCGTCAGCGCGAGGGAGTTGAGCCCGAGGAAACCGCTCCAGTTGAGCGGGACCGTCCCCCACAGCAGCACCAGGCCGAGCAGCGCGAGCGGGGGCGCGGCCCGGTGCGCGCTCAGCGTCCGCACGTACCGCCACACGCCCGTGACCAGCAGCGCCAGCCCGGCCAGGGCGCCGACGCGCAGCACGACGAAGACCGACAGCCCGCTGAGCCGGGCGAGGCAGCCGAGCAGCAGCGTCCACGGCGAGTAGTACGGGCTCGGCGTGTCCGCGTCGACCAGCGGGTTGCCGGGGTCGGCGAGGCGGTGCCGCAGGCGTTCCACGGTCGCCGCGTGCATGCCGAGGTCGCCCACCCAGGGCAACCGGACGATCACCAGCAGGAGCAGGGCGAGGACGAGCGCGGCGGCCGCCCCGGGGACGGCCGCCGCGCGCGGCACCACCGCGCGCGGCGTCCCGGAGCGTTCCCTCACGCGGAAACTTTATCCGGTATGTCCGAATGGCGAGGCGCCCCGGGCCGTCGTGGCCCGGGGCGCCTCGTCCGCGCCCGGCGTTACGAGTGGCTCCGCAGCAGCGTCCGCATCGTGCGCATCGCCACCGACAGGTTGGCGAGGTCGAAGGAGTCCGAGGACTGGATCTCCACCAGCGTGGCGCGGGCCCGGCTCAGGATCGCCGCGTTCCTGGCCTCCCACACCTCGAAGCGCTGCTCGGGCGTCGAGGTGCCGTCGCCCGCCGACAGGACGTCGGCGGTGAGCGCCGCGTGCGCCGCGTACAGGTCCTCGCGGATCGCCGCGCGGGCCATGGACTGCCAGCGGTCGGCGCGGGGCAGCTCGCTGATGCGGTCCATCAGCTGGGTGATGCGCAGCCGGTCGGCGAGGTCGTAGTAGACCTCGGCGACGTCCAGCGGCTCCTTGCCCATGCGGTCGGCCACCGAGACGATGTCGAGCGTCGGGAAGGCGGAGGAGAACCCGGCCACCCGGGTGGCCAGCTCGTCCGGGACCCCGGCGCCGGTCAGCTCGTCGTGGATCTTCTGGTACCACTCCAGGTCCGCGCCGCGCAGCAGCTTCGGCAGCTGGGACCAGACCTGCTCGACGCGGTCGGCGAAGAAGCCGACGGTCTCCGCCAGCTCCAGGGGCTGCGGCCGGTTGTTGAGCAGCCAGCGCGTGCCGCGCTCCACCAGGCGGCGCGAGTGCAGCCGGATGCGGGTCTGGACGGTGGCCTCGACCCGGTTGTCCAGAGCCTCCACCGCGTCCCACACCGGGTAGGCGCGGAAGATCGCGCGGGCCGCGGTCTGCGCCCGGACGATCTCCTCCAGCGACGCGCCGGTCTCCTCGCGCAGGCGGTGCAGATAGGTCGTGCCGCCCGTGTTGACGGTGTCGTTGACCAGGACCGTCGTGGTGATCTCCCGGCGCAGCGGGTGGGTGTCGATGCGCTCGGGGAACCGCTCGCGCAGCGCGGTCGGGAAGTACGCGTGCAGCAGGCCCTTCAGGTACGGGTCGTCGGGCAGCGAGGTGTGCAGCAGCTCCTCGGCGACCGTGATCTTGGTGTACGCCAGCAGGACGGCCGTCTCCGGGCCGGTCAGGCCCTGCCCGGCGGAGAGCCGTTCGCGGATCTGGCGGTCGCTGGGCAGGAACTCCAGCGCCCGGTCGAGGTGGCGCTCGCGCACCAGGTGCTTCATGAAGCGCTGCTGGGCGTGGAGCATGTCCTTGGACTGGGCCAGCGCGTTGGCCAGCGCCGTGTTCTGCGCGTAGTTGTTGCGCAGCACCAGCCGGCCGACCTCGTCGGTCATCTCGGCGAGCAGCTTGTTGCGCTGCTTGACCGTCAGGTCGCCGTCCGCGACCAGGCCGTTGAGCAGGATCTTGATGTTCACCTCGTGGTCGGAGGTGTCCACGCCGGCGCTGTTGTCGATGGCGTCGGTGTTGATCCGGCCGCCGTGCAGCGCGAACTCGATCCGGCCGAGCTGGGTCAGGCCCAGGTTGCCGCCCTCGCCCACGACCTTGACGCGCAGGTCCCGGCCGTCGACGCGGATGGCGTCGTTGGCCTTGTCGCCGACGTCGCCGTGGGACTCGGCGGAGGCCTTGACGTACGTGCCGATGCCGCCGTTCCACAGCAGGTCCACCGGCGCCTTGAGGATGGCCTTCATCAGGTCGGCCGGGGTCATCTTGGTGACCTTGTCCTCGATGCCGAGGGCCTCGCGGATGTGCGCGTTGACGGGGATGGACTTGGCCGTCCGCGGGAACACGCCCCCGCCGGGGGACAGCAGACCGGTGTCGTAGTCGGCCCAGCTGGAGCGCGGCAGCTCGAACAGGCGGCGGCGCTCGGCGTAGGAGACGGCCGCGTCCGGCTTGGGGTCGATGAAGATGTGCCGGTGGTCGAAGGCGGCGACCAGGCGGATGTGCTCGCTGAGCAGCATGCCGTTGCCGAACACGTCGCCGGACATGTCGCCGATGCCGACGACCGTGAAGTCCTGGCTCTGGGTGTCCACGCCCAGCTCCCGGAAGTGCCGCTTGACGGACTCCCAGGCGCCGCGGGCGGTGATGCCCATGCCCTTGTGGTCGTAGCCGGCGGACCCGCCGGAGGCGAAGGCGTCGCCGAGCCAGAAGTCGTACTTCTGCGCGACCTCGTTGGCGATGTCGGAGAAGGTGGCGGTGCCCTTGTCGGCGGCGACGACGAGGTAGGTGTCGTCCCCGTCGTGGCGCACCACGCCCGGCGGCGGCACGACCTCGCCGGCCACCATGTTGTCGGTGATGTCGAGCAGCGCCGAGATGAACGTCCGGTAGCTGGCGACGCCCTCCGCCAGCCACGCGTCGCGGTCCGCGGACGGGTCCGGGAGCTGCTTGGCGACGAAGCCGCCCTTGGCGCCGACCGGCACGATGACGGTGTTCTTCACCATCTGCGCCTTGACCAGGCCGAGGATCTCGGTGCGGAAGTCCTCGCGCCGGTCGGACCAGCGCAGGCCGCCGCGCGCGACCTTGCCGAAGCGCAGGTGCACGCCCTCCACGCGCGGCGAGTACACCCAGATCTCGAACGCCGGCCGGGGCGCCGGCAGGTCGGGGATCGCCTGCGGGTCGAACTTCATGGCGACGTAGTCGTGCGGCCTGCCGTCGCTCTCCGTCTGGAAGAAGTTGGTGCGCAGGGTCGCCTTGATGACCGTGAGGAAGGACCTCAGGATCCGGTCCTCGTCGAGGCTGGCGACCTGGTCGAGGGCCGCGTCGAGCTCTTCGAGGAGGGCGTCGACGATCTCGCGTCCGGCGCTCTGCCGGTCCGGCGACATCCGCGCCTCGAACAGGGAGACGAGCAGGCGCGTGGTGTGGACGTTGTTGCGGAGGGTGTCCTCCATGTAGTCCTGGCTGAAGGTGGACCCGGCCTGGCGCAGGTACTTGGCGTACGCCCTGAGCACCATCGCCTGCCGCCACGTCAGGCCCGCGCTGAGCACCAGGGCGTTGAAGCCGTCGTTCTCCGCCTTGCCGGTCCAGGTGGCGGCGAACGCGTCCTGGAAGCGCTCGCGCGCGTCGTCGCCGAAGTGGTCGCCGCCGCTCTGCGACCGGGGCAGGCGCAGGCCGAAGTCGTAGATCCAGGCGATGCCGCGGCCCGCGCAGCGCAGCTCGTACGGCCGCTCGTCGACCACCTCGACGCCGAGCCGGTTGAGCACCGGCAGGACGGCGGACAGGGAGATGGCGTCGCCCTTGCGGTAGATCTTGAAGCGGCGCTCCTCGGGCGCGGCGCCCACCGGCTCGTAGAGGCTGAGCGCGAAGTCCCTGCCGTCCCCGGCGTCGCCGAGCTGTTCGAGGTGGACGAGGTCGGCGACCGCGCTGCGCGGGCTGTGGTCGGCCTTGTAGCCCTCGGGGAAGGCGTTGCCGTACGCCCGCGTCAGCTCCGCGGAACGCTCCTCGCCGAACTCGGCGTTCAGCGCCTCGGCGAACCCGTCCGCCCAGGAGCGGGCGGCCTCGACGAGGCGGGCCTCGATGCGCTCCTTGTCGGCGTCGGACAGCTCCGGCAGTTCGGTGCCCTGCGGGACGCGGACCACGAAGTGCAGCCGGGACAGGATCGACTCGGTGTTCCAGGCGGTGAAGTCGACGCTGATGCCGCCGAGTTCCTCCTTCAGGATGTCGATGATCCGCAGGCGCACGCCGGTGGTGTAGCGGTCGCGCGGCAGGTAGACCAGGGCGGAGTAGTAGCGCCCGTACTCGTCCTGGCGCAGGTAGAGGCGGAGCCTGCGCCGCTCCTGCAGGTAGAGGACGGAGGTGACGATGGCCTGCAGCTCGTCGACCGGGGTCTGGAACAGCTCGTCGCGCGGGTAGGTCTCCAGGATCTGCAGCAGGTCCCGCCCGTCGTGGCTGTTGGGCGAGAACCCGGCGCGCTCCAGCACCTCCGCCACCTTGCGCCGGATGACCGGGACGCGGCGCACGGACTCGGTGTACGCCGCGGAGGAGAACAGGCCGAGGAAGCGCCGCTCGCCGACGACGTTGCCCCGCTCGTCGAACTTCTTGACGCCGATGTAGTCCAGGTACGACGGCCGGTGCACGGTCGCCCGGCTGTTGGCCTTGGTCAGGATCAGCAGCTTGTGCTCGCGGGCCTTGGCGCGGGCGTCGGCCGGCAGCCGCTCGAAGGACGGGCTGACGGGGTGGCCCGCGTCGTCGGCGTGGTGCGGGTCCGAACGCAGTATGCCGAGGCCGGTGCCGGGGACGGCGGCGAGGGAGTCGTCGCCGCGCAGCTGGTACTCGCGGTAGCCGAGGAAGGTGAAGTGGTCGTCGGCCAGCCAGCGCAGCAGCTCGCGGGCCTCCTCGACCTGCGGCGCGGGCAGGTCCTCGGGGAGGGGTTCGCCGGGCAGCCCCTCGGCCAGCCGGGTCGCCGCGTCCCGCATCTTGCCCCAGTCCTCGACGGCCTCGCGGACGTCGGACAGCACGCGCAGCAGGTCGGCGGTGATCTGCTTCAGGTCGGCGCGGTCGGTCTCGCGGTCGATCTCGACGTGGATCCAGGACTCGACGTGCGCGTCGTGCGGGAGGTCGCCGGTGCGCTGGGGGGCGAGCACCTCGACGAGCTTGCCGGTGACGTCGCGCCGGACCACGAACTGCGGGTGGATGACGACGTGGATGCCGCGCCCCTGCCGGGTGAGCTCGTTGGTCACGGAGTCGACGAGGAACGGCATGTCGTCGGTGACCACCTCGACGATCGTGTGGCTGCACGTCCAGCCGTTCTCCTCCACGGTCGGGGTGTGCACCCGCACGCTGGCCGTGCCCTGCGGGCGGTTCTCGGCCAGCCGGTAGTGCGAGACGGCGGCTCCGAAGACGTCGACCGGGTCACGGCCGGTGAGGTCCTCCGGGGCGGTGTGCAGGTAGTAGCGCTGGAGGAACGAGAGCACGGACTCGCTGTCCGGGGTGCTCGGGGTGTCCGGGGTGCCCTCGCTCGTCGTCCCGGTCGGTAGGTGTCCCCCGACCGGACTGTTCTCAGCTACCCGGGCGGCCCGATCGAGCAGCTCGGCCTTTGCTTCGTCCAGCTTGGTCTGCATTGTCCTCTGGCTCCTGTCGCGCGCCGTTGCGTGACGTAGAAGGAAGTACGGTCTCCTGCCTTCCGACGTGACGCCGTGACGCGGGGTGTCCGGTCTGCTTCGACGCTATGCCGCAAGGTGGGAGGGGCGGGGGCGTATGAGCCATTTTTGAGCTGCTCCATCGGTGTGACGCCGCTCTCCGTGACGCCGCGCCCCGAGGAGTGCTCGGCGTCCCGGGACCTCTCGGCGCCCCGCCCCGCCCGCGAAGATCAGCGGCCGCCGCCCGGTCACGGACGCGGTCCGTGTCCACCGGGCGCAGGGCAGGGGCGTCGACGCCCCCGCGAGCTATCGCGCTGATCACGCCACCAAGGCTATCGCTCCCCCCAGGGGACCCGTCATGAGCCGTATGTGTACAAAACCGAGGGGGGAAGTTTGACGTTCTGCACAGTGCGGTGGGGCGCCCGGGCCACCGGGCGCGGTCGTCGCACCGGGGACGGGGGTCCTCCGCGCCGCGCCCCCGGCGGCGGGGCCGCCGCCGGGGGGCCGCGCCGAGACGGCCGCGGACGACATGGCCTGCCCGCCCCCTTGGCACGGCCGCCGTCACGGGGCACGGTGCCGGTATGACCGTGAAAATCCTCATCGTCACCGGCGACGCGGCGGAGTCCCTGGAAGTCCTGTACCCCTACCAGCGCCTGCGCGAGGAGGGCTACGACGTCCACGTCGCGGCCCCCGCCCGCAAGAAGCTCCGGTTCGTCGTCCACGACTTCGAGCCCGGCTTCGACACCTACACCGAGAAACCCGGCTACACCTGGGACGCCGATCTCGCCTTCTCCGAGGTGGATCCCGCCCAGTACGCCGCCGTCGTCGTCCCCGGCGGACGCGCCCCCGAGTACCTGCGCAACGACCCCGACCTCCGCAAGATCCTCACGTCCTTCCTCGACTCCGGCAAACCGGTCGCGCAGATCTGCCACGGCCCCCTGCTCACCGCGGCGGTGGACGGTCTGCGCGGCCGCCGCGTCACGGCGTACCCCGCGCTGGAGCCGGACATGCGGGCCGCCGGTGCCCGCTTCCAGGACGCCGAGGCGGTGGTCGACGGCACGCTGGTCTCCTCCCGCGCCTGGCCGGACCACCCCGCCTGGATGCGCGAGTTCCTGACGGTGCTGCGCGCCAAGGCGCCGGTGACCTGACCGTGCGCTCCCGGTGCGGCGCTCCTCCGGGCGCCGCACCGGTTCAGGCGGCCAGCCGCTCCGCCTGGGCGACCGCCTCCTCCAGGGTGTCCACCACCGGTACGCCCACCGCTTCCAGACTGGCCCGGCTGTGCGAACCACCGGTGTAGAGCACGGCCCGTGCCCCCACGTGCCGCGCCGCGACCGCGTCGTCGGCGGCGTCCCCGATCACCACCGTGCGCTCCGGGTCCACGGCGGCGAGCGCCTCCAGGTGCCGCACCATGTGCTCGGCCTTGCTGCCGCCCGAGGGCCCCGTCCGCCCGTCGACGCGCACGAAGTGCGCCTCGATCCCGAAGCCCCTCACCAGCGGGACGAGGTCGTCGTGCCCGTACATGCTGAGGATGGACTGGCTGTGCCCCGCCGACCGCCACCCCGCCAGCAGCTCCGGCGCGCCCTCGGTGAGCCCGCACCTCACCCGGTGCTCGGTGTAGTACCGGTGGAAGACGCCGTCCATCAGCTCCCACTCGGCGTCGGTCGGCAGCCGCCCCAGCAGCCGCTCGTAGAACTTCGGCACCGGCACGCAGTACAGCTCCCGGTACCGCTCCAGCGTCAGCGGCTCCAGGCCCAGCTCGGCGAAGGCCGCGTTCGTCGCGCCGATGATCGCGTCGTTGTCGTGGAACAGCGTGCCGTTCCAGTCCCAGACGATGTGCGCCCCAGTCAGCTTCCCCATGCCCAAGACCGTACCCGCCGCCGCCGACGACGGCCGGGAGGACGGCCGCCCGGCGGCGCCGCCGGGCGGCTCAGCCGCCGAGTCCCACCAGGTTCGGGATCTCCTGCGTGGCGTACCACAGCAGCTCGTGGTCCTCGGCCCCGTCCACGACGAACTGCGCGTCGTCGTCCCCGCCGTCCGCCGCCGGAAGCGCCTCGGCGGCCGCCGTCACGTCCGCCTCCGCGTCCGCCGCGTCGACGTGCACCGAGGCCGCCTTGGCCAGCGGTACGGTCCCGGTGACCCGTACCTCGCCGAGCGCCGCCGGGTCCAGTCCCCGGTCCGGGTCGGCGCTCGCCGCACGGTCGGGTACGTCGACGGCGACCACGACCCGGCGCCGGGGCGCCGCGGGATCCGCCGCCAGCAGCCGCAGCGAGGCCAGCGCGGCCCGGCTGAGCGCCGCGTACTCCAGTTCCTCGATGTCGTCGGAGAGGTACCACTCGCGCAGCCCGGGCGTGACGGCGTACGCGACGAGCGGTCCGGCCCCCAGCTCACCCGTCTTGTACGCCTCGGCGAGACCGGGGAGGGTCAGGGGGACGTAGACGCGCATGGCTGGCCGCTTTCGTGGTCGGGGGGCTCCGCGGTGACCCCCGGAAGGGCGGTGCCGCACCTCCCGGAGGGCCTTCAGGATACGTGCGGGTGTCCCCTTTCGGGTCCCCGCCCGGGCCCCCGGACCCGTCCACCTCCGGCCGCAACCTCACCCGGTACGCCCCCGCCGGGACGCGGTTCCCCGCCGCCCGGGTCGCCCGGATAGGTGAATGCCGCGGGCGCTCCGGCCCGCGGCCCGGCTCCTTGCCACCGCCCGCCACGACCCCGTACAAGATCACCGACCGCTAAGTTACCGCCCGGTATGAAACGGGCCCGCCGAACGGGGATCCCATGAACAAGGTCATGACCAGGACGGCCCCCCGCCCCGCCCCCCACCCGCACGACCCCTCCGCCGCCCGCCCGCCGGTCCGCCGCGATCCGCGCCGCCCGGGCGGCGCGCCGCCCCGCACCGCCGGCGGCGGACCGACCCGCGCCCCCGGCGGCACCCCGCCCCACGCGTCCGCGGACGGCCGCCGCCCGCCGGGGTCCCCCGGCACGGCTCCGCGCACCCGTACGAGGCCCCTGGACACCCGGCCGCCCACGGCGCCCCGGAGCGGCGCCCCCGCCCCGCGCGGGACGGTCCCGCCCGGACCGCGCCCCCGGCCCACCGACGTCTTCGCCGAGCTGCTGCTCGCCGTCCTGAGCGGCCGGCGCCCCGTGCACTCGATGCTCCGCCACACGGCGGGCCGCGCCTACGACGACCTGGCCTGGCTCGCCGAACGCGGCCCCCTGCGCACCCGCGGCACCCGCCCCGTCGTCCGCGACATCGGCTACTACGTCCCGCGCCCCGGGGCCGTCGAGGCCTTCGCCCGTATCGGCGCCGGGGACCAGCTGCGCGCCATGGCCTTCCGCCTGGAGCGCGGCCAGGACCTGCGCTGGCGCTGCACGGCGGTGGAACTGGGCGGTCCGCGCCCGCCCCGCCCGCCCGCCGACTGAACCCCGCGAATTCCGGCGGATCCCGGCGGATCCCGCCGGGGCGCCGCGGCGGGCAGGCCGAGGGGCCGGGCACCCTCGGGTGTCCCGGCCCCTCGCCGCACGCCGCTCCGCAGGGAGCGTCCGTCACTTCTTGCGGCGCCGCCCCCTGGCCTGCTTGCGGCGCTCCGCGCGCGTGAGGCCGTCGGCCTCGCTGCGCACCGGCTCCTCGTCGGTGGTGAAGTCCCGCTCGATGATGCCGCCCTCGCCGTCCACGGTCGGCGCGGACAGGTGCAGGTTCCGCCGCTGCGGGACGTCAAGCCCCTTGGCCCGGATCTCCGGCCGCGACCCCGCCTGCGCCGGCACCGCGTCGTGCTTCTCCAGGTCGGCCACCGGCTTGGCCTCCTCGACCGGGACCTCCTCGACCTGCTGCTCGACCTGGACCTCCAGGTTGAACAGGTAGCCGACGGACTCCTCCTTGATGCCGTCCATCATGGCCTGGAACATGTCGAAGCCCTCCCGCTGGTACTCGACCAGCGGGTCCTTCTGCGCCATGGCGCGCAGGCCGATGCCCTCCTGGAGGTAGTCCATCTCGTAGAGGTGCTCGCGCCACTTGCGGTCCAGCACCGACAGCACGACCCGGCGCTCCAGCTCACGCATGATCTCGGAGCCGAGCTGCGCCTCGCGCGCCTCGTACTGCTGGTGGATGTCGTCCTTGATGGACTCGGCGATGAACTCAGCGGTCAGCCCGGCCCGGTCGCCGGCCGCCTCCTCCAGCTCCTCGATGGTCACCTTGCACGGGTAGAGCTGCTTGAACGCACCCCACAGCCGGTCCAGGTCCCAGTCCTCGGGGAAGCCCTCGGAGGTCTCGGCCTGGACGTAGGCGTCGATGGTGTCGTCCATGAAGTGCCGGATCTGCTCGTGCAGGTCCTCGCCCTCCAGGACGCGGCGCCGCTCGCCGTAGATGACCTCGCGCTGCCGGTTGAGGACCTCGTCGTACTTCAGGACGTTCTTGCGGGTCTCGAAGTTCTGCGTCTCGACCTGCGCCTGGGCGGAGGCGATCGCGCGCGTGACCATCTTGTTCTCGATCGGCACGTCGTCGGGGACGTTCGCCATCGACATCACGCGCTCGACCATCTGGGCCTTGAACAGCCGCATCAGGTCGTCGCCGAGCGAGAGGTAGAAGCGGGACTCGCCCGGGTCGCCCTGACGGCCGGAGCGGCCGCGCAGCTGGTTGTCGATCCGCCGCGACTCGTGCCGCTCGGTGCCCAGCACGTAGAGGCCGCCGAGCTTCTCGACCTCCTCCTTCTCGGCCTTGACCGCCTCCTCGGCGCGCTTGAGCGCCTCGGGCAGGGCCGCGGCCCACTCCTCGATGTGCTCCTCGGGGTCGAGGCCGCGCTGGCGCAGCTCCGCCTCGGCGAGGTCCTCGGGGTTGCCGCCGAGCTTGATGTCCGTACCGCGGCCGGCCATGTTGGTGGCCACCGTCACGGCGCCCTTGCGGCCGGCCTGGGCGACGATCTGCGCCTCGCGCTCGTGGTGCTTGGCGTTGAGCACCTCGTGCTGGATGCCGCGCTTGCTGAGCTGCTGCGAGAGGTACTCGGACTTCTCGACGGAGGTGGTGCCGACGAGGATCGGCTGGCCCTTGCGGTGCTTCTCCTCGATGTCGTCGACGACCGCCTCGAACTTGGCGACCTCGGTGCGGTAGATCAGGTCCGAGCGGTCCTTGCGGATCATCGGCTTGTTGGTCGGGATCGGGACCACGCCGAGCTTGTAGATCTGGTGGAACTCGGCGGCCTCGGTCATCGCCGTACCGGTCATGCCGGAGAGCTTGTTGTAGAGGCGGAAGAAGTTCTGGAGGGTGATCGTGGCGAGCGTCTGGTTCTCGTCCTTGATCTCCACCCCTTCCTTCGCCTCGATCGCCTGGTGCATGCCCTCGTTGTAGCGGCGGCCGGCGAGGATACGGCCGGTGTGCTCGTCGACGATCATGACCTCGCCGTCGATGACGACGTAGTCCTTGTCGCGCTTGAAGAGCTCCTTGGCCTTGATGGCGTTGTTCAGGTAGCCCACGAGCGGGGTGTTCACCGACTCGTAGAGGTTGTCGATGCCCAGCCAGTCCTCGACCTTCTGGACACCGGACTCGTGGATGGCGACCGTGCGCTTCTTCTCGTCGACGTCGTAGTCGCCGGTCTCCTCGATGCCCTTGAGCGGGTTGCCGGGCTCGCCGCGCTTGAGGCGCTTGACCAGCTTGGCGAAGTCGCCGTACCACTTGGTGGCCTGGTCGGCCGGGCCGGAGATGATCAGCGGCGTACGGGCCTCGTCGATGAGGATGGAGTCGACCTCGTCGACGATGGCGAAGTTGTGGCCGCGCTGGACCAGCTCCTCCTTCGACCACGCCATGTTGTCGCGCAGGTAGTCGAAGCCGAACTCGTTGTTCGTGCCGTAGGTGATGTCGCACGCGTACTGCTCACGGCGCTGGGCCGGCGTCATGCTGGCGAGGATGCAGCCGACGCTCAGCCCGAGGAACCGGTGGACGCGCCCCATCATCTCGGAGTCGCGCTCGGCCAGGTAGTCGTTGACCGTGACGATGTGGACGCCTTCGCCGGAGAGGGCGTTCAGATACGCGGGGAGCGTGCCGACCAGGGTCTTGCCCTCACCGGTCTTCATCTCGGCCACGTAGCCCATGTGCAGGGCGGCGCCGCCCATCAGCTGGACGTCGTAGTGCCGCTGGCCCAGGACGCGCTTGGCGGCCTCCCGGACGGTGGCGAACGCCTCGGGCAGCAGGTCGTCCAGGCTCTCGCCGTCGGCGTACCGCTGCTTGTACTCGTCGGTGAGGGCCCGCAGCTCGGCGTCGGAGAGGTCGACGAAGTCCTCTTCGATGGAGTTGACCTGGTCCGCGATGCGGTGCAGCTTGCGCAGGATCTTGCCTTCGCCTGCACGCATGATCTTCGAGAGGACGGACACGGGGGTTGGTCTCCTTGCCGGTCGGGCCTGGGACGGTCGGTTACCACTTGACTTACTGAGCAACGGCCATCGTATGCGAGGACCCCGCCGCGCCGGGAGGGCCCGCGGCGACGGCGACCGTCCGCTGCTGCTTTTCTTCTCTCGCTCCTGCTTCACCGGGGACAACGTCCGGGCCCCTCGGATGGTGCCGCATCATCCCGGCGAATTGCGCGATGCGCGATCAATTCCTCACGCACGGTGCCGCCCCGTTCCCCGCCCCCGCCGGATCGCCCGGCTCCCTCCCGCGCACCGCGCGCTCCCTCCCGCACGGCGACGCGTCAAACGGATGGCGCCCTTCTCCGGGCCCCGGGCAGAATCGGCCGATGGACTCCGGCACCCTCGTCACCGACCGCCTCCGCCTGCGCCCGGTCGGCCCCCAGGACACGGACGCGGTGTACGCCGCCTGTCAGGACCCCGACATCCAACGCTGGACCACGATGATCCCCTCCCCGTACCTCCCGGAGCACGCTCGGGAGTTCACCGAGCGGCTCGTCCCCGACGGCTGGGCGAACGGCTCCATGTACACCTTCGGCCTCTTCCTGCCCTCCGGCGAACTGGTGGGCATGCTGGGCCTGACGGTGCGCTCCCCGGGCATGGCGGAGATCGGCTTCTGGTGCGCCAGGGAGCACCGCGGCCGCGGCTACACCGCCGAGGCCGCGCTCGCCGCGTCCCGCTGGGCCTTCGCCCACGCGGCGATCGACCGGGTGGAGTGGCGCGCCGAGGTCGGCAACACGGCCTCCCGCGCGGTGGCGGAACGCGCCGGCTTCACCCTCGAGGGCACCCTGCGCTCCGCGATCGACAACAAGGGGGTGCGGCGGGACTGCTGGGTGGGCTCCCTGCTCCCCTCGGACCTGGCCCTCCCGTCGACGACCCCGTACCTGCCGGCGCCCGCGCGACCGTCGTGACGTATCCGCAGGCCACCACGGGCTGTCGGTGCCACCCCTTATCGTGCGGAGCCATGACGACCCTTCCGCGCCCCATCACGGAACTCTCCGCAGACGAAGCCCGCCGTGTCGTCCTGCGCGCGCAGGGCTTCCTGGGCAGTACGAACCGCGGGGCCGGCGTCCGCGGCGTCCTCCGCCGGCTCGGCGCGGTGCAGCTCGACACCATCTCGGTCCTCGCCCGCTCCCACGAACTGGTGCCGTACGCCCGCCTCGGCGCGGTGGGCCGCAAGGCCGTGGAGGACGCCTACTGGAAGCCCCGGCCCGCCGGCGCGTCCCCGGCCCGCCCCCGCGCCTTCGAGTACTGGTCCCACGCCGCCTGCATCCTGCCGATCGAGGAGTGGCCCCACTTCGCGTTCCGCCGCCGCGCCTACCGCGACCGCCCCCACTGGCACCACGACCTCCCCGACGGCGTCTACGAGCAGGTCATCAAGCAGCTCCGCGCCGAGGGCCCGCTGACCGCGACCGAGCTGGGCGGCGCCAAGAGGACCGGCGAGTGGTGGGACTGGTCCGCCTCCAAGGTCGCCGTCGAGCGCGCCCTGATGTACGGCGAGGTGGTGTGCGTCGAGCGCCGCGGCTGGAAGCGGGTGTACGACCTCGCCGAGCGCGCCGTCCCGGGCGCCCTGCTGCACGACGAGCTGGACGACGCGGAGTGCCTGCGCCGCCTGGTCCGCCTGGCCGGCCAGGCGCTGGGCGTCGGCACGCGCGCCGACATCGCGGACTACCACCGCCTCAAGGGCGAGCAGGTCGACGCGGTGATCGCGGACTCGGGCCTGGTCCCGGTCGCGGTGGAGGGCTGGTCCAAGCCGGCCTGGGCCGACCCCGCGGCCCTGGAGACGCCTCCGCGCGGACGCCACCGCACGACGCTGCTGTCCCCCTTCGACTCCCTGGTCTGGGAGCGGGCGCGCACGGAGCGGATCTTCGGCTTCACCCACCGCCTGGAGGCCTACGTCCCCCGGCACAAGCGGGTGTACGGCTACTTCGCGATGCCGGTCCTGGCCGGCGGGCGTCTCGTCGGCCGGGTGGATCCGGCCCGCGAGGGCCGCACTCTGGTGGCCCGGCAGGTCACGCTGGACGGCCCGAAGGCGGTTCCCGCGGTGGCCCGGGCCCTGCTGGAGGCGGCGAGCTGGGTGGACTGCACGGATGTGCGGGTGGAGCGGGTCGACGCGCCGGAACTGCGCGAGCCGCTCACGCGGGAACTGGCCCGCCTGCCGGCATAACGCGCATACCGGTACAGAAGTCAGCGGATTTCGAGAATCTTCTCCCGCATCGCGTACACCACCGCCTCCATCCTGGAGTGCAGCTGCAGCTTCTCCAGGATGTTGCGCACGTGGTTCTTCACGGTGTTCTCGGAAATGAACAGTTCCTTGGCGATGTCCCGGTTGTTCATTCCGGTGGCGACGAGTTTGAGGACTTCCAGCTCGCGGTCCGTCAGGCGCGGCGCGGGCACGAGACGGCGCTCGTCGGTCCGCTGGATCATCGACTTGAACTCGGTGAGCAGCTTGGACGCCATGGACGGGCTGATCTGCGACTGCCCGTCGGCCACCGCCCGAATGGCGGTGGCCACCTCGTCGGTGGAGATCTCCTTGAGGAGGTAGCCGGTCGCGCCCGCCTTGATCGCGTCGTAGAGGTCGGCTTCCTCGTCGCTGATCGTCAACATGATGATCTTGGCGCTGGGGGCCACCTCCTTGATGGAGGTGCACGCCTCGATCCCGCCCCGCCTGGGCATCCGCACATCCATCAGAACGATGTCCGGCAGCAGGTCGGCGGCCTTCTCGACGGCCTCGGCGCCGTCGCCCGCCTCTCCGACGACCTGGATGTCCTCCTCGGCCGCGAGCACGATCTCCAGGCCGCGGCGGAACAGGGCGTGGTCGTCCACGACAAGGACTCTGATCGGCTCCTTGCGTGGAGTGCCCGCGTCCGGGCCCGTGCCGGCGACGCGGGCGTCGGCATCCTCGTCCCGCGCCGGTCCGAAGCTGTCCGCCATCGTTCCTCCCCCTGAAGGCTGTGGCTGTGGTCCTGAGCCATCGCCAACGCAAGGCAACGACCCACCCGTTGGGCCGTTGCGGCCATGATTTCATGCCCGGGTGACACCGGGGCGACCGAGCGGGACGCCGAGTGGTCGCACGCCGGTGCCCCTGGGGGCGCACACGCGCTCCAGGGGCACCGGTCGGGCTGTCACCCCGCGCGGGTCAGCCGCCGAGCGCGCCGCCCGCCTCGGGGGAGTGCGCCTGGGTGACCATCGTGTCCGTCCTGAGGTGGATCACGCCGTAGTCGTAGGCGTGCCGCCGGTAGACGACGCTGGGTTCCTTGGTCTCGGAGTCGATGAACAGGTAGAAGTCGTGCCCGACCAGCTCCATCTCGTAGAGCGCCTGGTCGAGGGTCATGGGGGCGGCGACGTGGGTTTTCTCGCGGACGACGAGGGGGCCCTCGCCCTGTACTTCCAGCGAGCCGATCTTCTTGGTGGGCACGGCCTCCGGCTCCTGCCGGGGAGCCGCCGTGCCGTTCACGTCGAGCGTCGCCGCGTCCGGGACGTGGTCGGCGACCTCCGCGGCCGGGATCCGGCGCGCGCCGCGGCGCGAGAACCGCTTGTCGTGCTGCTTGCGCAGCCGGGCGCCCAGCTTCTCCGCCGCCAGGTCGAGCGCCGCGTACGGATCGCTCGCCGCCGCCTCCGCCCGGATCACCGGACCGCGGGAGCGGAGCGTGATCTCCACTCGGTCGCAGCGGTCGGCCTGTCGGGGGTTGGGCTCCTTGGACACCTCGACGTCGAGGCTGATCACCTTGCCATCGAGCTTCTGGATCTTCTCCAGCTTCAGCTTCTCGGCCACGTGCTTCCGGAACCGCTCGGGCACCTCGGTCTTGCGGCCCTTGACGACGATGTCCACGCAGAACTCCGTTCCCGGATCGCTCCGCATCGGTGGCGGAGCATCTCCCTTTTCGCACCAGGTTCCGGCGAGCCCGGAACCTCGGACTCGGTGACGTCCACCTCCTCCCCCATGGGCGGGATCTCCACTCCACCGGCGCGGGTGATTATGAAAAAACCCGCGGCGCGGCATTCCGATCAGAGGGGCGTGGCCTGCGGCTTTCCCTCACAACCGAACATATCTCGCCCGGACGGATGTCGTCACCCTCTCCTGCGGCATACCTCCGTTCAGGTGTTTTGGTTCTCTCATTACCTGCAACGACTCAAGATCTCAGTCGGTTCCGGTTTATTTCGAAAGAATCCGCTGATGCTGCGACCACGGCCGCGCAGATCACGTTGAAGTCGTCCCCGGTCTCATTTCGGATCACGTCGCGGGTCTCGCCAGGGATCTCGTCACGGATCATGTCCCCGTTTCCGCTCGCCGTCGTTCCCGGACCGGCGGGCCACCGGCCGGTGCCCGCTTTTGCCGCTCCGGCTCTCCGTTCCCCTCCGACTTCCCGTCCCGGGCCCATGTACACGGCCGCTGCCGCTGTTCCGTACGTGTCCGGCCCCCTGCTCCGCTCACGCGGGGCCGCGCCCGCCGCCGTCGCCGCCCGGACCGCCCGGGCCGCCTCCGCCAGGGACGCGCCCGTCGTCATCAGGTCGTCGACGAGCACGACCGGGCCGGCGGCGAGCAGGCGGGCACCACCGGGGGCCACCGCCAGCGCGCCCGCCAGATTGGCCAGCCGCCGCCGGAAGCCGAGCCCCGCCTGATCGGCCACCGCACGCCGCTGCCGCAGCACGGCGGCCACCCGGGCGGCCGTCCCGGTCCGCCGCAGCTCGCCCGCCGCCGCGAGCGCGATCCGCCGCGCCGGATCGTGTCCCCGGGCCCGCACCACCACACGCGCGGACGGAACGGGCACGAGCAGCACCGGCGCACCGGCGCCCCCGGACGCCGTACCGCCGCCCCGCGCGCGGGCCTCGCCCAGCCCGGCCCGCACCGCTCCCGCCAGAGCCGCGCCGAGCGGCCCCGCGAGCGGCAGCGCGCCCCGTTCCTTGTGGGCCAGGAGGACGGCCCGCACCTCGTCCGCGTACCGGGCCGCCGCGTGCACCGCCGGCAGTCCGGGCGGTTCCGGCACCGGTCGCACCCGGCGCGGCGCCGCCTCGCTCAGGGCCGCACGGCACTCCGGGCAGAGCACCGTACGAGGCGCCCCGCAGCCGCCGCACTCGGCCGGCAGCACCAGGTCGGTGAGGTCCCGCCACCACTCCCGCATGGCCACCACTGTGCCGACGCCCGCCCCCACCGGCCACCCCTGTGGAAAACCCCCTGTGGACAAGCGCCCCGCACCCCGGGAGCGGCAGCGGCGGCCCCATTCCCCGGAAGGACCCGCGGCACCGGAACGGCAGCGGCCGCCCCGCCGGGTCCCCGGCGGAAGCGGCCGCCTCCGTCAGCGCCTCACCCCGGATAGACCGGCGCCGTGCCCTCCGTGACCTTCTGCCACTGCGCCCCGGACGGCAGCCGGACGATGCCGTCGTCCGAGTGGGCGACCATCGGCACCCGGTCGTCCTCGGACGCGGCGATCTCCTTCACCCCGGTCAGGGCGGCGGGCGCCGGGGCCTCCGGCGCGGAGCCGTCGACCTGGACGTAGCGCAGCTGCTGCACGCCCCCGTGCTCGCGCCCGACCACCACCAGCCGGCTGTCACCGGCCCAGGCCATGGCCGTGACCTCCTCCAGCTCGGGCGTGGCGGCGCGCAGTTCGCGCACGGTGACCGCCGGCTGCCCACCGCTCCCGCTCTGCCGTTCGATCCGTCCGACGAACAGGGAGCCCTTGCCGTCCTTCTCCACGACGAGCGCGATCCGCACCCCGTCGGCGGCCACCCGGACGGCCTGGACACGGCCCTCCAGGCCCGGGGTCCTGACCTGCACCGGCTCGCCGTCGCCGCCCGGCAGCAGGAGCAGCCGCGGGTCGTCGGGGTCGCGGTCGGCCACCCACAGGTCGCCCCGCGCGTCCCAGCTGGGCGGCGTCAGCCGGTCCTGCTCCGTGCCGCCTTCGCTGACCAGGACGGGTTCGCCGAGCGAACCGCCGGCCGCCAGCGACCCGACGTACAGCGCCCCGCCGTCGAGGGCGACGCCGGCCGCGGCGTGCTCGTCGCGGGAGACCGCCACCGACCTGAGCGGCCTGCGGCCCTCGCCCAGCGCCCCCGGCACCGGTTCCGGCCTGGTGGCGGGGCTGCCCGCCGGGATCCGCACCAGGCGGTGGTCGCCGTCGAGGAAGTACAGGTGGTCGGGGTGCTGCGCCGCTCCGTGGGTCGCGACGGCCCCGGCCCGCTCCTCGGCGAGCGAGCACAGCTGCTCGTCGCCCGCGAGCAGCTCGACCTCGTCCACGGCCGGCGTGAGGTTCCGCAGCGTGAACAGCAACTGGGCCGCCATCTCGTCGCACGTGTCCGGGCCGACCCGGGCGGCCTTCGCGTCGAGCGGGACGGTCAGCTTGTTCCGGTCGTCGGGCGTCAGCGCGGTGACGTCCTTCCGCAGCCCCGTACCGGCGGGGAAGCTCGACCTGACCACGGGCCGGAGCAGGCTCGTGGGTCCCTTGAGGACGGAGCGCACCACCTGGGTCATGGGGTCGACGCGCTCGCGCACGTAGACCGGGTCGGCGACGAGCGCGGGCTGAGCGCCCTCGCCGGTCCGCGGGTCCGCGGCGGCGTTCGACGCGAAGTAGTACTTGTTGACGGACATGTAGTTGCGCTGGAAGTCCGACTTGCCCATGACGATGCCGCGCGGCGGCACGTCGATGCGCCACTGCCCGCTCTCCTTGTCCCGCCTGAGGTGCACCGGCTGGCTGTACGGTCCGCCGGCGGGCGTGTACGCCTGCTGGGCGTCCACCGTGGCGACCCTGGTGCCGGTCAGGGTGAGCGAGTAGTCGTCGATCTCGTCCCGGTTCCCCATGTGGTCGGGTTCGGTGCCCGGCCCGTCGGCGAGCACGGTGATGGACAGCT
This sequence comes from Streptomyces sp. NPDC051041, assembly GCF_044456065.1. Classification (NCBI taxonomy): domain Bacteria; kingdom Bacillati; phylum Actinomycetota; class Actinomycetes; order Kitasatosporales; family Streptomycetaceae; genus Streptomyces; species Streptomyces sp. NPDC051041. The sequence continues at coordinate 746,849 of NZ_JBITFM010000001.1, forward strand.
CCGGCCGCCATGTCCGCGCGGCCTCGGGGGTGAGGTACTTGCGGGCCGTCTCGTAGTGCGGGTCGTCGCTGGTCAGCGCCTCCAGGAAGCCCTGCACGATGTCCGGGGCCGAGGCGTCCTCCGGCGGCGGCATGGCGAACACCCGTACCTGTGTGTCCTGGCGCGGCGTGGACTCGACGCCTCGCAGGTCCCCGCTGTCGGGCATCGAGGCGCACCCCGCCAGCAGGACGACGCCCGAGACGGCGTACGCCGCCGCGCGCACCGGCCCCCGCCGGACGCCCCCCTCGCGGTCAGCGCCCACGAAATGCCTCCCCTTGCCTGTCCGAGCTCTCCGGCCCCGTGTCCGTACGGGTCCCCTGCGTGTCGTCCTGCCGCCGGGCGCCGGAGACGGGACGGGGCACCACGCGCGCGCCGTTGCCGGGCAGGGCCGTCGGGTCGGCCGCGGGGGCCACGGCGGCCGGCCGCGGCCCGATCGGGTCGCGAGCGGGCCGCGGCGCCGCGGCCTGCCCGGCCGACTGCTGCGCCGGCACGCTGACGGCCCTGTCGCCGCCGGACGACGCACCGGCGCCGTCCGGTCCGCGGTTGCGGCGCGAGTCCTTGGGCTCCAGCGGTATCGGGGAGCCCCGCAACGGCTCGTCCGCGGTCCGCGGCAGCGTCAGCCGGAACTGCGAACCGCCGCCCGGCTCGCCCCACGCCTGCAGCCAGCCGCCGTGCAGCCGCGCGTCCTCCAGGGCGATCGACAGCCCGAGGCCGGTGCCGCCGGTGGTGCGCGCGCGTGCCGGGTCGGCCCGCCAGAAGCGGTTGAAGACGCGCGTCGCCTCACCCGGCTTGAGCCCGACCCCGTAGTCGCGCACCGCGACCGCGACGGCGCCGCCGGCCGCGGCGAGCTTGACGACGACGTCCCGGCCCTCGCCGTGCTCGACGGCGTTGACGACGAGGTTGCGCAGGATGCGCTCCACGCGCCGGGCGTCGGCCTCGGCGACGACGGGCTGCTGGTCGCCCACGATCCGTATCCGGCTGCCCTTGCGCTCGGCGAGCGGCTCGGCGCCGTCGACGACCCGCCGGACGACGTCCCGCAGGTCCACCGGCTCCGCCTCCAGCGCCGCCGCGCCCGCGTCGAAGCGGCTGATCTCCAGCAGGTCGGCGAGCAGCGACTCGAACCGGTCCAGCTGGTCGGCGAGCAGTTCCGCCGACCGCGCGGTCACCGGGTCGAAGTCCTCCCGCGCCTCGTGGATCACGTCGGCGGCCATCCGCACGGTCGTCAGCGGCGTCCGCAGCTCGTGCGACACGTCCGAGACGAACCGCCGCTGCATGCGCGACAGGTCCTCCAGCTGGTTGATCTTCCCCTGCAGGTTCTGCGCCATCTTGTTGAAGGCCTCGCCGAGCCGCGCGATGTCGTCCTCGCCGGTGACCTTCATCCGCTCCTGCAGCCGCCCGGCGGACAGCCGCTCGGCGATGCCGGCCGCCATCCGCACGGGCGTGACGACCTGCCGCACCACCAGCCAGGCGATGGCCCCGAGGAGGACGACGACGAAGAGGCCGGCCGTCGCCAGCGTCCCCTTGACCAGGCTGAGCGACTTCTCCTCCTGCGTCAGCGGGAAGAGGTAGTACAGCTGGTACGGCTCGCCGTTCGGGTCGTTGACCCGCTTGCCGATGACCAGGGCCGGCTGGGACTCCTTGTCGGAGCTGTAGACGATGCGGGTGTAGCTCTGGGCGGCGGCCGTGCTGCTGTCGACCCGCTCGCGCAGGTCCTCCGGCACACTGGCCGACGGGTCCACGTACCCGGAGGCGCGCGGGCCGCGCCCGCCGCCGCTGTCGTCGCCCGCGGGCAGCGTGACCACGTCGAACGCGCCCTGGCCGCCGCTGGACAGCGACTCCACCAGATCGCTCATCCACTGGATGACGTTCTGCGGCGGGCGGCCGTCCACCGCCGCGCCGTCGTCACCGCTGCCGCCGGCCGCCTCGTCGGCCCTCTGCCGGGCCACCGCGAACCCGCCGGTGGCCTGGCTCTGCGAGGCCTTCACCTTGGCGTCCAGCAGGCCGTTGCGGACCTGCCCGATGACGACGAAGCCCAGCAGCAGCACGACGCCCAGCGACATCAGCAGGGTCGTGGCGACGACCCTGAGCTGGATGTTGCGCCGCCACAGCCGCATCATGGGCAGCAGCGGCCGGCGTATCCAGCGCATGAGCAGCCGGACCACCGGACTGCCCTGGACCCCGCCCTGCAGCAGCCCGCTCTCCAGGAGCCGGCCCCAGCGGGAGCCCGCCGCCTTCCGGCCGACAGGCCGCCCCGCGCGGGCCCCGGACCGGCCGGGAGCCGAAGCGGCGCTGTCCCCGGACATGTCAGCTCGGCCCGGCCTTGTAACCGACACCGCGGACGGTCACCACGATCTCCGGCTTCTCCGGGTCCTTCTCGACCTTGGACCGCAGCCGCTGCACGTGCACGTTGACCAGCCGGGTGTCCGCCGCGTGCCGGTAGCCCCACACCTGCTCGAGGAGCACCTCGCGCGTGAACACCTGCCACGGCTTGCGGGCCAGCGCCACCAGCAGGTCGAACTCCAGCGGCGTCAGCGCGATCGGCTGCCCGTCCCGCTTCACGGAGTGACCGGCCACGTCGATGACGAGGTCACCGATGGCCAGCTGCTCCGGCGCCGGCTCCTCCGACCTGCGCAGGCGCGCCCGGATCCGGGCCACCAGCTCCTTGGGCTTGAACGGCTTCACGATGTAGTCGTCGGCGCCCGACTCCAGGCCCACGACGACGTCGACGGTGTCGCTCTTGGCCGTCAGCATCACGATCGGCACCCCGGACTCCGCCCTGATCAGGCGGCAGACCTCGATGCCGTCCCGCCCGGGCAGCATCAGGTCCAGCAGCACCAGGTCGGGCTTGGTCTCCCGGAAGGCGGCCAGCGCCTTGTCGCCGTCGGCTACGAAAGACGGCTCGAAACCCTCACCACGCAGCACGATGCCGAGCATCTCGGCCAGTGCGGTGTCGTCGTCGACGACAAGGACTCGTCCCTTCATAAACGACATCATCCCATTCTCATAACGGCGGCGAAGGCGCTGGTGAGGTAGCTCACTGGCCAGTGACGATAGTCGTACGGGGCCGTCGCTGTCTGCCCTCGCCCACCGCGGCGTCACGGCCGGGACGACCGCCGGCCCCGCCGCGCCGCCACGCGCACCCGCGGCCGGGCTCCGCGCACGGCCGCCCCGCCCCCGTCCGGCCCGGCGCAGCGGACGGCCCCTCCCCCGCGCCACGCGGCCGAAGGGGCCGTCCCGCCGGTCGGCCGGGCGTCACCCGTCACCCGTCGTTCGCCGCCCGGCGCGCCCTGCCGCACACCTGCGCCAGCGCCTCGGCCGTCACCGGCGAGACCACGCCCTCCTCGGTGACGATCGCCGTCACCAGCTCGGGCGGTGTCACGTCGAACGCCGGGTTGTACGCCTGCGTCCCCAGCGGCGCCACCGGGACCCCGCCGCCCGCTCCCGTCACCGGCACCTGGGGCACCGTGACCTCGGTCACCTCGTACCCGGGGCGCTGCTCGACCTCGACGGACGCCCCGTCCGGCGTGTCCGGGTCCACCGTCGTCACCGGCGCCACCACGATGAACGGCACATGGTGGTACCGCGCCAGCACCGCCAGCGGATAGCTCCCCACCTTGTTCGCCACCGACCCGTCGGCCGCGATCCGGTCCGCGCCGACGAGCACCGCGTCCACCTCCCCGGCCGCGAACAGCGAACCCGCCGCGTTGTCGGTCAGCAAGGTGTACGCCATGCCGCTGCGGGCCGCCTCGTACGCCGTCAGGCGGGATCCCTGCAGCAGCGGGCGCGTCTCGTCCACCCACAACCGCCTGAGCCGTCCCGCGCGGTGCGCCGCGAGCGCCACGGCGAACGCCGTGCCCTCGCCGCCGGACACCAGCGATCCGGTGTTGCAGTGCGTGAGGATGCGGTGTCCACCGCCGGGCAGCAGCTCGTCCAGCAGCGCCAGGCCGTGTTCGGCCATCCGGGCGCTGGCCGCGGCGTCCTCCCGGTGCAGCGCCCGTGCCGCGGCCAGCGCGGCGTCGGCCGCCTGCCGGGGGTCGCCGGTCCTGGCCAGCGCGGCCTGGTGGGCGGCCTGGGCCCTGCGGACGCCGAGGGCGAGGTTCACCGCGGTGGGCCGGGCGCCCGCCAGCGCGTTCGCCGCCTCCTCCACCTCGAAGCCCCGCACGGCGGCGAGCGCGACGCCGTACGCCCCCGCGATGCCGAGCAGCGGCGCTCCGCGCACGGCGAGCGAACGGATCGCCTCCACCAGCGCGGATGCGTCCGTGCACACCAGCTCGACCTCCTCGGCCGGGAGTCTGGTCTGGTCGAGAAGGACCAGCACCGGACCTTCGGGGGGCTCTTCCCAACGGATCGCGGGGATCTCGGTCGGCCGCTTGTGCTCGCCGGATTGCGCGTACTGATCAGCCATGCGGCCAGTCTGCCCCTTTTCCGGCGGACAATTGAAGGTGCGCAGCCCGTACCGCGGCCGGTCCTCCGAGGACCGCCCCATGGCACGATGGCTGCCAACCTGCCGCCGCGACCGCGGACGGGCACCGTGAAGGAGCGACGATGAACGACACTCCGGGCTGGGCCTCGCCCGGATCCGCCCCCTCGGACGGGCAGGGCACCGGCGCGTCCGGTCCCGCCGGGCCCGTGGACCGCCCCGACCCCGCGCAGCCCGCGGACCAGGCCGGCCCGGAGCCGTCGGGCTCCGGCCCGAGGTGGTCCAAGGAGCAGCCGCCGCCGGCCCAGTGGTCCGCGCCCGCCGGTCCGCCGCCGGGCCGGACCCCGCCGCCTCCACCGCCCGGCCCGGGCGGCTGGGGCGCTCCGCCCCCGGGAGCCCCCGGCGGCGGATACGGCGGTCACGGCGGCTGGGGAGCCGGCTGGGGCGGCCCTCCGCCCGCGGCCAAGCCCGGCGTGATCCCGCTCCGCCCGCTCGGCGTGGGCGAGATCCTCGACGGCGCGGTCTCCACCATGCGCACCCACTGGCGCACGGTCCTGGGCATCTCGCTGACCGTCGCGGTCCTCACCCAGATCGTCGTCGTCCTGCTTCGGGGCTTCGTCCTGGACGACACCAGCACCGCCGCCCTCAGCGATCCGAGCGCCACCCTGAGCGAACTGAGCCGCGCCATGGGCGACGCCGTGCTCAGCTCCGCGGTCGTCTCCCTGGTCGCCCTGATCGGCACCGTCGTGGCGACCGCGCTGCTGACGACCGTCACCAGCCGCGCGGTGCTCGGCAGGCCGGTCACCACCGGCGAGGCCTGGCGGGACGCCCGCCCGCAGGTGCCGAAGCTGTTCGGCCTGATCTTCCTGCTGCTGCTCATCGCCTTCGGCGTCATCGGCGCCGGCTCGCTGCCCGGCATCCTGGTGGCGTTCGCGGGAGGCGGCGAGGCGGGTGTCGCGCTCGCCGTCCTCGGCAGTCTCGGCGCCGCCGTCGTCGCGCTGTGGCTCATGATCCGCTTCTCGCTGTCCTCGCCCGCGCTGATGCTGGAGAAGCAGGGCATCACCAAGGCGATGGGCCGCTCCGCGAAGCTGGTGCGCGGCTCCTGGTGGCGGGTCTTCGGCATACAGCTGCTCGCCATGATCATCGCGAACGTCCTCGCGTCGATCATCGTCATCCCCTTCACCTTCCTCGCCGCGGCCCTCAGCGGCGACGGCGTGGCCGGCTTCCTCGACGGCAGCGGCGACCTCGGCTGGGCGTTCCTCGTCGTCAGCGGGATCGGCTCGGTGATCGGCTCCATGATCACCTTCCCGGTCTCGGCGGGCGTGACCGTGCTGCTCTACATCGACCAGCGCATCCGCCGCGAGGCCCTCGACCTCGAACTGGCCCGCGCCGCCGGAGTCCAGGGCTACGGCGCCCCCGGCGCCACCCCGGGGAGCTGATGCCGTGAGCGCGGCGGGGGGAGTGCTCGGCGCGGTGCCGGCGGTACCGCAGACCGCCGGCACCGCGATACGCACGCTGCTGCGTCCCGGCGACGAACCGCCGGTGACGGTCCCGCGTGATCCCGCGCGGGAGGCGGCGCGGCGCGAGCTGTCCAAGCGGATGTACCACGAGAACGACCCCAGCCTGTTCCAGCGCGCCCTGGACGCCTTCTGGGACTGGGTCGGCCGGCTGTTCGACACGGCCTCCACCGCGGCCCCCGGCGGCACGCTCGGCCTGGTCATCGTCGTCCTGGTCGCCGTCGCCGTACTGGCCGCCCTGTGGTGGCGCCTCGGCACTCCGCGCCGCCGGCCCGCCTCCTCCGCCGCCCTGTTCGACGACCGCCCCCGCAGCGCCGCCGAACACCGCGCGGCCGCCGAGGCGCACGCCGCCCGGGGCCACTGGAACCAGGCCGTCCAGGAGCGCATGCGGGCCATCGTCCGCGCTCTGGAGGAACGCGCCCTCCTCGACGTCCGCCCCGGCCGCACCGCCGACGAGGCCGCCGCGGAAGCCGGCCGCACCCTGCCCTCCCACAGCGACCGGCTCCACGCCGCCGCCCGGGCCTTCGACGACGTGACGTACGGCGGCCGGACGGCGACCGAGCAGGCGTACCACCGCATCACCGGTCTCGACCGCGACCTGCAGCGCACCAAGCCGCACCTCGTGAGCAGCGGCAGCGCCTCCGGCACGGCGGCCCACCGCGCCCACCGGGGGGCCGCCGAATGACCACCGAGGGCACGCTCCCCGTCACCTCGGCCTCGCCCACCGCCCGCCAGGTCTGGACCCGCGCGCGCGGTGTCGCCCTCGCTCTCGTGCTCCTTCTGGCGGGGGCCGTCGCGATCGCCGTGATCCGCTCCGACGCCCGGCACGGCGAGCTCGACCCGCGCTCCGCCGACCCCTACGGCAGCCGCGCCGTCGCCGAGCTCCTCGCCGACCGGGGCGTCGCCACCCGGGTGGTCACCACCCTGGCCGCGGCCCGCGCCGCGGCCGGCCCGGACACCACCCTCCTGGTCGCCGCCCCCGACATCCTGACGCCGCGCCAGCAGACCGAGCTGTACACCGCGACCGCCGCCGCCCGCGGCCGCACCGTGCTGGTCGCCCCCGGCAGCCCTTCCGTCGAGCGGCTCGCCCCCGGCGTCACCGCGGACCCCGCCACCAGCCTCGACTCGACGCTGTCCCCCGACTGCGACCTGCCCGCCGCCCGGCGCGCCGGCACCGCCGACACGGGCGGCGTGCGCTACACCACCACCCGCCTCGACGCCACCGAGTGCTACCCCAGCGCGCGGCTGGCCACCCTGCTGCACATCCCGGAGGCCTCCGGGGGCGACACCGTCGTCCTCGGCGCGCCCGACATCCTCCTCAACGACCGCCTCGGCGAGCAGGGCAACGCCTCGCTCGCCCTCCAGCTCCTCGGCTCCCGCCCCCATGTGGTCTGGTACCTCCCCTCGCTCTCCGACGCGGCGGCGATCGACCCCGACGACCAGCGCGGCTTCTTCGACCTCATCCCCTCGGGCTGGCTCTGGGGCACGCTGCAGCTCTTCATCGCCGCGGCCCTGGCCGCCCTGTGGCGGGCCCGCCGGCTCGGCCCCCTCGTGCCCGAGAAGCTCCCCGTGGCGATCCGCGCCTCCGAAACCGTCGAAGGCCGCGCCCGCCTCTACCGCAGAGCGAACGCCCGCGACCGCGCGGCCGCCGCTCTCCGCTCCACCACCCGCACCCGTCTCGCCCCCCTCGTAGGCGTCCCCGTCGCCCAGGCGCACGCGCCCGAGACCCTGCTCCCCGCACTGTCCGCCCACCTCCACGGCGACGGGCAGTCCCTGCAGCCCCTCCTTTTCGGGCCGCCGCCCAGCGACGACGCGGCCCTGATCTCCCTCGCCGACCGACTCGACGCCCTCGAAAGAGAGGTACGCCGTCCATGATGGACCCGACCACTGACAGCGCCGGGCGGACCGGGGACCCGGGCGCCGCCCGAGCCGCCCTGGAGACCCTGCGCGCCGAGATCGCCAAGGCCGTGGTCGGCCAGGACCCCGCCGTGACCGGACTCGTCGTCGCGCTCCTGTGCCGCGGTCACGTCCTCCTCGAAGGCGTTCCCGGCGTCGCCAAGACCCTGCTCGTCCGCGCCCTCGCCGCCGCCCTCGACGTCGACACCAAGCGTGTCCAGTTCACCCCCGACCTGATGCCGAGCGACGTGACGGGCTCCCTGGTCTACGACGCCCGCACCGCCGAGTTCTCCTTCCAGCCCGGCCCCGTCTTCACCAACCTCCTCCTCGCGGACGAGATCAACCGCACCCCGCCGAAGACCCAGTCGTCCCTCCTCGAGGCCATGGAGGAACGCCAGGTCACGGTCGACGGCACTCCCCGCCTCCTCCCCGAGCCGTTCCTCGTCGCCGCCACGCAGAACCCCGTCGAGTACGAGGGCACGTACCCCCTCCCCGAGGCCCAGCTGGATCGCTTCCTCCTCAAACTCACGATCCCGCTGCCCTCCCGCCAGGACGAGATCGACGTCCTGACCCGCCACGCCGAGGGCTTCGATCCGCGTGACCTGCACGCCGCCGGCGTACGCCCCGTGGCGGGTCCGGCCGATCTGGAGGCGGCCCGCGCGGCGGTGGCCAGGACCACCGTCTCTCCGGAGATCACCGCCTACGTCGTCGACATCTGCCGGGCCACCCGCGAGTCCCCGTCCCTCACTCTCGGCGTCTCCCCCCGCGGTGCCACGGCCCTGCTGGCCACCTCCCGCGCGTGGGCATGGCTCACGGGCCGCGACTACGTCATCCCCGACGACGTCAAGGCACTGGCCCTGCCCACCCTCCGCCACCGGGTGCAGCTCCGCCCGGAGGCGGAGATGGAAGGCGTGACGGCCGACTCCGTCATCAACGCGATCCTCGCCCACGTCCCCGTCCCCCGCTGATGGCAGTCACCGGACGCGCCGCGCTCCTCGCGGCCCTGGGCACCCTCCCCGTCGGCATCTGGGACCCCGGCTGGACGGGCGTCCTCGCGGTCAACGCTCCTCTGGCAGTGGCCTGCGCCTGCGACTTCGCCCTGGCCGCCCCCGTGCGCCGCCTGCGCCTCTCGCGCTCCGGCGACACCTCCGTGCGCCTGGGCGACACCGCCGACGTCACCCTGACGGTCACCAATCCGTCCCGCCGCCCGCTCCGCGCCCGTCTTCGCGACGCCTGGCCTCCCAGCGCCTGGCAGCCCGGCACGGAGACGGCGGCCTCCCGCCACCGTCTGACCATCCCGCCCGGCGAGCGCCGCCGTCTCACCACCCGTCTGCGCCCCACCCGCCGCGGCGACCGTCAGGCGGACCGCGTGACGATCCGCTCCTACGGTCCTCTCGGTCTGTCCGCCCGTCAGGGCACCCACAGGGTCCCCTGGACGGTACGCGTCCTGCCTCCTTTCACCAGCCGCAAGCACCTGCCCGCGAAGCTGGCCCGCCTCCGCGAACTGGACGGCCGCACCAGTGTGCTGACGCGCGGCGAGGGCACGGAGTTCGACAGCCTGCGGGAGTACGTTCCCGGTGACGACACCCGTTCCATCGACTGGCGTGCCACGGCCCGCCAGTCCGCGGTCGCCGTCCGCACCTGGCGTCCGGAACGCGACCGTCACATCCTTCTCGTCCTCGACACGGGCCGCACCTCGGCCGGCCGCGTCGGCGACGTCCCCCGCCTCGACGCCGCCATGGACGCGGCCCTGCTCCTGGCGGCCCTCGCCTCCCGCGCCGGCGACCGCGTGGACCTGCTCGCCTACGACCGCCGAGTGCGCGCCCTGGTCCAGGGCCGCACGGCAGGCGACGTCCTTTCGTCCCTGGTCGGCGCGATGGCAACGCTCGAACCCGAGCTCGTCGAGACGGACGCCCGCGGCCTCACCGCCGCAGCGCTCCGTACGGCCCCCCGCCGTTCTCTGATCGTGCTGCTCACGACCCTCGACGCGGCCCCCGTCGAGGAGGGCCTGCTGCCTGTTCTGCCCCAGCTCACCAAACGCCACACGGTTCTGCTGGCGTCCGTGGCGGACCCGCACATCGCCCAGATGGCCAAGGCCCGCGGCAGTACGGAAGCGGTGTACGAGGCCGCTGCCGCCGCACAGGCCCAGGCCGAGCGTCACCGCACCGCAGAACAACTCCGCCGCCACGGCGTCACAGTCGTCGACGCAGTACCGGACGAGATCGCTCCGGCACTGTCCGACGCATATCTGGCGTTGAAAGCAGCGGGTCGGCTGTGAAAGGGCGGGCCTTCCGGCCCTGCCTTTTCACGCCAAACGCAGAAAGCCCCGCACCAGAAGGTGCGGGGCTTTCCCACAAATTGTTCGGCGGCGTCCTACTCTCCCACAGGGTCCCCCCTGCAGTACCATCGGCGCTGTAAGGCTTAGCTTCCGGGTTCGGAATGTAACCGGGCGTTTCCCCTACGCTATGACCACCGAAACACTATGAAACTGACAACCGGAAACGGCTGTTCGTGGTTTCAGAACCAACACAGTGGACGCGAGCCTCTATGGACAAGCCCTCGGCCTATTAGTACCGGTCACCTCCACACGTTACCGTGCTTCCAGATCCGGC
>NZ_JBITFM010000002.1:0-156788 GCF_044456065.1 Streptomyces sp. NPDC051041
ATCAGCCAGAACGATCAGCTGCCCTGGTCCTTCCTCGCCCACACCGGACTCACCATCCACCCACCCCCACAGAACTAACGAAAACCTCAGTAGGGCCAAAGACGGAGAACGGCTCCTACCGGGGGCGGCGGACGGGCCGGACGGGTCCCGCGTACGGTGCCGGTATGCCTGACATCGCGCGGACGACGCCCTTCGATCTCGACGCATATCTCAAGCGGATCGGCTGGGAGGGACAGCGGCGGGCCGACGCGGCGACGCTGCGGGGCGTGCATCTGGCCCACGCGCGGGCCGTCCCGTTCGAGAACCTGGACCCCCTGCGCGGCAGGGCACCCTCCCTCGAACCGGCCGCCCTGACGGACAAGCTGGTCCACAGCCGGCGCGGAGGCTACTGCTACGAGCACAACACGCTGTTCGCCCGCGCCCTGGAGGAACTGGGCTTCCGGGTGACCCGGCTGACCGCGCGGGTCGTGGTGGGCGCGGACACCCTCACCGACCGTCCGCGCACCCACATGGCCCTGCTGGTCCACGCTCCCGGCGACCCGCAGCCGTACCTGGCCGACGTCGGCTTCGGGGCGATCGGCGCCCTGCTGGAGCCGGTGCCGCTGATCGCGGACACGGAGTTCCACGACGCGGGGCGCAGGCACCGCCTGGTGCACGCGCCGCACCGGGGGCCGCTGGAGCTGTGGGTGCTGGAGGCGTACGAGGAGCGGAGGGACGGGGCCGGCCCGGGCTCGTGGGCGGCGCAGTACGCGTTCACGGTGGAGCCCTTCGAGGAGTCCGACTACGAGGTGATCAACTGGTACATCGCCACCAGTCCGCGCTCCCCCTTCAGCCGCCGCCCCTACGCCCAGCGCCTCACCCCCGGCCGGCACCTCCTCCTCGACGGCCGCGTCCTCACCGAGACCCGCGCCGACGGCACCGTCACCCAGCGGGAACTCACGGACGAGGAGGAGGCGCGCCGCATCCTGGACGAGGACTTCGGCATCACGGTCCCGGACGGCGTGACGCTGCTGGAGTGACCCCGTGCGCCGGGCTCAGTCGTCCCACCAGAAGTGCCAGACGGGCCGGTCGAGGACCTGGCTCCCGGCGTAGGCGGCCAGGGCGGTGCCGCCGCCCTGCCGGAGGGCGCCGGGGCAGAACGCGAAGTGCTCGGCGGCGACGGCCTCCGCCTCCTGCGGGGTGGCCGGCGGGGCCGCGACGGACAGCAGGAGGTGGTCGAAGCCGAGCGCCACGACCCGTATGCCGAAGCGGTCCTCCCAGGAGCGCAGGACCGCGCTGAGGCGGGCCGTGTCGCCCTCGTGGCCGACCGGGCCCGTCCAGCCGAGGGCCGTGGGGATGTCGGCGCTGCGCCGGGCCGGGACGAGGGCGACGCGGGGATCCTTCAGGGACCCGCCGTCCAGGAGGGAACCGGCGACGCCGGCGGCGACGGACTCCGGGTCCGGGACGCCGTCCGGGTCCGGGGCGGCGGCCAGGCCGGGCCACCGGTCCCCCTCCGCCGCGCACTCGTCCCAGAGGCCGGCCAGGACCTCCTCGGCGTCGTGATCCCCGGGATAGGACATCTCCCCGGGCGCCAACTCCCACTCCCGCGGCCCGCCGTGACCGCCGCCGACGTCGAGGACGACCGGCAGCAGACCGACGGTGCGCGGCGCCGACGCCAGCGCGGCCCAGGCGCCGGGCACGGCCCGTTCGTCCGCGCACCACAGCAGCGGCTCGTGCCACGGCCCCTCGGCCGTGGCGTCGATCAGCTCTCCGGCGGGCAGGTCCAGCCCGAGCGTACGGCCGCTCGGATCGGTCACCAGTTTCGGCAGCGGGTTCGGAAGTGTCGCCATGCCGGTGACTGTAGGGGCGGGCACTGACAACGAGCCGGTGCCGGAGAGGGCCCTACCGCACGCGGCCGTCGAAGCACTCCCGCCCGCCGCCCGCCGCGGGCCGGAAACAGGCCCGGACGACGGCGCCGGGGCGGGCCACGGTCATGGGGGTGAAGACGAACTCCTCCGTGTCGAGGCGGTCTTCCACCCGGGCGGAACGGGTGGGGCCGCCCGCGGTCACGGTCAGCCGGTCGCCGATCCGCGTGTTCCACATCCGGGCCCAGCCGGTCCCGCACTCCCGGCTGTGGCGCAGCTCCAGGCGGGCCCCGGTGGCGGTCCGGTAGGAGGCGAGGGTGCTCGGGCCGACGCCGCACCTCATGTGCATCGGGTTCCCGCCCTCACAGGCGGCCCCCCGGCACAGCGGCCCGATGACGGAGGAGGCGGGCGGCGGAGCGGACCGTGCGCCGTCCCGGTGCGGCAGCAGGGCGAGGAGGGCCACCGCCACGCCGCCGACGGCCACGGCGCACACCGACGCGAGCACGGCCACCGCCGCCACGCCCCGGTGACCGGCGGGCCCGGGCCGGGCGGGACCCGGCCCGGCGGGCGCCGCCGCGTCCGGCCGCCGCGGCGGCGTGCCCGGGCCGGCGGGCGTCCCCTCCGTCGCGCGTCCGCTCCACTGCGACTCCGCGATCTCCCACAGCGCCAGGTACCGCCCCTCCGCCTCGCCGGCGAGGCGGCACAGGTCCCGCACCGCCTGGCGCGGCGGCAGGGTCTTGCCGTTGAGATAGCGCTCCCAGGAGGACTTGCTGTACGGGGTCTTCGCCGCCAGACCCGCCAGGCTCAGGCCGGTGCGCGTCTTCAGCTCCCGCAGCGCGGCGGCGAGCCGGGCGCGTTCCGGGGAGAGGGGCGGCGGGGTCATCGCCGCAGGGCTTCCCAGGTGTGCGGTCCGATGATGCCGTCCACGACCAGGTCGGCCCGCCTCTGCACGCGCTCGACCGCGCTCCGCGTCAGCGGGCCGTAGATGCCGTCGACGACTCCCGGCGAGAAGCCCGCCCGGCGCAGCAGGCACTGGGCCTCCGCCACCTGCGGACCCGCCTGGCCCTCGGCCAGGACGGCGTCCCGGGTGCGGCTGTTGCCCGCGTACCAGAGGCCGTCGATCCGCTCCGGGCGGCAGGTGTACCGGGGCGGCCCCGAGGACGACGGCGGCTGCGACGCGGCGGACGACAGCGGGGGCGTCGCGCTCGCCGCGGTGTTCCCGGTGCCCTGGCCGGTGAACCGCACGGCCAGCAGGACGGCCGAGGAGACGGCCAGGACCAGGGCCACCGCCCCCGCCACCAGCGCGACGCGCAGCGAACGCCCGTACGTCCGGGGCTCCCCGGCCGCGGCCGGCGACTCCTCCGCCGCCCTGACGGACACGTCGTCCGGCGCGCCGGACGATCCGCGTCCGCGTCCGTCCCCCCAGGCCTCGGCGGCGACCTCGCGCAGGGCGAGCAGCCGGGTCGGGTCGTCACCGGCGATCCGGGCCAGCGCCTCCACGGCCTCCCCGGGCGGCAGGGACCGGCCGCCCAGATACCGCTCCCACGACTTCGCGCTGTACCCCGTCTTCGCCGCGAGCTGCCGCAGGCTCAGCCCGCCGTGGTCCTTCAGGCGACGCAAGCGCACCACCAACTGCCGGACACGTGGATCCAGTCCCGCGGGCAGTGGTTTCCAACGCGACATGTTCCCCCTACTCGCGTCCAGGGGCCGCGGGCCGTGGTCGGCGGCCCCGTGTCCCGTCGCATTCTGCACCAGCATCCACGACCCGTACCGGAACGCGGTTCCCGCACCGGCCCGGAACCGGCCACCGGCCGTCCCGCCGCACCGTCCCGGGGGACGACGTCTTTGCAGGTCAGCGCGGGGGACGTCCCACGAGTACGTCACTTCCGCGGCGGCTGTGGCGACCCCGGCCGCCGGCCCGCAGCCTTGTTGACGAGCCGGCCGACGCGGCCGGCCCGCCCAACGCGAAGCAGCAACGGAGGGAACAGAATGCGAGCACTGACCAGGACCCTCGTCAGCGTCACCGCCGCCGCCGGCATCGCGGCCGGAACCCTGGCGGGCGCGGGAACCGCCTTCGCGGACTCCCCGCGGGCCCAGCAGCAGGCGGTGCGCGCGGAGGCCGCCCCGCTCGCGGTGAACAACCTCGGCCTGACGACCGCGGAGGCCAAGGAGGTCCAGCGGTGGCTGAAGGCCTACTGGGGCTACACCGGCAAGATCGACGGGCAGCTGGGCACCAGCAGCTGGAAGGCGTTCCAGCGCTGCCTGAAGACCCACTGGGGTTACACCGGCAAGATCGACGGCCTCGCCGGCGAGGGCACGATCAAGGCCCTGCAGCGCCTGCTGAAGAACAGCTGGGGCTACACCGGGGCGATCGACGGCAAGGCCGGGTCCGGCACCAAGAAGGCCTTCAAGCGGTTCGCCAACGGCGTCTGACGACCCGCACGGCACACGCCGCGGCCCGTCCTCCCACGGGGGAGAGGACGGGCCGCGGTCCGCGGGGCGGCGTCGCGCCTCAGAGCCGCTCGGGCGTCCGGATGCCCAGCAGGGCCATCCCCTGACGCAGCGTCCGGGCCGTGACGTCGCACAGGAACAGGCGGTTGGCGACCTGCTCGGGCGTCTCGGCCTTCAGCACCGGGCACTTGTCGTAGAAGGACGTGTACAGCGACGCCAGCTGGTACAGGTACGCCGCCAGCTTGTGCGGGGCGTACTCCGCCGCCGCCTCGGCCACCGTCGCCGCGAACGCGTCCAGGTGCAGGCCGAGCGCCCGCTCCGCCGCCGTCAGCGCCAGCTCCGGGTGGGCGGCCGGGCGCACCTCGCCCGCCTTGCGCAGGATCGACTGGATCCGGGCGTACGCGTACTGCAGGTACACGCTGGTGTCGCCGTTCAGCGAGACCATCTGGTCCAGGTCGAACTTGTAGTCCCGGTTCGCCGACGTCGACAGGTCGGCGTACTTCACCGCGCCGATGCCCACCTGGGCGCCCCGCTCGGCGATCTCCTCCTCGGAGAGGTCCTGGGCCTTCTCCCGCACGACCGCCGAGGCGCGGTCGATCGCCTCGTCCAGGAGGTCGACCAGCCGGACCGTCTCGCCGGCGCGGGTCTTGAACGGCTTGCCGTCCTTGCCCAGCACCGTGCCGAAGGCCAGCTGCACCGCCGTGACGTCGTCGTTCAGCCAGCCCGCGCGCCGGGCCGTCTCGAAGACCATCTTGAAGTGCAGGGCCTGGCGGGCGTCGACCACGTACAGCAGCGTGTCCGCCTTGAGGTGGAACACGCGGTCCCGGATCGCCGACAGGTCGGTCGCCGCGTAGCCGTAACCGCCGTCCGACTTCTGCACGATCAGCGGGACCGGCTTGCCGTCCGGGCCCTTGACGTCGTCGAAGAAGACGCACAGGGCGCCCTCGGAGCGGACCGCGACGCCCGACTCCTCCAGCAGGCGGCAGGTCTCGGCGAGCATGTCGTTGTAGCCGGACTCGCCGACGATGTCCGCGTCCCGGATCTCCATGTCCAGCTTCTCGAAGACGGAGAAGAAGTAGATCTTCGACTCGTCCACGAACTTCTGCCACATGGCGAGCGTGTGCGGGTCGCCGGCCTGGAGGTCGACCACCCGGCGCCGCGCCCGCGTCTTGAACTCCTCGTCGGAGTCGAAGAGCTTGCGGGCGGCCTTGTAGAGGCGGTCGAGGTTCGACATCGCCTCCTCGCCGGTGACCTGGCCGGCCTTGTGGTCCAGCTCGTGCGGGTGCTCGTCCAGGTACTGGATGAGCATGCCGAACTGGGTGCCCCAGTCGCCGATGTGGTGCCGGCGGACCACGTTCTCGCCGGTGAACTCCAGGAGCTTCGTCACCGAGTCGCCGATCACCGCGGACCGCAGGTGGCCGACGTGCATCTCCTTCGCCACGTTCGGCTGGGCGTAGTCGATGACCGTCGTGCCCGGGGCGTCCGCGTACGGCACGCCGAGGCGGCCGGTGTCGTCCGCGTACCGCGCGGCGAGGTTGGCGGTGATCGCCCGGTCGGCGACCGTGATGTTGAGGAAGCCGGGGCCGGAGACCTCGACGTCCTGGATCACGTCGCCGGTGACGACGTGCGAGACGACCTCGGCGGCCAGCTCGCGCGGGTTGGCCTTGGTCTTCTTGGCCAGGGCGAGGATGCCGTTGGCCTGGTAGTCCGCCCGGTCGCTTCGGCGCAGCAGCGGGTCCGCGCCGGCGGCCTCGGGCCGGGTGGCCGAGAGGGCGGAGGCGAGGTGCTGCTGGACGGAGTCGCTGAGAGACGTGACCGAGGCCATGGAGTGGCTGCCGTTCTGCTCGGGTTCGGGACTGCTACAGAAGCCGAGTATCCCACGCGGTGAAAAGCGGTTTTCGCGGATGTCGCCCCGCCTGGGAGAATGGAGCGGTCAGCCGTGCGACCGTACCGGCTGCCCGATGGAGAAAGAAGGACGTGCCGATCGTGGCTCAGAGCACCGAGACCACCGACTGGGTCTCCCGTTTCGCGGATGAGGTCATCGCCGAGTCGGAGCGTCGGGCCCCGGGCAAACCGGTCGTCGTCGCGTCCGGGCTGTCGCCGTCCGGCCCCATCCACCTGGGGAACCTGCGCGAGGTCATGACCCCGCACCTGGTCGCCGACGAGATCCGGCGCCGCGGGCACCGGGTGCGGCACCTGATCTCCTGGGACGACTACGACCGCTACCGCAAGGTGCCCAAGGGCATCGCCGGGGTCGACGAGGAGGCCTGGGCCGAGCACATCGGCAAGCCGCTGACCTCCGTCCCCGCCCCCGCGGGCTCCCCCCACCCCAACTGGGCCGAGCACTTCAAGGCGGCCATGGTCGAGTCGCTCGCCCAGCTGGGCGTCGAGTTCGACGGGATCAGCCAGACCGCGCAGTACACCTCCGGCGCCTACCGCGAGCAGATCCTGCACGCCATGAGGCACCGGCAGGAGATCGACGCCGTCCTCGCCCAGTACCGGACCAAGCCCAAGCCCGCCGACCAGAAGAAGCAGCAGGCCAAGCAGAAGCCCCTCGACGAGGCCGAGCTGGAGGCCGCCGAGGGCTCCGGCGCCGCCGCCGAGGACGACGGCAGCTCCGGTTCCGCCGGGTACTTCCCGTACAAGCCGTACTGCGGCAACTGCGAGAAGGACTTCACCACCGTCACCGCCTACGACGACGACTCCACCGAGATGACGTACGCCTGCACCGCGTGCGGCTTCTCCGAGACGGTCCGGCTGAGCGAGTTCAACCGCGGCAAGCTGGTCTGGAAGGTCGACTGGCCGATGCGGTGGGCGTACGAGGGCGTGATCTTCGAGCCGAGCGGCGTCGACCACTCCTCCCCGGGGTCGAGCTTCCAGGTGGGCGGCCAGATCGTCGGCATCTTCGGCGGCGAGCAGCCGATCGGGCCGATGTACGCCTTCGTCGGCATCTCCGGCATGGCGAAGATGTCGTCCTCGCGCGGCGGCGTGCCCACCCCGGCCGACGCGCTGAAGATCATGGAGCCGCAGCTCCTGCGCTGGCTGTACGCCCGGCGCAGGCCCAACCAGTCCTTCAAGGTCGCCTTCGACCAGGAGATCCAGCGGCTGTACGACGAGTGGGACCGGCTCGACGCCAAGGTCGCCGACGGCACCGCCCTGCCCGCCGACCTCGCCGCGCACGCGCGCGCGGTGGGCACCGCCGCCGGTGAGCTGCCGCGGACGCCCCGGCCGCTGCCGTACCGGACGCTGGCCTCGGTCGCCGACATCACCGCCGGCCACGAGGACCAGGCGCTGCGGATCCTCAGCGAACTCGACCCGGACCAGCCGCTGGCCTCGCTCGACGAGGCCCGGCCGCGGTACGACAAGGCCGAGGCGTGGATCAACACGCACGTCCCCGCCGACCAGCGGACCATCGTGCGCGAGGAGCCCGACACCGAGCTGCTGAAGTCGCTCGACGACCAGGGCCGGGAGTCGATCCGGCTGCTGCTCGACGGACTGGCCGACCACTGGTCGCTGGACGGGCTGACCCACCTCGTCTACGGCGTGCCCAAGGTCCAGGCCGGGTTCTCCGCCGACGCCACGCCCAAGGAGCTGCCGCCGGAGATCAAGACCGCCCAGCGGTCCTTCTTCGCGCTGCTGTACCACCTGCTCGTCGGCCGGGACACCGGCCCGCGCCTGCCCACGCTGCTGCTGGCGGTGGGGCAGGAGCGGGTGCGCAAGCTGCTCGGCGCGTAGGCGGCGGGACGAAGGGCCCTCCGACGGAGGGCCCTTCGTCGGAGGGCTTCCTCCGTCGGAGGGCTTCCTCCGTCGCTTCTTTCCGCGCGGCCGCCGCGCGGCGGCCTGTGCGGGGCCCGCGCGGCGCCCTACGCGATGTGGTCCTCCTGCAGTTCCGCCGAGTGGCGGTTGGTGAAGCGGCTGACCATCCGCTTGGCCTCCGGCTCGGGCAGGGAGATGCCGAACTCGGCCTCCACGTTGTCGACGAACTCCCGGGGCGTCGGGTAGCTGCCGTTGATCGACTTCTTGAACACCTGGTAGTACGCCTCCTCGTCCGGCTCCTGCGGCGGAGTGGCGCCGCCCTCGCCCAGCTCGCGGGTGCGGCCCGGGCCGACCGGGATGGGGAAGCCGCCGGTGTCCTCCGGCGAGGGCTCCGGGGCGGGGGACCGCTCGTCCCGCCGCTGCTCCCGGGCCGCCCGGTACTGCTCGTACTCCTGCTGCTCCCGGGCCGCCTGGTACTGCTCGTACTCCTGCTGCTCCGCGTACCACTGGGCGTACTGCTGCTCCGGGTCGTACGACGGGTCGTAGCCGCCGTGGTACTCGACCTGCTGCGGCGGCTGGAACCAGGGGCTCGCGTCCGGTTCGGGCTCGTACTCCGGCGGCTCGGCGCCGCGGTCGGCGGCCGGCTGCGGGCGCGGCCCGCCGGACGGCGCCGCCGCACCGGCCTCGCCGGCGGCTCCGGCTGCACCGGCGGCTTCGGCCGCACCGGCCTCGTCGACGGCTTCGGCCGCACCGGCCGCGCGGGCCGTGTCCGCCGCACCGGCGGAGTCCGCCGCGGTCAGCTCGCGCAGCGGCGCCGGCGGGATCAGGGCCGGCTCGATCCCCGCCGCCGCCAGGCCCGCCGGGGCCGTCTCCGCCAGCGGCACCCCGTAGCGCGCCAGCCGCAGCGGCATCAGGGACTCCACCGGGGCCTTCCGCCGCCAGGCCCGGCCGAAGCGGGAGCGCAGCCGGGCCTGGTAGACGAGACGTTCCTGCTCCAGCTTGATGACCTGGTCGTAGGAGCGCAGCTCCCACAGCTTCATCCGGCGCCACAGGAGGAAGGTCGGGACGGGGGAGAGCAGCCAGCGGGTCAGACGGACGCCCTCCATGTGCCGGTCCGCGGTGATGTCGGCGATCCGGCCGATGGCGTGGCGGGCCGCCTCGACCGCGACCACGAACAGGACCGGGATCACCGCGTGCATGCCCACGCCCAGCGGGTCGGGCCAGGCCGCCGCGCCGTTGAAGGCGATCGTCGCGGCCGTCAGCAGCCAGGCCGTCTGGCGCAGCAGGGGGAAGGGGATGCGGATCCAGGTCAGGAGCAGGTCCAGGGCGAGCAGGACGCAGATGCCCGCGTCGATGCCGATCGGGAAGACGTAACTGAAGTCCCCGAAGCCCTTCTTCAGCGCCAGCTCACGAACGGCGGCGTACGACCCGGCGAAGCCGATACCGGCGATGACGACGGCACCGGCGACGACCACACCGATGAGAACCCGGTGCATCCGTGTCAGCTGCAGTGGCGCGGCCACCCGTACTCCCCTCCCCGTGCGTGTTGTTGCGCGCACCAGGGTGGCACATGTGTGCGACGTACGGGCGGCCGGTTCCGGCGGGGCGGTCCTTCCCCCGGCTCGGTCAGCTCTTCTGCGCCGCGGCCCGGGAGGGCGAGGCGCTCTGCGACGCGGACGGGGAGGCGCTCTGTGACGCGGACGGGGAGCCGCTCGCCGTGCCGCCGTCGCCGTTCGCGGACACGACCGCGGCCACCGCCTCCTTGACGGCCTTCCGCGCGGCCTTCGCCAGGTCGTCGGCGTCCGGCGTCTTGTCGCCGGCCAGACCCGCGCCGTTGTAGTCGAGGGTGAGGACGACGTTCTCGACGCGTGCCACGACCGTCTGCTGCTTGAAGGCGCCCTCCTTCTTCTTCAGGTCGTACCGCACGAGGGTCGCCTCGTCGCCCGCCTCGGCGACCGGCTCCGACTTGGTGTTCTTCGCGCCCGACACCGACTGGGCGTCCTGGACCTGCTTCTGGTAGAACTCCTGCGCCTGCCGGTCGCCCTCGCCGCGCGTGATGTCGGACTCGAAGCGCAGCAGCGACACGTTCAGCCAGCGGAACTGAGAGCCCTTCACGCCGTTGTTCTCCAGGCTGCTCCAGGAGCAGCTGCCGCGCGTCGACGTGTCGTCGGACTGGCCCTCCTTGCCCGACTTGGTGCCCTCCGGCACCAGTTCGCCCAGCGTCTTCTTCGACAGCACGTCACACGGCTCCGGCAGCTCGGCGTACGCCGCCGGCCGCACGGTCGGCGACGGGCTGGCGGAGGCCGACGCGGTGGCGCCCGAGGCCTTGTCCCCGCCGTCACCGGAGCCGGAGCCGGATCCGGAGTCGGAGGAGCAGCCGACGGCGACCAGCATCACGGGGACGGCGGCCGCGTGGGCAAGGACGCGGTGAAGGCGCTTCGCTCGCTGGGCACTCCCCCTCCGCCTCAACGGCATGGGAGGTGCCCCCAGGTCTCGCTGTGCTCGTCGCTGCATGGTTCCTTCACTCATGACACTCGTGGTTCCTGCGGTCGGAACGGGTCCGAGGGGCCACGGTACGCGGTGAAGAACCCGTGCGGTTCTGTCCCGTGTGGCGTGCGCGCGGGCGCGCGGGGCCGTCAACCCGCCAGCGAGTCGGCCAGTCGAGAGGCCAGATTCCGTGCCCTGTCCTGCATTTCCTTGCTGTCCGGGACCACTCCGACCGTCATCGGCTGCTCCGCGTACTCGATGGTCACGATGACGTTGGACGTGCGGAACGCCACAGTCACCGTGCGCTGTTCGGCGGTCGAACCGGGGCTGCTCAGCTCGTCGTCGAGGAAGGCCTCGTCGCCGAGCCCGTCGAGCACGCGGGGCTGGAGGCCGGCCGGAGTGGTGCTCGCGGACGGGCTCGCGGTCGGGCTCGCCGAGGACTCGGCCGGTTCCGGGGCCGAGGAGGAGGGCGTGGCGCCGGAGGCGGACGGGGAGCCGGCGGGCGAGTCGGTGACGGCCGGCTCGGGGAGGTCGGCCGCCGCCCGCCTGGTCGCGAAGAGTTGCTCGGCCTGGCTGTCGTCGCTCACGGCGGAGTCGTACGACACCACCCGCTCGAAGTCGACGAGCAGGTGGTCGGTGGCCTCGGCGGAGCCCACCTTCCAGCGGCAGCCGACCTTGCGGTCGGAGTCGTACGTGAGCGTCGCCTCGCCCTGGTACGCCCGCTCGCGCTGCTCCTCGTCGGTGATCTGCCGGATGCCGGGCAGCAGGGCGTCGAGGGCCTCCCGGCCGACCGCGCCGCAGGGTTCCGGGAGGGTGCGGTACCGGCCGGGCTCGGCCGCCGCCGTCGCCGTGCCGGCGCCGCCCGGGTTGGTCTCTTCGGTCGCGCCGCCGTCCGCGGAGCCGCCGGTGCAGCCGGCCAGCAGCGCCGCGAGGAGGGCGGCGACGCCGGGTACGTACGCCATCCGCTGCACGGTCAGGCTCCTCTCGACGGTGGCCGTGTGGCCGGTCCTCCAGTGTCCCCGCTGGTTATTCGCTTGCCGCACGGGGGTGCCCCCTGGGGACAATGTGTATCGCACGCGCTGCCGTGGACGCCGGTCCGTCATCCCTTTCGTCGACCTTGGCGCCGGTTTTGCCGTTCGACACTTCTGTTTGTCTTCCGGGGGAATGAGGGTGGAATGCCGTACGTGGAGCTGCCGGGCGCCAAGGTGCCGATCCGCATGTGGACCGACCCGGCGTCGGTCGAGGAGGTGGCGCTGCAGCAGCTGCGGAACGTCGCGACCCTGCCGTGGATCAAGGGGCTCGCCGTCATGCCCGACGTCCACTACGGCAAGGGCGCGACGGTCGGCTCCGTCATCGCGATGCAGGGGGCGGTGTGCCCCGCCGCGGTGGGGGTGGACATCGGATGCGGGATGTCGGCGGTGCGGACGTCCCTCACGGCCGGCGACCTGCCGGGGGACCTGTCGCGGCTGCGGTCGCGGATCGAGCAGGTGATCCCGGTGGGGCGGGGGATGCATGACGACCCCGTGGACCCGGGGCGGCTGCACGGGTTCGCCACGGCCGGGTGGGACGACTTCTGGGGACGGTTCGGCGGGGTCGCCGAGTCGGTCAGGTTCCGCCAGGAGCGGGCCCAGAAGCAGATGGGCACGCTCGGAAGCGGCAATCACTTCGTCGAGGTGTGCACGGACACGACCGGTTCGGTCTGGCTGATGCTCCACTCCGGCTCCCGCAACATCGGCAAGGAACTGGCCGAGCACCACATCGGCGTCGCCCAGAAGCTCCCGCACAACCAGGGCCTGGTCGACCGCGACCTCGCCGTCTTCGTCGCGGACACCCCGCAGATGGCGGCGTACCGCAACGACCTGTTCTGGGCGCAGGAGTACGCGAAGTACAACCGCTCGATCATGATGGCGCTTCTGAAGGACGTGATCCGCAAGGAGTTCAAGAAGGCCGGGCCCACCTTCGAGCCGGAGATCTCCTGCCACCACAACTACGTGGCGCAGGAGCGGTACGAGGGCGTGGACCTGCTGGTGACCCGCAAGGGCGCGATCCGCGCGGGCTCCGGGGAGTACGGGATCATCCCGGGCTCGATGGGCACGGGGTCGTACATCGTGCGCGGCCTCGGCAACGACCGGTCCTTCAACTCGGCCTCGCACGGCGCCGGCCGGCGCATGAGCCGCAACGCGGCCAAGCGCCGCTTCACCACGAAGGACCTGGAGGAGCAGACGCGGGGCGTGGAGTGCCGCAAGGACTCCGGTGTCGTGGACGAGATCCCGGGCGCGTACAAGCCGATCGAGCAGGTCATCGACCAGCAGCGGGACTTGGTGGAGGTGGTGGCGAAGCTGAAGCAGGTCGTGTGCGTGAAGGGCTGAGGCCCGTACGGTCCGCCGCGTCCGCCGCTCCGCGCAGACCGCCTACCGCGCGCGGCTCACCGCGTGGATCACCACGGACGCCACCGGGCGGACGCCGGACAGGACGTACCCGAGGCACCACCCCGCATGGCGCTCGTCCCTCCGCTCCCGGGCCGGGCGCCGCTGTTCGCGCGCGGACCCGTCCGGCGTCACGGTTCCCGGTGGACCTTGGTGTTCGACGCCTGGGCGCGCGGGCGGACGACGAGGAGGTCGACGTTGACGTGGCTGGGGCGGGTGACCGCCCAGGTGATCGTGTCGGCGACGTCGTCCGCGGTCAGGGGCTCGGCGACGCCCTCGTACACCTTGGCGGCCTTCTCCCGGTCGCCGCCGAAGCGGGTCAGGGCGAACTCCTCCGTCTTGACCATGCCGGGCGCGATCTCGATGACGCGGACCGGCTGGCCGACGATCTCCAGGCGCAGGGTCTCGGCCAGGACGTGGGCGCCGTGCTTGGCTGCGACGTAGCCCGCGCCGCCCTCGTACGTGGCGTGGCCGGCGGTGGAGGAGACGACGACCACCGTGCCGTCGCCGCTCGCGACCAGCTTGGGCAGCAGGGCCTGGGTGAGGTTGAGGGTGCCGATGACGTTCGTCTCGTACATCCGGCGCCAGTCGGCCGGGTCGCCGGTCGCGACCGGGTCGGCGCCCAGCGCGCCGCCCGCGTTGTTGACGAGGACGCCGATCGTCCTGAACGCCGTCGCGAACTCGTCGACCGCCGCGCGGTCGGTGACGTCGAGGGCGTACGCCGTGGCCCGGCCGCCGGCCGCGACGATCTCCTCCGCCAGCGCCTCGATGCGGTCCTTGCGGCGCGCGGTGAGGACGACGCGGTAGCCGGCCGCGGCGAGCTGCCGGGCCGTGGCGGCGCCGATCCCGCTGCTCGCACCGGTGACGACGGCGATGCGGGAGGCGGCGGACGGGGCGGCGGTGGCCATGGGCTGCTCCTCGGACTGGCGGGCGGGACCGGTCGGCGTCCAGCGTAGGCGACGTGGGCGGGCGGTTCGCGGGCCGGTGCGGTCCCTCCCGGCGCTCGCCTCAGCCGCCCCGCGGCGCGTACATGATGACGGCCATGCCCGCGAGGCAGACCAGCGCGCCCGCCACGTCCCACCGGTCCGGGCGGTAGCCGTCCGCGAGCACGCCCCACAGGATCGACCCGGCGACGAAGATCCCGCCGTACGCGGCCAGGACGCGGCCGAAGTGGGCGTCGGGCTGGAAGGTGGCGACGAATCCGTACGCGCCGAGGGCGAGGACGCCGCCCGCCGCCCACAGCCAGCCGCGGTGTTCCCGCACCCCCTGCCAGACCAGCCAGGCCCCGCCGATCTCGAACAGGGCGGCGAGGACGAACAGGGCGGCGGAGCGGAGGACGACCATGGGGGCAGCTTCGCACGGCGGCCCGGCGCGCCCCGCACCGCCCGGTGCGGGGCGTCCGGGGGCCGCGTCACGCGGCGTGCGGCACCGGGCGATGCGGGGCGTGTCCGGGACGTGCGGCGTACGCGGGATGCGCGGGACCGCGGCGGGGTGCCCGGACGGACGGGCGCCGGAGGGGCGGGGACGCCGGGAGGGGGCGGTCGCGGCCGGTGGACCGCCCCGGCGGACGGCGGGGTCCGGGGCGGCCCGGGTCGCGCGGCCGCGGGCCGGGCCGCCGGCGCGTCCGGACTCGCCGGAATAAGGGTGGAGGGGGAACCGTTCAGCGGTATAGTTGAACGGTCAACAACCTGGAGGGTGAGCGACCATGCAGTTCGGGATCTTCAGCGTCGGCGATGTCACACCGGACCCGACCACGGGCCGGACGCCGACCGAGCGCGAGCGGATCAAGGCCATGGTCGCCATCGCGCTGAAGGCCGAGGAGGTCGGCCTCGACGTCTTCGCGACCGGGGAGCACCACAACCCGCCGTTCGTGCCGTCGTCGCCGACCACGATGCTCGGCTACATCGCGGCGCGCACGGAGCGGCTGATCCTCTCCACGTCGACCACGCTGATCACCACCAACGACCCGGTGAAGATCGCCGAGGACTTCGCGATGCTCCAGCACCTGGCCGACGGCCGGGTGGACCTGATGATGGGCCGCGGCAACACCGGCCCGGTCTACCCGTGGTTCGGCCAGGACATCCGCGAGGGCATCAACCTCGCCATCGAGAACTACGCCCTGCTGCACCGGCTGTGGCGCGAGGACGTCGTCGACTGGGAGGGCCGCTTCCGCACCCCCCTGCAGGGCTTCACCTCCACCCCGCGGCCGCTGGACGGCGTCCCGCCGTTCGTCTGGCACGGCTCGATCCGCTCCCCGCAGATCGCCGAGCAGGCCGCGTACTACGGCGACGGCTTCTTCCACAACAACATCTTCTGGCCGGCCGACCACACCAAGCGGATGGTCGAGCTGTACCGCACCCGCTACGCCCACTACGGGCACGGCACGCCCGAGCAGGCGATCGTCGGCCTCGGCGGGCAGGTGTTCATGCGGAGGAACTCCCAGGACGCCGTGCGCGAGTTCCGGCCGTACTTCGACGTCGCGCCCGTCTACGGGCACGGCCCGTCGCTGGAGGAGTTCATGGAGCAGACGCCGCTGACGGTCGGCTCCCCGCAGCAGGTGATCGAGAAGACGCTGAGCTTCCGCGAGTACGCCGGCGACTACCAGCGCCAGCTGTTCCTGATGGACCACGCCGGGCTGCCGCTGAAGACCGTGCTGGAGCAGATCGACCTGCTCGGCGAGGAGGTCGTGCCGGTGCTGCGCGAGGAGTTCGCCAAGGGGCGGCCGGCGAACGTGCCGGACGCGCCGACCCACGCCTCGCTGCTGGCCGGCACCCGGAAGGAGACCGTCGCATGAAACTCGTCGTCGTCTCGGCGGGACTGGGCGTCCCGTCCTCCACCCGGCTGCTCGGCGACCGGCTGGCCGCCGCCACCGCCGGACGGACCCCGGCGGACGTGCGGGTGATCGAGCTGCGCGACCTGGCCGTGGCGATCGCGCACAACTTCACCAGCGGGTTCCCGGGCGCGGCGCTGTCCGCCGCGTTCGACGCGGTGACGGCGGCCGACGGGCTGATCGTCGTCACGCCGGTGTTCTCCGCGTCCTACAGCGGGCTGTTCAAGTCGTTCTTCGACGCGCTGAGCGGCGGCGACCCCGACGCCCTCGCCGGCAAGCCGGTGCTGATCGCCGCGACCGGCGGCACCGCCCGGCACTCCCTGGTCCTGGACCACGCGCTGCGGCCGCTCTTCGCCCACCTCAAGGCCGTCGTCGTCCCGACCGGCGTGTACGCCGCCGCCGAGGACTGGGGCGCCGAAGGGCTCGACGGCCGGATCGAGCGGGCGGCCGGGGAACTGGCCGCGCTGACGGCCGGGCTGTCGGCCGGGCGCCCCGCCGAGCGGACCGGCACCGGGCGGCAGGCGCCGGCCGGGCAGGCCGACGGGGCGGAGGAGCCGGCGGCCGAGGAGGCCGGCGCGTTCCGGGTGGTGCCGTTCGAGCAGCAGCTCGCGGCGCTGCGGGCCACGGGCTGAGGACCGGGACCGGGGCCCGCCCCGACGTGCCCCGGACGGAACGGGCGGCAACCGCCGCGGGGCGAGGCGGGCGGCCGGGCGGCGGCATCCGGGGGAGCGGCGGCCGGACGACGGCCGGGGGAGCGGCGGCCGGGAGCGGCCGGTGAAAGGCCGGTAAGAAGGGCGGCCGGCGAGCCGCCCGGCCGGGCCGGCTTGGCACACTGGCCCTGTGCCCCAGACAGTTCTCCTCGCCGAAGACGACCGCGCCATCCGGCACGCCCTTCAGCGCGCCCTGACCCTGGAGGGCTACCAGGTCACGGCGGTCGCCGACGGCGTCGAGGCGCTGGCGCAGGCCCACCGCGGCCGGCCCGACGTCCTCGTGCTGGACGTGATGATGCCCGGCATCGACGGCCTCCAGGTCTGCCGGGCGCTGCGCGCCGAGGGCGACCGCACGCCCATCCTGATGCTGACGGCGCTGGTGGAGACCGCCGACCGGATCGCCGGCCTGGACGCGGGCGCCGACGACTACGTCGTCAAGCCCTTCGACGTCGAGGAGGTCTTCGCCCGGCTGCGCGCCCTGCTGCGCCGCACCAGCCCGGCGCCCGCGGGCGCCGCCCCGGCGGACGCGCCGAAGCAGCCCCCCGCCCCCGAGCGGTTCGTCGAGGCCGCCGGCATCCGCATGGACCCGCAGGCCCGGCGCGCCTGGCGGGGCGGGCGGGAACTGGAGCTGACCCGCACCGAGTTCGAACTGCTGGAGCTGCTGGTCCGCAACGCGGGCATCGTCCTGGACCACTCCACGATCTACGACCGCATCTGGGGCTACGACTTCGGCCCCGGCTCCAAGAACCTCGCCGTCTACGTCGGCTACCTGCGCCGCAAGCTCGACGCGCCCGGCGCGCCGCAGCTGATCCACACGGTGCGCGGCGTGGGTTACGTGCTGCGGGAGAACTGAGTGGGCCGGCTGCGGCGGCTGCTGACCGGGCGGCGCCTCCGGCTGGTCTCGCTGCGCACCACCTTCGCGGTGTCCTTCGCGGCCGTCGCCGCCGGTGTGACGCTCCTGGTCGGCCTCCTCTCCTACAACGCCGCCGCCCGGCTGGTCCGGGTGGACCAGGAGTCCGTCTTCGACCAGGTCGTCCAGGACCTGCGGGACGAGGTCCGGCAGCGGCGGATGATGCCCGCCGACTTCCTCTCCTCCGCGCCCGGCCACGACGTGGTCCGCCCGGCCCGCACGGACGTGCAGGTGCTCGGCCCGGACGGCAGCGTCTCCGACCCGGGCAACCCCGGGCTCCCGGTCGTCGACGCCGACCGGCGGATCGCGGCCGCCGCGACGGCCGGACGGCTGGCCGAGCACGCCGACGTCGACGTCGGCGACGACGTCTACCGCGTCGCGACCGTCTCCCTGGGCGGCGGCCGGGGCGCGGTGCAGGTCGCGCAGGAGTTCAGCGACACCGAGGACCTGCTGCGGGCGCTGCAGCGGCGCACGCTGCTGCTGATGGCCGCGGTCGTGGTCGGGGCGGGCCTGTTCGGCTGGTGGCTGGCCCGGCGCATCACCCGCCGCCTGGTCCTGCTCACCTCGGCCGCCGAGGACGTCGCCCGCACCCGCCGGCTCGGCATCCAGGTGCCGGTCACCGGCTACGACGAGGTGGGCCGCCTGGGCCGCGCCTTCGACCGCATGCTGGGCCGCCTCGCCCAGTCCGAGGAGGACCAGCGCCGCCTGGTCCAGGACGCCGGACACGAACTGCGCACCCCGCTGACCTCGCTCCGCACGAACATCTCCCTGCTGCGCCGCATCGACGAACTGCCGCCCGCCGCGCGGGAGGAACTGGTCGCGGACCTCGGGCAGGAGGCGCGCGAGCTGACCGACCTGGTCAACGAGCTGGTCGACCTGGCGGCCGGCCAGTCCGACAGCGAGCCGCCGCGCAGGATCGACCTCGCCGAGATCGCCCGGGACGTCGCGGGCCTCGCCCGGCGCCGCAGCGGCCGGGAGATCACGGTCCGCGCGAGCGGCGACACCACGGCGGACGGCCGGCCGGGCATGCTGACACGGGCGGTGTCCAACCTCGTGGAGAACGCGGTGAAGTTCGACCGCGACGGCACCGCGCCCGTCGAGATCGTCGTCGCCGGCCCCGCCCGGCCGGGCACGGTCCGCGTCGAGGTCCTCGACCGCGGCCCCGGCATCGCCGACTGCGACCTGACCCGCGTCTTCGACCGCTTCTACCGCGCCGCCGACGCCCGCTCCCTGCCCGGCTCCGGGCTGGGCCTGTCCATCGTGCGGGAGGTGGCCCTCGCGCACCGGGGGGCGCCGTTCGCCTACCGGCGGGACGGCGGCGGCACGGCGATCGGGTTCACGGTGGGCGGCGGACCGGCCGGGGACGGCGGCACGGGAGGCTGAGGGCCGCCTCGTCCGGGCTTTCGCACCTGCTCGCGGGCCGGCCGGACCGGGATTCGCCCGGCGCCGCGCCGGACCTCGCCCGCGGACCGTGGGACCCGGTGGCTCCGGCGGCGCCCGTCAGTCCTGGTCGCCGGGCCAGCCCAGCAGCCGGGCGCCGATGACGGCGGTCTGCAGGGTGTAGCGGTGGACGGGGTCGGCCGGGTTGGCGCCGGTGAGTTTGTGGATGCGGTCCAGGCGGTAGGTCAGGGCGCGTACGCTCAGGCGCAGGCGGCGGGCCGCCTCGGCCGCCACGCAGCCGGTGTCGAAGTAGGCGGTGAGGGTGTCGATGAGGGGCTGGGCGCCGCCGCGGGCCTGCCGCAGGGGGCCCAGGGCGGTGTGCACGAGGTCGGCCATGGCCTGGCGGTCGCGGGTGAGGACGGGGTAGACGAGCAGGTCGGCGGCGCGCAGCACCGGTTCGTCGAGGCGCAGGCGGTCCGCCAGTTCGAGGGCGTTGAGGGCTTCCTCGTAGGAGTGGACGACGCCGCCGGCGCCGGGGTGGGGGCGTCCGATGGCGACCTGGCCGCCGTCGGTGGCCGCGTGCGCCTGCTTGGCGAAGAACGCGAGCACGTCGTCCTGGTCGCCGGGGGCGATGCAGATCAGCCGGCCGTCCTTGGTGGTGAGCAGGATGTGGCGTTCGCCGAAGCGGGCGATCAGGGCGCTGTCCACCTGGCGGGTGGCCGGGTGGGCGTCGTCGACCGGCGTGGTGCCCTGGGCGACGGCGACCGCGTGGGCGCGGGAGAGGAGCAGGCCGAAGCGTTCGGCGCGTTCGGCGAGCCGGCCCAGGTTGCTGCGGCCGTAGAGCAGGTCGTCGATGAACTCCCGCCGCGCCGCCTCCTCCTGGCGCACCGCCAGTCGCTGGGCGCGTTCGTGGCCTTCGGCGAAGGCGTCGATCGCCTGCTCGACGGCGGCGAGCACGCGGTCCACCCCCGCGGACGCCAGGGCGGGGGAGAGGTCGCGGGCCGCGGACAGGTGCCGCCGGACCAGGGCGCGCAGTCCCAGGCCCGCCTCCGCGGCCCGCTCCCCCTGCGCCCGGAGGGTCTCCAGCTCGTCCCGGGTCAGCCGGCGGCCGGTGGCGCAGACATCGGCGAGAATCCCGCCGTACCCCTCCAGGAACTCCTCCGGCACCGCCGGCCTCGTCACATTCCCTCCCGATGTCGCTCCTGTGCTGTGCCGTCCCGCCCCCGGGAACGGCAGCGGGCCGCCTTCGCCCGCTTCCCCGGTGCCGCGAAGGCCGCCCGCGGCGCTTCCCCGGTGCCGCGAAGGCCGCCCGCGGGTTCCGCCCGACCGCGGCCCGCCGGGCGGGCCGGGTGGGCCGGGCGGTCCCGTCGCCGGACGCCGCCGGGGTCCAGGGTCCCGCACGGCTGCCGTGGTCCTGGAGGGAGCCCCCGATCCGGGGGACGACGGCGAGGGGGCGTCCGGCCCGGCGCGCGGTGCCGGGCTTCCGGCCGGCCCCGCCGCGGGACGGCCGCCCGACGGGCCGGCGCCGGATCCGGGCCCGGCGGCGCGCTGCCGCGCGGGCCCGGCGGCGCGCTGCCGCGCGGGCCCGGTGTCCGGTCCGCGGATCTCAGCTGATCTCGACCTTGCCGTCGGTCCCGGCGGCCGTCGCCGCGGGCCGGTCGGCGCCGTCGCGCCGGGCGATGTTCTTCAGCAGCTCCGCGAGGTCCACTCCGGTGGTGGCGCCGAGCAGTTCCATGCCCTGGGCGACGTTGTCGGCGACGGTGCGCGACAGCCGGCTCGCCCCGTCGGTGGAGATGACGGTCATCTTGTCGACGGCGCTGAGCGGTTCGGACGCCTTGGCGACGACCTGCGGCAGCACCTCGACGAGCATCTGCAGCACGGCCGCCTCGCCGTACTGGGCGAAGGCGTCGGCCTTCTTCCGCATCGCCTCGGCCTCGGCCGCGCCCCTGGCGCCGATCGCGGCGGCCTCCGCGTCGCCCTCCAGGCGGACCGCCTCCGCGACGGCCGCGCGCCGGGCCCGCTCGGCCTCGCCCTGCTTCAGGCCCTCGATCGCCTGCGCCTCGGCCAGCGCGGACCTGCGCTGCTTCTCGCCCTCACCCGTGAGCCGGGACCGCTCGGCCTCCGCCTGCGCGGCGGCGATCTCCGCCAGCCGCTCGGCCTCGGCCTGCTTGACCCGGGCGACCCGCTTGGCCTCGGCCTCCTGCTCGGCGGCGTACCGCTGGGCGTCGGCCGGCTTGCGGACCTGGGTGTCGAGCTGACGGTCGGTCAGGGCGGCCTGCCGCTCGGCGACCTTCTCCTGCTCGGTGAGGATCTCCTGCTGCCGGGCGGCCTCGGCCAGCGGCCCGGCGGCGTTGGCGCGGGCGGCGGCCTGGTCGGTCTCGGCCTTGATCTCGGCCTGCCGCAGGTAGAGCGTGCGCTGGGCGACCGCGATCTCCTCCTCGGCCTTCAGCCGCGCCTGCTCGGCGGCCCGCCGCGCCTCGGCCTCGGCGATGTCGGCCTCCTGCTTGGCGCGGGCGGCCTCGGGGCGGCCGAGGTCCTCCAGGTAGGAGCCCTCGGTGGTGATGTCCTGGATCTGGAAGGCGTCCAGCACCAGGCCCTGCCCGGACAGGCTCGCCTCGGCCTCCTCGGCGACCTGCCCGGCGAACGCGGCCCGGTCGCGGATGATGTCCTCCACCGCCATCCGGCCCACGATCGCGCGCAGCGCCCCCGAGAGCACCTCCTGGGTGAAGCCGACGATGCCGTCCTGCTGCATCAAAAACCGCTGGGCGGCGGCCCGGATGGCGTCCTCGGTGCCGCCGACCTTGACGATCGCGACGCCC
Organism: Streptomyces sp. NPDC051041; assembly: GCF_044456065.1. NCBI lineage: Bacteria > Bacillati > Actinomycetota > Actinomycetes > Kitasatosporales > Streptomycetaceae > Streptomyces > Streptomyces sp. NPDC051041. Next base: position 21,614 of record NZ_JBITFM010000002.1, read on the forward strand.
TCCAGGTTGGCCTTCACCCCGCGCAGGGTGACCGCGCCGCGCACCGCCACCGGGATGTGCCGCGAGGACAGGTCGAGCGTGAACTTCTGCTGGACGAAGGGCACGACGAACACACCGCCGCCGACCACGACCTTCTGCCCGCTGTTGTCGGTGAACACCCGGCCGGTCTCGGGATCGGTGGCCTTCTTGCCGCGCCGCCCGGTGACGATGAACGCCTCGCTCGGCCCGGCCACCTTGTAGCGGCTGACGACCACCAGCGCGATCAGCACGAGGAGTACGACGACCCCTCCCGCCGCGATGACGACAGAACTCATGGTGTTGCCCCCTCAGCCCTCCCTGCGGACGGCACTCGGTAAGGGTGTACGGACGGGAACGACACGGCCGGGCGTGCCGGAAAGAAACGATGCGGAAGAAACGGTTCGGCAAGAAACGGTTCGGCAAGAAACGGTTCGGCGAGGAGCGGTTCGGCCGGGTCAGCGTTCGACGGGACGTACGGACACCGCCGACTGCGACAGCGTCCCCTCGACCCAGACCTCGGCCCCCCGGGCCACGGCGACCGGGCTTCTCGCCGAGAGCTTCACCGGCTGGCCGGCCAGGCGCACCAGCACCTCGCCGTATCCGCCGACCGGGATCGCGGTGACCACCGAACCCGTGACGCCGATCAGGTCCTCCCCCCGCGGCGCGGCCCCGGAGGAGTCGCGCGCCAGCGCCCGGCCGAGACGGTAGGCGCACCAGCCGGTGACGGCACCGGCCGGCACCCCGACCGCCGTCGCGCCCCCCGCGCCCAGCCCGGTCGTCCCCAGGACGATCGCCCCGGAGAAACCGAGCATGGACAGGAACCCGGCGATCACCGGAAGCGACAGCAGCCCGTCGAGCAGGCCGTCCACCGCGGCGACGCCGTCGAGCAGCCCTTCGAGAACGCCGTCGAGGACGAACGACAGGGCAAGGAGGACGACCCCCGCGATGCCGAGACTCAGAAACCAGGCCATCCGCACCCACCGCCTCTCCTTGCCCTCCCCCGCTGGTGGACGCATCGTCACATGTCGGCGGCCGCCGGGACATTGCCTGCTCCCGGCAATCTTTACGCGTTCTTCATGCCGGTCGCCGTCCCCGGGCGGGGCCGGCAGCGCCCGGTCACCCGTCGGCGCCCTGCGGCGTCACGCCGCGTCGACGGGCGCGCGGACGGCTCCGGCACCCGTCGTGCCCCCGATGCGCCCCGGCCGCCCGACGGCCCCGCCCGGCACACGACGAGGGCGGGACCCGAAAGTCCCGCCCGAATCCAGAAAACCCGGAAAGCCCCGGCTCAGGGCCACACCAGGCAGTACGGCTGATGCCCCGCCTCGTGCAGCCGGTGGCTGAAGTCCTGCCACTCGTGCAGCAGCCGGTACACGTTGAACGCGTCCCGCGGCCCGCCCCGGTCCGGCACCGTCGACCAGATGAAGGCCGCCGCGCCGACCGCCTCCTCGCCGATGTCGCGCAACGGGTCGACGGCGGTCGTCGGGAGCTTGACCACCGCGTAGTCGGGGTGCAGGACGACCAGCTCCAGCGGGGGCACCTTGTGCAGGGGCACGCCCTCGATGCCGGTCAGCACCATGGCGGCCATCGTCTCAGGCTTGATCTTGGTGAACATGCCGTTCATGCCGAGCTCGTCGCCGCCGAGCTCCTCGGGGCGCATCGAGATCGGGACGCGGGCCGCGGTCGCGCCGTCGGGCGCGCCGAAGTACTTGTACGTCACCCCCACCCGACCACCATTCCTGCTCCCCGCCCTCAGCCGGTCGACCCGTCGGTCGAGCCGCTCGGGCTCACTCGGTACGCCGTGTGCCTGACGTGTCTCGGTCGTTTCCTCCGCGTCGCGTCGGTGCCTTCCCCGCCGGGCACGTCGAGGACCCAGGTCACCGGTCCCCTCGCCCAGTCCGCCACCGCGATGCATATCTCCACCCGACTGCTTTTCTAGGACGCGTGTCCCCCGCCGCGCAACCCGATCATCGTGTCAGTGACCTCCCCCACGGCCGCGCGCCGAAACGTGCGGTGAGACATCCGTCCGCGGGGAACTCCAGGATCGCAGGATCTTCGCCGGACCTGAACGCGCCATTGAACACTTTTGAACTGTCCGAGCTGTGTACAAGGCCCAGTTTCGCAGACCGAGGGCGTGCGGCGGCGTGAAAATCGTCCACCCGGCGCCCGCCCGGCCGGCGACGGTCCGCCGCCCCCGTCGCCCCGGCGCGCCTCTGCCTCCCGGACCCCCTGGCCTACCCTGAACAGGTCACTGGCAACCGGAGTCCACGTCATCGGAGAAGGTCGGAGAAGTCGCAGGTCATGAGCGAACTGGCATATCCCTATGAAGCACCGGCCTCGCAGGCTCTGTTCGACCGTGCGGCGGCCGTCACGCCCGGCGGTGTGAATTCGCCGGTGCGGGCCTTCGGGGCCGTGGGCGGCACGCCCCGGTTCATGGTGTCCGGCAGCGGCCCGTACCTGACCGACGCCGACGGGCGCGAGTACGTCGACCTCGTCTGCTCCTGGGGGCCCATGATCCTCGGGCACGCGCACCCCGAGGTCGTCGCCGCCGTGCAGGAGGCCGTCGCGCGCGGCACCTCCTTCGGCACGCCCGGTGAGGGCGAGGTCGCGCTCGCCGAGGAGATGGTCGCCCGGGTCGCGCCGCTGGAGCGGGTGCGGCTGGTGTCCAGCGGAACCGAGGCGACGATGTCGGCGATCCGGCTCGCCCGCGGGTTCACGCGGCGCACCAAGGTCGTCAAGTTCGCCGGGTGCTACCACGGGCACGTCGACTCCCTCCTCGCCTCCGCCGGGTCCGGCGTCGCCACCTTCGCGCTGCCCGACACCCCCGGCGTCACCGGCGCCCAGGCCGGCGACACGATCGTCCTGCCGTACAACGACCTCGACGCCGTGCGGGCCGCCTTCGCCGCCCACCCCGGCGAGATCGCGTGCGTGATCACCGAGGCGTCCCCGGGCAACATGGGCGTCGTGCCGCCGCTGCCCGGTTTCAACCAGGGGCTGAAGGACCTCTGCGCCGAGCACGGCGCCCTGTACATCTCCGACGAGGTCATGACCGGCTTCCGTACCAGCCGGGCCGGCTGGTACGGCGTCGACGGCGTGGTCCCCGACCTGATGACCTTCGGCAAGGTGATGGGCGGCGGCTTCCCGGCCGCGGCGTTCGGCGGGCGCGCCGACGTCATGGCGCACCTCGCTCCGGCCGGCCCCGTCTACCAGGCCGGCACCCTCTCCGGGAACCCGGTCGCCACCGCCGCCGGCCTCGCCCAGCTGCGGCTGCTCGACGACGCTGCGTACGAGAAGCTCGACGCCGTCTCCGAGCGGGTCCGGTCCCTGGTGTCCGAGGCGCTGAGCAAGGAGGGCGTCGCCCACCGGGTGCAGAACGCCTCCAACATGTTCTCCGTGTTCTTCACGGACCGGCCCGTGCGCACCTACGAGGACGCCAGGGCGCAGGAGTCCTTCCGCTTCACCGCCTTCTTCCACGCGATGCTGGCGAACGGCGTCTACCTGCCGCCGTCGTCCTTCGAGTCCTGGTTCGTTTCCACCGCGCTGGACGAGCGGGCCCTGGAGCGGATCGCCGACGCCCTTCCGGCGGCGGCCCGGGCGGCGGCGGAGGCCATGGCGGCATGAGCACCCACCGCGACATCACCGTCGTCCACCTCATGCGGCACGGCGAGGTGGCCAACCCGGACGGCATCCTGTACGGCCGGCTGCCCGGCTACCACCTCTCCGAGCTGGGCCGGCGCATGGCCGACCGGGTCGCCGAGCACCTCGCCCCCCGCGACGTGACCTACGTCGCCGCCTCCCCGCTGGAGCGGGCGCAGGAGACGGCGACGCCGATCGCCAAGGCGCACGGGCTGGAGCTGAACACCGACGAGCGGCTGATCGAGGCCGAGAACGTCTTCCAGGGCAAGACGTTCGGCGTGGGCGACGGGGCGCTGCGCCGGCCCGGCAACTGGCGGCACCTGGTCAACCCGATGCGCCCGTCGTGGGGCGAGCCGTACGTCGACCAGGTGGTCCGCATGATGGCCGCGCTGCACACGGCGAAGGACCGGGCGCGGGGGCACGAGGCGGTGCTGGTCAGCCACCAGCTGCCGATCTGGATCGTGCGGTCCTACGTCGAGAAGCGGCGGCTGTGGCACGACCCGCGCAAGCGGCAGTGCACGCTCGCGTCCCTGACCAGCTTCACCTTCGAGGGCGACCGGATCGTGTCCGTCGGCTACAGCGAGCCGGCCCGCGACCTCGTCCCGGCCCATCTGCTCGCCGGCGCCAGGCCGGTGAAGGGGAAGGACAAGGCGTTCGGCGCGTAGGCGCGCCCGCCGGCCGTCGCCACCGGTCGGTGCCCGCCGGCCGCCGCCACCGGTGGGCACCCGTCGACCGATGCCCACCGGCCGACGCCCTTCTGTCGAACCTTGTTTCGAAAATCGCACATTCGTCGGGAACCTCCCCGTTCGTCGCGCCCTCTGACCAGCTGACCAAGCAGAGAGCGCGACGGGCGGGGATGGAATGCGTCACATCAGTCGAAGGGGAGCGATCGGTCTGGGGGCGGGCGCCGCGGCCGCCGCGGGACTCGCGGGCTGCGGCGGCTCCGTCCGGGCGGACGGCTCGACCCACGCCGGCGGTTCCGCCGGCCGGCCCCCCGGCGGCCGGCCGACGCCCGCCGCCCGCCCCCTGGGCGACGGCTCCACCGCCTTCACCGGCAGGCAGCCCCGCCGGCCCGCGCGGCCCGTGCCGCTGGAGCCCGGCCAGACGCCGCCGCAGTTCGTCGTCTTCTCCTGGGACGGGGCCGGTGAGGTCGGCAACGGTCTCTTCCCGCGCTTCCTGGACCTGGCCGAGGAGCACGGCGCGCACATGACCTTCTTCCTCTCGGGCCTGTACCTGCTGCCCGAGGCGCGCAGGCGCCGGTACGACCCGCCGAACAACCCGCGCGGCGCCTCCGACATCGGCTACCTCACCGACGGCCACATCAAGGACACGCTGCACGGCCTGCGCCGCGCCTGGCTGGCGGGCCACGAGATCGGCACCCACTTCAACGGCCACTTCTGCGGCGACGGCCCCGGCTCGGTCGCCCACTGGACGCCGCGGCAGTGGCGCGACGAGATCGAGCAGGCGAAGTCCTTCGTCAAGGAGTGGCGGACCAACACCGGCTGGACCGATCTGCCGCCCCTGCCCTTCGACTACGACCGGGAACTCGTCGGCGGCCGCACGCCCTGCCTGCTCGGCCAGGAGAACCTGCTGCCCACCGCCCGCGCCCTCGGCTGGCGCTACGACGCCTCCTCGCCCGGCGGCCGGCAGGTCTGGCCGGTGAAGAAGCAGGGGATCTGGGACCTGCCGCTGCAGCAGATACCTTTCCCCGGACGTTCCTTCGAGGTCCTGTCGATGGACTACAACATGCTCGCCAACCAGTCGGTCAACTCGACCAACGCCCCCGCCCACCGCCGTCCCGCCTGGCGGGAGCAGTCCGCCCAGGCGTACATATCCGGCTTCAAGCGGGCGTACGAGACGAACCGGGCGCCCCTCTTCATCGGAAACCACTTCGAGCAGTGGAACGGCGGCATCTACATGGACGCCGTCGAGGAGGCCCTCGCCCACATGGCCCGGGAGCGGGACCGGGGCGGGGACGTGAGGCTGGTCTCCTTCCGGCAGCTCGTGGACTGGCTGGACGCGCAGCGGCCCGAGGTGCTCGCCAAGCTGCGCACCCTGGACGTGGGACAGGCCCCGGCGGAGGGCTGGAAGCGGTTCTGAGGAGCGGGTTCTCCCCCGCCAGGGGGGTGCGCAAGATCCCCGGAACGGACATGCGAAACTTTTCACATGAGTGCCGCCAGCCGCGCCCCCCTGCGCTCGAACCGCTCGGACCGCACGACCCGCGTGCGGAGCCGTGCCCGCCGTGCCGTCCTGACCGCCGGTGCCGCCGCGGCCGCGCTGCTCGTGTCCGCGTGCGGCTCCGGGGGCACCTCGGGCGGCGGCGGGGACACCAACTTCATCACCGGCTCCGACGGCATCGCCACCGTGGACCGGGGCGAGCGGGCCGACGCGCCCGACCTGTCCGGCCCGACCGTCGACGGTGAGCGGCTGGACGTCGACGACTACAAGGGCAAGGTCGTCGTCCTCAACGTCTGGGGCTCCTGGTGCCCGCCCTGCCGGGCCGAGGCGAAGAACTTCCAGAAGGTCTACGAGGACGTCAAGGACCAGGGCGTCCAGTTCGTCGGCATCAACACCCGCGACACCTCCACCGGCCCGGCGCGGGCCTTCGAGGAGGAGTACGGGATCACCTACCCGAGCCTGTACGACCCGACCGGCAAGCTGATGCTCCGCTTCGCCAAGGGCACGCTCAACCCGCAGGCCATCCCGTCCACGCTGATCATCGACCGGGACGGCAGGATCGCCGCGCGCACCCTCCAGGCGCTCACCGAGGAGAAGCTGCGCAAGATGATCGACCCGGTCCTGGCGGAGAAGTGACGTGACCGCGCTGTCCACGCTCGCCGCGACGGGCTACAACGGCACGGTGCTCAACGGCGCCCTGCTGGCGGCCCTGCCCGTCGCGCTGCTCGGCGGCCTCGTCTCCTTCTTCTCCCCGTGCGTCCTGCCGCTGGTCCCCGGCTACCTGTCGTACGTGACCGGTGTCACCGGCACCGACCTGGCCGAGGCCCGGCGCGGCCGGATGGTCGCCGGCGCCTCGCTGTTCGTCCTCGGCTTCACCGCGGTGTTCGTCTCCAGCGGGGCGCTGTTCGGCTACTTCGGCGACACGCTGCAGGACCACCGGGGCGTGCTGTCCCGGGTGCTCGGGGTGCTCATGATCCTCATGGGCGTCTTCTTCATGGGCCTGATGCCCTGGTTCACCCAGCGCGAGTTCCGCCTCCACCGGCGTCCGGTGACCGGCCTGGTCGGCGCCCCCCTGCTGGGCGCGCTGTTCGGCATCGGCTGGACGCCGTGCATCGGCCCGACCCTGTCCTCGGTGCTGATCCTCTCCTCCGACCAGGGCAGCGCGGGCCGCGGCGCCGTCCTGACCGTCGCCTACTGCCTCGGGCTCGGCATGCCGTTCGTGCTCGCCGCGGTCGCCTTCCGCAAGGCCCTCGGCGCGTTCGGCTGGGTCAAGCGCCACTATGTCTGGGTGATGCGGATCGGCGGCACCATGATGATCGTGACCGGTCTGCTGCTGCTGACCGGCGCGTGGGACCGCATCGTGCAGGAGATGCAGACCTGGTCCAACGGCTTCACTGTGGGGATCTGACCCGATGAGCACGACTTCGAAGACCGGGCCCGACGCGGCCCCGAACACCCCCGAGGACCAGGAGCTGGGCGCGGCCGGCTCCCAGCTGTCCACCGCGCCCGCCGAGGAGGCCCCCCACCTGCCCGCCCTGGGCGTCGTCGGCTGGGCCCGCTGGTTCTGGCGGCAGCTCACCTCCATGCGGGTGGCGCTGCTGCTGCTCCTGCTGCTGTCGCTGGGCGCGATCCCCGGCTCGCTGATCCCGCAGACCGGCATCGACGCCACGAAGGTCGCCGAGTTCCGCGAGCAGCACACCACGCTCGCGCCGCTCTACGACAAGCTGGGCCTGTTCAACGTCTACAGCTCGGTGTGGTTCTCCGCGATCTACATCCTGCTGTTCGTCTCCCTCATCGGCTGCATCGTCCCCCGCACCTGGCAGTTCGTCGGCCAGCTGCGCGGCCGGCCGCCCGCCGCGCCCCGGCGCCTGACCCGGCTGCCCGCCTACACCACCTGGCGCACCGAGGCCCGGCCCGAGCAGGTCCGCGAGGCCGCGCTCGCCCTGCTGCGGAAGCGCCGCTTCCGCGCGCACCTGTCCGGCGACGCGGTCGCCGCCGAGAAGGGCTATCTGCGCGAGGCCGGCAACCTCATCTTCCACCTGGCGCTGATCGTGATGCTGATCGCCTTCGCCTGGGGCCAGCTGATGAAGTCCGAGGGCAACAAGCTGATCCTGGAGGGCGACGGCTTCGCCAACACGCTCACCCAGTACGACGACTTCAAGTCCGGCAGTCTGTTCACCCAGGACGACCTGGACCCGTTCAGCTTCACCCTGAAGGACTTCACCGGCACCTACGAGCCCACCGGCCCCAACCGCGGCACCCCGCGCACCTTCGAGGCCGACGTCACCTACAGCGTGGGCGCCTACGGCGAAGAGCGCAGGACCACCGTCAGGGTCAACGAGCCGCTGGAGATCGGCGGCTCCAAGGTCTACCTGGTCAGCCACGGCTACGCCCCCGTCGTCACCGTCCGGGACGGCAAGGGCAGGGTCGTGATGGACAAGGAGGCCGTGCCGCTGCTGCCGCTGGACGGCAACGTCACCTCCTCCGGCGCCATCAAGGTCATGGACGGCTACCGCAACGCCGAGGGCGTCAAGGAGCAGCTCGGCTTCAACGCGTTCTTCCTGCCGACGTACGGCGGGCAGGGCAGCACCATGCTGTCCACCTTCCCGGCGCTGCTGAACCCGATGCTCGCGCTGTCCGCCTACCACGGCGACCTGGGCGTCGACTCGGGCATCCCGCAGAGCGTCTACCAGCTCGACAAGAAGAACCTGAAGGAGTTCAAGGACTCCGACGGCGAGCTGTTCAAGAAGCAGCTGAAGGTCGGCCAGACCATGACGCTCCCGGACGGCGCCGGCTCCGTCACCTTCGAGGGCGTCAAGGAGTGGGCGGGCTTCCAGGTCGCCCGGCAGCCCGGCAGCGGCTGGGCCCTCGCCGGCTCCCTCGCCGCCATCGTCGGCCTCGCCGCCTCCCTGTTCATCCAGCGCCGCCGCGTGTGGGTGCGGGCCGTCGAGGGCGCCGACGGCGTGACCGTCGTGGAGATGGCCGGTCTCGGCCGCAGCGAGTCCGCCAAGGTGCCCGAGGAGCTCGGCGACCTCGCCGGGGTCCTGTACGAGCGGGCGCCCGGCGCCCCCGATCCCCACCCTTCCGATTCCCCCGCCGTATCTGCCGAAGGGGCTGAGCAGCAGTGACTCCCGCCGCCGCGACCGATCTGGCCGCCGCCGCCAACGAGAACCTCGCGAACATCAGCAACGTGCTGATCTACTCCGCGATGGCGGTCTACACCCTGGCCTTCTTCGCGTACATCGCCGAGTGGCTCTTCGGCAGCCGCAGCAAGGTCGGCCGCACCGCCGCCGCGCTCACCGCGGACAAGAAGGCGGACGCGCCCGCCGTCACCGTGCGCACGGCCGGCGGCACCGCCGTGCTGGAGCGGCCGAAGGTCGTCGTACGGTCCGCGGCCGGGGCGCGGGACGTGCCCGACGGGCCCGGAGCGCACGGCGGGGACGAGCAGGGCGACCTCTACGGCCGCGTCGCCGTCTCGCTGACCGTGCTCGCCTTCCTGATCGAGTTCGGCGGCGTGCTCGCGCGGGCCCTGTCGGTGCAGCGGGCGCCGTGGGGCAACATGTACGAGTTCAACATCACCTTCTCCACGGTCGCCGTCGGCGTGTACCTGACGCTGCTGGCGCTGCGGAAGAACATCCGCTGGCTCGGCCTGCCCCTGATCACCACGGTCCTGCTCGACCTGGGGCTCGCCGTCACCGTCCTGTACACCGCCAGCGACCAGCTGGTGCCCGCCCTGCACTCGTACTGGCTGTACATCCACGTCTCCACGGCGATCTTCTGCGGCGCGGTCTTCTACGTGGGCGCGGTCTCCACGATCCTGTACCTGTTCAAGGACTCCTACGAGAACAAGCTCGCCACCGGCGGCACCCCCGGCCGCTTCGCCAACTCCGTCCTGGACCGGCTGCCGTCCGCCGCGTCCCTCGACAAGTTCGCCTACCGCGTCAACGCCGCGGTCTTCCCGCTGTGGACGTTCACGATCATCGCGGGCGCCATCTGGGCGGGCGACGCCTGGGGCCGCTACTGGGGCTGGGACCCCAAGGAGACCTGGTCCTTCATCACCTGGGTCGCCTACGCCGGCTACCTGCACGCCCGCGCCACGGCCGGCTGGAAGGGCCGCAAGGCCGCCTACCTGGCACTGATCGCCTTCGGCTGCTGGCTGTTCAACTACTACGGCGTCAACATCTTCGTCTCCGGCAAGCACTCCTACGCCGACGTCGGCCTGGGCGTGCTCCGCTCGGCCGGGTTCTGACACCCCGCGGCGAAGGCCGGTTCCCGTGACGTGGGTCACGGGAACCGGCCTTCGCCGTGCGGACAGGCAAGAGGGCGTGGATACGACTCTGCGGACACGCGTCCGCGCGGGGGACCACGAGGCCTTCGGTGATCTCTTCGACGCGTACGCGCGCTCCGTCTACAACCATGCCTTCCGGCTCACCGGCGACTGGGCGAGCGCCGAGGACGTCGTCTCGCTGACCTTCCTCGACGCCTGGCGGCTGCGCGACCGGCTGGACGAGGAGGGCGGCTCGCTGCGGCCCTGGCTGCTCGGCATCGCCACCAACGTCGCCCGCAACATCCGCCGCGCCGCCCGAAGACACAGCGCCGCCGTCGCCCGGCTGCCGCGCGACGAGACCGTGCGGGACTTCGCCGAGGAGGTCGCGGGCCGGGTCGACGACGCGGCGCAGCTGGCGCTCGTCCGGACCGCGCTGGCGAAGCTGCGCCGCGCCGAACGCGAGGTGCTGGCGCTGTGCGTGTGGTCCGGGCTGGACTACGCCGCCGCCGCCGACGCGCTCGGCGTGCCCGTCGGCACCGTGCGGTCGCGGCTGTCCCGGGCGCGGAAGAAACTCGCGAAACACATGGAACCGCCCGAAGCGCGCGGACAGATCAGAGGTGACCGCACCACCGCGGTCAGGCCCCTGAGGGAGGGAAACCGATGAATCCCCAGCTCCCGGAACTTCCCGAGAGAGACCTTCCGCCGGGCCGTCACCGACTCCTCAAGGAGCATCTGATGACCGAGATCCGGCGCACCGGACAGGAACCCGCCCGCAGGCGGAACCCGTGGCTGCGGCCCGCGCTCGCCGCGGCGGCCGTGGCGACGGCCGCCGCCGTCACCGTCGTCGTCCTGCCGGCGTCCTCCGACGGCACCGGGGTGCGCGCGACCGCCCCGGCGCGGGCAGGCGCCACGGCCGCGTTCCTGGAGGACATCGCGCTGGCGGCCGCGGACGCGGGCGGCGCCTACGGCGAGATCCGGGACGACCAGTTCGTGTACGTCGACAGCAAGGTCTCCCACACCGTCTACGAGGAGGGCCGGAAGGCGAGGATCCAGCCGCTGCACCGCTCGGAGCACTGGACGTCCGTGGACGGCACCGGCGAGGGGCTGGTCCGGGAGGAGGGGCGCGGCCAGTGGTCCACCGCCCCCGAACCGGCCCCGGGCGAGCCCGGCTACGAGGCCTCCACCAGCTACCGGCACCTGTCGACGCTGCCCACCGATCCGGACGGGATGTACGACTGGCTGCGCCGGACCGCCCCCGAGCACAGCGGCCAGGAGACCCACCAGGCCATGTTCGTGCTGGCCGGCGACCTGATCCGGGACGCGATCGTGCCGCCGGAGCAGAGCGCGGCCCTGTACCGGGCGGTCGCCCGCATCCCCGGCGTGACCGTGGTGAAGGGCGCCGTCGACGCCGCCGGGCGCCGTGGCGTCGCGGTCGCCCGCCAGGACCCCGACAACCCGCTCCGCGACGAGTGGATCTTCGACGCGCGGACCCATGAGTTCCTCGGGGAGCGCACGGTGGCCACCGAGGACCACGCCGGCCTGAGGAAGGGCGCGGTCACCAGCAACACCGCCGTCCTGCGCCGGGCCGTCGTCGACGAGCCGGGCGAGCGTCCGTAACGGGTGCGCGACCCCCGGCCGGGGGTCAGGCTGGTGTCATGACCGGAGCCATCGAGCAGGGCACCAGCCACACCCGCGGGAGCGGGCACCTGCTGCACTTCCTGGTGCGGCTTCCGCGGCCCATGGAGCGGGTCTGGCCCCTGCTGGCCACCCGCGAGGGGCTCGCGGAGTGGTTCACCGAGGCCGACGTGCTCCAGCCGCGCCTGGACGGCGTCGTCGCCCTGCGCGGACTGGGCGCCGGGCGGATCACCGCCTGGGACGTGGACCGGATCGCCGAGTACACCGTGGAGGGCGCCGGCCGGCTCCGCTTCCACCTGGAGCGCGACGGCGAGGACGGCTGCGCCCTCCGCTTCACGCACGAGTTCCGGGGCGAGGTGGAGTCGGAGCAGCGCTGGCGGGAGCGGTTCGAACGGCTGATCGGCCTGCTGGAGCAGCCGTCCGACACCCCTCCCGGGCTCATGACCTAGGTCCCGCGGGCACCTCCGCGATCATGTCCCGCAGCCGGTCGACGTACAGCCGCATGTTCTTGTGCGCGACGTCGGTGTCCGGGTAGCGGCTCGCGAACCACAGCCCCTCGTGCAGCCGCGTGACCCACGCGCAGACCTGGTCGCCGTACGACACCCGCATCAGCCCGTACGCGTTCAGCTCGGCCCAGCGCCGCGACCCGGGAATGTCCCGGGCGTCGGCGTAGGAGACGATCGAGTACAGGTCGGGCGAGGTCGGCCGGAAGTCCGCGCCGAGCAGCCGCAGCACCCGGGCCAGCGGCATCCGGGCCAGCGGCCGGTTGGCGTGCAGCGCGGCCCGGACCGCCCGCAGGGCGCCGGGGAAGTCGGGGGTCTCGGCGACGGGCACCTCGATCGGGGCGCCGCCCACGTACCAGCCCACGGAGTCCGACCAGCGGGACTTCACCCGCGTGTGGAACGGCACCACCGTGCGGTAGACGGGTTCCCCGCCGATCTCGTGGACGATCAGGGCGGTGGCGGCCAGGATGCCGACCAGGGCGCCGCCGAAGGGGCGGCAGTACGCCTCGAACGCGGCGGCGGCCTCCGCGTCCACCAGCGGTTCCCGCATGAGGTTCTGGGTGGGCAGCCCGCCGCCGGGGGCCAGGCCGAGGTCGACGGGGAAGTTCGGCAGCCGCCCGTCGCAGCGGTGGATGAACTCCCGCCACCGGGCCACCACGTCGCTGGTGCCGTCGATCCGGTCGGCGTCGGCCCGCTCGGCCTCGCAGAAGTCGACGTAACTGCCCGCGGGCGGCTGCTCCACCGGGCGCCCCTCGACGGCCGCCGCGTACAGCTCGTGGATCTCGGCCGGGATGCGGTAGAGGGAGTAGGCGTCGACGTTGCTGTGGTCGAAGGCCAGGTACACGCTCGCGCCGTCGTCCCGGACGACGGCCGTGTAGATCAGGTTCGGCCAGCGCAGCGCGTCCGCGACGGCGTCGAAGCGGTCCTGGAGGTGCCGGGCCAGCCGCGTCCCGTCGGGGAAGTCGCCGATCTCCTCGCGGTGCAGCGACACCGCGTCGGCGTCGAGCGTGAACCGGCGCATCTCCTCGCCGTCCCAGCGGAACCCGCTGCGCAGCGTCTCGTGTCTCAGCGTCCAGGCGCGCAGGGCGTGCTGCAGGGCGTCGAGGTCGGCCGGTCCCGGGAGGTCGAACGCCGTGCCGATCCAGGTCGGCACGAACAGGCCGTCCTCGCGCACCGAGCGTGCCGTCCTGATGTGCGACTCCTGGATGTACGCCGGCGGCCGGGAGTCCTCCGGCAGGGCTGCCGCCGTCGCGACGGTCGCCGGGCTGAGGGTCCATTCGACGAGCCGTCCGGGACGGACCTCGCAGCGCTGGATGTCAGTGATTCGCACGTGGCGTCTCCGTTCGCAGTTGGGACAGACCAGATCAAGGGAATGCCTCGGCCGTATCGGATGACGGTGCGTGTCGCGCGTTTTCAATGGAACGGATGGCATCTCGAACGGCGATCCGATGCCGGCGGTGAACACCGCCGGGCACCTCGCCGCCCCGCCGGGCGGTGCCCCGCGCGGGAGGCCGGTGGCGGGGGAGGTCCCGGCCGGCCGAACCTTTCGGGGACCCGGCGCGTCCCCGGTGTGTGGCCACGGAGCCGGAGCCGGTGCTCCGGGAGGAGGCGTACCGATGAAGAGGTTGTTCCGGCACGGCGGAAGCAGGACCGCGTGGGCGCTGCCGGCGGTGGCCGCCGCCGTGGTGTCCGCGGGCTGTGCGTCACCGCCGGGCGGCTCGGGCGGCGCCGGGTCGTCGTGCGCGTACGTCGTCGAGTACGACGGCCGCAGGTACCTGGGCGGGGAGCGGACCGACGCCCCCCTCGGGGAGCCGATCGGCACCGCCACCCTCCTGGCGTGCGACGACGCCCCGGGTGACGGCGACGACGGAGCGGGACCGCGGACGCTGGCCGCTTACGCCGTCGAGGGAGTGGACCCGGGGGTCGCCGTCGCGGTGGCGGAGGGGGCCGGTGACGTCCGTCTGGTCACCGCCGGCTCCGCCGCCGCGCCGCCTCCCGGGACCGGGGAGCCGGGCCGGGACTCCTGACGCCCGGCGGCGCCCCGGCCCCGGCCGCGTCGGCGGCCGGGGCCGGGGCCGGGGCCGTCGGTCAGGACTCGTCCCGCTTCCGGTCCTCGCCGTCCTTCTTGCCCTCGTCGAGGGACTTCAGGAAATCGGGGTTGTCGTCGGGCGCCACCCACTGCCGCGACCGGTTCGCGCGCAGGCCGGACCAGCCCTCGGCGGCCGGGCTGCGCCGCTTGCCCGCGATGATCCAGGAGATCGAGCCGACGAGCGGGAACAGCAGCACGAGGATCGCCCACAGCGGCTTGGGCATGTGGCGGACGTCCTCCTCGTCCGTACTGATGCAGTCGATGAACGCGTAGACGCTCAGCGCCAGCGGTACGAGGAACATCAGCACCCGGAGCATGAGCACTCTCCAGCGGGAACGGGGGCGGCGGGCCGGGTCGCGGGGGGCGACCCCCAGGTACAGGGCCAGAGTAGCCGTTCGGGGATACTGGACCGCATGGCTTACGACGATCTTCGCTCCCTGCTCCGGGCGCTGGAGCGCGAGGGAGACCTCAAGCGCATCAAGGCCGAGGTCGACCCGTATCTGGAGGTCGGGGAGATCGTCGACCGGGTGCAGAAGTCCGGCGGGCCCGCGCTGCTGTTCGAGAACGTGCGCGGCTCCGACATGCCGCTGGCCATGAACGTGTACGGCACCGACCGCCGCCTGCTGAAGGCCCTCGGCCTGAAGTCGTACGACGAGATCTCCGACAAGATCGGCGGGCTGCTGAAGCCGGAGCTGCCGCACGGCTTCGTCGGCGTCCGGGAGGCCTTCGGCAAGCTCGGCGCGATGACGCACATCCCGCCGAAGAAGGTGAAGTCCGGCGACGCCCCCGTGCAGGAGGTCGTCCGGCACGGCGACGACGTCGACCTCGACCGGCTGCCCGCCCTGTTCACCTGGCCCAAGGACGGCGGCTCCTTCTTCAACCTGGGCCTGACCCACACCAAGGACCCGGAGACGGGCGTCCGCAACCTGGGCCTGTACCGGCTCCAGCGCCACGACAAGCGCACCATCGGCATGCACTGGCAGATCCACAAGGACAGCCGCAACCACTACCAGGTGGCCGCCCGGCGCGGGGAGCGGCTGCCGGTCGCGATCGCCTTCGGCTGCCCGCCCGCGGTGACCTACGCCGCCACCGCCCCGCTGCCCGGCGACATCGACGAGTACCTGTTCGCCGGGTTCGTCGCGGGCAAGCGGATCGAGATGGTCGACTGCAAGACGGTGCCGCTGCAGGTCCCGGCGCAGGCTGAGGTGGTGCTGGAGGGCTGGCTGGAGCCCGGCGAGATGCTGCCCGAGGGCCCCTTCGGCGACCACACCGGCTTCTACACCCCGCAGGAGCCCTTCCCGGCGCTGCGGATCGACTGCGTCACGATGCGCAAGCGCCCCCTGCTGCAGTCGATCGTCGTGGGCCGCCCGCCGACGGAGGACGGGCCGCTGGGCCGGGCGACCGAGCGCTTCTTCCTCCCCCTGCTGAAGATCATCGTCCCGGACATCGTGGACTACCACCTGCCCGAGGCCGGGGGCTTCCACAACTGCGCGATCGTCTCCATCGACAAGAAGTACCCCAAGCACGCCCAGAAGGTCATGCACGCCGTCTGGGGCGCGCACATGATGTCCCTGACCAAGCTGATCGTGGTCGTCGACGCCGACTGCGACGTGCACGACCTGCACGAGGTCGCCTGGCGCGCCCTCGGCAACACCGACTACGCCCGCGACCTCACCGTCGTCGAGGGCCCCGTCGACCACCTCGACCACGCCTCCTACCAGCAGTTCTGGGGCGGCAAGGCGGGCATCGACGCGACGCGGAAGTGGCCCGAGGAGGGCTACACGCGCGACGGCGGCTGGCCCGACATGGTCGAGTCCGACCCCGAGACGGCGGCGAAGGTGGACCGCCGCTGGAAGGAGTACGGCCTGTGAGCGGCGCCTCCGCCGCGATCCCGCGGCAGCCCGGCCGCACCAGGGCGTTCCTGCGCCTGGTGATGATCGAGCACTCCGTCTTCGCGCTGCCCTTCGCCTACATCGCCTCCCTGACCGCGATGTACGAGTGGGACCGCGACATCCACTGGGGCCGGCTGCTGCTGGTCACGCTGGCGATGGTGGGCCTGCGCACCTTCGCGATGGCGGTCAACCGGATCATCGACCGCGAGATCGACGCCCGCAACCCGCGCACCGCCCACCGCGAGCTGGTCACCGGCGCGATGTCGGTGAAGCACGCCTGGACGGGCGCCCTGATCGCGCTGGCGGTCTTCCTGGGCGCGGCGGCCCTGCTCAACCCGCTCTGCCTGGCCCTCGCCCCCGTCGCGGTGGTCCCGATGGTGGTCTACCCCTACGGCAAGCGGTTCACGAACTTCCCGCAGGCCATCCTCGGCCTCGCCCAGGCCATGGGCCCGATCGGCGGCTGGCTGGCGATCAGCGGGACGTGGTCCTGGGAGGCGGTGGTCCTGGGCCTCGCGGTCGGCGTCTGGATCGGCGGCTTCGACCTGATCTACGCCTGCCAGGACGTCGAGACCGACCGGGAGATCGGCGTCAAGTCGGTCCCGGCCCGCTTCGGCATACCGGCGGCCATCCGGGGCGCGCGGGTCTGCCACGCGGTGACGACGGCGCTGTTCGTCTGGTACGCGCTGATCACCGACGGCGGCGTCCTCCTCTGGCTCGGCCTGGTGATCGTGGCGGGCGCCTTCGTGTACGAGCACACCCTCGTCCGCCCGCACGACCTGTCCCGCCTGAACCGCGCGTTCTTCAGCGTCAACGGCTTCATCGGGATCGCCCTGTTCGTGTGCGCGCTGCTGGACCTGCTGGTGCGCGGGCTGACCGTGTGACCGGGGCGCGGCCCGGCGCCGGGTGCGGGACCCGGTGGAGGCGGCCGTGACCGCCGCCGGCGGCCCGCCGGCGGAGCCGAACATCCCCGACCGGTCCTGAACACCCCCCGCCCCGCCGGTACGCTCAAGACGTGAACGCAGGACAAAAGCAGCGCACGCCTTGGATCGTGGGGGTCTCCGGGGCGTCGGGGACGCCGTACGCCGCCGCCGTGCTGCGTGCGCTGCTCGCCGCCGGCGAGAGTGTCGACCTGGTCGTCAGCCGGGCCTCGCGCCTCACGCTGCTGGACGAGACCGGGATCTCCTTCCGCGACGCGCACTGGCGGGACGACCTGGGGGAGTGGCTGTCGCGGGGGGCGGACGGCAAGCCGGACACCTTCGCGGTGGACCTGGCGGGCGTCCGGCACTGGAGCGCCGGCGACCTGGCGGCCGGGCCGTCCTCGGGGTCGTACCCGGCCAAGGGCATGCTGATCGTGCCCGCTTCGACGGCGTGCGTGGCCGGGGTCGCGCTCGGGCTGTCGAAGGACCTGTTGCAGCGGGCGGCGAGCGTGACCCTGAAGGAGGGGCGCAGGCTCGTCGTGGCCGTGCGGGAGGCCCCCCTCGACGGCCGGACGCTGCGGCACCTGGTGGCGCTCGACGACGCGGGCGCGGCCGTGGTGCCCGCCTCGCCCGCCTTCTACGCGGGCGCGACGCACATCCAGGACCTGGTGGACTTCGTCGCCGGGCGCGTCCTGGACGCGGCGGGCGTGCCGCACCGGCTCTACCGCCGTTGGGAGGGTGAGCTCGGCGGCGGATCCCGCACCACCTGAGCGGCAGCGCACCACAGCTCACCCTGAGCAGTTCTCGGACCTCTTCACACCTCTTCATCGGAAGGCTTCGATCGCATGGACGCGGTGGACAGGCAGCTCATCCAGGCCCTGAGGGAGAACGGCCGGGCCTCCTACGCGGAGCTGGGGCGCCTCGTCGGCCTGTCGGGACCCAGTGTCACCGACCGCATCAACCGGCTGGAGGCGGCCGGCGTCATCACCGGCTACCGGGCCACCGTGGACGCCGCCTCGCTCGGCCTCGGCGTCACCGCCCTGATCGGGATCTCGCTCTCCGACGCCGCCGACCACGAGGACGTGGCGCACCGGCTGAAGGACCTGCCCGAGATCGAGGACTGCTGGTTCATCGCGGGCGACGACTCCTTCATGCTCAAGGTGCGGGCCACGGACGTGGACGGGCTGGAGCGGATCATCCGGCGGCTGTCGGGGACGAAGGGCGTCTCCCGGACCCGTACCACCATCGTGCTCTCCACCAAGTGGGAGAACCGGGTGGGTGAGCTGCCGGAAGAGGTCTGACCGGCTGGGCGTACGGTGGTCGGAGTCTGTCTGAGGAAAGAGGTATCGGCATGGACGTCGGGCTCAAGCGCGAGCTGGAGGAGAAGGTCCGCTCCGGTGAGCGGCTGACCCGTGAGGACGGCATCGCGCTGTACGAGTCGGACGACCTGGCGTGGCTGGGCGGCCTCGCGCACGAGGTGCGCACCCGGAAGAACGGCGACGTCGTCCACTTCAACGTCAACCGCCACCTCAACATGACCAACGTGTGCACGGCCTCCTGCGCGTACTGCTCCTTCCAGCGCAAGCCGGGGGAGAAGGACGCGTACACGATGCGCATCGAGGAGGCCGTCAAGCTCGCCAAGGCGATGGAGTCGGAGAACCTCACCGAGCTGCACATCGTCAACGGGCTGCACCCGAACCTGCCGTGGCGGTACTACCCGCGGTCGCTGCGGGAGCTGAAGAAGGCCCTGCCGGACGTGTCGCTGAAGGCCTTCACCGCGACCGAGATCCACCACTTCGAGACCATCTCCGGACTGAGCGCGAGCGAGATCCTCGACGAGCTGATCGACGCGGGGCTGGAGTCGCTCACCGGCGGCGGCGCGGAGATCTTCGACTGGGAGGTCCGCCGGCACATCGTGGACCACCGCACCCACTGGGAGGACTGGTCCCGGATCCACCGGCTGGCGCACGAGAAGGGGCTGAAGACCCCGTGCACCATGCTGTACGGCCACATCGAGGAGCCCCGCCACCGCGTCGACCACGTGCTGCGGCTGCGCGAGCTCCAGGACGAGACCGGCGGCTTCCAGGTCTTCATCCCGCTGCGCTACCAGCACGACTTCGTGGACATGAAGGACGGCAAGATCCGCAACCGGCTCCAGGCGCGGACCCAGATGGCGACCGGCGCGGAGGCGCTGAAGACCTTCGCCGTCTCCCGCCTGCTGTTCGACAACGTCCCGCACGTCAAGGTCTTCTGGGTCATGCACGGCGTGCAGACCGCGCAGCTCGCCCTCCAGTTCGGCGCCGACGACATGGACGGCTCGGTCGTCGAGTACAAGATCACGCACGACGCCGACAACTTCGGCACGCCGAACAAGCTCACCCGCGAGGACCTGCTGGAGCTGATCCGCGACGCGGGCTTCCGCCCGGTGGAGCGCAACACCCGCTACGAGATCATCCGGGAGTACGACGGCCCGGACCCGCTGCGCCGGGAGTCCCCCCAGCCGATGCGGGTGTGAGCCGGCCGGGCGGGTACCCGCCCGGCCGGCTCACACCGCGTAGCCCACCGCGAAGGCGCCCGAGGACGCCTACGACGCCGCGCCCTTCGTCCCCGCGCACGCGGACCCGGCGGCCCTGCGCGAGGCCGCCGCCGGGCGCCGGGCCGAGGGAAGGCGTCCGCTCCGCGGGACGCCGTTGAGGACGGAATTCCGTAAGGGATACTCTCCCCTCGTGCCTCTTACCTTCACTTTCGACCCCCCCGTCACCCCCGCCCTGCGCGACGGCCTCCTCGATCTGTGGACCGACGTGACCAACGCCGGCGGAGCCGTCGGCTTCGTGCCGACCGTGACGCGGGAGGAGGTCCGGCCGGCGCTGGTGACGCACCTCGTGGCGATGGCGGAGGGGCGCGCCCGGCTGCTCGTCGGCCACGACGAGGAGGGACGGGTGGCCGCGACCGCGTTCCTCACCTTCAACACGCACCGGCTGATGACGCACTGGGTGTGGCTCTACACCGTGATGGTGCACCCCCGGCACCAGGGCCGGGGACACGGCCGTGACCTGCTGGCGGCAGCCGAGGAGGCGGCCCGCGGCCTCGACGGCGTCGAGGCGATCCGGCTCACCTGCCGGGGCGGTCTCGGCCTGGAGCGCTTCTACGCCTCCTGCGGCTACAAGGAGGTCGGCCGGGTGCCGGGCGCGATCCGGGTGGCCCCGGGCGACGACCGGGACGACGTGATCATGCTGCTGCCGCTGACCTGAGTCCCGTACGTCCTGTTCCGTGCCCCCCTGTCAAGATCGGCGGCCCGGCGTGCTTCACTGGACGGTGCCCTTTCGGCAACGTTCCGGCCGGTCTACACGGAAGAGTGGATAGAGATGCTCCGCTACACGCTGATGCGCCTCGGGATCTTCGCGGGCTGCCTCGTGGTCGTCTGGGGCCTCGTCTACTCGGGCCTCGCCCCGCGCGGCCTCGGGGACTCCAACGGCCTGTGGATCGTCCTGCTCGCCCTGCTGATCTCCGCGCCCATCAGCTTCGTGGTGCTGCGCAAGGAACGCGACCGGGCGTCCGAGCAGATCGTGCGGCGCGTGGACCGGGCGAAGGCGAACCTGCAGGCCAACCGCAGCCAGGAGGACGTCGCCGACGACGCGGCCCGGACCCAGGGACGGACCCAGGAGCAGCCCTCGTAGGGCGGCCCGACCCCGTCGCAGGCGTACGGCGCCCCGGTGTCCGGACATCCGGACACCGGGGCGCTTTGTGTTGTGCGGGCACCGATGTGTTTCGGCCTGTCAAAGTCAGGCTTTGGGCCTCCCAAAGTTCAAGTGTTAAGGTCGTGGGCGTGATGTCAGCAGCCGCGTCCCCTCTGCCCCGGAGCCTTCCGCTCGTGGCGCGCCTGCATGTGGACCTCTGCCGGTGCGCGTCCGCGACCTGTCGTCCCCGTCGCTTCTGTCGTCCCTGACGTCCCGCCACCCGTCTGTCACACCGGCCTCCGGGCGGCCCCCGCCCGCCGGCTTCCGGACGTCCCCCACGTCGGCCCCCTACGCGTCCCCATCGGAGCATGTCCGTGTCCACGAACACGCAATCGAATACGAAGTCGAACAAGAAGTCCCTGGCGGTGCCCTTCTGGGCCCAGATACTCGCCGGCCTCCTCCTGGGCGTCCTGCTCGGCTGGCTGGCGCGCAGCCAGGACCTGTCCTGGCTGGTCACCACCCTGGAGAAGGTCGGCGGGACCTTCATCGGCCTGCTGAAGCTCGCCGTCGCCCCGCTCGTCTTCTTCGCGATCCTGGTCTCGATCACCAACCTGCGGAAGGTCAACAACGCGGCGCGGCTGGCCTCCCGCACCCTGCTCTGGTTCATGATCACGTCGCTGATCGCGGTGACCATCGGCATCGCCATCGGCCTGGTCACCAACCCCGGCGCGGGCACCGGCCTCACCCCCAAGGACGGGGCGAAGCCGGAGCACACCGGCTCCTGGCTCGACTTCCTGACCGGCATCGTGCCGACCGACGTGATCACGCCGTTCACCGAGCTGAACGTCCTGCAGATCGTCTTCATGGCCGCCGTCGCCGGCATCGCCGCCCTCCAGCTCGGCGAGAAGGCCCAGCCGATCCTCACCCTGAGCGAGTCCGTCCTGGAGCTCCTCCAGAAGGCCCTGTGGTGGGTCATCCGCCTCGCCCCGCTCGGCACCGTCGGCCTCATCGGCAACGCGATCGCCACCTACGGCTGGGACCTGATCGGCAAGTACGCCACCTTCACCGCCGACGTCTACGTCGGCTGCGCGATCGTCCTGTTCGGCGTCTACCC
Source organism: Streptomyces sp. NPDC051041 (assembly GCF_044456065.1). Classification (NCBI taxonomy): domain Bacteria; kingdom Bacillati; phylum Actinomycetota; class Actinomycetes; order Kitasatosporales; family Streptomycetaceae; genus Streptomyces; species Streptomyces sp. NPDC051041. The sequence continues at coordinate 43,537 of NZ_JBITFM010000002.1, forward strand.
GGCGCTGCTCGCCGGCGTCGCCAGGGCCAACCCGCTGCAGTTCTTCCGGGGCGCCTGGCCGGCGATCCAGCTGGCCTTCGTCTCCCGCTCCTCCGTCGGCACCATGCCGCTGACGCAGAAGGTCACCGAGCGCCTCGGCGTCCCGCGGGAGTACGCGTCCTTCGCCGTGCCGTTCGGCGCGACGACGAAGATGGACGGCTGCGCCGCGATCTACCCCGCCATCGCCGCGATCTTCGTCGCGCAGATCTTCGACATCCAGCTGGGCGTCGGCGACTACCTGCTGATCGCGTTCGTGTCGGTGGTCGGTTCCGCCGCCACGGCCGGCCTCACCGGCGCGACGGTCATGCTGACCCTCACCCTGTCCACGCTCGGCCTGCCGATGGAGGGCGTGGGCCTGCTGCTGGCCATCGACCCGATCCTGGACATGATGCGCACCGCCACCAACGTGGCCGGCCAGGCCCTGGTGCCGGTCCTCGTCTCGGCCCGCGAGGGCCTGCTCGACCGCCAGGCGTACGACACCGCCCACGGCTCGCCGGTGGAGGAGCCGGAGCGGGAGCCGGAGCAGGTGCCGGTCGCTGCCTGACGGATGGCCGACGCCCGGGGGCCCGGTCGGGGTTTCGTACCCGGCCGGGCCCCCGTGCGTCGGCCCGGTTCCGGGATCCGGCGGGGTTCCGGACGCGGGCCGGCCCCGGCGCGGGCGGCGACCGGGAAGCGGACGGAACCTACTCTCACGTAACCCCCGAGGTTGCACACCCCCGTCCCCGGACCACCTTCGAATCCGCACGAACCCTCCACCCGGGCACCGTACGATCCACAGCCTGACCGGCGGTGACTCCCCTTGCGCGTGGGACCGCCGGTGAACGCCTCGGCACGCGAGGCACGTACCTCGGCCGGCAGAGCCGTCCGCCGCTGCGCGTCCCAGGAGCCGCCCGTGTCCACCCCCCTTCCCTCCTTCGCCCCGTCCGCCGCCTACGACGACGCCCGCGACCTCAGACCCGTGGAGCCGGAGACGCTGCGGCTGGACGGGGTGGTGAGGGAGGCGTACGTACCGCCGCTCGCGCCCCCGGTGCGGCACGGATCGCTCGCGGACCTGCCCTTCGAGAACGCGAACGCCGTCCCGGACGCGGTGGCGCTCAGCCGCCGGACCCCGGACGGGCGGTGGGCCGACGTGACGGCCCGTCAGTTCGCCGACGAGGTGAACTCGGTGGCGAAAGGGCTGATCGCCGAGGGCCTGATGCCGGGCGACCGCATCGCCGTCATGGCCCGCACCACCTACGAATGGACCCTGCTCGACTTCGCCGCCTGGGCGGCCGGCCTGGTCACCGTCCCCGTCTACCCCACCTCCTCCGTCTACCAGACCCGCTGGATCCTGCACGACTCGGGCGCGGTGGTCCTGATCACCGAGACGTCCGACCAGGCCGCCGCCATCGGCTCCGAACTCGGCCACCTCCCCGGCCTGCGGCACGTGTGGGTGATGGAGAAGGGACACGTGGAACAGCTGGCGGAGCTGGGCGCCCGGCTCCCCGACCACGAGGTGGAGGTGCGCCGCGGGATGCTGGGCCCGGCCATGCTCGCCACGCTCGTCTACACCTCCGGCACCACGGGCCGGCCCAAGGGCTGCGCCCTCACCCACGGCAACTTCTTCGCCGAGGTCGACAACGCGGCCGAACTGCTCTATCCGGTCTTCCGGGGCAGACCGAACGAGGAGCCGTCGGTCCTTCTCTTCCTCCCCATGTCCCACATCTTCGGCCGCATGGTGTCCGTCCTGTGCGTCCGCGCCCGGGTCCGCCTCGGCCACGCGCCCAGCCTGAAGGCCGAGGACCTCCTGACGGACCTGGCGGCCTTCCGGCCGACCTGCCTGCTGGCCATCCCGTACATGCTGGAGAAGGTCTTCAACACCGCGCGCGCCAGGGCCGAGGAGAGCGGCCGGGCCCCGGCCTTCGACCGCGCGGTGAACATCGCCGTACGGTACGGCCAGGCCCTGGAGGCCCAGCAGGCCGGCACGGGCCCCGGCCCGACCCGGGCCCTGAAGACCGCCCGCGCCTTCCACGACCCCCTGGTCTACCGCCGCATCCGCGCCGCCCTGGGCGGCCGCGTCCGGCACGTGATCTGCGGCGGCTCCCCGCTGGGCCGCCGCCTGACCGCGTTCTACGCCGGCGCCGGCATCCAGGTCCTGGAGGGCTACGGCCTGACCGAGACGACGGCCGCGACGACGGTGACGCCCCCGCTCAAGCCCCGCCTGGGCACGGTGGGCTGGCCGCTGCCGGGCACCCGGGTCCGCATAGCCGCCGACGGCGAGATCCTCGTCTCCGGCGAGCACGTCCTGCACGGCTACTGGGACCCCCAGGCGGGCGGCGTGGTGCCCGCCGCCGTCGACGGCTGGTTCCCGACGGGCGACATCGGCAGCCTCGACGACGAGGGATACCTGACGATCACCGGCCGCAAGAAGGAGATCCTGATCACGACCGGCGGCAAGAGCGTGGCGCCGGCCACGCTGGAGAACTGGCTGCGCGCGCACCCCCTGATCTCCCAGTGCCTGGTCCTGGGCGACCGCCGTCCTTACATCACGGCCCTGATCACCCTCGACCCGGCCGGCCTCACCCACTGGCGCCGCATGATCGGCAAGCATCCGGTGCCCCCGGAACTCCTGGTCGACGACGAGGAGTTGAGGGCGGTCCTGCAGTACGCGGTCGACGAGGCCAACCAACTGGTCTCCCGCCCGGAGACCATCCGCCGCTTCGCGGTCCTGCCCCGCGACTTCTCGGAGGCGGAAGGCCACCTCACCCCGTCGATGAAGCTGCGGCGGGAGGCGATCCTGCGGGACTACGCGCAGGTGGTGGAGAGCCTGTACGCGACGTGAGGCACGGCCCGGCCGATCACCCCTCCCCAGCGGCTCGGGCCGGGTGATCCGCACCCCCGCTCCATGGAGGAGACGGCGTCCGGCCCGTACCCCCACCAGCCGCCCCAGCTCCTTCCGCGTCAGCCCGGCCCGCTCCCGCAGCGGCTTCAGCCGCTTGCCCGGCGCGGTGAACAGCCCGTCGTCCCCTCGGCCTCCGCGGGCGTCTCCGGCCCGCGCTCCCGTTCGCCCGCCGCCTCACCGCCCGCCGGGCCGACCCCTGGGGTTTCCCGCGCGACGGCGACGCGAACGACGCCGCGCGGCACGTCGTCGCGGAACCGGCCGCCGGCGCGGTCACCGGCCGCGTGGCCGGCAGGACCGTCCGGGCCGCACCGCCCCTCGGGGGCGGACGCGCCGACGGCGGCCCACCAGTATTGAGCGGCCCACCAGTATTGAACTGACCGATCCAAAACTGCTACGGTCCCGTCATGGCCCGACCGAGGACCTTCGACGAGGAGCGGGCCCTGGACGCGGCGATGCGCACCTTCTGGGAGAAGGGCTACGAGGCCACCTCCACCCAGGACCTGTGCGACGCCACCGGGCTGGGGCGCAGCAGCATCTACAACACCTTCAAGAGCAAGCACGACCTGTTCGAGCGGGCCCTGTCCCGCTACCTGGACGCCATGACGGCGGCCCAGCTGGCCGTGCTGGAGGAGCCGGGGCGGCCCGCAGCCGACCGGGTCCGCGCACTGCTCGCCCAGGTGATCGAGGGCGAGGCGGAGTGCCGGGCGGCCGCCGGGCGCGCGCTGGGCTGTCTGGGTGTGAACACCGTCGTGGAACTCGGCGCACGGGACCCCGCGGCCGCCGCCCTGCTGGAGCGCGACACCGCGCGCCGCCTCGCCGCCCTGCGGGCCGCGGTGGAGGCGGGTCGGCGCGACGGCAGCATCACCTCCGTGCGCGATCCGGACGCCCTGGCCCGTTTCCTCAACGCGACCATCGCCGGTCTGCGCGTCTCCAGCCAGGGCGGCGCGGACCGCGCCGCCCTGGAGGCGATGGCCGAGATCGCCATGGACGCGCTGACGCGCTGACGCGCCGGCGTCCCGATCCCCCGGCTCCGGCGGGCTCCCCGGAGGAGCCCGCCGGAGAGCCCGCGCACACCCCGGTTTTGAACCGATCCATCCATAACCGCGACAGCAAAGGAGCCGGACCGTGCCCCGTGCCGTATACGTCCTGGCACTCGGCATCTTCGCCATGGTGACCAGCGAGTTCGTGGTCGCCGGGCTGATGCCGCAGATGGCGGACGGCCTGGACGTCACCGTCCCGCAGATCGGATACCTGATCACCGCCTTCGCGGTGGCGATGGCGGCCGGCGGGCCGTTCCTGACCGTGGCGGTGATGAAGCTGCCGCCGCGCGACGCGCTGATGACCCTGTTCGCCGTCTTCCTCGCGGGCAACGTCCTGGCCGCCACCGCGACCGGCTACGGCGTGATGATGGCCGCCCGGATCGTCACCGGCGTCGCCTCCCAGGCCTTCTTCGGCGTCGGCATCTCCCTGTGCGCCCGGCTCACCCGCCCGGAGGCGCGCGGCCGGGCGGTCGCGGTCGCCATGAACGGCCTGATGCTCGGCACGCTCCTCGGGCTGCCCCTGTCCACCCTGGTCGGCGAGCGGTTCGGCTGGCGGGCGGCGTTCTGGGCGATCTCGGCGCTCGCGCTGGTCGCCGCGGCGGTGACCCTCGTGGGCGTGCCCCGGCTGGAGCGGGCCGGGGACGGGGGCGGCTTCCGCGCGGAGATCGGCGTGTTCCGCCGGCCGAGGCTGTGGCTGGCGCTGTCCACCAGCACGCTCGTCATCGGCGCCACCTTCTCCGCCTTCAGCTACTTCAACCCGATCCTCACCGAGGTCACCGGCTTCTCCGCCGGTACCGTCCCCGTCCTGCTCATCGCCTACGGCGCCGCCACCGTCGTGGGCAACACGGTCGTCGGCCGCCTCGCCGACCGGCACGCCGTCGCCGTCCTGGCCGTCGGCCTGCTGCTCGGCGCGGCGTTCCTCACCGGGTTCGCGGTCCTCGCCGGCCTGCCCGCACCCGCCGTCGTCTGCATGCTGGGCATCGGCCTGGTCGGCGTCACCATGAACCCGGCGATGGTCACCCGCGTCCAGCGCGCCGGCAACGCCGGACCGCTGGTCAACACCGTCCACTCCTCCTTCATCACCCTCGGCGTCATCCTCGGCTCCGCCCTGGGCGCCGTGGTGATCGACGCCTGGGGGCTGCGCGCGCCCCTCTGGCTCGGCGCCGCCCTCGCCCTGCTGGGCCTGGTCACGCTGCTGCCGGAACTCACGGCCCGGAGCGGCGGGCGATCAGGAAGGCCTGCGGAGCCGACTCCCCGGCCCCCGCGTCCGGCGCGCGCAGCGTCCGGCTCAGGACGGTGAGACCGGCGTCCGCCAGCAGCCCGGCCACACGGTCGGGCTGCCGCCGTTCGAAGTCGAGGGCGACCGGGCGGCCGAAGGGCCGGTCCAGGCGCAGCGGCTCGTCCCCGACCTGGAACGCGAGCAGCAGGTGACCGCCGGGCGCGAGGACGCGGCGGAACCCGGCGAACAGGCCGGGCAGGCGGTCCGCCGGGGTGTGGATCGACGAGTACCAGGAGACGACGCCCGCGAGCGCCCCGTCGGCGATCGGCGGCTCCAGCATCGAGCCCTGGACGAAGCGCAGACGCGGATTCTCCCGGCGGGCGACCGTGAGCATCGCCGCGGAGAGGTCGAGGCCGAACACCGGCAGGCCCAGGGAGGCCAGGTACCCCGTGATCCGCCCCGGCCCGCAGCCGAGGTCGGCCACCTGCCCGCCCTCCCCGACCAGTTCGGCGAACGCGACCAGCAGCGCCCGGTCCACCGGCGTGACGACGAGCAGATCGCGGAAGTGGGCGGCGTAGTCCTCGGCCACGGCGTCGTAGAAGGCCCGGGTGCCGCTCAGGAAGTCGGTCATGACGGCGGACCCTACCGACACCGAACCGGCGCACGACCGGCCCCGCCACCCGTCCCGGCCACCGTCCGGGCCCCCCGCTCCGGCCACCGTCCGCATCCCCGCTCCGACCGGCCGGCCCCGCCGCCCGTCCCGGCCGCCGGCCCTGCCCCCGTACGGCCGCACCGCCCCTGCGACCTCCGTCACGCCGGGCCGACGGCCGCGCAGCGGACCCGGCGGACGCGGCGTCCGGCACGGCGTGCGTGCCGATCACGCGGCACGGACAGCGGCGCGCGGCACAGCGCGTACAGGAGGAATTCGTCGGGAATTCACCGACGGAAAGGCCGAAAATCGATGATGCGTCCGGAAAGCGGCGGCGAGACCGGGAAGCGGCCGTGGAGCCGGCAAGCGCGACCGGGAGGCCGGGAAGCGGCCGCGGGGCCGGGGGAAAGCGGTGGCGACGGCGGCGGGGCCGGGAAAAGGGCAGGAGCCCCGTCGCCGATGGCGCGGGGCTCCTTGGGTACTGCTATCGATCAGACAGGCGTGACGTTCTCCGCCTGCGGACCCTTCGGGCCCTGCGTGACGTCGAAGGACACCTGCTGGTTCTCCTCGAGCGACCGGAAGCCGGACGCGTTGATCGCGGAGTAGTGGACGAAGACGTCGGGGCCGCCGCCTTCCTGGGCGATGAAACCAAAGCCCTTTTCGGCGTTGAACCACTTAACGCTTCCGGTAGCCATAAGCCCTCCTTGGGCTCAAAGGGTTGCCCTGCTCCAGAACCAGCAAGTGTGAAGACGAGTTCTGCACAACTGCATCCGCCTGAGAACGACGAGAGCCCGCGGTCACATGCTCCGCAGGCTCTGTACTGCAAGGAAACCAAACTGCAACTTGCGAAAGAGCCTAGCACGCGGTCGCCGGAAAGCAATAGAGGGCAAGATCACGTCACCCGAATGTTTGAACCCCTCCGGGCCCGGCCCCCGGCGGGGGCGGGGAACGTCCCGCCCCGGGCAGGGTCTAGTCTCGCGATGTGGACAATTCTCGCACCCGGCCGCGCGTCGGCCACATCCAGTTCCTGAACTGCCTGCCCCTGTACTGGGGGCTCGCGAGAACCGGCACGCTCGTCGACTTCGAGCTGACGAAGGACACCCCGGAGAGGCTCAGCGAGCGACTCGTGCGGGGAGACCTCGACGTCGGGCCGATCACCCTGGTCGAGTTCCTCAAGCACGCCGACCAGCTCGTCGCCTTCCCCGACATCGCCGTCGGCTGCGACGGCCCGGTGATGTCCTGCGTGATCGTCTCGCAGGTCCCGCTCGAGCGCCTGGACGGCGCCCGGGTCGCCCTCGGCTCGACCTCGCGCACCTCCGTCCGCCTGGCCCAGCTGCTGCTGGCGGAACGCTTCGGCGTGACACCCGACTACTACACCTGCCCGCCCGACCTGAGCCTGATGATGCAGGAGGCCGAGGCGGCCGTCCTCATCGGCGACGCGGCCCTGCGCGCCAACATGCTCGACGGCCCCCGCTACGGCCTCGACGTGCACGACCTCGGGCAGCTGTGGAAGGAGTGGACGGGCCTGCCGTTCGTCTTCGCGGTGTGGGCGGCGCGCCGCGACTACCTGGAGCGCGAGCCGGTCATCACCCGCCAGGTGCACGAGGCCTTCCTCGCCTCCCGCAACCTCTCCCTGGAGGAGGTCGACAAGGTCGCCGAGCACGCGGCCCGCTGGGAGGCGTTCGACGAGAAGACCCTCGCCCGGTACTTCACGACCCTCGACTTCCGCTTGGGCGGCCCGCAGCTGGAGGCGGTGGCCGAGTTCGCCCGGCGGGTCGGGCCGACGACCGGCTTCCCCGCCGACGTGAAGGTCGATCTGCTGGAGCCCTGAGCCGTACGGGGGCGGCGCACCACCCCGCTGGGAGTTCGTCCGGCGTGCGGGGGAGGGGCGGCGCCATGCGGCCGCCGGAAGCCGACGAGCCCGTCCCCGGCGGCGGCGGTCGCGGACGGCGGCGGCCCGCCGCCCGCCCACCCGGTGCGGGTCCTGAGGGCGGGGCCGGCCGAGGCGCTGGCGGCGGGGCACGGACCGGGCCCGGCGCACCGGGACGCCAAGCCGTCCGACGTCCTGCCCACCCCGGACGGCCCCCTGCCGATCGGCTTCGGCATCGCCCGCGCCCTGGACGGCACGGCGTCCCTGGCGCCGGCCGGCGCACTCGACGGCGAGCGCGAGCGCCACCGCGGGCGGGGGATCCGCCGTCCCCGCCCGCCGCCTCGGCACCGGGCAGGGGCAGGGCGCCGCCCTCGCCGGCGAGCCGCCCGCCGGCGCCTTCCGCGCCACCCCCGGGCAGGCGGACGTGGGCGGGGAGCCGGGCACGCTCCGGCAGACCGACCGGCTCGGCGGCGCCCGCGTCGACGTGCTGACGCTGGAACAGGTCACGGGCGAACAGCTCGTCGCGACCTCCGCCGGCGCCGGGACCCACCACGGCGGCCGCAACCAGGCCACCGCCACCGTGCGCCGCGCCCCGGTCGGCGACGACCTGCGGTACGAGTCGGACGGCGCGGAGCCGGGCAGGCCCGAGGCACGGCTGTCCACGGTGGAGCAGGAGGACCCCCGCGAGAGCCGGGGACCCGCCGCCCCCTGCCGGGCGGCGGCGGGGAACGAGGTGCGCCCCGCCGGGCCGCGACCGGCGGCCCCGGAACATCCCGCGGACCTGCACACCGTTCACCGGGAGACCGCACGGAAGCCGCGCGGGAGCCGCACGGAGCCGGATCCGCGGGCCGGCGCGCCGGTCCGCAACAGGCGGCTGCGCAGTTCGGCAGCGGATTGTGTAAAGAAAACGGGCCGGCCGGTGAGCGCGTTGCCACATTCATGAAATCGGCGGGCCGCGGACACGGCGCATCGGCGGCGCGTGACTGGTCGTCTTCTCCACGGCGTGCTTTGATCTGCGGGCGCAGTTCGCCGAATTCTTTCCCGATTACCGGGAATTAGGTGAACTCCGCCGCGAATCGGTTGACACGAAGGGAAACGCGCGCCATGAACATCGCCCCCCAGGTCGAAACGGCCGAACTCTCCGACGCCGACCTGGACAACGTCGCCGGCGGCCACGCGGGCGTCGACGCCGGTGCCGCGGCCGGCCTCTACGTCGAGGCCGGGAACGTGGGCGTCGCCGCCGGCGCCGGCGCCGGCGTGCAGGTCGAGGGCGTCTCGGCGGACGTGCACCTGCACGCCACCGTCTGCTGACGGCACCTGTCCCACGGGCCCCGGATCCCCCCGGATCCGGGGCCTCGGCGTGCCCCGGGCGCGCTGTCCCGCCGCGCCGGCCGGGCAGCGGTGCGGGGGGCTCCCGGTTCCGCCTTCAGGGCCGCGGTGAGGACGGCGAGGAAAAGGGGCGCGGAAGAAGGAGGCGTCCCGCGCGGGATCCCGGGCGTCGCGCGGGGCGGCTCGCGGCGCGGATTCGCCGTCCCCGCGCGGGAATTACCGCCGCCGGGCCGGAACAGGGCGAATTCCGCCCGCCGTCGGAGACCGCCGCGGCACGGCGCACGGCGCCTTCGCCGGCCCGCGGACGAAGACGCGCGCCGCTCGGATGCGAACGCCACCGCCTCTCCTCGCGGAAGGGCCTTCCCGAAGCGCACGGCCGGGCCTCGGCGCCGCCGGTTCGCCCCGGAGCCGGGGCCGGGCCGTCCTCGGCCGGCCCGGCCGGCCGGCGGCGCGCCGTACGGCGGGGCGCTCGCCGGCGCCGGGCACGATCCGGCCGCCGCGCCCGGGCCGTCTCCGTCTCCGTCCGGCGGCGCGAGGAACGCGCCGCCGGCCGGCGCGTACGCGGCCTGACGTCGGCCCGGGAAAACGGCTGGCGTACGCTGGGCGGGTCCGTCCACACCCCTTGACGAAGTCCACACCCCTTGACGAAAGGGACGCCCGGTGACCGAGAAGGCCGACCTTCAGCCCATCCTCGACCGTGCAGCCGCCGGTGGGCGGATCACCCCCGAAGAGGCCCTCGCCCTCTACCGCGACGCCCCGCTGCACGCGCTGGGCGCCGCCGCCGACGCCGCACGCCGCCGCAGGTACGCGGGCACCGAGCACATCGCGACGTACATCATCGAACGGAACATCAACTACACCAACGTGTGCGTCACGGCGTGCAAGTTCTGCGCCTTCTACGCCCCGCCCAAGAGCGACAGGGGCTGGACCCGCGACCTGGACGACATCCTGCGCCGGTGCGCGGAGACCGTCGAACTCGGCGGCACCCAGATCATGTTCCAGGGCGGTCACCACCCGGACTTCGGCGTCGAGTACTACGAGAAGCACTTCGCCGCCATCAAGAAGGAGTTCCCGCAACTCGTCATCCACAGCCTGGGGGCGAGCGAGGTCGAGCACATGGCCCGGATCTCCGGCGTGAGCGTCGAGGAGGCCATCACGCGCATCCGCGACGCCGGACTGGACTCCTTCGCCGGGGCCGGCGCGGAACTGCTGCCCGAGCGGCCCCGCAAGGCCATCGCGCCGCTGAAGGAGTCCGGCGAGCGCTGGCTGGAGATCATGGAGACCGCGCACCGGCTGGGCGTGGAGTCGACGACCACCATGCTGATGGGCACCGGCGAGACCAACGCCGAGCGCATCGAGCACCTGCGGATGATCCGCGACGTGCAGGACCGCACCGGCGGTTTCCGCGCCTTCATCCCGTACACCTACCAGCCCGAGAACAACCACCTGAAGGGCCGCACCCAGGCCACGATCTTCGAGTACCTGCGGATGATCGCCATCGCCCGCCTGTTCCTCGACAACGTGGCCCACATCCAGGGCTCCTGGCTGACCACCGGCAAGGAGATCGGCCAGCTCTCGCTGCACTACGGCGCCGACGACCTCGGCTCGATCATGCTGGAGGAGAACGTGGTGTCCTCGGCCGGCGCCCGGCACCGCTCCAACCGGCTGGAGATCATCGACCTGATCCGCAAGGCGGGCCGGGTCCCCGCCCAGCGGTCGACGACCTACGAGCACCTGGTCGTGCACGACGACCCGGCGAACGACCCCGTCGACGACCGGGTGGTCTCCCACATCTCCTCGACGGCGATCGAGGGCGGCACCGCGCACCCCGAGCTGAAGCTGCTCGCGTCCAACTGAGCCGCGCGTGCTGACGATCCACACCGACTCCGGCGGTCGCGCGCTCGCCGTCCGCGGCGCGTGGATCGAGGCCGCCGGGAGCCTGGAGGAACTGCTCGCCGCCCATCCGGGGGCGCGGGTGCGGCGGTGGCCCGGCGTCCTCACGCCCGGGCTGGTCAACCCGCACGGTCCCGAGCTGCTCCAGGAGGCCTACCACCCCGACCCGCGGGAGGCCGGCGCCCTCGGCACCCGGCCGCTGACCGGGGACGCGCTGGCCGCGCTCGCGATGGACGAGGCCCGCTGGGGCGCGAGCGCCCGGCGCGGGGTGCAGCGCATGCTGGCGCACGGCACGGTCGCGGCGGCCGGCGAGCTGCGTCCGGGGGCCGTCCGGGACGCGGTGCGGAGGTCCGGGCTCGCCGTGGTGGGCCGGATCGGAACCCCGGGCGGCACCCCCGACCTCGACCCCTGCGCCTCGGGGCTGCCGCTCACGTTCGCGCCGCCGCGCGAGCGGGGCTCGGCCGCCCGGTTCGCGGTGTTCGACGTGCGGGACGAGGCGGAACTGGCCGAGCGGGGGGCCGGGACCTGCGTGGCGACCGTCGTCGCGGGGCGCCTGGTGTACCGGGGGCGCTGAACCGGGACCGGCGCCGATCCGGCGTCGGCCGGCACCGGCGTGCCGGTCAGCCCGCGAAGGCCCGCGCGAACGCCCCCGGCTCCTGCTCCACGCCGCTGCAGTCGGTCGAGGCGTCGTCGGAGTCCTCGGAGCCGGCCTCGCACTCCTGGTCCCGGAAGGTCGCCCACATCGACACCCAGGCGATCCCCTTCTCCTCGGCGAACGACCGCACCTCGGCCGCGTCCGCGAGCGTGAACGTCTCGCCGTCCACGTCGTTGACGCCGATCATCGAGGTGAGCGCCATGCCCCGCCAGGCCGCCGCGTCGGACAGGCCGAAGACCTCCTTCAGCTGGCTGTGGGCGGCCTCGGCCGAGGCGAGGGCGTAGTCGCCCATGTCGCCGTCGTAGGACTCGCCGTAGTTCATCGTCATGATGTTGACGGTGGAGACCTGCACGCCGTGGTCGTTGGCGGACTCCAGCAGCGCCAGGCCGTCGGAGTCGAGGCCGGAGGGCATGACCGGGAGCGTGAAGGAGACCGCCAGGTCCTCGCGGTCCTGCTGGAGCAGCGCGATCGCCTCCGAGCGCAGGGCGACGGAGTCGGGGTCGGCCAGCTCGTCGCCCTCGACGTCGAAGTCGGCCTGGGTGGCGCCGGCCGCGTCCAGCGCCTCGGCATAGGCCTCCGCCAGTTCCCCGGCGCTGTCGCAGACCGCCGCCAGCTCCTTGCCGGAGGCCCCGCCGAAGGAGACCCGGACCGTGGCGCCGGACTCCTTGAGCCCGGCGATCCGGGACGCCACCGCCGAGTCGTCGACGGCGCGGGTGCCGCCCCACTTCGGGGTGCAGCCGCTGCCGGAGGAGATCACGAACGCCAGGTTGTACGCCGCCGGGGAGCCCGCGGAGTCGTTCCCGGAGGCCGTGGTGGCGCTCACGTAGGGGGCGTAGGCGGTGGCCGGCGCGGCGGAGCCGGACGCGGCGGGCGAGGGGGAGCGGGAGGACGCCGCGGACGTCGTGCCGGGGCCGGCGGAGCACCCCGACGTGGCCAGGGCGAACAGGCAGACGGCCCCGGCCGCCGACTTGAGGAAACTCCGCATCGTGCATGCACCCGCTCTCGGTGATTTCTGTCTCAGGATGGAAACAGAGTTCGTTTCCGGAGAAGGGAAATGTCTCACACGGGCCTGGGAGCCGCACGGACGGAATCCGCGCAGCACAGGAACAGGCAGGGAGGGCGAATCGGGCCATCCGGGCGGCAAACCGGGTCATTCCTCTCTTCTGGGGCCGGAGTGGGCCGGGTCGGCGGCGAGGCAACCTCTCAGAGAAAACACAGATTCCGGAATTTCTCATGGGGTGTTCACAAGGCAGTCAAGGTTTTTGGCACACAAAGGCTCTCTAATATCCGGGGAATGCAATCCGAGCCTGCCATCGAAAACCGCGCCGCCGCGCGCGGTCGCCGTCGCAAACGCGGCAACGAGTCCGCGGAAGGACCCGTGTTCGTTGACAACTCCGGACGCCGGGCGAAGCTGCTGCGCCGGATCGGCCTTCTCGTCGGTGCCGTCTGCGTGGGCTACGCACTCGTCCTCGGCCTCGCCTTCATGGGCATCGGCACCTCCCTGAACCCGTCCTCGCTGCTGCCCTTCGGCGGCGCCCGCGACGGTGCGGTCCCGGGCGGGGGCATGCAGCCGCAGGGCGGCATCGCGCCCTCCGGCGCCCCGCCCACCGGCGCCGTGCCCAGCTCCGCCCCGACCGCGGTCTCCTCCGCGACCCCCAACTGACCGGGAACGCAGCACTTCCATGACCACGACGACGTCCTCACGCGGCCGCCGGCGCGCCCCCACCCGTATCGAACGGGCCGCCGGCAAGGCCGCCGCGCTGCAGAAACCGCGCGTCATCCTCGCCCTGCTGCTCCTGCTCGCGCTGATCTGCGTCATGCTCCTCGACGGCTACCTGCGCGCCGAGGTCGGCGGCGACCAGCGGGTGCGCACCGGGGCCAGCTCCAGCGACGTGCCCGACGAGGTCCTCGACGGCGGGCCGATCCTCACCTTCCGCGGCGGCCAGGCCACGACCCTCTCCGTGCCGGACAAGACGATCGCGCTCACCTTCGACGACGGCCCCGACCCCACCTGGACGCCCCAGGTGCTGGAGATCCTGGAGAAGTACGACGTCCCCGGCACGTTCTTCGTGGTCGGCTCGATGGTCTCGCGCTACCCGGACATCGTGGAGGACCTGGTCGAACAGGGCAACGAGGTGGGCATCCACACCTTCACGCACGTCGACCTGTCGTACCAGAGCGACGCCCGCGTCACCCGCGAGATGGAGCAGACCCAGCTCGCGCTGGCGGGCGCCGCCGGCATCACGACCACGCTGTTCCGCGCGCCCTACTCCTCGAAGACGGACGCCATCGACAACTACAGCTGGCCCGTCTACAAGACCCTCGGCGAACAGGGCTACACCAGCGTCTTCGTCGACACCGACAGCGACGACTGGAAGCAGCCCGGCGTCTCGAAGATCGTCGAGTGGGCCACGCCGGAGGACGGCGCGGGCGCGTCGGTCCTGTTCCACGACGCCGGCGGCGAGCGCTCGCAGACGATCGAGGCGCTGCCGAAGTACATCGAGAAGATGCGGGCGCAGGGCTACACCTTCACCACCATCAGCGGGGTCATGGAGCAGCGGAACGCGGGCACCGGGCAGACGGCCGCCGACGCGCCGGCCGGTGCCGCCGGGCAGCCCTCCGGCGCTCCGGGCGCCGGTGCCGCCGACCAGGACGTCACCGGCGTCTCCTCCCTCCAGGCCGCCCACCGCGTGGCCACCGGCACCACCCTCTACGAGGGCAAGGCCCTCGTCGCGGCGGTCGCCGTCGCCGAGTGGACGGTGCCGGCGCTGTCGGTCGGGCTCATGGTCGTGGGCGTGGCCGTCATGGGGCGGTTCGGCATGATGCTGCTGCTGGCCCGCCGCCACCACCGGCTGCGCAACAAGCGCCGCTTCAGCTGGGGGCCGACGGTCACCCGGCCGGTGAGCGTGATCGTCCCGGCGTACAACGAGAAGGAGTGCATCGCCAACACCCTGCAGTCGCTGGCGCGGAGCACCCACCCGATCGAGATCATCGTCGTCGACGACGGCTCCACGGACGGCACGTCCGAGATCGCGCGCAGCGCCGCGGAGTCCCTCGGGATGACGAACGTGCGCGTGATCCGGCAGGAGAACGCGGGCAAGCCGGCGGCGCTGAACAACGGTGTCCGCAGCGCCGGCCACGACATCGTCGTGATGATGGACGGCGACACCGTCTTCGAGCCGGACACCGTGCGGCAGCTGGTGCAGCCGTTCGCCGACCCCGAGGTCGGCGCGGTCGCGGGCAACGCCAAGGTCGGCAACCGCAACACGGTCATCGGCGCCTGGCAGCACATCGAGTACGTGATGGGCTTCAACCTCGACCGGCGCATGTACGACCTGCTGCGCTGCATGCCCACGATCCCCGGCGCGATCGGCGCGTTCCGCCGCGAGGCGGTGCTCCAGGCCGGCGGCATGAGCGAGGACACCCTCGCCGAGGACACCGACATCACCATCGCCCTGCACCGGGCGGGCTGGCGGGTCGTCTACCAGGAGCACGCGCGCGCCTGGACCGAGGCGCCGGGGTCGCTCAAGCAGCTCTGGTCGCAGCGCTACCGCTGGTCGTACGGCACCATGCAGGCACTGTGGAAGCACCGCAGGTCCCTCACCGACCGCGGGCCCTCGGGACGCTTCGGCCGGGTCGGCATGCCGCTGGTGGTGCTGTTCCAGATCGTCACGCCGGTCTTCGCCCCGCTCATCGACGTGTTCACCGTCTACGCGATGATCTTCGTCGACTTCAAGGCGTCCCTGCTGGCCTGGCTGGCGGTGCTCGGGGTGCAGCTGTTCTGCGCGGCCTACGCCTTCCGCCTGGACCGCGAGAAGTACCGCTACCTGCTGATGCTGCCGCTCCAGCAGCTCGCCTACCGGCAGATGATGTACCTCGTCCTCATCCACTCCTGCATCACCGCCCTCACCGGCGGCCGCCTGCGCTGGCAGAAGCTGAAGCGCACCGGCGAGGTCGGCACGCCGGCGGGGGCGAGCTGATGAGCTGGGGGGCCGGTCAGCAGGGGCACGGGGACGAGGAGGGGCACGGGTACGGATACGGGCACGGGTACGGATACGGGCACGGCGAGCAGGGCCAGGCGTACGGCCGGCCGCAGCCGTACCCGCCACCGCAGCAGTACGCGCAGCCGCCGTACGCGTCATACCCGTACGCCGACCGCGGACCGGCGGTGGCGGCGCCCGCGGAGACGACCGCGCCGCTGCCCGCGGTGGAGCCGGAGCCCGGCCCCACCGCGGACGCCGGGCCCGAGGCGGACGCCGGGCCCGAGACGGGCGCCGGGCCCGGTGCGGCGGCGCCCGCCGCCGGCCGGGACCGCTATTTCGACACCCTGCGCGCCGTCGCCCTCGTGCGGGTCGTCACGTACCACACCTTCGGGTGGGCCTGGGCCGGGATGGTCTTCCCGTCCATGGGGATCATGTTCGGCCTGGCCGGGACCCTGATGGCGAAGTCGCTCCGGCGCCCGGCGCCTAAGGTGATCAGGAGCCGGCTGCGCCGGCTGCTGCCGCCCTTCTGGTTCTGGGGCGCCTTCGTGGTCGTCGCGATGCTGGTCCACGGCTGGATGCCGGGCCGGCAGATCGTCTACTGGATCGTGCCGCTCGGCGACCCGCCGGGCAACGCCTGGGGCGAGCAGGCCTGGGAGGTCCTGTGGTACCTGCGGACCTACCTGTGGTTCGTCCTGCTCTCGCCGCTGCTGCTGCGGGTGTTCCGGACGGCGCCGGTGCCCGTGCTGCTGCTCTCCCTCGCCCCGATCGCGGTCTTCCAGTACGTCTGGCAGCCGCCGGACGACCGCTTCGGCGCCGCGCTGCTGGACCTGGCGACGTACCTGTTCTGCTGGCTGCTCGGCTTCGCCCACCACGACGGCGTGCTCCAGCGCCTGAAGCCCGCCGCCGTCACCGCGCTGTCGCTGGCCGCGCTCGCCTACGGCGGCTGGTACGCCCTCGCCCACCGGGCCGAGTACGGCACCTACGACCTGGACGACATCCCGCTCGCGCAGGCCTTCTGGTCGGCCGGGTTCGTGACGCTGCTGATGTACGCCAAGGCCCGCCTCGGCATCGACTTCGCCGGGCTGACCCGCTTCCGGCGGCTGGACCGGATCGTGACCGTGTTCAACGCGCGGGCCGTGACCGTCTACCTCTGGCACGAGATCGCGCTGGCCCTGGCCGTGCCGCTGATCGACCTGTGCTGGGAGGTGCCCGCGTTCGAGGCGTACCTGCCGCTGGACAGCCAGTGGTTCCTGTTCGGCGTCGGCTGGGTGCTGATCGCGGTGTTCGTCCTGGCGTGCGGGTGGGTCGAGGACGTGGCGGCGCGGAAGCGGCCGCGGCTCCTCCCGTGAGCGCCCGCCGGGGGCCGTCCTGCAAGAATGAGCGCGTGACCCGCGCATCCCTGGACAAGCAGCCGCACGAAGTCGCCTCGATGTTCGACGACGTGGCGGAACGGTACGACCTGACCAACGACGTGCTGTCCCTGGGGCAGGCCCGGCTGTGGCGCAGGGAGGTCGCGAAGGCGGTGGACGCGCGCCCGGCGCAGAAGGTCCTCGACCTGGCGGCGGGCACGGCCACGTCCTCGCTGCCCTTCGCCCGCACCGGCGCCTACGTCGTCCCCTGCGACTTCTCCCTCGGGATGCTCCAGGTCGGCAGGCAGCGGCACGCCTGGCTGCCGTTCACCGCGGGCGACGCGACCCGGCTGCCCTTCCGGGACGGCGTCTTCGACGCCGTCACCATCTCCTTCGGGCTGCGCAACGTGCAGGACACGGACGCCGCCCTGCGCGAGATGCACCGGGTGACGCGGCCCGGCGGGCGCATCGTGATCTGCGAGTTCTCGCACCCGGTCTGGGCGCCGTTCCGCACCGTCTACACCGAGTACCTGATGCGCGCCCTGCCGCCGGTGGCGCGGGCCGTGTCGTCCAACCCCGACGCGTACGTCTACCTCGCCGAGTCCATCCGCGCCTGGCCCGACCAGCCCGCCCTGGCCGAGCGGCTGCACCGGGCCGGCTGGTCGAGGGTGGCCTGGCGGAACCTGACCGGCGGAGTGGTGGCCCTGCACCGGGGGTTCAAGGCGGCCTGAGCCGGACCGGCACCGGGCCGCATCGGACGACCCGCGCGGCGGCGGCCCGGCGCGCGGGCGGCGCGGCTCAGGGCGGGCTGAGGACGGCGTGCGGGCCGGGGCCCGGTTCGGCCCGTTCCCGCCGGAGCCCGCCCCCGGGCGGGCCGGGCGGGCGCGGCTCGCGCACGCCCGAGCCGTCCTCCCCCTCGCCGTGGTCGAACCACACGTACACCGGCGTGTCCCGCGGCACCTCGGCCCCGGGCCGCGGGTACTGGCGCACGACGTGGTCCACGACGGTGCGGTGGAAGTCGGGCCGGTCCGGCGCGGTGAGGGCCAGGCCCCGGGCCCGGGCCGCCTCCCGCGCGTCCACGGCCATCAGGCCGACCAGACGCGGCACGCGCACTTCGGGTGTCTCGGGTATTGAGCGCACGGACGTCACCCCCAGCGGTACGGGCAGAGTAGCCCCGCGCCGTACCGGCCGGAAGCATTCCGTGGCTTTCCGTGACAGACGATCACCGACCGTCACAGATCGAGCCGGTAGCAGTGCCCCTCCCGCCCCGTCGGCGTCCGGTAGACCTCGGCGAGGCGCATGCCCAGCCGCCGTGTCACCGCGATCGAACGGGCGTTGCGGGCGTCGACCATCGCCACCACGCCCGGCACGTCCGCCGCGCGGACCCGCTCCAGCGTCCGGTGCGCGGCCGCCGTGACGTACCCCTTGCCCCAGTGCGCGCGCCCGAGCCGCCAGCCGATCTCGATCGCTCCGGTGGGGCCCCAGGCGCGCTCCCACGGCTGGGCACCCGTGAAGCCGACGACCTCGCCGGACTCGTCGAGCACGGTCCACAGGCAGAACCCGAGCTGCGCGTCGTGCCGGCGCTGACGGGCGGTGAGCTCCTCGTAGACGGACAGGTCGGCCGGTCGGCCGCCGTGGAACTCCATGACGTCCGGGTCGGCGAAGATCCGGTGCCAGGCGACGGCGTCCTCGTCGGTGGGGACGCGCAACCGCACGGCGGGGAGAGCTCGGTTCACGGGGGGCAGCCCTTCAGCCGGTGATCGGTACCGCTGAATAGACTGCCCCTGTCCAGTGCCGGTCGGCACGCAGAATTCGAACTTGGGGAGATCCCGCCGTGACCGTCGTGACCGAGCCCCTCTCCGAGACCACCGCCGACGTGATCGTCGTCGGCGCGGGGCCAGCCGGCTCCACGACCGCGTACCACCTCGCCCGGGCCGGGCTCGACGTCCTCCTGCTGGAGAAGACCGAGTTCCCGCGGGAGAAGGTGTGCGGCGACGGGCTCACCCCGCGCGCGGTCAAGCAGCTCGTGGCGATGGGCATCGACGTCTCCGAGGAGGCCGGCTGGCTGCGCAACAAGGGCCTGCGCATCATCGGCGGCGGGGTGCGCCTGCAGCTGGACTGGCCCGACCTCGCCTCCTTCCCCGACTACGGCCTGGTCCGCAAGCGCGACGACTTCGACGAGCAACTCGCCCGCCAGGCGCAGAAGGCGGGCGCCCGGCTGTACGAGCGCTGCAACGTGGGCGCGCCCGTCGTCGACGACCGGACGGGACGCATCACCGGCGTGCGCGCCAAGCTGGGCGAGGACAAGCGCGAGGTCACCTTCCACGCGCCGCTGGTCGTCGCCGCCGACGGCAACTCCACCCGGCTGTCCCTGGCGATGGGCCTGCACCGCCGCGAGGACCGCCCGATGGGCGTCGCGGTCCGGACGTACTTCACCTCGCCGCGCCACGACGACGACTACCTGGAGTCCTGGCTGGAGCTGTGGGACCGGCGCGGCCCGCAGGACCGCCTGCTGCCCGGCTACGGCTGGATCTTCGGCATGGGCGACGGCACGTCCAACGTCGGCCTGGGCGTCCTCAACACCTCGGCCTCCTTCAAGGAGCTGGACTGGCGGGAGGTGCTGAAGGCCTGGTGCGCGTCCATGCCCGAGGACTGGGGCTACACGCCGGAGAACATGACGGGCCCGATCCGCGGCGCCGCCCTGCCCATGGCCTTCAACCGCCAGCCCCACTACACCCGCGGCCTGCTGCTCGTCGGCGACGCCGGCGGCCTGGTGAACCCCTTCAACGGCGAG
This sequence comes from Streptomyces sp. NPDC051041, assembly GCF_044456065.1. Classification (NCBI taxonomy): domain Bacteria; kingdom Bacillati; phylum Actinomycetota; class Actinomycetes; order Kitasatosporales; family Streptomycetaceae; genus Streptomyces; species Streptomyces sp. NPDC051041. Next base: position 63,238 of record NZ_JBITFM010000002.1, read on the forward strand.
GGCATCGCCTACGCCATGGAGTCCGGGCAGCTCGCCGCCGACGTCATCGTCCAGGCCCACGCGCGCGCGACGCCGGCCCAGCGCGAGACGGCCCTGCAGCGCTACCCGCGCGTCCTGAAGGACACCTACGGCGGCTACTACACCCTCGGCCGCGCCTTCGTGAAGCTCATCAGCAACCCGAAGGTCATGCAGATCGCGGCCCAGCGGGGACTCACGCACCCGCTCTTGATGAAGTTCACCCTCAAGCTGCTCGCCAACCTCACGGACCCCACCGGCGGCGACGCGATGGACCGCATCATCAACGGGCTCAGCAAGGTGGCGCCCAAGGCGTGACGCCGCCCGGCGCGGCTCGCCCCGGGGTACGACGGAGGGGCCGCTGCCCCGAGTGGCGGCGGCCCCTCACTCCGTGCGGCGGTCCCGGCTCAGAGCACGCGCACCGCGCCCGTGGCCGGGTAGCCGGACAGGTCCTGGACGACGACGCCCTTGGACGGGTTGGCCGCGTCCAGGTACTGGCCGTTGCCGATGTAGACACCCACGTGGTAGGCGGAGCCCTTGGCGCCCCAGTAGAGGATGTCGCCGACCTGCAGGTCGGACAGCGAGACCTCGGTGCCGACCATCGACTGGTCCTGCGAGACACGCGGCAGGTCCACACCGACCTGCTTGAACGCGGCCTGCACCAGGCTGGAGCAGTCCCAGGCGTTCGGCCCGGTGGCGCCCATGACGTAGGCGTCGCCCACCTGCGCCCTGAGGAAGGACACGACGGCCGCGACGCTGCCGCCGGCCGGCGCGGACGCGGTCGTCGCCGTGGTGGCGGTGGCGGTGGCGCCGAGGGCGGCCCGCTCCGCGTCACGCGCGGCCCGCTCGGCGGCGGCCTTGCGGGCCTCCTCCGCGGCCTTCTTCCGGGCCTCCGCCTTCTTCTTCGCCTCGGCGAGGTCCGCCTCGGCCTCCTTGGCGGCCCTGGCGGCCGCCGCGTCACGCTCGGCCTGCAGCTGGTAGTCCGCGGCCGCCTGCTCCATGGCGAGCGCGGACTCGGCGACCTGAGCGGTCAGGTCGGCCGTCAGGGTGGGCAGCTCAAGGGTCTGCGTCACCGGCTCGGCGGCGTTCGCCGGACCGGACGCCCCGGCCACTGCCAGGGTGCTGAGGACGCCACCGGCAACTCCGGCGCGCATCGCGGTGGTGGGCGCGCTGCGGCGGGGCTTCCGGTGGCTGCGTATGTGAGCGGTGTGGGACATGGGACCAACCGGTATCAGGGGCTCCTCCATATCTTCAAGGAACGTGTGGTGCGACACAGTTGTCCGGACGGGGCCCCGAACCCCGCGTACGGCCCTCCGCGCTGACGCCGTAACGGACATTGCGGACGCGGTGCGACCCACTTGTGATCTCGGACTTTGATCATTTCGTCCGAATTGCTCCCCGCTTACCACTGGTTGAGGCGGTTGGCCAAGCCTCCTTCTCGGGCGCCGTCCGTGCATGTGACAGAGGTCACGGAACTGTTGCCGCCGCGGCCGCGTCGGGGGCCGGTTCCGGGCCGGGTCCGCTCGTGAACGCGTGCACGCGTCCACGCCGCGCCGCGTCCCTCCTTCCGGCGTGTGAATCCGTCCCATTATCAGAAGATCCAGTCCGCTGCCAATTTGCATGCAAGGGAAGCATCTTGATATGGAGACGCCCCCTCACACCCCTCCTGGCCAGCGAAGACGAGGGAAAATGTCACCTCTGGTGATCACTCGGACGCTTATCGTGTGAAGATCACCGCTCATCCGGCTTCATGATCCTTCGTCAGGTGGTGGAGATCACAAAGCTTGTGCGATACCCCGTGTCGCAGATCACAGAGCGGCAGGCATAAGATGCGAGGCAGTTGGGCTTGTGACCTGCTTCACATGTTCGCGATCTTCGCCGGGACGAGCGGGGCTCGTGGGACTGCCGAGGCGGTTGCGGGCCCGGTGCGACCTCCCCCAAGGTCTCGGCTTCGCTCGACCAGGGGGGACTCCATGCAGTCAGTGCCGACTGAGAGGAGCGAGGAGCGGTGAACGCGTATGCGCCCATCCTCGTACTGGGAGCCCTCGGGGCAGGCTTTGCGATCTTCTCCGTGGTGATGGCCACGCTGATCGGTCCGAAGCGGTACAACCGCGCCAAGCTCGAAGCCTACGAGTGCGGTATCGAGCCGACCCCCACGCCGGCCGGCGGCGGGCGTTTCCCCATCAAGTACTACCTGACGGCGATGCTCTTCATCGTCTTCGACATCGAGATCGTCTTCCTCTACCCCTGGGCCGTCAGCTTCGACGCCCTAGGGCTTTTCGGGCTCGTGGAGATGCTGCTCTTCGTGCTCACCGTCTTCGTCGCCTACGCGTACGTGTGGCGGCGCGGCGGCCTGGAATGGGACTGAGGGGCTTTTTAGTCATGGGACTCGAAGAAAAGCTGCCGAGCGGTTTCCTGCTGACCACCGTCGAGCAGGCCGCGGGCTGGGTGCGCAAGGCGTCCGTCTTCCCCGCCACGTTCGGCCTCGCCTGCTGCGCCATCGAGATGATGACCACCGGCGCGGGCCGCTACGACCTGGCGCGGTTCGGCATGGAGGTCTTCCGCGGCTCGCCGCGCCAGGCGGACCTGATGATCGTCGCGGGCCGGGTGAGCCAGAAGATGGCGCCGGTGCTGCGCCAGGTCTACGACCAGATGCCGAACCCCAAGTGGGTGATCTCCATGGGGGTCTGCGCCTCCTCCGGCGGCATGTTCAACAACTACGCCATCGTCCAGGGCGTCGACCACATCGTCCCGGTCGACATCTACCTCCCCGGCTGCCCGCCACGGCCGGAGATGCTGATGGACGCCATCCTCAAGCTCCACCACAAGATCCAGAACTCCAAGCTCGGCGTGAACGCCGAGGAGGCGGCCCGCGAGGCGGAGGAGGCGGCGCTCAAGGCCCTGCCGACGATCGAGATGAAGGGGCTGCTGCGGTGAGCGACGCCCACAAGGACACGGACGGTGTGAACCCCGAGAAGGCGCTGTCCGCCGAGAACCTCCCGGGCCGGCGGGGCCAGGGCGGCGAGGAGATCCGCGTCCAGCGCGGCATGTTCGGCGCGAACAACGGCGGCGACACCTCCGGCTACGGCGGACTGGTGCGCTCGGTCCGGCTCCCGGGACCGGCGAGCAGGCCCTACGGCGGCTGGTTCGACGAGGTCGCCGACGAACTGGAGGGCGCCCTGGAGGAGCAGGGCCTGCTGCCCGCGAACGCCCTGGAGAAGACGGTCGTCGACCGCGGCGAGCTCACCTTCCACGTCGAACGCGAGCACCTGGTCCGCGTCGCCAGGACCCTGCGCGACGACCCGGCCCTGCGCTTCGAACTGTGCACCGGCGTCAGCGGCGTCCACTACCCGAACGACAAGGGACGCGAGCTGCACGCCGTCTACCACCTGCGGTCGATCACCCACAACCGGCTGATCCGCCTGGAGGTGAGCTGCCCCGACGGCGACCCGCACATCCCGTCGCTGGTCCCGGTCTACCCGACCAACGACTGGCACGAGCGCGAGACGTACGACTTCTTCGGCATCGTCTTCGACGGCCACCCGGCCCTGACGCGGATCATGATGCCGGACGACTGGCAGGGCCATCCGCAGCGCAAGGACTACCCCCTCGGCGGCATCCCCGTCGAGTACAAGGGCGCCCAGATCCCGGCTCCGGACCAGCGGAGGTCGTACTCATGAGCACGCACACTCCCTCCTCGGCCTCCGCCCGCGAGACCACCGAGGGCACCGTCTACACGGTCACCGGCGGCGACTGGGACGAGGTCGTCGAGTCCGCGGCCCGCGCCGACGACGAGCGCATCGTCGTCAACATGGGCCCGCAGCACCCCTCCACGCACGGGGTGCTCCGCCTGATCCTGGAGATCGAGGGCGAGACCGTCACCGAGGCCCGCTGCGGCATCGGCTACCTGCACACCGGCATCGAGAAGAACCTCGAGTACCGGACGTGGACCCAGGGCACCACGTTCGTGACGCGCATGGACTACCTGACGCCGTTCTTCAACGAGACGGCGTACTGCCTCGCGGTCGAGAAGCTCCTCGGCATCGAGGACCAGGTCCCGGACCGGGCCACGGTCATCCGCGTGCTGCTGATGGAGCTGAACCGGCTCTCCTCCCACCTGGTGTGCATCGCCACCGGCGGCATGGAGCTCGGCGCCACCACGATCATGATCTACGGCTTCCGGGACCGCGAGCTGATCCTGGACATCTACGAGCTCATCACGGGCCTGCGGATGAACCACGCGTACATCCGCCCCGGCGGACTCGCCCAGGACCTGCCGCCCGGGGCGGTGGACCGGATCCGCGAGTTCGTGAAGAAGATGAGGAAGAACCTCCCGGAGTACGACAAGCTCGCCACCGGGAACCCCATCTTCAAGGCCCGCATGCAGGACATCGGCTACCTCGACCTGGCCGGCTGCATGGCCCTCGGCGTCACCGGCCCGATCCTGCGCTCCACCGGCCTGCCGCACGACCTGCGCAAGGCCCAGCCGTACTGCGGCTACGAGACGTACGACTTCGACGTCCCGACCGCCGACACCTGCGACGCCTACGGCCGCTTCCTGATCCGCCTGGAGGAGATGCGCCAGTCGCTCAGGATCGTCGAGCAGTGCCTGGACCGGCTCCAGCCCGGCCCGGTCATGGTCGCCGACAAGAAGATCGCCTGGCCCGCCCAGCTCGCCCTGGGACCGGACGGACTGGGCAACTCCCTCGACCACATCAAGAAGATCATGGGCACCTCCATGGAGGCCCTGATCCACCACTTCAAGCTGGTCACCGAGGGTTTCCGCGTACCGCCGGGACAGGCGTACGCGGCGGTCGAGTCGCCCAAGGGCGAACTCGGGGTGCACGCCGTGTCCGACGGCGGCACCCGCCCCTACCGGGTCCACTTCCGCGACCCGTCCTTCACCAACCTGCAGGCCATGGCGGCGATGTGCGAGGGCGGCCAGGTCGCCGACGTCATCGTCGCCGTCGCGTCCATCGACCCCGTGATGGGAGGCGTCGACCGGTGACCACCAGTTCCTCGGAACGGGGCGTCAGCCTGGGCATGCCGGAACTGCCCGCGCCCGACTACCCGGACGACGTCCGGGCCCGGCTGGAGGCGGACGCGCGCGAGATCATCGCCCGCTACCCGGACTCCCGGTCCGCCCTCCTGCCGCTGCTGCACCTGGTGCAGTCGGAGGAGGGGCACGTCACACGCACCGGAATGCGATTCTGCGCGGAGACGCTCGGCCTGACCACGGCCGAGGTCACCGCGGTCGCCACCTTCTACACCATGTACCGGCGCAAGCCCTCCGGCGACTACCAGGTGGGGGTGTGCACCAACACGCTGTGCGCGGTGCTGGGCGGCGACGCGATCTTCGAGACCCTCCAGGAGCACCTGGGCGTCGGCAACGGCGAGACCACCGACGACGGCAAGGTCACCCTGGAGCACATCGAGTGCAACGCGGCCTGCGACTACGCGCCGGTCGTGATGGTCAACTGGGAGTTCTTCGACAACCAGACCCCGGCGAGCGCCAAGCGGCTCGTCGACGACCTGCGCGCGGGCCGGCCGGTCTCACCGACGCGCGGGGCGCCCCTGTGCACCTTCAAGGAGACCGCCCGGATCCTGGCGGGCTTCCCCGACGAGCGGGAAGGGGCCGTGGAGGCCGGCGGCAGCGCGGGCCCCGCGTCACTCGTGGGCCTCCGCCTGGCCCGGGGGGAGAGCGCACCCGCGCGCGTGGTGCACCCGCGGGACGGCGGACCGCACGACGAGCCGCAGGACCGGGCGGTGCACCAGCCGTCCCCGGCGGAGCACCTCAGCTCGCACGACGCGCCCCAGGACACCTCGGCCTCCGACCCGGCCCACCCGTCACCCGCCACCACCCCGGACGAAGGGGCGGCGCCCCGCCCATCCGACGGGGCGGGTCCTGCCGCCGAGGAGGGGAAGCGATGACCTCGGCAACCGAGATCAAGGACACCAGCCCGGAGAAGCTGCTCGCACCCGTGCTGTCGGCCTTCTGGGACGAGGACGGGTCCTGGACGCTGGACGTGTACCGAAGGCACGGAGGATACGAGGGACTCCGCAAGGCGCTGGCCATGCCGCCGGACGACGTGATCGCGTACGTCAAGGACTCCGGCCTGCGGGGCCGCGGCGGCGCCGGCTTCCCGACCGGGATGAAGTGGCAGTTCATCCCCCAGGGAGACGGCAAGCCGCACTACCTCGTCGTCAACGCCGACGAGTCGGAGCCCGGCACCTGCAAGGACATCCCGCTCCTGTTCGCGAACCCGCACAGCCTCGTCGAGGGCATCGTCATCGCGTGCCACGCCATCAGGTCGTCGCACGCCTTCATCTACCTGCGGGGCGAAGTCGTCCCCGTCCTGCGGCGGCTGCACTCGGCCGTGCGCGAGGCGTACGCGGCGGGCTACCTCGGCAGGGACATCCTCGGCAGCGGACTCGACCTCGACATCACCGTGCACGCGGGCGCGGGCGCGTACATCTGCGGCGAGGAGACCGCGCTGCTGGACTCGCTCGAGGGCCGCCGGGGCCAGCCGCGGCTGCGTCCCCCCTTCCCCGCCGTCGCGGGCCTGTACGCGTGCCCGACCGTGGTGAACAACGTCGAGTCGATCGCGTCGGTCCCCGCCATCCTGCGCAACGGCAAGGAGTGGTTCAGGTCGATGGGCAGCGAGAAGTCGCCGGGCTTCACGCTCTACTCGCTCAGCGGCCACGTGGCCAACCCCGGCCAGTACGAGGCCCCGCTCGGCATCACGCTGCGCCAGCTGCTCGACATGAGCGGCGGCATGCGGCCCGGCCACCGGCTGAAGTTCTGGACGCCGGGCGGCTCCTCCACGCCGATGTTCACCGACGAGCACCTCGACGTCCCCCTCGACTACGAGGGCGTCGGCGCCGCCGGGTCCATGCTCGGCACCAAGGCCCTGCAGTGCTTCGACGAGACGACCTGCGTCGTCCGCGCCGTCACCCGCTGGACCGAGTTCTACGCCCACGAGTCCTGCGGCAAGTGCACGCCCTGCCGCGAAGGCACGTACTGGCTGGTGCAGCTGCTGCGCGACATCGAGGCCGGCAAGGGACGGCCGTCCGACCTCGACAAGCTCGCCGACATCGCCGACAACATCAACGGCAAGTCCTTCTGCGCCCTCGGCGACGGCGCCGCCTCGCCGATCTTCTCCTCGCTCAAGTACTTCCGCGAGGAGTACGAGCAGCACATCACGGGCCGCGGCTGCCCCTTCGACCCGGCCAAGTCGACGGCCTGGGCCGACCGAACGGAGGTGAACGCATGACGGTGACCACGAGCGCTCCCTCCGGGGGCGGCCAGGCGGCCATCCCGCCGGAAGACCTCGTCACGCTGACGATCGACGGCATCGAGATCAGCGTGCCCAAGGGCACCCTGGTCATCCGGGCCGCCGAACAGCTCGGCATCGAGATCCCCCGGTTCTGCGACCACCCCCTCCTCGACCCGGCCGGCGCCTGCCGCCAGTGCATCGTCGAGGTCGAGGGCCAGCGCAAGCCCATGGCCTCCTGCACCATCACCTGCACGGACGGGATGGTGGTGAAGACCCACCTCACCTCGCCCGTCGCCGAGAAGGCCCAGAAGGGGGTGATGGAGCTCCTGCTCATCAACCACCCGCTGGACTGCCCGGTCTGCGACAAGGGCGGCGAGTGCCCGCTGCAGAACCAGGCGATGTCGCACGGCAACGCCGAGTCCCGCTTCGAGGGCAGGAAGCGGACGTACGCCAAGCCCGTGCCGATCTCCCCGCAGGTCCTGCTGGACCGCGAGCGGTGCGTGCTGTGCGCCCGCTGCACCCGGTTCTCCACCCAGGTCGCGGGCGACCCGATGATCGAACTGCTGGAACGTGGCGCGCTCCAGCAGGTCGGCACCGGCGAGGGCGACCCCTTCGAGTCGTACTTCTCCGGCAACACCATCCAGATCTGCCCGGTGGGCGCGCTGACCTCGGCGGCGTACCGCTTCCGCTCCCGCCCCTTCGACCTCGTCTCCTCGCCGTCGGTGTGCGAGCACTGCTCCGGCGGCTGCGCCACCCGCACGGACCACCGGCGCGGCAAGGTGATGCGGCGGCTCGCCGCGCACGACCCCGAGGTCAACGAGGAGTGGATCTGCGACAAGGGCCGGTTCGCGTTCCGCTACGCGCAGCTGCGCGACCGCCTCGACACACCGCTCGTCCGCGACGCCGAGGGCGAGCTGCGGCCGGCCTCCTGGCCGGAGGCGCTGCAGATCGCCGCCCAGGGCCTGCTGGCCTGCCGCGGCCGGACCGGCGTCCTCACCGGCGGCCGGCTCACCGTGGAGGACGCGTACGCGTACAGCAAGTTCGCGCGCGTGGCGCTCGACACCAACGACATCGACTTCCGCGCGCGCGTGCACAGCGGCGAGGAGGCCGACTTCCTGGCCGCCCGGATCGCCGGACGCGGCCGTGACCTCGACGGCACGGGCGTCACGTACACCGCCCTGGAGAAGGCGCCGGCCGTCCTGCTGGTCGGGTTCGAGGCCGAGGAGGAGGCGCCCGGCGTCTTCCTGCGGCTGCGCAAGGCCTGGCGCAAGCACGGGCAGAGGGTGTTCGCCCTGGCCACGCACGCCACCCGGGGCCTGCGGAAGGCGGGCGGCACGCTGCTGCCGGCCGCGCCGGGCACCGAGACCGAGTGGCTGGACGCACTCGTGAACGGCACCGGCCTGGCGGGCGAGGGCGCCGCGGCCGCCGAGGCGCTGCGCGCCGAGGGCGCGGTGATCGTCGTCGGCGAGCGGCTGGCCGGGGTGGCGGGCGGCCTGACCGCCGCCGTACGGGCCGCCGCCGCGACCGGCGCCCGGCTGGCGTGGATCCCGCGCCGGGCCGGGGAGCGCGGCGCCGTCGAGGCCGGCGCGCTGCCGTCGCTGCTGCCGGGCGGACGCCCGGCCACCGACCCGCGCGCGCGGGAGGAGGTCGCCGCCGTCTGGGGCGTCGCGGACCTGCCGCACCGCTACGGCCGCGACACCGGCCAGATCGTCGAGGCCGCCGCGCGCGGGGAGCTCCAGGCGCTGCTGGTGGCCGGCGTGGAGATCGCCGACCTGCCCGACCCGGCACGGGCGCGTGCGGCGCTCGACGAGGTCGGCTTCCTGGTGTCGCTGGAGCTGCGGCCCAGCGAGGTCACCCGCCGCGCCGACGTGGTGCTGCCGGTCGCCGCGGTCGCCGAGAAGGCCGGCACCTTCCTCAACTGGGAGGGACGGGTGCGGTTCTTCGAGGCCGCGCTCAAGCCCGACCAGGCGACCCGCCGCGTGGCGCCCACCGACGGGCGGGTGCTGCAGATGCTCGCCGACGCCATGGACGTGCACCTGGGCCTGCCGGATCTGCGCACCACGCGCGCGGAGATCGACCGGCTCGGCGCCTGGGGCGGGCCGCCGGCCGCGGCCCCCCGGGAGACGGCGGGCACGCTGCCGCGGCCGGCCGCCGGGGAGGCCGTTCTCGCCGGACACCGGCTGCTGCTCGACCAGGGCGTCCTCCAGGAGGGCGACGAGGCGCTCGCCGGCACCCGGCACGCCGCCCGCGCGCGCGTGTCGCCCGCCACGGCCGCCGAGGCGGGCGTGCAGGACGGCGATGTCCTCGCCGTGACCGGACCCGCCGGGGTCGCCGAACTCCCGCTGGAGATCACCGAGATGCCCGACCGGGTGGTCTGGCTGCCGCTGAACTCGGCCGGCTCGGGCGTCGCCTCCGACACCGGGGCGCTGCCCGGCTCCCTCGTCCGCATCGGCCCGGCGGCCCCGGCCGGCGAGGCCCCCGAGGAGGTGGAGGCATGAGCCCGTACCTGGCCGCGGAAGACCTCTCGATGTTCGGCCGCGACCCCTGGTGGCTGGTCGTCGTCAAGGCGGTGTTCTGCTTCGCCTTCCTGATGGTGACCGTGCTGATCTCCATCGTGATGGAGCGCAAGGTCGTCGCCTGGATGCAGCTGCGCGTCGGCCCCAACCGGCACGGCCCCTGGGGCATGCTCCAGTCGCTCGCCGACGGCGTGAAGCTGATGCTCAAGGAGGACATCGTCGTCCGGCGCGCGGACAAGGTGGTGTACGTCCTCGCGCCGATCGTGGCGGCCGTCCCGGCCTTCATGGCGATCGCGGTGATCCCCTTCGGCCCGGCCGGCAACGAGATCTCGGTCTTCGGCCAGCGCACCACGATGCAGCTCACCGACCTGCCGATCGCGATGCTGTACATCCTCGCGGTCGCCTCGGTCGGCATCTACGGCATCGTGCTGGCGGGCTGGAGCTCCGGCTCGACGTACCCCCTGCTGGGCGGCCTGCGCTCCTGCGCGCAGATGATCTCCTACGAGATCGCCATGGGCGCCGCGTTCGCCTCCGTCTTCCTCTACTCCGGGTCGATGTCGACGTCGACGATCGTCGAGCAGCAGACCGACCGCTGGTACGTCCTGCTGCTGCCGGTCTCCTTCCTCCTCTACATCGTGACGATGGTGGGCGAGACCAACCGCGCCCCCTTCGACATGCCGGAGTCCGAGGGCGACCTGGTCGGCGGCTTCAACACCGAGTACTCGTCGATCAAGTTCGCGATGTTCATGCTCGCCGAGTACATCAACATGGTGACGGTCTCGGCCGTCGCGACCACCCTCTTCCTCGGCGGCTGGCGGGCCCCGTGGCCGGTCAGCACGTTCTGGGAGGGCGCGAACCACGGCTGGTGGCCGCTGCTGTGGTTCACCGGCAAGGTCGTGCTGCTGCTGTTCTTCTTCGTCTGGCTGCGCGGCACGCTCCCGCGGGTCCGCTACGACCAGCTGATGAAGCTCGGCTGGAAGGTCCTCATCCCGGTCTCCCTGGTGTGGCTGATGCTCGTCGCGAGCATCCGGGCCCTCAGGAACGAGGGCTACGACTTCGCCGACATCGCCTTCTACGTCGCCGGCGCCGTCCTGGCCCTGCTGCTGCTCTCCTTCGTCGCCGACATGTTCCGCGACCGGGCCGGGCGGGCCGAGCGGCCCGCGGAGCAGCCGCCCACCGCCTTCGACCCGATGGCGGGCGGATTCCCCGTGCCGCCGCTGCCCGGACAGGAACTGCCGCCGGTGCCCCGGCGCCGGCCGCGCCAGGACCGGGAGCTGATCGTCAGTGGCGGGACCGATACGCACCGTGACGGACCCCTGGGTGGATCCGCGGAGGGAAAGGAGGCGTCCGATGGCTGAGGAGCCCAAGGAGACCGAGCCCGGTTTCCTGAACCCCGTGGCCGGCTTCGGCGTGACCTTCAAGGCCATGTTCAAGAAGCGGCTCACCGAGCAGTACCCGGAGCAGAAGAAGACCACCGCTCCGCGCTTCCACGGACGGCACCAGCTCAACCGCCATCCGGACGGTCTGGAGAAGTGCGTCGGCTGCGAGCTGTGCGCCTGGGCCTGCCCCGCCGACGCGATCTACGTCGAGGGCGCGGACAACACCGACGAGGAGCGCTACTCCCCGGGCGAGCGGTACGGCCGCGTCTACCAGATCAACTACGCCCGCTGCATCCTGTGCGGCCTGTGCATCGAGGCGTGCCCCACCCGGGCGCTGACGATGACCAACGAGTTCGAGCTGGCCGACTCCAGCCGCGCCGACCTCATCTACACCAAGGAGCAGCTGCTCGCCGGCCTGGAGGAGGGCATGGTCGAGCCGCCGCACGCGATGTACCCGGGCACGGACGAGCAGGACTACTACCGGGGCCTGGTCACCGAGGCCGCGCCCGGCACGGTCCGCCAGGACGCCCGCTCCCAGGGCGAGGTCGTCCAGGAGGCCGACTCGACCTTCGGCGGGACCGAGCCGGCCTCGAAGAAGGTGATCGGCCGATGACCGCCCAGCTCGCCGCCTACACCACCTCCACCGGAGAGGCCGTCCAGTTCTGGGTCCTCGGCACGGTCGCCGTGATCGGCGCCCTGTGCACCGTCCTCATGAAGAAGGCCGTGCACAGCGCGCTCTGCCTCGCCGGAACCATGATCGTCCTGGCGGTGTTCTACCTCGCCAACGGCGCCTACTTCCTGGGCGTCGTGCAGATCGTCGTCTACACCGGCGCGATCATGATGCTGTTCCTGTTCGTGGTGATGCTCGTCGGCGTCACCGCGGCGGACTCCCTGAAGGAGACCATCAGGGGCCAGCGCTGGCTGGCCCTGCTGTGCGGGCTCGGCTTCGGCATCCTGCTGACCGGGGGCATCGGCAACGCCTCCCTCAGGGAGTTCGACGGCCTCGGCCAGGCCAACGCGGGCGGCAACGTGGAGGGCATCGCCGCCCTGCTCTTCACCCGGTACGTCTTCGCGTTCGAGATCACCGGCGCCCTGCTCATCACGGCCGCGGTCGGCGCCATGGTGCTCACCCACCGCGAGCGCACCGAACGCGCCAGGACCCAGCGGGAGCTGGCCGAGCAGCGCGTCCGGGAAGGCACCCACCTCCCGCCGCTGCCGGCGCCCGGCGTGTACGCCCGGCACAACGCCGTGGACATCGCGGGCCTGCTGCCCGACGGCACCCCGTCCGAGCTCACCGTCAGCAAGACGCTGCGCGAACGCGGCCAGATCCGGGACGTGTCCCAGGAGGCGCTCAACGACCTGCGGGCCCTGGAACAGCGCGCGGAGGAACGCCTGGAGCGCAGGGCCGTCGAGCCGGCGACCTTCAAGCGGCCCGAGGAGGCGTCGAAGTGAACCCGGTCAACTACCTCTACCTCGCGGCCCTGCTGTTCACGATCGGCGCCACCGGCGTGCTGATCCGGCGCAACGCGATCGTCGTGTTCATGTGCGTCGAGCTGATGCTCAACGCCTGCAACCTCGCGTTCGTCGCCTTCTCCCGGATGCACGGCAACCTCGACGGCCAGATCATCGCGTTCTTCACGATGGTCGTCGCCGCCGCGGAGGTCGTCGTCGGGCTCGCGATCATCGTGTCCCTGTTCCGTACCCGCCACTCGGCCTCGGTCGACGACGCCAGCCTGATGAAGCTGTAAGGGGCGCTGGACCGAATGAACACAGAGAACCTGATGGCGCTGCTGGTGGCGGCGCCCCTGCTCGGAGCGGCGGTCCTGCTGTGCGGCGGCCGCAGACTGGACGCCGCCGGCCACTGGATCGGCACGCTGCTGGCGGCCGTGTCCTTCGCGCTCGGCCTCGTCCTCTTCACCGACCTGCTGGGCAGGGACGCCGACCACCGCACCCTGACGCAGCACCTGTTCAGCTGGATCCCGGTCGAGGGGTTCCAGGCCGACGTCGCCTTCCGGCTCGACCAGCTGTCGATGACGTTCGTGCTGCTGATCACGGGCGTCGGCTCGCTGATCCACCTGTACTCGGTCGGGTACATGGAGCACGACGAGCGCCGCCGCCGCTTCTTCGGCTACCTGAACCTGTTCCTCGCGGCGATGCTGATCCTCGTCCTCGCCGACAACTACCTGCTGCTGTACGTCGGCTGGGAGGGCGTCGGCCTCGCCTCCTACCTGCTGATCGGCTTCTGGCAGCACAAGCCCAGCGCCGCGACGGCCGCCAAGAAGGCCTTCCTGGTCAACCGCGTCGGCGACATGGGCCTGTCGATCGCGATCATGCTGATGTTCCTGTGGTTCGGCACCTTCGCCTTCGGGCCGGTGCTCGGCACCCACGAGGAGGCCGGACTCGCCGGCGCGGCCGGCGAGGGCAAGCTCACCGCGATCGCCCTGATGCTGCTGCTCGCGGCCTGCGGCAAGTCCGCCCAGGTGCCGCTGCAGTCCTGGCTCGGGGACGCGATGGAGGGCCCGACCCCGGTCTCGGCCCTCATCCACGCCGCGACCATGGTGACGGCGGGCGTGTACCTGATCGTCCGCTCCGCCGCGGTCTTCAACGGCGCCCCCGACGCGCAGCTGGTCGTCACCGTCGTCGGCGCGGTCACGCTGCTGTTCGGTGCGATCGTCGGGTGCGCCAAGGACGACATCAAGAAGGCGCTGGCCGGCTCGACCATGTCGCAGATCGGCTACATGGTGCTGGCCGCGGGCCTGGGCCCGATCGGCTACGTCTTCGCGATCATGCACCTGGTGACGCACGGCTTCTTCAAGGCCGGGCTGTTCCTCGGCGCGGGCTCGGTCATGCACGGCATGAACGACGAGGTCGACATGCGCCGCTACGGCGGCCTGCGCAAGCACATGCCGGTCACGTTCGTCACCTTCGGCCTCGGCTACCTGGCGATCATCGGCTTCCCCGGCCTGTCCGGCTTCTTCTCCAAGGACAAGATCATCGAGGCGGCGTTCGCCAAGGGCGGCGCCGAGGGCTGGATCCTCGGCGCGTGCGCCCTGCTGGGCGCGGCCGTCACGGCGTACTACATGACGCGCGTGATGCTGATGACGTTCTTCGGCGAGGAGCGCTGGCGGCACGCCCCGACGCCGTCCCCGGACCGGCCCGACGTGGAGCCCGCCGCCGAGACCCGCGGCGCGTACGCCCCGCCGCACCCGCACGAGTCGCCGAAGATCATGACGGTGCCGATGATCGTGCTGGCCGTCGGATCGGTGGCGGGCGGCGCGTTCTTCAGCCTCGGCGACCGCTTCCTGCACTGGCTGGAGCCCGTCACCGGCCACGACCACGGCCACGCGCCGGTCAGCGCCCTGACGGTCACGCTGGCCACGGTGGCCGTGATGGTCCTCGGCGTGGCGATGGCCTACGCGCAGTACGGCCGCCGCCCGGTCCCGGCCGTCGCCCCGCGCGGCTCGCTGCTCACCCGGGCCGCCCGCCGCGACCTGCTCCAGGACGACTTCAACCACATCGTGCTGGTCCGCGGCGGCGAGCACCTCACGCGCTCCCTGGTGTACGTCGACCACACCCTGGTCGACGGCGTCGTCAACGGCACGGCGGCCTCGGTCGGCGGCCTGTCCGGGCGGATGCGCAGGTTGCAGAACGGCTTCGCGCGCAGTTACGCGGTCTCCATGTTCGGCGGCGCGGCGGTCCTGGTCGCCGCGACCCTGCTGATGAGGGCGGTCTGATACCGATGTCCTTTCCTCTGCTGACAGCGACGGCGGCGCTCCCGGCCGTCGGGGCGATCGCCACGGCCGCCGTACCGGCCGCGAAGCGCACGGCGGCCAAGTGGCTGGCGCTGCTGTTCTCGCTCGCCACGCTCGTCCTGGCGATCGTCGTCCTGGTCCGCTTCGACCCGGACGGCGACCGCTACCAGCTCACCGAGTCCCACGCCTGGATCGAGGACTTCGGGGTGCGGTACGAACTGGGCGTGGACGGCATCGCGGTCGCGCTGATCGCGCTGACCGCCCTGCTGATCCCGTTCATCATCCTGGCGGGCTGGCACGACGCCGACCCGCTGGAGACGGGCAGCAGGCGGTGGCGGCCCACGCAGGGCTTCTTCGCCCTGATCCTAGCCGTCGAGGCGATGGTGATCCTCTCCTTCGAGGCCACCGACGTCTTCCTCTTCTACATCTTCTTCGAGGCCATGCTGATCCCGATGTACTTCCTCATCGGCGGCTTCGGGGACCGCGCCCACGAGCACGGCGAGCAGGCGGCCGCCACGCAGCGGTCGTACGCGGCGGTGAAGTTCCTCCTCTACAACCTGGCCGGCGGCCTGATCATGCTGGCCGCGGTGATCGGCCTGTACGTGGTCGCCGGGAACTTCTCGCTGACGGAGATCGCCGCGGCCCGGGCCGACGGCTCGCTCGACATGGCGACCAGCACCGAACGCTGGCTGTTCCTCGGCTTCTTCCTCGCCTTCGCGGTGAAGGCGCCGCTGTGGCCGCTGCACACCTGGCTGCCCAACGCCATGGGGGAGGCCACCGCCCCGGTCGCCGTGCTGATCACGGCGGTCGTCGACAAGGTGGGCACCTTCGCGATGCTCCGCTTCTGCCTCCAGCTGTTCCCGGAGGCCAGCACGTGGGCGACGCCCGTCGTCCTGGTCCTGGCGCTCGTCAGCATCATCTACGGGGCGCTGCTCGCGGTCGGCCAGCGCGACATCAAGCGGCTGGTGGCCTACGCGTCGATCTCGCACTTCGGCTTCATCATCATGGGCATCTTCGCGATGACCAGCCAGGGCCAGTCCGGGGCGACGCTCTACATGGTCAACCACGGCATCTCGACCGCCGCGCTGATGCTGGTGGCCGGCTTCCTGATCTCCCGGCGCGGTTCGCGGCTCATCGCCGACTACGGCGGGGTGCAGAAGGTCGCCCCGGTGCTGGCCGGCACCTTCCTGATCGGCGGCCTGGCGACCCTGTCGCTGCCGGGCCTCGCGCCCTTCGTCAGCGAGTTCCTCGTCCTGGTCGGCACGTTCACGCGCTACCCGGTGATCGGCGTCATCGCCACCTTCGGCATCGTGCTCGCCGCGCTGTACACCCTCGTCCTCTACCAGCGGACGATGACCGGACCGGTGAAACCGGAGGTCGCCGCGATGCCGGACCTGCGGGTGCGGGAGCTCGTGGTGGTCGCCCCGCTGGTCGCACTGCTGATCTTCCTGGGCGTCTATCCGAAGCCCGTGACGGACGTCGTCAATCCGGCGGTCGAGCAGACCATGTCGGACGTACAGAAGAAGGACCCCCGGCCCGAGGTGGAGGCGGCCAAGTGAGCGCATCAGCCGTCCACAGCCTGTGGACAACGGCGGCAACCGCGGCCGAACCGGTTTCGAAGATCGACGCGCCGACGTTCGAGTACGGGCAGATGGCGCCCACGCTGATCGTCGTCGGCGCGGCGATCGTCGGGGTGCTGGTCGAGGCGTTCGTGCCGCGCAGGTCCCGCTACCACGTCCAGATGTTCGTGTCCGTCGTCGCGCTCGCCGCCGCCTTCGCCGCGGTCGTCGCGCTCGCGGCGGACGGGTACGGCACGACCAGGGCGCGCATCGCCGCCATGGGCGCGATCGCCGTCGACGGGCCGGCGCTCTTCCTGCAGGGCACCGTCCTGCTGGCGGGCCTGGTCGGCCTGTTCACCTTCGCCGAGCGGCGGCTCGACCCGGTGGTGCACGGCAACCGCGTCGACTCCTTCGCCGCGCAGGCCGCGTCCGTGCCGGGCAGCGAGAGCGAGAAGGCCGCGGTCAAGGCCGGGTTCACCACCACCGAGGTGTTCCCGCTGCTGCTCTTCGCGATCGCCGGCATGCTGGTCTTCCCGGCGGCCAACGACCTGCTGACGCTCTTCGTGGCGCTGGAGGTCTTCTCCCTCCCGCTGTACCTGCTGTGCGCGCTCGCCCGCCGCAAGCGGCTGATGTCGCAGGAGGCGGCGGTCAAGTACTTCCTGCTCGGCGCGTTCGCCTCCGCGTTCACGCTGTTCGGGATCGCGCTGCTGTACGGCTACGCGGGCTCGATGTCGTACGCGACCATCGCGTCGGTCGTGGACGGCACGGTCACCGACGTCACCCCCGCGCTCGCCGCCACCATGGGCAACGACGCGCTGCTGCTCGTCGGTGCGGCGCTGCTCGTGATGGGCCTGCTGTTCAAGGTGGGCGCGGTGCCGTTCCACATGTGGACGCCGGACGTGTACCAGGGCGCGCCGACGCCGGTGACCGGGTTCATGGCGGCGGCGACCAAGGTGGCGGCCTTCGGCGCGCTGCTCAGGATCCTGTACGTCGTGCTGCCCGGCCTGCGCTGGGACTGGCGGCCGGTGATGTGGGGCGTCGCGATCGTCACCATGCTGGGCGGCGCGATCGTCGCGATCACGCAGACCGACATCAAGCGGCTGCTGGCGTACTCGTCGATCGCGCACGCCGGTTTCATCCTCGCGGGTGTCATCGCGACCACGCCGGACGGCGTGTCGTCGGTGCTGTTCTACCTGGCCGCGTACTCGTTCGTGACGATCGGCGCGTTCGCGGTGGTCACGCTGGTGCGGGACGCGGGCGGCGAGGCCACCCACCTGTCCGAGTGGGCCGGGCTGGGACGCAGGTCGCCGCTGGTGGCGGCCGTGTTCGCGGTGTTCCTGCTGGCCTTCGCGGGCATTCCGCTGACCTCCGGCTTCGCGGGCAAGTTCGCCGTGTTCAAGGCGGCGGCGGAGGGCGGCGCGGCCCCGCTGGTCGTGGTCGGCGTGGTCTCGTCGGCGATCGCGGCGTTCTTCTACATCCGCGTCGTCGTCCTGATGTTCTTCAGCGAGCCGCGGCCGGAGGGCCCGACGGTGGCCGTGCCGTCGCCGCTGACCATGACGGCGATCGGGGTCGGCGTGGCGGTCACGCTGGTGCTCGGTGTGGCTCCGCAGTACTTCCTGGATCTGGCCGGCCAGGCGGGGGTGTTCGTGCGCTGACGCCGCGCTTGCCCGTACGGGGCGGCCCGGCACTCCTCGAGAGGGTGCCGGGCCGCCCCGTGTCCGCCGCGGCCGGGCCTACGCGCCGCCGCGGCGCGGCTTGATGCCGGTGAGGTCCAGATCCAGCGGGAACGGGGCGCTGACCTTCATCCGCTCACGGAAGATGCCGACGCCGGTGTAGGCGCCGGTGGTGGGCTCCAGCTCGAAGGCGTGCACGGCGGCGAGCCCCTTCTCGCTCTCCACGCGCCAGTAGTGGGGGATGCCGGCCCGGGCGTACTTCAGCGGCTTGGTCTCCCGGTCGCGGGAGACGGAGTCCGCCGAGACGACCTCGACGGCCAGCAGGACGGCCTCGGCCGGGTACCGGGTCCGCTCCGGGTCCTCCACCACGTCCCCGTGCACCACGATCACGTCCGGTTCGGGCCGGTTCTGGCGGTCGATGTCGATGGTGAACTCGCGGACGACCTCGAACTCCGCCGGGGCCGGCGACTGGAGCTGCCAGTTGAAGAAGTCGACGGCACGCGAGTGGAAGAGGGTCTGCGGACCCACGAAGACGAGGCTCCCGTCGATCAGTTCCGTGTGCGGAGGAAGATCCGGAAGCCGGTCCGGGTCGTCGGCGGTCCAGCCGCCCTCCGGCGAGATCGGCCAGGCGGGCGCGGACGCCTTCGGTGCGACGCTCATCAGCGCTCCCATGGGACGGAGTCTCGCCGGTGCATTCAGACTATCCGCCGGAAACGGACAGGTCTGCCGCGAACGTGTGAACGACGATCGCGTCCTTGACGCGGGACGACGGGCCGGCCTGTGGACAACCCCGGGGGCTGTCGGCGCCGCCCCCTATCGTGGACGCAGTGGTCGAGGGACGACGTACGGGGGACACGACGATGGGCGGGACGGGCGGTATCGCCGAGATGGCAGTGACGGAGAACGAGGCGCTGGCCACGCTCCACCGGGTCTTCGGGTACGAGGCCTTCCGCGGTGAGCAGGAAGCGGTCGTCGAGCATGTGGTGGCGGGCGGCGACGCCGTCGTCCTCATGCCGACCGGCGGCGGCAAGTCGCTGTGCTACCAGATCCCGGCCCTGGTCAGACCGGGCACGGGCGTGGTGGTCTCCCCGCTGATCGCGCTGATGCAGGACCAGGTGGACGCGCTGCGGGCGCTCGGGGTGCGCGCCGGGTTCATGAACTCCACGCAGGACTTCGACGAGCGGCGCGTGGTCGAGGCCGAGTTCCTGGCCGGGGAGCTGGACCTGCTGTACCTCGCACCGGAGCGGCTGCGGCTGGAGGGCACCCTCGACCTGCTCTCCCGGGGCAAGATCTCGGTCTTCGCGATCGACGAGGCGCACTGCGTGTCCCAGTGGGGCCACGACTTCCGGCCGGACTACCTGGCGCTGTCGCTGCTCGGCGAGCGCTGGCCGGACGTGCCGCGGATCGCGCTCACGGCGACGGCGACGCACGCGACGCACCGCGAGATCACCGAGCGGCTGAACATGCCGGACGCCCGCCACTTCGTGGCGAGCTTCGACCGGCCCAACATCCAGTACCGGATCGTGCCGAAGTCGGACCCCAGGAAGCAGCTGCTCGCCTTCCTGCGCGAGGAGCACGCCGGGGACGCGGGCATCGTGTACTGCCTGTCGCGCAACTCCGTCGAGAAGACGGCCGAGTTCCTCACCCGCAACGGCATCGAGGCGGTGCCGTACCACGCCGGCCTGGACGCGGGCACGCGCGCGGCGCACCAGGCCCGGTTCCTGCGGGAGGACGGGCTGGTGGTCGTGGCGACCATCGCCTTCGGCATGGGCATCGACAAGCCGGACGTCCGCTTCGTCGCCCACCTGGACCTGCCCAAGTCCGTCGAGGGCTACTACCAGGAGACGGGCCGCGCCGGACGCGACGGACTGCCGTCGACGGCATGGATGGCGTACGGGCTCAACGACGTCGTACAGCAGCGCAAGCTGATCCAGTCCGGTGAGGGCGACGAGGCGTTCCGGCGGCGGGCCGCCCAGCACCTGGACGCGATGCTCGCCCTGTGCGAGACCGTGCAGTGCCGTCGCGGCCAGCTGCTCGCCTACTTCGGGCAGGAAGCCGACCCGGCGGGCTGCGGCAACTGCGACACCTGCCTCACCCCGCCCGAGACCTGGGACGGCACCGTCGCTGCGCAGAAGGTGCTGTCGACGGTGGTGCGGCTGCAGCGGGAGCGGGGACAGAAGTTCGGCGCCGGGCAGATCATCGACATCCTGCTGGGCAGGCGGACCGGCAAGGTCATCCAGTTCGACCACGACCAGCTGTCCGTCTTCGGCATCGGCCAGGAGCTGACCGAGGGCGAATGGCGGGGCGTGGTGCGCCAGTTGCTGGCGCAGGGCCTGATCGCGGTCGAGGGCGAGTACGGCACGCTGGTGCTGACCGAGGCCAGCGGCGCGGTGCTGCGGCGGGAGCGGGAGGTGCCGCTGCGCAAGGAGCCGAAGCGGCCGGCGGCCGCGCGGGCCGCGTCCTCGGGCGGGTCCGGCTCGGCGGGGTCCGGCCGCGGCAAGCCCCGGGCCGCCGCGGCCGAGCTGCCCGAGGAACTGCTGCCCGCCTTCGAGGCGCTGCGCGCGTGGCGGGCCGAGCAGGCCCGGGAACAGGGCGTCCCGGCCTACGTCATCTTCCACGACGCCACGCTGCGGGAGATCGTCACGGCCTGGCCGACGTCGGTGGCACAGCTCGGCACGGTCAACGGCGTCGGCGAGAAGAAGCTGGCGACGTACGGGGAGGGCGTGCTCGCGGTACTGGCGTCGCTGGACGGCCCGTCCGAAGCGGCGGACCCGGCGTCCGGCCCCGCGGTCCCGGCGGACGTACCGGAGGGCGGCGCCGCATCCGAACCGGACGACTGGCCCGAGGCCGACCCGGAACCGGACGACTGGGCGTAGGAGGACCGGACGGCCGGCTCGGGGCGGAGCCCGTGGGCCGGCCGTCCGGAGCCGGACGGGACGGCACGGGGGAGCGGCACGGCGCCGGAGGCGCGGTGGTGGCGCGGTGGTGGCGCGGCGGTGCGGCTACGACAGCGCCGTCAGCCCCGGCGCGAAGGTGATCAGCAGCGGCACCAGCGGCACCAGGGCCGCCACCGCCGTCGTCAGGGCCCGGTGGCGGCGGTCCAGGCGGGGCGGGGGCTGAAGGAGGCGGTCGACGCGCTCGCCGAGGAGGCGACGGGTGGAGGCGCAGGACAGCACCCCCCGGTGCTGGTTGAGCTCGATCAGGGCCAGGGCCGTGGTCAGGTGGCCGCAGCGGCGGGAGGCCGTGTCGTCGGCGGCCAGTTCGACCAGGCGGTGGGTCTGGTCGCAGAAGTGGGCGAACAGCGGCACGCGGGGGAAGCCGGTGGCCAGGGCCGTCGACAGATGGAGCAGCCAGTCGTGGCGGGCGCGGGCGTGGCCGCGTTCGTGGGTGAGGACGGCGTCGAGCTGGTGGTCGGTGAGGCGGTGCAGGGCGCCGGTGGTGACGATCAGCTGGGGCGGGCTGCCGGGCATCCACCAGGCGTCCGGGTACTCGTCCTCCAGCACCAGCAGGGGGCCGCGGGCGGCGGGCAGGCCGGCCGGGAGCTCGGGGGCGCGCTCCCGCAGGTGCGCCCGGGCCTGGGCGCGGCGCCGGTACGCCTCGACCAGTTCGCGGGCGAGCATCGCCGTCGTCCAGGCGGCGCCGCAGGCCAGCAGCAGGGTCAGGGCGGCCGCCCAGGGCGGGGCGGCGGACAGGTCGTACGCCGCGGTCACCGCCGGCGGCGCGGGTGCGAAGAGCTGGCCGCGCACCGTGCCGAAGACGGCGGCGGCGCCCAGCGCCAGGGCCGTCAGACAGCACAGCAGGACGGTGGCGACCAGGCACTGCCACACCCACAGCGCGACCACCGGTTCCCGCTCCGGCCACGCGGCCCGGGTCAGCGCACGCGGCACCGGTACGGCGGCGGTCACGGCGACGACGCTCAGCAGGAGCAGGCAGACAGTCATGCCACGGGTTCCGGATCCTGGTCGATGGGTCGAGAAGGGGCGGCTTCGGTCGTGCTGCGGGGGGTGGCGGCGGCGTGCTGCCGCGGTGTGCGCGGCAAAGTGCGCACCGCCCGACGCCAGTATGACGGCGACGGGCGGCACGAGTCAGGGGGGAGCCGCGGGGAAGTCAGAGGGAAAGCCGCAGAAAAGCGGTCATCCCGCCACCACCCGGCCCGTCACCTCCCCGATTCCCACCCGGGCCCCGTCCGGCCCCGGCGCCCACGCCGACAGCGTCACCACGTCACCGTCCTCCAGGAACGTCCGTTTGCCGTCGGGGAGTTCCAGCGGGTCGCGGCCGTTCCACGTCAGTTCCAGCAGGGACCCGCGCTGCCGTTCCCCGGGGCCGCTCACCGTGCCCGAGCCGTACAGGTCGCCGGTGCGCAGACGGGCGCCGTTGACGGTCATGTGGGCCAGTTGCTGGGCGGCCGTCCAGTACATGGTGGAGAACGGCGGCTCGGACACCACGTGCCCGTTGACCGCCACGGAGATCCGCAGGTCGTAGCCGCCCGGCTCCTCCTCGCCGTCGTCCAGGTACGGCAGCAGCGGGTGCGTCCGCTGCGGCGGGGCCACCCGCGCCTGCTCCAGCGCGTCCAGCGGTGTGATCCACGCCGAGACCGACGTGGCGAAGGACTTGCCGAGGAACGGGCCGAGGGGGACGTACTCCCAGGCCTGGATGTCCCGCGCGGACCAGTCGTTCAGCAGGCACAGGCCGAAGACGTGCTCGCGGAAGTCGCCGAGCGGCACCGGCCGGCCCGGCTCGGACGGCACCCCGACCACGAAACCGACCTCGGCCTCGATGTCCAGGCGGACCGACGGCCCGAACACGGGGGCGGGGTCGGCCGGCGCCTTGCGCTGCCCGGAGGGCCGTACGACGTCCGTGCCCGACACGACGACCGTGCCGGAACGGCCGTGGTAGCCGATGGGCAGGTGCTTCCAGTTGGGGGTCAGGGGATCGGCCGCGTCGGGGCGGAAGATCCGGCCGACGTTCCGGGCGTGGTTCTCCGAGGCGTAGAAGTCGACGTAGTCCGCGACCTCGAAGGGCAGGTGCAGGGTCACCGACGGCAGCGGATGGAACAGCGGTGCGACGACCTCCCGGTGGGACGGGACCGTCACCCACGCGGTCAGCGCGCGCCGCACGTCCGACCACACGGTGCGGCCGGCCGCCAGCAGCGGGTTGAGGGTGGGGCGCGCGAGCAGGGGGGCGTACGGCGAGCCGAGCGCGCGCGCCGCCGCGCCGGCGTCCAGGACGTGGTCGCCGAGGCGGACGCCCACCGTCCGCTCCTGCGCGCCGAGGACGGAGAACACGCCGTAGGGAAGGTTGTGCGGTCCGAAGGGATCGCCCTCGGGGACATCGAAGGGGGGCATCGGGTGCTGCCTCGCTTTCGTGCTCGCCGGGTGCGGCCACCTGTCCGTGGCCCGGCCACACGTTACGGGTGCGGCGCCGGTGCCGGGCAGAGGACGAGCAGGCGGCGCGGGGCGCGTTTCGGGCACGGGGACGCCGTACGGCGGGGGGCGCGGTGCGGGAGGGGACGGGCGGGGTGTGTCGCCGGGCGGTGGAGGAGGAACCGGGGAGGGCGTGCGGCAGCCGGAGCGCGCGCCGGGCGCGCTCCCGGGCTTTCCGCCCCGCCGGTGGCGCTCCGCTTCCACTCGTGCGCGGGAAGTTGTCCACAGGCCGGTATGCAATCTTGACGGAGCGGTGCGAAAGGGGTGAGTCTGGGCGGGTGCCGGAAGGCCTCGGGGAGGGGGCGTTCCGACGGCACATCAGGGGGGCGGATGGCCAGTGGGGAGGCCGGCCTTGACCCGGCGCGTCCGGATGCGCGGCCGGAACGGCTGGAAGAGATCATGCGCGGTCGGCTGGGCCGGGAGTGCGTCTACGTGCCGTCCTGCCGGCTCGGGCTGTTCGTGGCGCTGCGCCACTGGTGCCCGCCCGGCGGCCGGGTGCTGATGTCGCCGGTCAACGACGACGTGATCTTCTTCGTCGTGCTCGCGGCGGGGCTGCGGCCCGTGCAGGCGCCGCTGAACCCGCGGGACGCGTCCGTCGACGTCGACGCCGTGCCCGACGAGGTGTGGGGGTCCCTGTCCGCCGTCCTCACCACCAACCTGTACGGCAACCCGGACCCGGCGCCGCGGCTGCGGGCGCGCTGCGACGCGCTGGGCATCCCGCTGCTGGAGGACGCGGCGCACGCCATCGGCAGCACGGTGGGCGGCCGTCCCGTCGGGGCCTGGGGCGACGCCTCCGTCTTCAGCCTGTCCAAGCACGTGGGCGCCCGGACCGGAGGCTTCCTCGCCGTCGCCGACCCGGACCTGCGCGCGACCCTGCGGCAGGCCCGCGACGCGCTGCTCACCCCGCGCCGGACGACGGCCGAACTCGCCTACGCCTTGCGCCCCCACGCGGAGGCGGCCGTGCGGGGGCTGCGGCTGCGCCGCCCCGCCCGGGCCGCGCTGCGGCTGCTCGGCCTGGCGGAGCGCGAGGAGATCCGGATGCCGCTGCGCCCCGGGGCGCTGGCCCGCGCGGCGGCCGCGGCCCCGGACCTCACGGCGTACGACCCGTGGGTCCGCGTCGACCTGCACGACTACCGCCGGCGGCCGGGCCGGCTGCGCCTCGCCCGCGTCGCCCGCGGACTCGCCCGCCTGGACGACGTCCTGGCGGACTGCCGCGCCGGGACCGAACTGCTGCTGTCGACACCGTGGGCGGCGCCGGGGCCGGCCGAGCCCCAGCCCCTGTTCCGGGTACCGCTGTTCGTCGCGGACCGGGACGCCGCGGTGCGGGCGCTGGCGCGGCGGGGCATCACCGTCGGCTACCTCTACGATCCGCCCCTGGACGACTACGCGGGCGCGGACTTCACCGACCCCTCGCCCGCCCCCGAGGCCGCCCGCTGGTTCGCCCGGCACGCGCTGCCCGTGGACCCGCTGCGGGCGCGGGAGGCCGTCGGCGCGCTCAGGGCGTCCGGCGCGCGCCCGGCCCCGGCGCCCGCGGACCGGGCGCGGCCAGGGGTGGCACCGGGAGGGCTGGATCCGTCCCGTGGCTGAGACCCAGGTGCACGAGGCCGCCGCGGCACCCGCCGACGGCGGCCCGAAGGCGTCCGGAAGCGGGCGGGAGTCCGACTCGCTGTTCAAGAACGCCTACTTCCTGATGCTCAGCACCGGCGTGTCCGCCGTGCTCGGCCTGGGCTTCTGGCTCGTGGCCGCCCGCTACTACTCCGAGGACGCCGTCGGCCAGGGCTCCGCCGCGATCGCCGCGATGCGGCTGCTGGCCAGCATCACCGCGACCACGATGATCGGCGCCGTCGTCCGCTTCGTCCCGCGCGCGGGCCGCGCGACCGGCACGCTGGTGTGGCGTACGTACGCGGCCAGTTCGGTCGTCGTCGCCGTGGCCGCCGTCGTCTTCCTGCTCACCCTCGATTTGTGGGGGGCGTCGTACGCGCCGCTCGGCACCCCCGCCGCCGGGGCGCTGTTCGTCGCGGCGTGCGTGGCCTGGGCGCTGCTCACCCTGCAGGACGGGGTGCTGACCGGGCTGCGCAAGGCCGAGTGGGTGCCGGCCGGGAACGCGGTGTTCTCGGTCGGGAAGCTCGTCCTCCTGGCCGTCTTCGCCGGCACCCTGCCGGTGCTCGGCATCTTCGTGTCCTGGGCCGTGGCGATCGCCTTCTCCACCCTGCCGCTGGGCTGGCTGATCTTCCGCCGGCTCATCCCGCGCCAGGCCGCCGCCGACCGCGACCTGCAGCCGCCCACGTTCGGGGAGATCCGCCGCTTCCTGGCCGGGGACTCGCTCGGCGCGCTGTTCAGCCTCGCGATGATCAACCTGCTCCCGGTGATGGTCGCGGTCCGCTTCAGCGCCGCGGAGAACGGCTACTTCTACGTGGCGTACACCGTCGGCGGCACGATGGAGTTCATGGCCATCAACATGGCCTCCTCCCTCACCGCCCACGCCTCGCACGACCCGCGCCGACTCGCCGACGGCGTCCGCGGGGCGCTGCGCCGCATGGCGCTGCTGCTCGTGCCGGTGGTGGCCGTCCTGGTGGTCTTCGCGCCGCAGATCCTCCTCCCCTTCAACGCGGACTACGCCGAGCACGGCTCCACCGTGCTGCGGCTGCTCGCCCTCGGCGCGCTGCCCAGGGTCGTCGTGGAGCTGTACATCGGGGTGCTGCGGGTCCAGGGGCGCACCGGTGTGCTCGCCGCCGTGCAGGGCGCCATGTGTGCCCTGGTGCTGGGCAGCGCGGCCGTGCTGTTCTCGCCGGCCGGGATCGCGGGCGCCGGCTGGGCGGTGCTGCTCGGCATGACGCTGGTCGCCGTCGTCTGCGTGCCCGGCCTGCGCTCCGCGCTGCGCGGCACCGGCGGCGTGCGGGCCGGCGCGGACCGGACCGGCGAACCCCCCGCCTACGGCACCCGCTGGGCCCGGCTGAACGCCACCGCCGGGTACGGCACGAACTGGGCGCGCCAGGCGGCGTACCGGCACGGCCGGACCGCCGGGAACCCCGGGGACCCCGGGAACGCCGGGGACGCCGAGGACACGGTCACCCTGTTCATAGGGCGCCCCGGCTACGAACGCGAGGCCCTGGAGGCGGACACCCTCGCGGTGATCGTGCGGCGGCACCCCGCCGACGCCGGTCCGCCTCGGCACCCCGACGCCGACGGGGGCACCGACAGGGGGGTGCCGGCCGAAGCGGAAGGGCGGACCGGGGGACGAGCCGAGGGGCGGGCCGAGGGCGACCGGCGCCTGACGTGGGTCCTGTGGGCCCTCCTCGCGGCCGCCACCGCCGTCTTCTGGGCCGCCCTGCGCGACCTGCCCCGGCTCGGCGCACCGTCCGGGGCCGGGCCCGGCGGCCGGGAGATGCTGGACGCGCTCCCCGCCCCGGCGCTCACCGCGGGGGTGGTGCTGCTGCTCGTGTTCGTCGCCTCGGTGACGCTGACCACCCGGCGGGACCCCTGGCTGTCCGGCGCCGCGCTGGGCTCCGCCGTCCTCGCGCTGTACGCCGCGCCGGTCGCCCTCGGCCGGGAACCGCTGCCGGTGGAGGGGACGCTGTACGCCACGACGGCCGGCTTCCTCGCGGACGCGGTGGGGCTCGACGGGCCCGAGCCGCTGCTGCGCTGGGCGCCGCCGGTCTGCCAGCTGTGGTGTCTCGTGCCGCTGTGGCTGCTGCTCGCCCGCGCGGGCGGCCGGCTGCCGTGGCCGGGACGCTGGGGGATCCTGTACCTCGCCGCGGTGGGCGGCTGGGTGGGGCAGCGGTCGCTCGCGCCCTTCGCGCCGCCCCTGCTGCTCCTGCTCGTCCTCGCCCTCGTCGTACTGCTCCTGGCGCCGCGCCGTCCGTCGCCCACGGCACAACCCCCGCCCCGCACCGGACCGCACAGCCGGTCCGGGGGCGGCCCCGGGGACTGATCCAGCACAGAGCACCGACCGCGCACAGAGCCGAACCACCAGGGGGGAACCGTCGTGCGTCCGCCAGCAACTCCACGGGAGAGATCCGCGCCCGAGCCACCCGCGCCCGCACCGGACGCCCACGACGCCCACGACGCCCGCGGCACCCGCGGCACCCGTGACGCCCACGACACCCATGACGCCCATGACGCCCACGACATCCCGGACGCCCGTGAGCCCCGCGACGCCCATGGCCTCCCGGCCGGCCGCGACGGTCACGACACCCCGGACGCCCGTGCCGCCCGTGACGTCCGCGGACGCCCGGACACCGGGAAGGCCGCCGGGAAGCCGCCCCGCCCCGCGGCCGGGCCCATGACGGACCTCTCCGACCTCCCCCCGGCCCGGCCGGGACGCGTCCTCGCGGCCTGGCCCGCCCTCCCGCTGCTGGCCGCGCTCGCCCTGTGGGCGTACGCGGTGCGGCACACCGACGTGTCCCGTCTCGACGACTTCGGCCTCGTCACCGCGCTGCACCCCGCCTTCTGGGCCGGCCTCGCCGTCCTCACCACCGGCTTCTGGTGCACGGTCCGCGTCCGGAGCCGGCCGCAGGGCTGGTCGCTGGCGTACGTCCTCGGACTGCTGGTGATGGAGCGGGCCACGCAGGCCGTCCTCTACCCGACCCCGCTGTACGCCTGGGCGTGGAAGCACGACGCGGTCATCGACCACCTGCTGACCGCGGGCCGCCTCCAGACCGCGGAGCGGATCGGCGACATGGCCGTCTACGACCAGTGGCCGGGCTTCTTCGCCGCGCAGGCCGCGCTGGTGCGGCTGCTGGGCGTGGACTCCGCCGCGACGTACATGGCGTGGTGGCCGCTGGTGTCCAGCCTGATGCTGCTGCTTCCGCTGCTGCTGATCTACCGCACCTTCACCGAGGACCGGCGGCTGATCTGGACGGCGGTGTGGCTGTTCCACGTCGCCAACTGGATCGGCCAGGACTACTTCTCCCCGCAGTCCGTGGCCTACGTCCTGCACCTCGGGGTGCTCGCCGTCGTCCTGCGCCGCTACGGCCGCGCCGGCGGGCGGCGGACGGCCGTGTGGACCGCGCTGCTCACCGTGCTGGTCACGGCCATCGTCATCTCCCACCAGCTGACGCCCGGCATGCTGATCGTCTCGCTGCTCGCCCTGTGCCTCACCCGCCGCTACCGCGGCTGGGTCCCGCCGGTCACCGTCGTCGTCATCTTCCTGGCCTGGTGCCTCACGGCCGCGCTGCCCTTCCTGTCGGCCGCGATGCCGGACATGATCCGCTCGGTCGGCGACATCGGCGCCAACGTCGAGACGGGGTACGGCGCCACCCCCACCGGCACCGGGGCGATCGCCACCTCCTGGGCGGCCCGGCTGCTGTCCGGCTCGGTCCTGCTGCTGGCGCTGGTGGGCGTGGTGCGCCAGCGGGTGCTGCGCCACCGGGCGCTGCCGCTGGTGCTGATCACGGCGGCTCCGCTGCCGATGTTCGCGGCGAGCAGCTACGGCAGCGAGATGATCTTCCGGGTGCTGCTGTTCATGCTGCCCGGCGCCGCCTTCCTCGCCGCCGCGGCGCTGCTGCCGAAGGTCCGCACCCTGGCCGCCGACGCCGCCGCCCGGGAGGCGCAGGCACGGCCGCGGCCCGTCACCGGGCGGCGCCCGCGGTGGCTCCTCGCCGGGCGGTACGGCGCCTGGGCGCCGTTGCCCGCCCTGCTCGCCGTGACGTCGGCGTTCGTGCCGAGCTACGCGGGCAAGGACCGCATCAACTACTTCCCGCCGCAGGAGGTCGCCCTCGTCCACCGGCTCTTCGACCAGGCGCCGGAGGGCTCCCTGGTCGTCGCCGCCAACCGCAACTACCCCCTCGCGTACGACTCGTACGGGACGATCGACCACTACTGGTTCCTCGACGACGACCGGCGCCACGTCGACGAGATCCTCCGGAACCCGGCCGCCACCCTCGCCCGCGACATGGCGGGCGTCGAACCGCCGGCCCGGGCCTACTTCCTGCTCACCCAGGGGCAGTTGGCCAACTCGGAGATGAACGGCCAGCTCGGCGAGGCCCAGTTGGACCGCATCCGCAGGTCCGTCGCCGCCTCGCCGCGCTTCGAACGGGTGGCGCAGAACGACGCGGGCGTGCTCTACGCCCTGGTACCGGCGGACGGGGAAGGGGGCGCGAGCCGATGACACCGCAGCAGCTCGTCGTGCGGATGCTGCCCCCCTGCGGGGGCTGGCTGGCGCTCGCCGCGCTCGCCCTGCCCGACGCCTCGGTGCCGCGCGGCGCGGCCGTCGTGGCCTTCCTGGCGGCCGGGCCGGGCGCGGCGCTGGTCGGGGTCTGCGGGCCCGCGCTGCGGGCGCGGCCCGCCGAGGGACCCGTCGAGCGCCGGGACCCCGCCTTCGAGCACCGCTCCGACCTGCTGGAACGGCTGATGCTGGCCGTCCTGCTCAGCGTGAGCGCCGCGCTGATCGTCGCGACCGTGCTGATCGCCGCGCACGCGTTCAGCGGACAGCGCGTGCTGCTGGCGCTGACGCTGCTGACCACGCTCGCCGCGCTCTGCCCGCGCCTGCGCGCCTCCTCGGCGACCCGGGCGCCGCGCACGGCGCCGAAGGAGACGCCGGAAACACCGGAAACGCTGGAAACACCGGGAACGCCGGGAACGCCGACAACAGGGAAGGGTTCTGCTTCGTGAGGTTCGCCCGCCGCTTCCGGCGTACGAGTCGTACGGCCGCTCCCACCGGACAGCACCGGGAACCGGAGCCGTCCACGGCCCCGGGCGCCCGCCCGGCCGGTCTCCCGGGGCGGGGGCGGCGCCGTCTGCTGATCGCCTCCGCCGCGGTCGCCTGCGCGGCCCTGCTGGCCGTGCCGGTCCTGCGCGACGCCTCCGGGCCCGCCCCGGACCCGCCGGACGCCTCCGCCGGGGACGGCCGGTGCCGCCCCACCGAGCTCCTCGAACCGCCCTGCGGCGCCTGGTTCGGCGCCTTCGTGCCGCACGAGCGGACGGACCTCGGGGAGAAGGTCCGCGCCTACGAGCGGCGCGTGGGCCGGAAACTCGACATCGTGTACACCTACCACGACATGTCCGTGGTCGAGGGCGCCCGCCTGGAGGGCCAGCTCCTCACCGAGGAGGAGCAGCGCGTGGGCCGGGACCACATGCTGCTGCTGTCCTGGGAGAGCAAGTGGTGGGGCGGTACGAAGCGGCAGCAGCCCACCTGGCGGCGGATAGCCGCCGGCGACCTGGACGAGACGGTGATCGACGTGCAGGCCCGGCGCGTCAAGGAGTACGGGCAGCGCACCGGGAAGAAGGTGTTCCTCTCCTTCGACCTGGAGATGGACACCCGCACCCCGGACAACGGCACCCCGGCCGAGTTCGTCGCGGCGTACCGGCACATCCACGACCGGTTCCGCGAACTGGGCGTCGACAACGTCGTGTGGACCTGGATCACCACCGGGTACCTGGACCACGCGGACGTGATCGAGCAGATGTACCCGGGCGACGAGTACGTCGACTGGATCGGCTACAACCAGTACAACTACTACCGCTGCCACGACGCCGACTGGCTGACCTTCGCGCAGACCCAGACCGACACGCACGCCTGGATCCGCGCGAACATCTCCGACGACAAGCCGCTGATGCTCTCCGAGTTCGGCACCGCGGCCGACGACTCCCGGCCCGAGCGGCAGGCCCGGTGGTACGCCGAGGTGCCCCGGGTGCTGAAGCGCCTGGAGGGCGTCAAGGCCGCGCTCCAGTGGAACTACCGCGACCCGGGGCCGCACTGCGACCTGGCGCTGGCGAACGACGCGGCCTGGGACAGCCTGCGCGAGGCGGTCGCCGACCCGTATCTGAACCAGCCGCCGAAGTGACCCGGCCGGCGGTTCAGCCCGCGAACTCCGGTCCGCGCACGGCCGCGCGGGCCCGCCGGTACCAGCGCCACGCGATCGTCCTCGGGCCGTCGCGGTACGGGGCGATCCGGGCGCCCGCACCCGCAAGCCACGCCTCGACGTCGGCGACCGTGTGGCTGCGGCGGACGATCAGCCGGGCGATGCGGTAGCGCTCGTCGCGGTCCGAGCTGAGCGCGTGCCGCACGGCGGTCGCCGTCTCGTACCCGGCGCGGGCGGCCAGGGCGCGCACCTTCGGGCTGTTGTAGCCGTGCGGGTAGGCGAGGTGGCGCACCGGGTGGCCGAGGACGTCCTCCAGCACGGCCCGGGACGTGCGCAGTTCGTACGCCACGTCCTTGGCGGGCAGGGTGTCCAGCTGGGCGTGCGTGACGGTGTGGCTGCCGATCTCCACGCCGTGGCGTTCCAGCTCCGCCGCGTGGTCCAGGCTCATCATCGGGGCGGGCGGCAGCAGACAGGGACCGCCGGGGACGAGGGCGCCGGTGGTGAGGTAGGCGGTCGCGGTCAGCCCGCGCCCGGCCAGCGCCTCGGCGGTGGGGCCGGGCAGGTCGGCGAACCCGTCGTCGAAGGTGAGCAGCACGGGCCGGGGCGGCAGCGGGGCCCGCCCGGCCAGGTGGTCGGCGACCGCGCTGATGGTGACGGGCGTACGGCCGCTGTCGACGATCGCGTCGAGGTGCGCGGCGAACTCCCGCGGGCCGACGGTGAACTCGGCGATCCAGGAGGGCGGGTCGTCCATGACGGCGTGGTAGAGGAAGACGGGGATGGCGCCGCGGTCCCCGCCGGTACGGGCCCGGGCGTCCGCAGGGCTCCCCGCGGCGCCCGCCGGACCGGGCGGCGCCTGCCCGGCGGCGGGGTTTCCCGCGGCGCCCGCCGCCCCGTGCGCGGCCTGCCCGCCGTTGGCCTCCCGGGGCCCCGCCCCGTCCCGCCCCGGCTCCGCGCCCCTGCCGCCGTCCATCCGGCCCGCCGTCCCCGGGGCCGGTTCTCCGCCGTTGCCGCCCATCGCGCCCCCGCCCCGCTCCGTCGGTCTCATCCCGGCTCCGGCGTGACCGCGCGCAGGGCGCGCCGCGCCCGTACGTAGCCGAGGGGCCCGTACAGCATCCCCCGGCGCTGCAGCCGCGACAGCCGCCGTGGCCAGGGGTGCGTGCGGGCGTCGTGCTCGCCCGGCGCCGCGGCTTCGCCCCCGGCCCCGTCCGTGTCCCGCGCCGCCGTCAGGGCCCGGGCGTGGGCGAGGCCGCCCGGCAGCTTCGCGAGGAACGCCGGCAGCAGCGCCGGGCGGTTCACCAGGATCGCCGTGAGGTACGCGGTCAGGCCCGCGCCGTAGCCGTACGCCTGGGTCTCCAGGTCCCGCCAGGTCTCCCGGTGGTGGTGCCACACCAGCGCCTGCGGGGTGTAGTGCAGCCGGTGCCCCGCGGCGAGGACCCGGACGAAGCCGTACAGGTCGTCGCCGCCCCGCGCGGGCGTGCCCGCGCCGGTGGCCGGGTCGAAACCGCCGACGGCGCGCAGCACGGCCGTGCGGAAGGCCATGTTCGCGCCGGAGCCGAAGCGTCCGGCGGTGAAGGGGAACAGCGGCTCGTCGGGCGGCGGGCTCTTCGGGTCGTACGTGCGCGGCGTGAAGCCCTTCGCGAAGCCGCCGTGGCTCTCCAGCAGCACCTGTGCCGGGGTGCGCAGCCGCGCCGGCAGGATCAGCCCGGTGGCGCAGCCCAGGCGCGGGTCGGCGGCGAAGGGCGCGGTCAGCTCGGTGAGCCAGCGCGGGTCGGCGACGACGTCGTCGTCGGTGAAGGCGACGACCTCGTTGCGGACGACGGCGACGCCCCGGTTGTGGGCGACGGCGAGCCCGGGCACCGGTTCGCACACGTACCGGACGCGCTCGCCGTACTTGCGCTCGACCAGGTCCCGCGTCTCGTGCGTCACCGGGGCGTTGTCGACGACGACGATCTCGAAGTCGGGGTGGTCCTGCGCGAGGAGCGAGTCGAGGGCGCGCGCGAGCCGGTCGGCGCGCTCCCGGGTGGCGACGACGACGCTGGCCCGCGGCGGCACGCCGGGCGCGGCCGCGGGCCGCGCCCCGCGCGCGAGGCGCCGGGCGGGCCCGGCCAGCGCCTCCCTCGGCTCCACGCCCCGCGGCACCTGCCCGAGCAGCGTTCCCACCGGCCGCCCTTCCCGTCTGACCAGGGCGAACACCGCGCCGGACGTCACCGGCGGGCTGCCCGGTCCCGGGGTGAGGGCGATGCGGCCCTCCCCGTCGAGGTCCAGCTCGGCGACCTGCACCGGTGCGATGCTCCGGAACCGCCGGATCTCCTCCCGCGTCCGTGCGATCCGTCGTGTCCGTGCGATCCGTCGTGTCCGTGCGCTACGGGACATACGTCCTCCCCCTTCGTCACCCGTGATGTCAGGACCGGCGCAGCCGGGCCGCGCCCTTCAGCGTTCGGGCCGCCAGCGCGGCCAGTCGTGGCCGGCCGCGTACGAAGCCGTGGACCCGGCGCGCCGGTTCGCGGCCGAGCCGGTGCAGCGCCGCGCCCACCCCCGGGCGCGTCGCCATCCCCTCGTACACGGGCAGCTCGCCGGTCTTCAGCGCGTCCTTGTACTCGGCCGCGCCGCGCCCCAGATCGAGCGTGTCGATGCCCTCGGCGGCCGCGGCCTCGGCCATCCGCAGATGCAGCACCAATCCGGGCGAGAACCTGGCGAATTGCGGGTCGTACGCCGGGAACCAGCAGGCCAGGACCGTCGCCGAGCGCAGCCCGAAGTGCGCGGCGACCGGCCGTCCTGCGGCGTACAGCACCGACAGCGTGCCCGTGCACTGCGGCGCCCGCGTCTCGGCGAGCCGCCCCACGAGCCGGGTGATCCACTCCCGCGCGAACCGGTCCCGGCGCCCGGTCCTGCGGTACTGCGCGGACTTCCACTCGACGAGCGTCCGCAGCGCGGCCGGGTCCCGCTCGTCGAACACGAACCGCACGTCGCCGACCTGACGGCCGAGCCGGCGTTCCTTGGCGAGCGTGGTCTTCAGGAACTTCGGCGACCGGGCGCGCAGGGCGTTCTCGTAGGTCTCGTACCCCTTCCCCACGTCGATGACGTAGGTGGTGAACTCCTCGGCGGCGTACGGCACGAACAGCCGCTGCTCCGCCTCCAGGTTGTCGAAGGCGTAGCTGGACAGCCCGCAGGCCCGCAGCAAGGCGCGGACGTCCAGGCCGAGGCCCGGGCGCAGCACCGCGCCCTGACAGTCCGACACCCCGAGTCCGACGGCCCGCCCCTGGCCCAGCGGCCCGCGCTCGTGGGGCAGGAAACCGGCCGCCTCGCCGCCCTCGTAGACCACCGCCACGCGCGCGTGCGGGCGGACCCGGCTCACGGCCTCGGTGAACTCCGGTTCCATGAACGGGTTGCGCGGCGCGCCCGACGCGGCGCGCAGCTCCCGCCAGTGCTCCTTCTCCCCCTCGCCGAGCTCCTCCGGCTCCAGCACGCGAATGCGTCCACTGCTCAACCTGACCCCCCGATCAAGTCCCCCCGGACACAAGGAAGGTACCCCCGGGGCCGCCCCGGCGGTAGGTACCGGGCCATGCTGCTGCCAACCGGTGCAGAGGCCCACAACCACCTGTAGGCGGTGAAGGGGGGTGAAGGCGGTGACTTCCGGACACTTGTGCGCCGTGTTCCCCGGCGGTCTCCGACGCCCCGCGGGCGCCGGGGTCCGCGGGGCGGTCCGGCTCCGGGCGCGTCGGCGGGGCGCCCGGTCCGTATTCTCTGATCATGGCCCCCTTCACCGCATTCTCACTCGTCGCCACCGACCTGGACGGAACGCTGCTGCGCGCCGACGACACGTTCTCCGACCGGTCGCGCGCCGCGCTCGCGCGGGTGGCGCGGGCCGGTGCGCAGCACCTCGTGGTGACGGGACGCCCGGCGCCGAGGGTGCGGCCGCTCCTGGACGACCTCGGCTGCGGGGGGCTCGCGGTGTGCGGGCAGGGCGCACAGGTGTACGACGCCGGCGCGCACCGTCTGCTGTGGTCGGTCACCCTGGACCGGGAGCTGGCCGAGACCGCGCTCGGCAAGATCGAGGCCGAGGTGGGGCAGGTGTACGCCGCGGTCGACCAGGACGGCGTCGACGGGCTCACGCTGATCGAGCCCGGCTACCGGATGCCGCACCCGACCCTGCCCGCGGTGCGGGTCGAACGGCGCGACGACCTGTGGTGCGCGCCCATCAGCAAGGTGCTGCTGCGCCATGCCGAGCTGTCCGACGACGAGCTGGCGGCGACGGCCCGCGCGGTGGTCGGCTCCCTCGCCACGGTCACCATGTCGGGGCCCGGGACCGTCGAGCTGCAGCCGCTCGGCGTCACCAAGGCGACCGGCCTGGCGCTGGCCGCCGAGCACCTGGGGCTCAGCCCGTGGCGGACGATCGCCTTCGGGGACATGCCCAACGACATCCCCATGTTCGGCTGGGCGGCCCACGGCGTCGCGATGGCCAACGCCCATCCCGCCCTCAAGGCGGTGGCCGACGAGATCACACGGTCGAACGAGGACGACGGCGTCGCCGTCGTCCTCGAGCGACTGTTCGGTGCGGCTTAGGGGGAGGGCCCGGCGGGCCTAGTAGGCCCCGGCGACGTTGTCGATCGAGCCGTAGCGCTGGGCCGCGTAGTTGCAGGCGGCGGTGATGTTCGCGACCGGGTCGTACGGGTCCCACGAGGTGCCGGCCACGTGGTACGCCTGGAAGGTCGGGTCGATGACCTGGAGCAGGCCCTTGGAGGGGGTGCCCGCGGCGGCGTTGGAGTCCCACAGGTTGACGGCGTTCGGGTTGCCGGACGACTCGCGCATGATGTTGCGGTGGATGCCGTCGTACGTGCCGGGGATCCCGTTCTGCGCCATGATGTCGAGCGCCTCCCGGATCCAGCCGTCGAGGTTGTCCGGGTAGGCCGTGGCCGTGGTGGTGGCGGCGGTCGTCGTGGCGGCCGCGGACGCGCTGGTCGCGCCGACGAGCGGAAGGGCGAGTACGGCGGCGCCCGTGCCGGCGAGGGCGAGCGTGCGGGCGAGGCGGGCGGTACGGCGGTGGCCGCGTGCAGGCATGGTCGGTTCCTCTCCTACGCCTGCGAGGTGAGCTGTCGGGTTCGGGCGGGAGGTGCCCGGCCGTGTCCCCGTGGGCACGGCTTCACCCCGAGCCGCACCGGTGCGTCCGGTGCGGCGGCTTACCTGGGTCCCCCGCTCCTGCCGTGCGAGTGAGTTCGTCGTGGGTGGCGCGGACGGCGGCAGGATTCGGCGTCCGCCCGACAGGCCGGGAACGTATGCGAGAGCACATGTCCGGAACAAGTGCGGGATTCGCGGAACGCTCCTGTTGACCTTGTTCTGGGGTGTTTTGGGTGCTTGATCCTTCGCGGGCGCCGAGGGGCAACTCGCTTGCGGGGCCGGGGGGGTGGGGAGGGGAGGGGGCGGGCGGCGCGGCGCGGCGGGGCGTGAGCCAACTCACGGAGGCCGAAGAGTCCGACAAAACGGGCAATATGGCCAACTGGCTCGTAAGGGACCGGTCGTGGGGCCGGGTGCGGAGGCATGGGGAGGGGGCCGGGCGCACCGGTGGCGGCGGCGGGCGCGTCCGCCGCGCGCGGAGTGAGGATGGTCACGCCATGTCGTTCCATGTCCGCTCATATGAACCGATCGAAAACATGACGGGCCTGGTCCCTTATCGCCCGGGCTGTAACCGTGGGCCCTATCGGTGATCGAAACGTGACCGGATACGCTGACTTGAGTGAGGGCAGCGACCTATCGACAAACCGTGTAATCGCCAGCAGACACCAGCAGACAGGAGACCCCTCGTGACCGTCGTCGGGCCGTTCGGGCTGAGCGTGCGGGACCAGGCTCTGGAAGCCGATGTCCAGGCCGGATTGGCGGCTGTCGAGGAAGGGTTGCTCGAGGCAACCAAGAGCGCGGTGCCCTTCATCACCGAGGCCGCCCAGCACCTGGTGCGGGCGGGCGGGAAGCGGTTCCGGCCGCTGCTGGTGATGCTCGCGGCGCAGTTCGGGGACCCGTACGCGCCCGGCGTCGTGCCGTCGGCTGTGGTCGTGGAGCTGACCCACCTCGCCACGCTGTACCACGACGACGTGATGGACGAGGCCGCCGTGCGGCGCGGGGTGCCCAGCGCGAACACCCGCTGGGGCAACTCGGTGGCGGTCCTCACCGGCGACTTCCTCTTCGCCCGGGCCTCGCACATCCTGGCCGACCTCGGCCCGGAGGCGGTGCGGGTGCAGGCGGAGGCGTTCGAGCGCCTGGTGACCGGGCAGATCCTGGAGACGGCGGGACCGCGGGACGGACGTGACCCGGTCGAGCACTACCTGGACGTGCTGGGCGGCAAGACGGGATCGCTGGTGGCGGTCTCCTGCCGGTTCGGCGCGATGATGTCCGGCGCCGACGAGACGGTCGTGGACGTGCTCACCCAGTACGGCGAGCGGCTCGGCGTCGCCTTCCAGCTCGCGGACGACGTGCTGGACATCGCCTCCGACTCGCACGAGTCGGGCAAGACGCCGGGCACGGACCTGCGCGAGGGCATCCCCACCCTGCCGGTGCTGCGGCTGCGGGAGCGGGCGGCCCGCCTGGGGCGGGCCGAGGACGTCGCGCTGTGCGAGCTGCTCGACTCCGACCTGACCGACGACGCGCGGCACGCCGAGGCCCTGACGCTGCTGCGCGCCCACCCGGCGCTGGAGCAGGCGCGCCGGGACACCGTGCGCTACGCCGAGGAGGCGCGCGCGGCGCTGGCGCCGCTGCCGGAGTGCGACGCGAAGACGGCGCTGACCGAACTGTGCGACGCGGTGGTCCACCGGGCGGGCTGAACCGCCCCGCGGAACGGCTCCCGGTACCCCGCCCGCCCCGGGGCCGCCGCCGTGACGGCCGCCGGCCCGCGCCCCGCTCGGCGGCGTCCTCCCGCGCGACCCCTACGGGTCGGGGGGAGGCGTCGTCCTCCGGTGTCATACCGCAGGCGTACGGGGAGTTGGCTCCCGGGTCTGACGATTCCGCGTGGCCGATTTGGTCGGATGGACACCACGGACATCACCACTCCTCACCGATTCGGGTGAGAATGGCGGCCACGGGTGGACGAACGGGAGTGGTCCGGCCGCCGCCGACGACGGAGGGCACACATGGCACCGTACGAATCCGACGACAGCACGACCGCCGGGGAGGCCGGGGACGGGCGTTCCGGCCGGCGCAGGACCG
The DNA here is from genome assembly GCF_044456065.1 of Streptomyces sp. NPDC051041. Taxonomy (NCBI): domain Bacteria; kingdom Bacillati; phylum Actinomycetota; class Actinomycetes; order Kitasatosporales; family Streptomycetaceae; genus Streptomyces; species Streptomyces sp. NPDC051041. The sequence continues at coordinate 101,825 of NZ_JBITFM010000002.1, forward strand.
CACGGTACGTCGTACCGGTCGCGGTGATGGGGGTGGCGGCCGCGACGATCGGGCTCGTCCCCGCGATCGCCGACTCCGGCGACCCCGACCTCCCGGAGATCACCGCCGAGCAACTCGTCCGGAAGGTGGCCGAGTCGGACGTGGAGCAGCTGTCCGGCACCGTGAAGATCACCACCGACCTGGGACTGCCGGACCTCGGCGGACTGGGAAGCGGACTGCTCGCCGGCGCCCCGCGGGCGGACGGCGAGGGCTCCTCCGCCGACCCGTCGGCCAGGCTCACCGAGCTGGCCTCCGGCACGCACACGCTGCGGGTCGCCGTCGACGGCCCCGACCGGCAGAAGCTGTCCCTGCTGGAGAACGCCGCCGAGTACAGCCTGATCCACAACGGCGACGACGTCTGGGCCTACGACAGCGCCTCCCACGAGGTCTACCACGGCACCGTGCCCGACCGGGCGGGCGAGCAGCGGGAGAAGAGCCTTCCGGCCACGCCCCGGGACTTCGCCGAGAAGGCCCTGGCGGCGGTCGACGCCACCACGTCCGTGACCGTGGACGGCACCGTGCGGGTCGCCGGCCGGGACGCGTACAAGCTGCTCGTCGAGCCGAAGCGGCCCGGCTCCACGATCGGCGCGATCAGCGTGGCCGTGGACGCCGAGACCGGGACGCCGCTGAAGTTCACGCTGACCCCGGCCGACGGCGGCGCCGCCGTCGTGGACGCGGGCTTCACCCGGGTCGACTTCGCCGCACCGGCCGCGTCGGCCTTCGACTTCACCCCGCCCGAGGGCGCGAAGGTCACCGAGGCGGACGAGGCGGCGAAGGCGCCCGAGCGCGAGCGGACGTCCGGGAGCGGACGGAAGTCCGAGGCCGACCTCGCGAAGGAGCTCGACGGCCTCCAGGTCCTCGGCGAGGGCTGGAACTCGGTAGCCGCCTTCGACACGGGCGGCCGGGGCCTGCCCGCCGCCGGCGCCGGCGGCGACCTCGACGGGTTCCTGAACTCGCTGGGCGAGCGGGTGACCGGAGAGTTCGGCACGGGCACGGTCCTCTCCACCCGCCTGGTCAACGCCCTGATCACCGAGGACGGCAAGGTCTACGTCGGCACGGTCACCAAGGACGCCCTGGTGAAGGCCGCAGACGCCGGGAAGTGAGCCCCCGACGAGTCGCAGGGAACGAGGGAGCCGATGGGCGAGCCGTCCGCCACGGAGCCGGACCGGCGGCGCGCGGATGACGCCGTCATCGCCACCCGCGCGCTCACCAAGCGCTACCGCGGCGGACAGCTCGCCGTCGACGGGCTCGACCTGACCGTCCCGGCGGGCAGCGTCTTCGGCTTCCTCGGTCCCAACGGCTCCGGCAAGACCACCACCATCCGCATGCTGATGGGCCTGATCGAGCCGACCTCGGGCACGGCCCGCGTGCTGGGCCGGCCCATGCCGCGCGCCGCCCGCGCCGTCCTGCCCCAGGTCGGCGCCCTGATCGAGGGCCCGGCCCCGTACGGCTTCCTCTCCGGCCGCGACAACCTCCTGCGGTACGACGCCGCCGACCCGACCGCCGATCCGCGCACCCGGCGCGCGCGGGTCGCCGCCGCCCTGGACCGGGTGGGCCTCACGTCCGCCGCCGGCAAGAAGGCGAAGGCCTACTCGCTCGGCATGAAGCAGCGCCTCGGCCTCGCCGCGGCGCTGCTGAGGCCCCGTCGCCTGCTGGTGCTGGACGAGCCGACCAACGGCCTCGACCCGCAGGGCATGCGCGAGATCCGCACGCTGGTCCGGGAGCTGGCCTCGGACGGCACGACCGTCTTCCTCTCCTCCCACCTCCTCGACGAGATCGAGCAGGTCTGCACGCACGCCGCGGTGATGGCGCAGGGCCGCCTGATCGCCCAGGGCGCGGTCGCCGACCTGGCGGCGGGGGCGCGCGGCCGGCTGGTGGTGACCACGCCGGACACGGGGGAGGCGGCCCGGGTGCTGAAGGAGCAGGGGGCCGGGGACGTCGTCGTCGCCGAGGACCGGGTCACCGGCGAACCGCCGGACCGCGACCTCGCCGAGGTGAACGCCGCACTGGTGGCGGCCGGGGTCCGGGTGCGCGGCTTCGGGACGGAACGGGTCTCGCTGGAGGACGCGTTCGTGGCGCTGACGGGGGAGGGGTTCGATGTCGCGGGCTGAGACGCCGCGGGCCGGGGCGTCGCGGGCCGGGGCGTCGCGGGCCGGGGCGTCGCCGGCCGGAGCCGGCGTCCGGCCCGGCCCCTTGTGGACGCTCGGCCTGCTCCGCAGCGAACTGCTCACCACGTTCCGGCGCTGGCGCACCCTCGCCCTGCTGGGTGTGCTGGCCGCCGTGCCGGTCCTGATCGGCGTCGCCGTCAGGATCGAGATGGACGACGGCTCGCCGGCGGGCGGCGGCGGCCCGGCGTTCCTCGCGCAGGTCACCAACAACGGCCTGTTCCTGGTCTTCACCGCGCTGGCCGCGACCCTCCCGTTCTTCCTGCCGATGGCGGTCGGCGTCGTCGCGGGCGACGCGATCGCGGGCGAGGCCGGCGCGGGCACGCTCCGCTACCTGCTGGTCGCCCCCGCCGGCCGCACCCGCCTGCTGCTCATCAAGTACGCCTCCGCCGTCGTCTTCTGCCTGGTCGCCACCCTCGTGGTCACGGTCTGCGCCCTCGCGGTCGGCGCGCTGCTGTTCCCGCTCGGCGACCCGACGACCATCTCCGGCACGCGGATCGGCCTCGCCGAGGGCCTGGGAAGGGCGCTTCTGATCGCCCTGGTCGTCGCCGCGTCACTGACCGGCGTCGCGGCCCTCGGCCTGTTCGTCTCGACGCTGACGGGCAGCGGCATCGCGGCGATGGCGACCACGGTCGGCCTGCTGATCACCGTCCAGATCGTCGACCAGATACCGCAACTCCACGCCGTTCAGCCGTACTTGTTCTCCCACTACTGGCTGTCCTTCGCCGATCTGATGCGCGATCCGGTCCACTGGGACGACATCGTGCGCAACCTCGGCCTCCAAGCCCTGTACGCGGCGGTGTTCGGCTCGGCGGCCTGGGCGCGGTTCACGACGAGGGACGTCACCGCCTAGCCGCTCACTCCGTGTCGTACGGGAAGCGGGCGAGCGGCGCCTCCCGTGCGAAGAACGTCTTGGCGCGCGCCAGCGCCTCGGCGTCCCTTACGACGTCGCCGGGCCGGCTGCCGTTGCCGAGCAGGACCCCGCCGAACCGCATGCCCAGGTACGCGGCCGAGTTGCGCAGGGTGCCGATCAGCGGGTCGGCCACCACCAGCTCCTGGTGCGCGAGCGCGGTGACGCCCCACAGGGTGCGCCCGGCCATGGTGGCCTTGAAGTCGACGCCGGGGGTGCGCAGCCAGCCGGCCCAGTGGTCCAGGTAGCGCTTGACGGGAGTGGACACCGAGTACCAGTACAGCGGCGAGGCGATGACGACGTCCGTCGCGGCGAGGGTGGCGTCGAGCAGCAGGGCCGCGGCGCCCTGCGTGGGCCGTACGTGGTCGCTGTCGTGGCGCAGGTCCTCGAACTCGGGCAGCGGGTGTTCGGTGAGGCTGATCCACTCCTGCTCGACGTCGACCGGCAGCTGTTCGGCGGCCCGGCGGGCGAGCAGCTCCGTGTTGCCGTCGGCGCGACTGCTGCCCAGCAGGAAGAGGAAGCGGCGGCTCATGGGATCCCCCAGGTGGTCGGCGTACGCCAATAACATGCACATACATTATATGCGCGTGCATTTATATGTCCATGGGCCGGCCCGCCGCGCCGGCCCATGGAGAAACGCCGCGGCCCGGCGGCCCGCCCGGGTTCCGGCGGGGTCACCGGTCCGCGTGTCCGGATCCCCGGTCCCTGTCGCATGCCCCGCCCCCCTCCCTCGTCATCCGCGGAGCCGCACGGCACCCCCTGCCGCCACGGCGGGACGGGGCTCTGGGACGAGCCTGTGACATCGCGGTGACGTGAGAACCGTGAGCGAGCGGAGAGACTCGACAGCAGGTATCACGACAGGCTCTTGAACGGTGCGGGAGCGGAAGCCGATGTCTCGACCCAGCCGCGACGACAAGCGGGAACAACAGCGTGCCGGGCGCTCGGCCCTCCCGATCCAGGTCCATGTCCCGGCCGCCGGCCCGGTGACCGGGCCGGATCCGGGCGGCCCGCCGGCGGGTGCCTCGATCGACGGCGTCCCGGTCGCCGCGGCCCCCGGCCAGGAGATCCACCACGCCGTCCTGGACCGCCTGCACCGCATCGCCCTCGCCGCCGGCCGCCCCGTCCTCGCCACGGTCCACGACGAACGCATCGGCTGCGTCGTCCCCCTCCAGGTGGACACGGACGGCTCCAGCCGCTTCACGGCGGAACCGGTACGGACGGCCCCGCCGCCCGACGCCGCCCGGCCGCCGGTTCCTCCGCGGCCGACGGCACCCCCCGCGGGCGTGCCGGACCCGCAGCGTCCGCGGCACGACACGCCCACCCACGTCCTGCGGCGGCCGCCCGGACCCGCGGGGGAGGTCTCCGCCCCGACGTTCCCGCTGCGGGCGGCACCCGATCCGCAGCCCCGTCCCCAGCCGCCCGGCGAGTCCGCCCCCGCCGTCCCCACGCGGGCGGTGTCCGGGCCGCTGCCGCCCGGCGGGTCCGCGCCGGCGTCCCCGCCGCGGGCCGTGCCGGAACCGGCCGGGGGCGTCGCGCCCGGCACGGTCGCGCCCCCGACGGGGGAGTTCGGGCCGCCTCCGCCGATGGACGCGGTCCTGGGATCCGCGCGTCCGGCCGGGCCCGAGTCCGACCCGGACCCCAAGCCCACTCCGCCCCGCGGCTTCGACGCCGTCGCCGAGGCCGTCCTCGGCGACGGTCCGGCGGACGCCGGCCCCGCCCACCTCGCCGAGCCGGTGACCCGTATCAACGAGGCCGTCAAGGCGGGCCGCATCGAGGCGGCGGCGCACCTGGCGGAGCAGACGCTCGCCCAGGCGTCGGGCGCGCTGGGGCCGCAGCACCCCGAGACGCTCCGGCTGCGCGAACTCACCGCCTACATCGCCTACCTCTCGGGTGACCCGGTCCGGGCCTTCCGCCTCTCCCTGGACCTGGCCCGCGCCCACCGCGGCGCGGGCGACGCGGAGGCCGCCTACGGCAACGTGCAGAGCGCGGCCACCGCCTGGCGCGCCGTACGCGACCCGGTGCGGGGCCTGGACCTGGGCCGGGACCTGATCGGCCTGTGGACCGAGCTCGCGGCCGAGGGCGGCCCCGCCGCCGACGACATCGAGCAGCTGGAGTCGGCCCGCGCCCGCATGGGCCGCCTCACCGAACGCGCCCGGGCCCAGGGCGGCTGACCGGGCCCGGCGTTCGAGGGGTGGGGCCGCGCCGCCGGCGGCGGTCGTGTCGCGGTCGCGGCGTCCGGGCCCGGCGCCCTAATGCACGCAGAACTCGTTCCCCTCCGGATCCGCCATCGTCACCCACTGCCCGCCCGGCTCCGCCACCCGCCGCAGCACGCTCGCGCCGATCCGCTCCAGGCGCCGTACCTCGTCCTCGCGGCGTCCCTGCCCGGAGTGCAGGTCGAGGTGGAGCCGGTTCTTGACCGTCTTCGCCTCCGGCACGCGCTGGAACAGCAGCCGCCGCCCCAGCCCCGTCCCGCTCTCCTTCTCGTACGGATCGTCCGGGTGCCGTACGGCGGCCAGGTCCCGCCAGGCGGGCCGGCCGTGGAACTCGACGGTCAGCTCGGCCGGTACGGCTCCCAGGCCGAGCAGCTTCTCGATGAGCGCGCTGTTGTCCTCGACCTCGTAGTGCAGCGCGGCGGCCCAGAAGTCGGCCTGGGCGTGCGGGTCGGCGGCGTCGATGACGATTTTCCAGTGCAGGGGTGCGGGCGTCGTCTCTGTCATGCGACCACTCATAGCGGCTGCGGGAGCGAGGGGGAGCGGAATCGCCGAAAGATCCCGGGGCCGGCGCCGGTTCCGTGCGCGGGCGGGCCTTCTCGGCCCTTCCGCTTCGAGCGGGGGCCGCGCGGCCCCCGCTGCCCGCGAATCCGGCGGCGACCGCCGGCTACGGCTTGGCGGCCGGCGAGGCCGGCGGCTCCGCGGTCACGCCGTCGGCGCCCCGCGCCGCGCCCCCGGTGCCCGCCGGCCCGGTGGTCCCGGGCCTGTCGAGCCCGGCCCTGAGCGCGCGGGCGGACCGCCGCGCGGTGCGCAGCGCGTCCCAGGTGAGCAGCGCCAGCGCCAGCCACACCAGCGCGAACCCGGCCCACCGCTCGGGCGGCATGGCCTCGTGGAAGTAGAGGATGCCGAGCAGGAACTGGAAGACCGGGGCCAGGTACTGCAGCAGCCCGAGCGTCGACAGCGGCACCCGGATCGCGGCGGCGCCGAAGCAGACCAGGGGGAGCGCGGTGACCACGCCGGTGGCGGCGAGCAGGGCCGCGTGTCCGGGGCCCTCGGCGGCGAAGGTGGAGCCGCCCTGCCCGCTCAGCCACAGCAGGTAGGCGAGCGCGGGCAGGAACTGGACCGCGGTCTCCGCGGCCAGCGACTCGACGCCGCCGAGGTTCACCTTCTTCTTCACCAGTCCGTAGACGGCGAAGGAGAGGGCGAGGATCAGCGAGATCCACGGCGGACGGCCGTAGCCGACGGTGAGGACGAGGACGGCCGCGAAGCCGACGCCGACCGCCGCCCACTGCACGGGCCGCAGCCGCTCCTTCAGCAGCAGCACGCCCATCGCGATGGTGACCAGCGGGTTGATGAAGTAGCCGAGCGAGGCCTCGACGACCTGGCCGCTGTTGACGGCCCAGATGTAGACGCCCCAGTTGATGGTGATGACGGCCGCGGCGACCGTGATCAGGCCCAGCTTGCGCGGCTGCCGCAGCAGCTCGCCGGCCCAGCTCCAGCGCCGCAGCGCCAGCAGGGCGACGGCCACGAGGACGAGGGACCACACCATCCGGTGGGCCAGGATCTCCACCGCCCCGGCCGGCTTCAGCAGGGGCCAGAACAGGGGGACGAGCCCCCACATCCCGTACGCCGCGAAGCCGTTCAGCAGTCCTATGTGCCGCTCGCCCCTCGACTTCCCGGCCACCGGCTCCTCCTTCGTGTCTCGAACCCGCGTCCACGAAGGTAACGCCGGACACCCCCCTCTGTCATACCCGTACCGGCATACGGTCATGACAGAGGGGGCGGGCCCGGTGGTCAGGCCGGGAGCGCGGCGGCGACGGCCTCGGCGATCGGGGTGGTCGGGCGGCCGATCAGGCGGGACAGGTCGCCGGTGGAGACCACCAGCTCGCCCTTGGCGATGGAGGCGTCCACTCCCGCGAGGACCGCGGCCAGCGGCTCGGGCAGGCCGGCGCCGGTCAGGACGCCGGTCAGCGCTTCCGGGGTGACCGCGGTGTAGGTGATCTCCCTGCCGGTTCGCCGGCTCAGCTCGGCCGCGTACTCGGCGAAGCTCCACGCCTCGTCGCCGCCCAGCTCGTACGTCGTGTTCTCGTGCCCCTCGCCGGTCAGCACGGCGACGGCGGCCGCGGCGTAGTCGGCGCGGGAGGCGGAGGAGACCCGGCCCTCGCCGGCGGCGGCCACCACCGTGCCGTGCTCCAGCACCGGGGCCAGGTTCTCGGTGTAGTTCTCGTGGTACCAGCCGTTGCGCAGCAGCACGTACGGCACGCCGGAGGCGAGCAGCGCCTCCTCGGTGCCGCGGTGGTCGTCGGCGAGGGCGGCGGTCAGGGTGCCGGGGGCGCTGGTGTAGGCGAGCAGGGCGACACCGGCCGCCTTCGCGGCGTCGACGACCACCGTGTGCTGCCGCACGCGGTCCCGGTCGACCTCGCTGCCGGAGATCAGCAGCACCTTGTCGCCCGCCGCGAACAGCCCGTCGAAGGACTCGGGGGCGTTGTAGTCGGCCACGGCGATCCGCACACCGCGGTCCGCGAGGTCGCGGGCCTTGTCCGCGCTGCGGACGACGGCGGTGACCTGGTCGCCCGGAACCTTCTCCAGCAGCTGCTCCACGACGTGCCGGCCGAGCTTCCCGGTGGCTCCGGTGACGACGATGCTCATGATCAGAACTCCTTGTGGGGACGCTTTCACGCTAACCCTAGGGGAGGCGCTAACCATGCGAAAGTACCCACTTCAAAGTAAGGTACTGGCATGACAGTAAGTGACCGGGGGGCCGCCGGCGAGGAGCTGTGCCCCCACCGCCTGGTCCTGGAGCACGTCACCAGCCGCTGGGGCGTCCTCGTCCTGATCCGGCTCCTGCAGCGCCCGCACCGCTTCAGCGAGCTGCGCCGGGCGATCGGCCGCGTCAGCGAGAAGATGCTCACGCAGACGCTGCAGACCCTGGAACGGGACGGCCTGGTCCACCGCGACGCCCGGCCCGTGATCCCGCCGCGCGTCGACTACTCCCTGACGGAACTGGGGCGCGAGGCGGCGGAGCAGGTGCGGGCGCTCGCACTGTGGACCGAGGAGCGGATGGCCGAGGTGGCGGCGGCCCGCCGGGCGTACGACGAGGCCCGGACCGCCACGCGGCGGTCCGGGCCCCGGGAGCCGTAGGAGGGCGGTCAGCCCACGACGGTCCAGGTGTCGCCCCCGGCCAGCAGCGCGGCCAGGTCGCCCTTGCCGCGCTGCTCGACGGCGGTGTCGAGCTGGTCGGCCATCTGCGTGTCGTAGACGGGGCGGTCGACGGAGCGGAACACGCCGATCGGGGTGTGGTGCAGGGTGTCCGGATCGGCGAGGCGGGACAGGGCGAAGGCGGTCGTCGGGGACGCGGCGTGCGCGTCGTGGACCAGGATCCGGTCCTCGTTGTCCGGCGTCACCGCGACGACCCTCAGGTCGCCCGTCGCCTGGTCCCGCACGACGCCCTTGGAGCCGTCGCGGCCGAAGCGGATCGGCCGGCCGTGCTCCAGCCGGATCACCGCCTCCTCGGCCTGCTGCTTGTCCTTGAGCACGTCGAAGGCGCCGTCGTTGAAGATGTTGCAGTTCTGGTAAATCTCGATCAGCGCGGTCCCCGGGTGGGCGGCGGCCTGCCGCAGCACCTCGGTCAGGTGCCTGCGGTCGGAGTCCACCGTGCGCGCCACGAAGGACGCCTCCGCGCCGATCGCCAGCGACACCGGGTTGAAGGGCGCGTCCAGCGAGCCCATCGGCGTCGACTTGGTGATCTTCCCGACCTCGGAGGTCGGGGAGTACTGGCCCTTGGTCAGGCCGTAGATCCGGTTGTTGAACAGCAGGATCTTGAGGTTGACGTTGCGGCGCAGGGCGTGGATCAGGTGGTTGCCGCCGATGGACAGCGCGTCGCCGTCACCGGTGACGACCCACACCGACAGGTCGCGGCGCGAGGCGGCGAGACCGGTGGCGATCGCCGGGGCGCGGCCGTGGATGGAGTGCATCCCGTAGGTGTTCATGTAGTACGGGAAGCGGGAGGAGCAGCCGATGCCGGAGACGAAGACGATGTTCTCCCGCGCCAGGCCCAGCTCGGGCATGAAGCCCTGCACGGCGGCCAGGATCGCGTAGTCGCCGCAGCCGGGGCACCAGCGCACTTCCTGGTCGGACTTGAAGTCCTTCATGGACTGCGCGGCCTCGGCCTTCGGCACGAGCGAGAGCGCTTCGACCGTGCCCGTGGCCTGGGGGGTCGTCTCAGCCATCGATGGCCTCCTTGAGCGCCGCGGCGAGCTGCTCCGCCTTGAACGGCATGCCGTTGACCTGGGTGTACGAGTGGGCGTCGACCAGGTACTTCGCCCGGACGAGGGTGGCGAGCTGGCCGAGGTTCATCTCGGGGATCACCACCTTGTCGTAACGCTTCAGGACGGTGCCGAGATTCCCCGGGAAGGGGTTGACGTGCCGCAGGTGGGCCTGCGCGATCGACTCGCCGGCCGCCCGCAGCCGCCGCACCGCCGCGGTGATCGGCCCGTACGTCGATCCCCAGCCCAGCACCAGCACCTTCGCCCCGTCCGGGTCGTCGGGCTCGATGTCGGGGACGTCGACGCCGTCCACCTTCGCCTGCCGGGTGCGCACCATGAGGTCGTGGTTGGCCGGGGCGTAGGAGATGTTGCCGGTGCCGTCCTCCTTCTCGATGCCGCCGATGCGGTGCTCCAGGCCGGGCGTGCCCGGGATCGCCCAGGGCCGGGCGAGGGTGTGCGGGTCGCGCTTGTAGGGCCAGAACACCTCGGTGCCGTCGTCCAGGGTGTGGTTGGGGCCCTGCGCGAACCGCACCCGCAGGTCCGGCAGCTCGTCCGGCTCCGGGATGCGCCACGGCTCGGCGCCGTTGGCCAGGTAGCCGTCGGACAGCAGGAAGACCGGCGTGCGGTAGGCCAGCGCGATGCGGGCCGCCTCCAGCGCCGCGTCGAAGCAGTCCGCCGGGGTGCGCGGGGCGATCACCGGGACCGGCGCCTCGCCGTTGCGGCCGTACATCGCCTGCAGCAGGTCCGCCTGCTCGGTCTTGGTGGGCAGGCCGGTCGACGGCCCGCCGCGCTGGATGTCGACGATGATCAGCGGCAGCTCCAGGGAGACGGCCAGGCCGATCGTCTCGCTCTTGAGCGCCACGCCCGGACCGGAGGTGGTGGTCACGGCGAGGGAGCCGCCGAAGGCCGCGCCCAGCGCCGCGCCGATCCCGGCGATCTCGTCCTCGGCCTGGAAGGTCCGCACCCCGAAGTTCTTGTGCTTGGACAGCTCGTGCAGGATGTCCGAGGCCGGGGTGATCGGGTACGAGCCCAGGAACAGCGGCAGGTCGGCCTGGCGGGAGGCGGCGATCAGGCCGTACGCCAGCGCCAGGTTGCCGGAGATGTTGCGGTACACGCCCGGCGGGAACGCGGCGGCGGCCGGGGCCACCTCGTAGGAGACGGCGAAGTCCTCGGTGGTCTCGCCGAAGTTCCAGCCCGCGCGGAAGGCGGCGATGTTCGCCTCCGCGATGTCGGGCTTCTTCGCGAACTTCGTCCGCAGGAACTTCTCGGTGCCCTCGGTGGGCCGGTGGTACATCCAGCTCAGCAGCCCGAGCGCGAACATGTTCTTGCTGCGCTCGGCCTCCTTGCGGGTGAGGTCGAAGTCCTTGAGCGCCTCGACCGTCAAGGTGGTCAGCGGCACCGGGTGCACCTGGTAGCCGTCGAGGGAGCCGTCCTCCAGCGGACTGGTCGCGTAGCCGACCTTCTGCATCGCCCGCCGGGTGAACTCGTCGGTGTTGACGATCACCTCCGCGCCGCGCGGCAGGTCGCCGATGTTCGCCTTCAGGGCGGCCGGATTCATCGCCACCAGCACGTTCGGCGCGTCACCGGGGGTGAGGATGTCGTGGTCGGCGAAGTGCAGCTGGAACGACGACACACCCGGCAGGGTGCCGGCGGGCGCGCGGATCTCGGCCGGGAAGTTCGGCAGCGTCGACAGGTCGTTGCCGAAGGACGCCGTCTCCGAGGTGAAGCGGTCACCGGTGAGCTGCATCCCGTCACCGGAGTCACCCGCGAACCTGATGATCACCCGGTCCAGCCGGCGGACGTCCTTCGCCCCCGCCGGTGTGCGCCGCTCCGCCACGACCGCTTCGTCGGCCTGCTCCGCTGGACTACTGACCTGGCTGGTCACTGAACTGGACCTCCCTTGAGGCGGTTGTCCGGGGCTGGCCTCCCGCAGACCATCCCAGGATCAACCCTACGACCGTGCGAGCCGCCTTCCTGAGCCATTCGCATGATGGACACGACTTCGGAAGGATTCGCCCGCTCGGCCGGGGCCCGGCGCGGTCGCGAGCCGGTCAGGAGTTGAGGTACGTCAGCACCGCGAGCACCCGCCGGTGGTCGCCGTCGCTCGGGGACAGCCCCAGCTTCAGGAAGATGTTGCTGACGTGCTTCTCGACGGCGCCGTCGCTCACCACCAGCTGCCTGGCGATCGCGGAGTTCGTCCGCCCCTCGGCCATCAGGCCCAGGACCTCCCGCTCCCGGGGGGTGAGCCCCGCGAGGACGTCCTGCTTGCGGCTGCGGCCGAGCAGCTGCGCGACGACCTCCGGGTCGAGGGCCGTACCGCCCGCGGCCACGCGCACCACCGCGTCCACGAACTCCCGCACCTCGGCCACCCGGTCCTTGAGCAGGTAGCCGACGCCGCGGCTGGAACCGGCCAGCAGCTCGGTGGCGTAGCGCTCCTCCACGTACTGCGACAGCACCAGCACGCCGAGCTCCGGATGCGCCCTGCGCAGCTGTACGGCGGCCCGCACGCCCTCGTCGGTGTGCGTCGGCGGCATCCGCACGTCCGCCACCACCACGTCCGGCAGCTCGCCCTGGTCGCCCAGCTCCGTGATCGTCTTGATCAGCGCCTCGCCGTCCCCGACACCGGCCACCACCTCGTGCCCGCGGTCGGTCAGCAACCGGGTCAGGCCCTCCCTGAGCAGCACCGAGTCCTCGGCGATGACCACCCGCACCCTGTCCTCCACGTTTTCCGCCCCCCTGGCCCATGCCGGCTCCGCGCCGCCGCTGCGAACACGTCCAGCATTCCAGCATCGGGGGGATCCGCGCGCACGGGCCGCGCGATTCGAGGGGCGCGCCCCGGACACGGCCGGGGCCCGGCCGCTCCGCGGACGGACCGCGGGACCGGCCGGGCCCCGGCGTCAGCCGGGCGGCTCAGCGCACCCGGTCCGTCCGCCACGGCAGCTCCGCGGTCACCCGGGTGGGCCCGCCGGGCGGCGAGTCCACGACCAGGATCCCGTCCACCGCGTCGAGCCGCTCCGCCAGCCCCGCGAGCCCCGAGCCGGCCGAGGCGTCGGCCCCGCCCACGCCGTCGTCCACGACCTGGAGCAGCAGCCGGTCCTCCACCCGCCACACCTCCACGGCCGCGGAGGCGGCCCGGGAGTGCTTGCCGACGTTCTGCAGCAGCTCCGACACCGTGAAGTAGGCGATGCCCTCGATCGCCGGCGCCGGCCGCTCCGCCAGGTCGACCTCCACCCGCACCGGCACCGGGCACCGCGACGCCACCGCCGACAGCGCCGCGTCCAGGCCGCGGTCGGTCAGCACGGCCGGGTGGATGCCGCGGGCCAGGTCGCGCAGCTCCTGCAGCGCCGTCTTCACCTCGCCGTGCGCCTCGTCCACCATGCGCGCCGCCGCCCGCGGGTCCTCCTTCAGCTTCTCCTTCGCCAGCCCGAGGTCCATGGCGAGGCCGACCAGGCGGGCCTGCGCCCCGTCGTGCAGGTCGCGCTCGATGCGCCGCAGGTCGGCGGCGGCCGCGTCGACGACGACACCCCGGTCCGACTCCAGCTCCACCACCCGCGCCGACAGCCGCGACGGCCCGAGCAGCCCGTGCACCAGCATCCGGTCCACCGTCGTCAGCGCCCGCACGATCCACGGCGCGGCCAGCGCGAACAGCAGGCCCACCAGCGCGGTCACGGTGATCTCGAAGGGGTTGTCCAGGTGGATCCGGTGGGTCCCGTCGCCGTACACCTGGAGCCCGTCCTGGCCGACGTACATCGGGAAGACCCAGAACCACAGCGGGTAGGTCAGCATCGCCCAGCCCCACGTCCAGACGGTCACGGCGACGCCGAAGGAGAGGACCGCCCACGGGAACCGCACCAGCGCGTACAGCAGCGCCCGCCACGACGCGCCGTCGCGCAGGACCGCCCCCGTCCAGGCCGCCACGCCCCGCTTCGCCGGCCGCAGCGGCTCCGGGTCGGCCACGTCCAGGCCCAGCAGCCCGCGCGCCCGCGCCCGCTCCATCGCCCCGAACCCCCGGCACCCGGCGAGCGCCGCCGCCAGCACCGGGATCCCGAGGAACGTCACCAGCAGGCCCGCGCCCAGCGACACCATCGTGACCGCGTAGCTGAACAGCAGGGTGCCGACCGGCAGACCCAGCAGCACGTAGCCGAGCTCGCGCCGGCTGCGCGCCTCGAACGGCGCCCGCAGCCCCGCCGGCAGCCGGGGGCGCCGCCCGCCGGCCCGGCCGGGAACGCTGTCGAGCCCGTAGGCCTGTCCGTACTCCGTGGTCATCGGCGTCGTCCTTCCCCTCGTCCTGCGGCTGTCCTGTCCTGCCTCCACCCTGCGCGGCCGCGGCCCGGCGGACCATGGAGTCCGTCGGCGTCCCGGACGGGGGGTTTTCCCTACCGCGGGCCGGCGGCGGCCGTGCGGTCCCGCCACGGCAGCTCCGCCGTGACGGTCGTCGGACCGCCCTGCGGCGAATCGACGACGAACAGGCCGTCGACCGCGCCCAGCCGGTCGGCGAGACCCCGCATGCCCGTACCGCCGTCCACGCGCGCGCCCCCGCGGCCGTCGTCCCGCACCTGGATGAGCAGCCGGTCGTCCTGGCGCCACACGTCGACCGACGCCGACCGGGCCGCGCTGTGCTTGCTGACGTTCTGCAGCAGCTCCGAGACGGTGAAGTAGGCGATGCCCTCGATCGCCGGCGCGGGCCGCTCCGCCAGGTCGACCGTCACCTTCACCGGCACGGTGCAGCGCGAGGCGACCGAGGACAGCGCCGCGTCCAGGCCGCGGTCGGTCAGCACGGCGGGATGGATGCCGCGGGCCAGGTCGCGCAGCTCCTGCAGCGCGAGCTTCACCTCGCCGTGCGCCTCCTCGACCATCGCCGCGACGTGCTCGTCGGCCTGCCCCTCCAGCAGCTTCTCCTTCGCCAGGCCCAGCCCCATGGCGAGGTTGACCAGGCGGGCCTGCGCCCCGTCGTGCAGGTCGCGCTCGATGCGCCGCAGGTCGGCGGCGGCCGTGTCGACGACGACACCCCGGTCCGACTCCAGCTCCGCGATGCGCCGCTCCAGCTCGTCCGAGGGCGACAGCAGGGCCCGCACCATCGCCCGGTCGGCGTTGGCCAGGCCCCGCGCGATGAACGGCAGCACCGGCCACAGCACGAACAGCGAGGTCAGCGCGATCGTGAAGGTGAGGACGCCCCAGGGCAGCCGGATGAACTCGTACAGGACCGTACGCCAGCCCACCGGGTCCTTCAGCGCCATCCACAGCCGCGGGAGGAACCCGCCGGCGCCGCGCAGGGAGAGCCGGCTCGGCTCGTCCACCCGCACCCCGAGCAGCGCCCGGGCCCGCGCCCGCTCCAGCCGGCCCAGCAGCCGCGCGCCCGTCAGCCCGGCCGCCAGCAACGGGAACCCGATCACCGTGATCGTCAGCCCGAGGCCGGTGGACAGCACCGTCATGACGTAGGTGAACCCGAGCAACGCCGCCGGGAGGTTCGCCAGCAGGTGGGCGATCTCCTTCCAGGTGTGCCGGTCGTAGGCGAGACGGGCCGGCGGCAGGCGGTCGCTGTCCGCTTCACCCGGATGTCCGGTCTCACCCGGATGTCCGGTCTCACCCGGGTGTTCGGCGCGCGGCGGTGGCATGAGGCGTTCGGTCATACGGGTCAGCGTGCCGTGGGCCGCGACGCCGCGCCATGAGGCGGACCGCCGCGATCCCGCTGGGGAAAACCCCACCGCCGTGTCCCAGGACGTGACGGGCTGCTTACCCTCTCTTTAGCAGGCCCTAGACTCCCGTGCGTACGGATCGTCGAACAGCGGGGTCCACCGGGTCCCGGGCCGCGGGCTCCGGGCCACGGGTCCCGGGTCGGGCGCCCGGGGTCACGGGCCACCGACGGGACGTCACGGGCCGCAGGTCAAAGGGTCAGGGTCAGGGAGCGAGGGACGGACGTGCCGGAACCGACCGTCGTCAACACGACCGTCGTCGCGGCGGACTACTTCGAGTCCTACTCGGTCGTCGGACTGCTCGCCGTCATCGGCGTGCTCTTCGTCGCCGTCGCCTTCGGCGCGGGCCGCCTGCTGCGCCCCGTGGTCCCCACCCCCGAGAAACTCCTGACGTACGAGTGCGGCGTGGACCCCGTCGGCGAGGGCTGGGCGCACACCCAGGTCCGCTACTACGTCTACGCGTTCCTGTACGTGATCTTCGCTGTCGACTCGATCTTCCTGTTCCCCTGGGCGACGGTCTTCGCCGCCCCCGGCTACGGCGCCACGACCCTCGTGGAGATGTTCGTCTTCCTCGGCTTCCTGGCCGTCGGCCTGCTCTACGCGTACAAGAAGGGCGTCCTGGCATGGACGTGACCCCCACCCCCGCCTCCACCCCCACCCCTGTGCCGCTCCCCGAGCCCAAGCGGCTGGGCGCGCTCGCCCGCCTGGCCCCCGAGCCGATGAAGGTGATCCTGAACTGGGGCCGCCGCTACTCGCTCTGGGTGTTCAACTTCGGCCTCGCCTGCTGCGCGATCGAGTTCATCGCCGCGTCGATGGCCCGGCACGACTTCATCCGCCTCGGCGTCATCCCGTTCGCGCCGGGCCCGCGCCAGGCCGACCTGATGGTGGTGTCCGGCACGGTGACGGACAAGATGGCCCCGGCGGTGAAGCGCCTGTACGAGCAGATGCCCGAGCCGAAGTACGTCATCTCCTTCGGCGCGTGCAGCAACTGCGGCGGCCCGTACTGGGACTCGTACTCCGTCACCAAGGGCGTCGACCAGATCATCCCGGTCGACGTCTACGTCCCCGGCTGCCCGCCCCGGCCCGAGGCGCTGCTCCAGGGCATCCTGAAGCTCCAGGAGAAGATCGCCCGGGAGTCGCTGGGGGAGCGGTACGGGCCGGCCCCCCGGCCCTCGGCGGCGGCCCTGCAGAGCGGCCTGGTGCAGCCGCCGTCCCCGGCCGCGGGGGAGGACCGATGACCGCGGCCGGCTGGCTGCCCGCCGACGTCGAGGAACTCTTCGGCGCGCAGGCCACGGCCGAGGAGTCGTACGAGGTCCTGACGGTGGACGTCCCGCCCGCGGCCTGGATCCCCGCGCTGGAGACCGCGCGCGACCGGCTGGGCTGCACGTACTTCGACTGGCTGAGCGCGGTCGACGAACCGGGCACCGGCTTCCGCGTCGCCGCGCACGTCGCCGCCCTCGCGCCGGTGCGGCGGCTGCTGCTGCGCACCACGGTCCCGCACGAGGCGCCGGTCCTGCCCTCGGCGGTGGACGTCTACGCGGGCGCCGCCTGGCACGAGCGCGAGACCCACGAGATGTTCGGCGTCGTCTTCGAGGGCCACCCGGCCCTGGACCACCTGCTCCTGCCGGAGAACTTCGAGGGCCACCCGCTGCGCAAGGACTTCGTCCTGGCGGCCCGGGTCGCCAAGGCCTGGCCGGGCGCGAAGGAGCCCGGGGAGTCGGAGCACGGCGGCCCCAAGCGCCGCCAGATGCTGCCCCCGGGGGTCCCCGACCCCAACGAGTGGGGTCCGCTGAAGGGCCAGCTCCCGCCCGCCCCGGCCCGGGGAGCCCGCGCGGCGGGGGACCGGCCGGCACGCCGTACCAGGTCGGCGGCGGAGGGACCGGCCGGCCGGACGGCGGCCGCGGCTCCGGACACCCCGCCCGCACCGCGTCGTGCGCGGAGCGCGAGCGGGGGTTCGGCGAGCCAGCGGGCCGGAGCGGTGGACGCCGCGGCGGAGGGGGCGGCCGCCGGGCAGGGAGCGACGGGTTCCGGCGCGCCGGCGGCACCGCGTCGTGCGCGGAGCGCGAGCGAGGGTTCGGCGTCGCAGCGTGCGGGCGCGGGTGCGCCTGCCGGGCCGCGCCGGGCCCGCAGCGCCGCGGAGGGATCCGCGAGCCGGCGGTCCGCCCCCGGGGAGGGGACGCCGTCGGACGGCACGGGCGCGGGCGCGGCGGCCCGGCGCACCACGTCACCGGGAGCCGCGGGCCGGCCCGCGAAGCCGCCCGTCGTCCCCCACAGCCCGGACGCCCCGTGGCACCACGCCCGCCCCGCCTTCGACGAGCCCGGGGAGGAGGCGAAGCCCGGAGCGGAGCCGGGGCCCACGGCCGGGGCGGCCGCCGAGGCGGAGTCGCGTGAGGGGACTGAACCGGTGACCGGTGCCGAGCCGGCGGTCGAGGCCGAACCGGCGCCCGAGGCCGGGACGACGCCCGGAGCCGGAGGCGCCGAGGCCGGTGCACCCACCGGGAAGTCCGAGAACCCCCGACCCCCCGAAGCCTCCGGGACCCCCGAAGCCCCCGGAGATCCCGAAGCTTCCCCGTCCCCCGAGAACCCCGCAGGAGGTCCGCGGTGAACGACGCGCTCGACGTCACCCTGCGCCTCCTGATCGTCTTCGTCGTCTTCCTGGTCCTCCCCCTGCTCGTCGGCCAGACCGAGCACAAGGTGATGGCCCACATGCAGGGCCGCCTCGGCCCCATGTACGCCGGCGGCTTCCACGGCTGGGCCCAGCTCGTCGCCGACGGCGTGAAGTTCGCGCAGAAGGAGGACGTGGTCCCCGCGGGCGCGGACCGCCGTATCTTCCAGCTCGCCCCCGCCGTGGCCCTCCTGCCGTACCTCCTGGTCCTCCTCGCCATCCCCGTCGCCCCCGGCGAGGGCGCGGTCGGCCAGGTGATCGACGCGGGCGTCTTCTTCGTCCTGGCCGTCATGGGCGTCGGCGTCCTCGGCTCCCTCATGGCCGGCTGGGCCTCCGCCAACAAGTTCTCCCTCCTCGGCGGCCTGCGCACCGCGGCCCAGCTCCTCGCCTACGAGCTCCCGATGCTGCTCGCCGCCGCCTCCGTGGCCATGGCGGCCGGCACGGTCTCCCTCCCCGGCATCCTCGACGCCTTCGAGTGGTGGTGGCTGCCCTGGCAGATCGTCGGCGCGATCGTGTTCTTCGTGGCGGGGCTGGCCGAACTCCAGCGTCCGCCCTTCGACATGCCCGTCGCCGACTCGGAGATCATCTTCGGCGCCTACACCGAGTACACCGGCCTCCGCTTCGCCCTGTTCCTCCTCGCCGAGTACGCCGGAATCGTCGTCCTGTGCGGCCTGACCACCGTCCTCTTCCTGGGCGGCTGGCACGGTCCCTGGGGCGCCGACGGCCTCGGCTGGGTGTGGACCCTGCTGAAGACGGCCGTCCTCGCCTTCATCGTGATCTGGCTGCGCGTGACCTATCCCCGCCTGCGCGAGGACCAGCTCCAGAAACTCTCCTGGACCCTCCTCGTCCCCCTCTCCCTCGCCCAGATCGCCCTCACCGGCGTCGTCAAGGTGGTGATCGCGTAACCATGGCCGCCCCGCTCCCGCCCTCCCGGCCCCGCATCCCCGGCAGCGGTCTGGCGAAGGGCCTGGCCGTCACCCTGCGCACGATGACGAGGAAGACCGTCACCGAGCAGTACCCGGACGTCCAGCCCGACCT
This sequence comes from Streptomyces sp. NPDC051041, assembly GCF_044456065.1. Classification (NCBI taxonomy): domain Bacteria; kingdom Bacillati; phylum Actinomycetota; class Actinomycetes; order Kitasatosporales; family Streptomycetaceae; genus Streptomyces; species Streptomyces sp. NPDC051041. Next base: position 120,810 of record NZ_JBITFM010000002.1, read on the forward strand.
GCCGCCCCGCACCCGCGGCGTGATCGGCCTCTTCGAGGAGAACTGCACGGTCTGCATGCTGTGCGCCCGCGAGTGCCCGGACTGGTGCATCTACATCGACTCGCACAAGGAGACGATCCCGGCGGCGGCCCCCGGTGGCCGTGAACGCAGCCGCAACGTCCTGGACCGCTTCGCCATCGACTTCTCCCTGTGCATGTACTGCGGTATCTGCATCGAGGTCTGTCCTTTCGACGCCCTGTTCTGGTCCCCGGAGTTCGAGTACTCCGAGACCGACATCCGCGACCTCACCCACGAGCGCGACAAGCTCCGCGAGTGGATGTGGACCGTTCCGGCCCCGCCCGCCCTCGATCCCGGCGCGGAGGAACCGAAGGAACTGGCCACCGCCCGCAAGACCGCCGAGAAGCTGGCCGCCCAGCGGCAGGCCGCCGCACCCGGCGGGCCCTCCGCGCCCGCCGCCGGCCCCACCGCACGGCCGGCGCCCGCCGGCTCGGCCGGCACGGAATCCCACGCCGACCAGCAGGCCCGCGCGGCGGAATCCCCCACCCGCCCGATGGGCGACTCCCCGCAGCAGACGGACCAGCCGGAGCCGGGGCGGGAGGGCCGGGAATGACCCTCGCAGCGACCGCCGCCGGCCTGGCCCCGCACACCACCACGGCCGCCGGGGCCCACGGCTTCCTCTCCCCGACCGGCGTCGAGATCGCCTTCCTCCTCGTCGGCCTGGTCACCCTCGGCGCCGCGCTCGTCACCGTCACCACCCGGCAACTGGTGCACGCCGCCCTGTGGCTGGTGGTGACCCTCGGCGGCCTCGCCGTCGAGTACCTCCTGCTCACCGCCGAGTTCATCGCCTGGGTGCAGGTCCTGATCTACGTCGGTTCCGTCGTCGTCCTCCTCCTGTTCGGCCTGATGCTCACCAAGGCCCCCATCGGCCGCTCCCCGGACGCCGACTCCGGCAACCGGTGGACCGCCCTCACCGTGGCCGTCGCCGCCGCGGCGACCCTGGTCTGGGTCGTCGTCGACGCCTTCCGCACCACCTGGATCGACCTGGACGGCCCGGCCGCCGGATCCACCCGCGTGACCGGGGAGAGCCTCTTCCAGAACTGGGTCCTCCCCTTCGAGGCCCTGTCCGTCCTCCTCCTCGCCGCCCTGGTCGGCGCGATCGTCCTGTCCCGCAAGGCGAGGACCGGCGCGGCGCCCCCCGGCCCCGCCCCCGGCGCCCGGGACACGAGCGCCCCCGGCGCCCGGGACACCCGGCGCGACGCGGAAGGGACCCGCTGATGCACCTCGCCTATCCCGCCGTGCTCTCCGCCCTCCTGTTCTGCACCGGCCTGTACGGCGTCCTGGCCCGCCGCAACGCGATCCTCGTGCTGATGTCGGTCGAGCTGATGCTCAACGCCGTCAACCTCAACCTGGTCGCCTTCGACGTCTGGCTGAGCCGGACCGCCGAGGAGACCCTGCACTCCGGCCAGGCCCTGACCCTGTTCACCATCGCCATCGCCGCGGCCGAGATCGGCATCGGCCTGGCGATCGTCCTCGCCGTCCACCGCAGCCGCGGCACCTCGGACATCGACAAGCTCCGCGACACCGCCGAGGGCCACGCGAGCGACGGCCCCGACCGCGACGCCCGCACGGCCGAGAAGACCGAGAAGACCGAGGCCACCGCGTGACCACGACCACCCTCGCCGTCCTCGTCCCCCTCCTTCCGTTCCTGGGCGCCGCCGCCGGCCTGCTCCTGGGCCGCACGGCCCCCGGCTTCGTCCGCCCGCTCGCCGTCCTGCCGACGCTCGCCGCTCTGGTGCTCGCCGTGCTCGTCGCCGTGCGCCAGGGCGGCGGCCGGGCCGTCGACGCCGCCACCGAACTCGCGCCCACCGGCTCGGTCCCCGTCGAGCTCGCCCTGCACGTCGACGGCTTCGCCGCCCTCGTCGCCGTCCTGGTCGGCCTCGTCGCCACCTGCGTGCAGATCTACTCGACGGGCTACCTCCGCGACGACCCGCGCTATCCCTCCTACGCCGCCCTCGTCTCCCTCTTCACCTCCGCGATGCTCCTCGTCGTCTACTCCGGCGACCTGATGGTGCTGCTGGTCGGCTGGGAGATCATGGGCATCTGCTCGTACTTCCTGGTCGGTCACTACTGGGAGACCCCCGAGGCGCGCGCCGCCTCCCTCAAGGCCTTCCTGGTCACCAAGCTCGGTGACGTCCCCTTCCTCATCGGCCTGCTCGCCCTCGCCACCGAGGCCGGGTCGTTCCGCATCACCCGCGTCCTCGGCGCGGTCGCGAGCGGCGGACTCGACCACCCCACGCTGATCGCCCTGCTGCTCCTGGCCGGCGTGGCGGGCAAGTCCGCGCAGTTCCCGCTGCACACCTGGCTGCCCGACGCGATGGCGGGCCCCACACCCGTCTCCGCGCTGATCCACGCCGCGACGATGGTCGCCGCCGGCGTCTACTTCATCGCCCGGCTCCTTCCGGTCTTCGAGGCCTCGCGGGCCGCGCTGGTCGTCCTCGCCGTGATGGCCGCGGTCACGATGGCCGGCTCGGCGCTCGCCGCGCTCGCCCAGGACGACATCAAGCGCGTCCTCGCCTACTCGACGATCGGCCAGCTCGGCTACATGAGCGGAGCCCTCGCCGTCGGCGACCGCGGCGCCGCCGTCTTCCACCTCCTGTCCCACGGCGCCTTCAAGGCGCTGCTGTTCCTCGCGGCCGGTGTGATCATCCACGCCGCCGGCACCAACTCGCTGGCCGCCATGTCCCGCATGCGGAACCTGCGCGACCGCGTCCCCGACGCCTACTGGACGATGACCGTGGCGCTCCTCGCGCTCGCCGCGATCCCGCCGTTCAGCGGCTTCTTCTCCAAGGAGTCCGTCCTGGTCGCCGCCGAGCACGTCGCCACCGGCCACACCGAGCACGCCCCCGGCGCCGCGGGCTGGACCGTCCTCGTCGCCGGCCTGCTCACGGCCCTGCTCACCGCCGCGTACGCGATGCGCCTGTGGCTGCTGGCCTTCCGCGGGCGGGGCGCCGACGCCCCCGACCACGGCCGGCAGCCGGCGGCCATGAACACCGTGCTGTGGGTGCTCGCCGTCCCGTCCCTCGCCTTCGGCGCACTCGCCTACCGCCTGCTGCCCGACTGGTTCGACGGCCGCGACCTGACCCCGACCCTCACCACCTCCGTCCTCGGCACGGGCGTGGCCCTGGCCGGCGGCATCGTCGCCTACGCGGCCTGGCGGCACACCACCGCGCTCGCGGCCCGCGTCCCCCTGGGCGCCGTCGCGGCCCACCCCGAGGGCGGCGCCGCCCGCGTCGAGGCCGAGGCCGTCGCCGGCCACGAGCCCGCGTACGGCACCGTGGCCGCCGCGCCCGACCCGTCGGACCCGGCACGGCTCCTGCTCGGCCCGCTGCACCGGCCCGCGGCCGCCGGCTTCCACCTGGACACCGTGTACGCGGCCCTCTTCGTCCGCCCGGTCAGGGCCGGCGCGAGCCTCGTGAGGTTCCTCGACCGGGAGGTCGTCGAGACCTACGTACGCGGCGCGGGAGCGCTGCCCCGCTGGCTCGGGGCCGCCGTACGGCGCGCCCAGACCGGCAACGTGCAGACCTATGTGAGCGCGCTGCTCGCCGGCACCGTCGTCCTGGCGGTCGCCGCCGTCCTCGTCGCCACGGGAGCGTGAGCAGGCGTGATCGATATCAGCGAGTCCGTGATGCAGTTCCTTCTGGCATTCGTCGTCGTCGGCCCGCTCCTCGGCGCGGCCGCCGCCCTCCTGCCGGCACCGCCCGGACTGAAGGGGAAGTCCCCCGAGCAGGCCGTGCTGCGGCACGGCGTGACCGTCACCGGCGCCGTCCTCGTCGCCGCGCTCGCCCTCGCGCTCGGCTTCGACCACGACCACCCGTCGAAGATGCAGGCCACCACGGACATCAGCTGGATCCCCGCACTCGACGTGCGGATCCACCTCGGCATCGACGGCATCTCCCTCCCCCTTCTGGTCCTGACCGCGCTGCTGACCTTCCTGAGCGCGCTCCACGCGTACTTCAAGATGCCCGCGGGCCCCGGCCCGAAGGCCTTCGTCCCGCTGCTGCTCCTCCTGGAGTCCGGCACGCTCGCCACGTTCGCCGTCCTCGACCTGCTGCTGTTCTTCCTGGCGTTCGAGATGGTGCTCATCCCGATGTACTTCCTCATCGCCCGCTGGGGCGGCGCGGGCCGGAGCCGGGCCGCGTGGCGGTTCATCCTCTACACGCTGCTCGGCTCCGTGGTCATGCTGCTCGGCCTGCTCCTGATCGGGCTGGAGGCGGGCACGTTCGACATGGTGGCACTCGCCACCGACAACGGCCGGTCACTGAGCGTATCCGTGCAGGTCGTCGCCGTCCTGGCGATCGGGATCGGGCTCGCGGTCAAGACGCCCATGTGGCCGCTGCACAGCTGGCTGCCCGACGCCCACACCGCCGCGCCCACGGTCGGCTCGGTTCTGCTGGCCGGCGTCCTGCTGAAGATGGGCACGTACGGATTCGTCCGGATCCTCCTCCCCGTCGCACCGGACGGGTTCCGCACCTTCGCGCCCTACCTCGCCGCCCTCGCCGTCGTCGGGATCGTCTACGGGTCCCTGGCCTGCCTGGCCCTCGCCCGGCGGGGCGCGAAGGGCGACCTCAAGCGGCTCATCGCCTACTCCTCCGTCGGCCACATGGGCTTCGTCCTGCTCGGCATCGCGACGATGACCCCGACCGGCGTGAACGGCGCCCTGTTCGCCAACATCGCCCACGGCCTCATCACCGGCCTGCTGTTCTTCCTGGTCGGCGGGGTGAAGGACCGCACCGGCACCACCGACCTCGACACCCTGGCCCTCCCCTCGCCCGGCCACCGCCCCCCGGCGGGCGGATCCGCCGCGCCGGGCCGCCCCCAGGAGGGCGCCGCCCTGTACGGCAGGGCCCCGCGCCTCGGCGGCCTGCTCGCCTTCGGCGCGGTCGCCTCCCTGGGCCTGCCGGGGCTGGGCGGGTTCTGGGGCGAGATGCTGGCCCTGTTCGGCGCGTTCGAACCGGCCGACGGCCTCAGCCGGCCCGCCTTCCTCGCCTTCATGGCGGTCGCCGCCTTCGGCACCCTGCTGACGGCCGCGTACCTGCTGATCGTGGTCCGCCGCGTCTGCATGGGCGCCGTCCCGCCCGACGCGCCGAAACTCCCCGACGTCCGCGGCTACGAGTTCGCGGCCTGGACGCCGCTCGTCGCCCTCACCGTCGTCGCCGGCCTGTGGCCCAAGGTCCTCCTCGGTCTGACCGACCCGGCCGTGCAGCAGCTCCTCGCAGGAGGCACCCGATGAGCTCCCCGGCCCAGTCCGTGGTCCAGTCCGTCGACTGGCTCGCGATCGCGCCGCCCACCCTCGCCGCGGTCGTCGCACTCGTCGTCCTCGTCGCCGACCTCTTCGTCGGCGACCACCGCAAGGCGCTGCTGGGCTGGGTGTCGGTCGCCGGGCTCGCCGCCGCCACGCTCCTGCTGCTGCCCCTCCTGGACGGCGGCCACGCCACCTTCTGCCTGACCGGCGACCCCGGCGTCTGCAGCTACACGGCGGACCACTTCGCCCTGGTCGTCCAGCTCCTGGTGCTCGGCGGCGCCCTCCTGGCCGCCCTCCTGTCGGTCACCGCCCTGAAGGACGCCCGCGCGGACCTCCCCGAGGGGGAGTTCTGGTTCCTGCTGCTGTCCTCCGCCGCCGGCGCCGCCCTGCTGCCCGCCTCCCGCGACCTGGCGACCCTCGTCGTCGCCCTGGAGGTCGCCTCCCTGCCCGCCTTCGCCCTGGTCGGCCTCCGCCACGGCGACCGGCGCTCCTCCGAGGCCGCCCTGAAGTTCTTCCTGTCCTCGGTCACCGCCACCGCGGTCAGCCTCATGGGCATCAGCTTCGTGTACGCCTCCACCGGCACCCTCCACCTCACCCGGGTCGCCGACCGGATCCAGGACGTCGACGGGCAGCTCCTCACACTCGCCCAGACCGGCGCCGTCCTCACCCTGGTCGGCTTCGCCTTCAAGACGGCCGCCGTGCCGTTCCACTTCTGGGTGCCGGACACCTATGTGGGAGCGCCCCTGCCGATCGCCGCCTACCTGTCGGTCATCGGCAAGGCGGTCGGCTTCTCCGGCCTGATCCTCGTCACGGTGGTCGCCCTCCCGTCGTACGCCGACGTCTGGGGTCCGGCGCTCGCCGTGCTGGCCGCCCTCACCATGACCGTCGGCAACGCCGGCGCGCTGCGGCAGCAGGGCACGCGCGCGCACAGCGCGGTCCGGCTGCTGGCCTGGTCGTCCGTCGGCCAGGCCGGCTACCTCCTGGTGCCGATCGCCGCCGCCGCGTACACCGACGACGTCCGGCGGCCGGTCGGCTCCACCGTGGCCTACGCCCTCATGTACGGCGCCGTGAACCTCGGCGCCTTCGCGGTGGCCGCGCTCGTCGGCCGTACGAAGTCCCTCAACCGCGTCACCGACTACCGCGGCCTGTACGCCACCAACCCGCTGACCGCCCTGCTCCTGGCGTTCTTCCTGCTCTGCCTCGCCGGGCTGCCGCCGGGCGTCATCGGCCTCTTCGCGAAGGTCACCGTCTTCTCCGCGGCCGTCGACGCGGGCCTCGGCTGGCTCGCCGTGGTCATGGCCGTCAACGTCGTCATCGCGCTGTTCTACTACCTCCAGTGGACGGCCCTGCTGTTCCGCGCCCCGCAGGGCGCGCCCGAGAAGCACCACGTCCCGGCGCCCCTGACCGCCGCGCTCACCGTGACCGCGGTCCTCGGCGTCGTCCTGTCCGGGGCGCCCCAGCTGGTGCTGCGGTTCGCCGATACCGGGCTCTTCTGAACGACCGGCGCCGGGCTCCCGCGCACCGCGGTCGCTCCCGGCACGCGTGCGGGGGACACCCGGCCGCCCCCGCTCGCGTGCCGCATCCGCCGCCGCCGTCCGGACGGCCCCCGCGCGCCGCCGTACGCACGAGGGAACTGGTGGCCTCCGCCTCGCGTTGACCAGTACGGGAGGGACCACTGGACGTGACACCGCGGCACCAGTGGCATCGGAGACCAGGAAGCACCATCGAGCAAGCAAAGGGTTCCCCTGCTGCACCACTTGGAGGGCGTACCGTGCACCGCCGGCACAACGGGCTCAGGACCGCAGTACTCCTCGGGGGACTGTCCGCACTCATCATCGTCATCGGCAGCTTCTTCGGCCGAGCGGGGCTCGTCGTCGCCGTCCTGGTCGCCCTCGGCACGAACGCCTACGCGTACTGGAACAGCGACAAGCTGGCGCTACGCGCGATGCGCGCCCGCCCGGTGAGCGAGTTCGAGGCCCCCGGGCTGTACCGGATGGTCCGCGAGCTCTCCACCCAGGCCCGCCAGCCCATGCCGCGCCTGTACATCTCCCCGACGGAGGCGCCGAACGCGTTCGCCACCGGCCGCAACCCGCGCAACGCCGCCGTGTGCTGCACCGACGGCATCCTGCGCATGCTGGACGAGCGCGAGCTGCGCGGCGTCATCGGCCACGAGCTCAGCCATGTCTACAACCGCGACATCCTGATCTCGTCGGTCGCCGGGGCCCTCGCCTCCGTGATCATGTTCCTGGTCAACTTCGCCTGGCTGATCCCCATCGGCCGCTCCGACGACGACGACGGCCCCGGCCTCCTCGGCATGTTGCTGATCATGATCCTGGGCCCGCTCGCCGCCACCCTCATCCAGCTCGCCGTCAGCCGCTCCCGGGAGTACGAGGCGGACGCCTCCGGCGCCCGGCTCACGGGCGACCCGCTGGCCCTGGCCAGCGCCCTGCGCAAGCTCGAACTCGGCACCAGGCAGCTCCCGCTGCCGCCCGAGCCCCGCATCGAGACCGCCAGCCACATGATGATCGCGAACCCGTTCCGCCCGGGCCGGGGGCTGTCGAAGATGTTCTCCACGCACCCGCCGATGGCGGACCGCATCGGCCGGCTCGAGAAAATGGCAGGTCACCACAGGTGAAGACCATCCTGAACGTCATATGGCTCGTCCTGAGCGGCTTCTGGCTGTTCCTCGCCTACCTGTTCGCGGGCGTGCTGCTGTGCCTCACCGTCATCGGCATCCCCTTCGGCCTCGCCGCCTTCCGCATCGGCGTCTACGCCCTGTGGCCCTTCGGGCGCACCACGGTCGAGCGCCGTGACGCGGGCGCGCCCTCGTGCGTCGGCAACGTCCTGTGGCTGGTCCTGGCGGGCTGGTGGCTGGCCATCGGCCACATCGCGACCGGCATCGCCCTCTGCGTCACGGTCATCGGCATCCCGCTGGGCATCGCCAACTTCAAGCTGATCCCGGTCTCGCTGCTGCCGCTGGGCCGCGAGATCGTGCGCACCGACCAGCCGTTCGCATCCCGCTGACAGCGCAGGAGCCGAGTCCGCGCACCGACCGGCCCGAAGACCCGGACGGCCCCGCCGCCCACCCGTCGCCCACCGTTCCCCGGCCACCCGTTTTCCACAGCCGTCGGGTTGTCCACAGGCCGGCCCGGCGGTCAGCGGCGGCCCGCATGATGAACCCATGACCCAGACCGAGCAGTCGCCGGCACGAGCGGCGGCCCACTCCGGCACCACCCGCCCGCGAGGCCGGACCTCCCTCCCGGAGCCCGCCGACGCGGCCGTCCCGGCCCGCGCCGGGACGGCGCCCGGCTTCTGGCCGCCCCGGCGCCTACCGCCGCCCCGCCCACCGCCGCACCCCGTACGCGGCCACGCCCACCACCAGCACCCCCGCACCCACGGCGACGGAAGCCACCGGGAGCGAGAACGCCAGCACCGCACAGCCGAGCAGTCCCACCGCCGGCACCACCCGCGCCGCCGGAGCCGGCCCGAGCGTCCAGGCCGAGGCGTTGGCCACCGCGTAGTACGCCAGCACACCGAAGGAGGAGAACCCGATCGCGCCCCGCACGTCCACCGTGGCGGCCAGGACCGCGACCACCGCGCCCACGGCCAGCTCCGCACGGTGCGGCACCTGGAAGCGGGGATGCACCGCGGCCAGCGCGCCGGGCAGATGACCGTCACGCGCCATCGCCAGTGCCGTCCGCGACACGCCCAGGATCAGGGCCAGGAGGGAGCCGAGCGCGGCCACGGCGGCACCCGCCCGCACCACCGGCGCCAGCCCCGGCACCCCCGCCGCACGCACGGCGTCGGCCAGCGGAGCGGCGGCATCCCCGAGACCGTCCGACCCCAGCACGGAAAGGACGGCCACGGCCACACCCGCGTACACGGCGAGCGCGGCACCCAGGGCCAGCGGGATCGCGCGGGGGATGGTGCGCGCGGGATCCCGCACCTCCTCGCCCAGGGTCGCGATCCGCGCGTACCCGGCGAACGCGAAGAACAGCAGGCCCGCCGCCTGCAGCACTCCGCCGACGCCCTCCGGGACCCCGACGTCCAGACGCCCGGCAGCGGACCGGCCGGACCCCAGACACACCACCACCACGGAAGCGAGGACAGCCAGGACCACCGCCACGATCGCCCGCGTCAGCCAGGCGGACTTCTGGACGCCGCCGTAGTTCACCGCGGTCAGCGCCACCACGGCCGCGACCGCCACCACGTGCGCCCGGTCCGGCCAGACGTATGCGCCCACGGCCAGCGCCATCGCCGCGCAGGAGGCCGTCTTCCCGACCACGAACGACCAGCCCGCGAGATACCCCCAGAACTCCCCGAGTCGCTCACGCCCGTACACGTACGTGCCGCCCGAGGCCGGATACAGGGCGGCCAGCCGCGCCGACGAGGTGGCGTTGCAGTAGGCGACCACCGCGGCGACCGCCAGCCCGAGCAGCAGCCCGGACCCGGCCGCGTGCGCCGCCGGTGCGAGGGCGACGAAGATCCCGGCCCCCACCATCGAGCCCAGGCCGATCACCACGGCGTCACCCACTCCGAGGGTGCGCCGCAGTCCGGAGTCGGAAAGCGCCATGGGCCGCACCCTACTGACCGGCGCAACCACCGGATGTGTCCCGGACGTCCTCACCACCACGACAGCATGAACACGTGACCGGTCCACCGCACACCGCACACCGCACACCGCACGAGCACAGCCTGCCCGGAGCGGGACCACAGCGCCGGGACAGCGCGAGCACAGCATGAAAGGGCAGGGTGACGGCATGACCATCATCAGCTGGATCGTCCTCGGACTGCTGGCCGGAGCCATCGCCAAGTTCCTGCTACCGGGCCGCGACCCGGGCGGGCTCATCGGTACGACCCTGATCGGCATCGCGGGCGCGTTCGTCGGGGGCTGGATATCGGCCCGCTGGATGGACCGCCCGATCACCGAGGATTTCTACGACGGCGCCACGTGGGCCGCGGCGATCGGCGGCTCCCTCGTCCTGCTGATCGTCTACCGGATCCTGTTCGGCAACTCACGCGACTGAGCGCCCCCGGACCGGGGCCGGCAAGCGGAAGGGGCGGGCACCACCAGGCGCCCGGCCCCTCCGCACGACGTCGCACCGGACGCCGGACCAGCACGTCACCGGTCGCCGATCAGCGCCTCACCGGTAGTTCACGAACTGCATCGCGAAGTCGAAGTCCTTGCCCTTCAGCAGGGCGATCACCGCCTGCAGGTCGTCACGGCTCTTGGAGCTGACCCGCAGTTCCTCACCCTGCACCTGGGCCTTCACGCCCTTCGGGCCCTCGTCACGGATGATCTTGGCCACCTTCTTCGCGTTCTCCTGGGAGATGCCCTCCTTGATCGACGCGAAGATCTTGTACTCCTTGCCGGAGAGCTGGGGCTCGCCCGCGTCCAGAGCCTTCAGCGAGATGCCGCGCTTGATCAGCTTGGACTGGAAGACGTCGAGGACAGCCTTCACCCGGTCCTCGGAGTTCGCCTCCATGAGGATCTTCTCGCCGGACCATGAGATCGAGGCACCCACGCCCTTGAAGTCGTAGCGCTGCGAGATCTCCTTGGCGGCCTGGTTGAGGGCGTTGTCGACCTCCTGCCGCTCGACCTTCGAGACGATGTCGAAACTGGAGTCGGCCATGTCCTGTGGCTCCTTGTATCGGGGTGCGTATCGGGGTGCGTACCGGGTACGCACCGGCGTTCGTCGGCGGCCGCCGATCCCGGCAACGGTTCCGGGCCGCATCCGGACAAGCCTAGCCACCCCCTGCCCTCCGGGCGCCGATCAAGCGGGTGGCGGAGCACCCCTCCCCATCGGGTATTGTTTACGTCGTTGCCACGGAGCACCGCCGAAAGGCGGTTCGAAGGGCAGCAACCCTGGCGGTGTGCCCGAGCGGCCAAAGGGAGCAGACTGTAAATCTGCCGGCTCAGCCTTCCTAGGTTCGAATCCTAGCGCCGCCACACTGGGGAAGACCCCCTCCGAACTGCGGAGACGCAGAGCGGAGGGGGTCTCTTCGTGTTCGCGTGCGCTGATTCGAGCGAAGAGCGAAGGTGCGGTCAGGGGCCTCCGGTCAGGGGGTCCGGAAGTGATCCCGCTCACGGCAGTGGTCCGGCAGCGCCGACGATCTCAGCGACGGCGATGACCACACCGCGGCGACATCGGCCGGCACGGCGACATCGGCCGGCACGGCGGCATCGGTCGGCAACAGGACCGGCACAGGACCGCCCGCCCGGCTGTCGCCGGTGGGGGCGACGACCTCGGCCGGGACACCGGTGACCTCGGCCGAGGAGACAGGCGCCGGCTGGAAAGCGCGGGACGGGCAGCACAGGCGCGGCGGGCAGGGCGATGATCCGCCGGGAGGGCGCCGGAGGGGGACGGGGCGCCCGCGCGCGGGCGGCGCGAGACGTCCCGGACACGTCCCGAGGGCGCCCACGGCTCCCCGGCGGATCGGCCGCGCAGGACGGACGGATGCGGCGCGGCGCCGGGAGCGCCGGGAGGAAACCGCCGTACACATGCCTGGGGGTGCCGGGACCCGGCATCGGGGAACCCGATCCAGCCGCACCGGTGGCGTTCCCCGGGGGAACGGGTTACGACAGGGACGACCGCCCGCTGCGGGCGATGGCCACCCTTCCTCCGGGGGACCGGCATGGCATCGGACACGAACTCTCCGGGGCGCGCCGCACGTGTGCGGGAGCCGGCCGGCGTCAAGGCGCTGACCGGCGTCGATCCGGTCCGGCCGGTGGACCGGAACCCGCGGCGGGTGTGGTACGCGGCCTACGGTTCCAACACGCACCCGGACCGCCTGGCCTGCTACGTCGAGGGCGGCCGGCTGCCCGGAACCACCAGGGAGCACCCGGGCTGCCGAGACCCGCGGATGCCCTCACGATGCCTCCCGGTCGAGCTGAACGGTGCCGTGTACTTCGCCACGGAGTCGCCGGTGTGGGGCGGCGGCCGGGCGTTCTACGACCCGTACGCGGACGGGCGGGTGCCGGCGCGGGCGTATCCGGTCTCCGCCGCGCAGTTCTCCGACATCGCCGCCCAGGAGATGTACCAGGCCCCTGGCGGGTCCCTCGACCTGGCCGAGGTGATCACGGACGGCCGGGCGGTGCTGGGCGAGGGGCGTTACGAGACGCTGATCTGTGCCGGGCGGATCGAGGAACTGCCCGTCCTCACCTTCACCGCGCCGTGGCGCATGACCGACGTGCCGTGGAACCCGCCGTCGGCCGCATACGTGCGCTACCTGGCCTCCGGCCTGCTGTCCGCGGATGTCTGGGACCTGGAGGCGGTCGCTTCGTACCTTGCCGCGTGTCCCGGGGCGGCCGGCCACTGGTCGGTGCGGGCACTGACCGAGTTGATGGGCGATGGCGCGCCCGGCGGCTGAGGCGAGGAGCGCGGCCGCCCCGGCCCCGGCCGGAGCCGGCCCCCCGACGGCCGCCCACCCGCGGAACTTCCTGGACAAGGCACTCGGGTCCGGCGTGTCGTGCCTCGGGCGCGCGTTCTTCCGCGGACTGTCCCCGTTTCCCGCCCGTGGGTCCTGTCCATGAGCCGCGCCCGTGGGTCCCGTCCATGAGCCGCGCCCGTGGGCCCTGCTCGTGGTCCGCTCGCGGGGCCTGCCCGCGAGCGGCCTCGCCGCCGTGTCCGGACCCGGCGATCCGCGATCCGCGATCCGGGTTCCGCGTTCCGGTGATCCGCGTCCGCCGCCGCCCGCGGGGACGCCCGTGCCGTGGCTCTTCCGCCGGACGGCGTCACCCGGCGGCTCAGCGGGCCCGGGCGGCCCTTCCGCGGCGCGGCGGCACCCGGCGGGCGCACGGCACACTGGCGTCATGACCAGCCGCCGCAGACAGTGTCCCGAGTGCCGCCGTGAAATCGCCGTCGTGGCCGGGCGGTTCGCGCGCCACGACCCGCCCGGCGCCCGGGGGAGCGGTGAGCTGGTCTCCTGCCCGGGCTCCCGTCGGCCGGCTCGACTCGGCGCGGCCCAGCCGTCGTTGGACGGGTACGTGGTCCCCGACTTCCCCGGCCAGCTCCCCCTGTTCTAGGACGCCGCCAAGGCCCCGAAACCCTCAGACCTCCATGTCCTCCGCGCCGCCGTCCGGCACGGCCGGCCGGGCCGCCGGAGGACCCTGTGCGTCCGCCGCGGCGGCGTCTGCCGTGCCGCTGCGGCTCCCGGTGGTCGAGCTCAGTTCCCGGCCACCGACTTCACCGCCACCGACACCGGGGTCGACCCGCTGATCAGCTCCAGCGTCAGCCCGGCCGTCGCCGGGGTGTCGACCAACTCCGCCAGCACGGCGGCCACGTCGTCCCGCGGGACCGGGCCGCGGCCCGTGTGCGCCTCCAGGCGTACGAGGCCGGTGCCCGCGTCGTTCGTCAGCTGGCCGGGACGCAGGATCGTCCAGTCCAGCGCGTCCAGCGCACGCACGTACGCGTCGGCCTCGCCCTTGGCGCGCAGGTAGACGTCGAAGATCTCGTCCCCCCGGTGCGCCGGGTCCGCGCCCATCGACGACACGATCACGAAGCGCCGCACGCCCGCCCGGACCGCCGCGTCCGCGAACAGGGTCGCCGCGGCCTTGTCCACCGTGTCCTTGCGGGCCGCGCCGCTGCCGGGGCCGGCGCCCGCCGCGAAGACCGCCGCGTCCGCGCCCCGCAACCGCTCGGCGACTTCCTCGACCGAGGCCGACTCCAGGTCGAGCACGACCGGTTCGGCACCAACTTCCCGCAGGTCGTCGGCCTGTTCGGGCTTCCGGATGAGTCCCTCGACCGCTTCTCCGCGCGCGGCGAGCAGCCGCTCCAGCCGCAGCGCGATCTGACCATGACCACCAGCGATGACAATGCGCATGTCTTCGACCGTACGCCCGCGGGACCGCATTCGCCGCACGGCTTCGGCCGCGTCCCGCCCGGCCCGGGAAGCGGCAGGCGGCACCACGGCCGCCGGGCGGCCGGCGAGCCGGGCGGCCTCATCCCGCCTCCCCCCGCCCCTGCCGCGGCAACCCGGCCTCCCCCGCCACCGGCGAGTCGCAGAACTCCCGTACCGCGCTCGTCCGCACCACCACGCGCCCCCGGTGCACCACCACCCGGCTGTACGCCGACGACAGCGCCCCCGCCAGCCGTTCCGCGCGCACCGCCAGCAACTCGGCCGGGAAACCCGCCTCCACCCGCACCTCGGGCAGTCCCAGCACCGCCCGCGCCGACGCGCCCACCGTGTCGTAGGCGTCCTCCGGCCGCAGCCCGTGCCGCGAGGCCAGCAGGTACGCCGTGTCCAGCGGGTCCCCGCGCCCCACCGGGTTCGCCGCGTCCCGCAGCGCCCCGCTCCCGGCGGCGACCCGCACCCCGGCCGCCCGCAGCAGTCGTACCGGTGCCGTGCCGCGGCGGTCGACGCCCGTGCAGCCGCCCTGCGGCAGGCACACCACCGTCATCCCGGCCGCCGCCAGCCGGTCCGCGGCCCGGGACGCCACCTCCGCGGGCAGCCGGCCGAGGCCGCCGCACGGGCCCAGCGCCACCCCGGGACGCAGCCCGCCCGCCATCGCCGCGAACCGGGCCAGCCGCCTCGGATCGGCGGCGTCCGTGTGCAGGTCGACCGGGCGGCCGTGCTCGCCGGCGACCTCCAGGACGGCCTCCGCGTAACCGGCCGGGTCGGGATCCAGGTCCGGGCAGCCGCCCACCACGCAGGCGCCCATCCGCAGCGCCTCCCGCAGCATCGCCAGCCCGTCGGCGCCGGCCACCCCGGTCAGCACCCGCGGCACCGCCACCACCGACAGCTCGGTCAGCCCGCGCAGCGCCCGCCGCGCCCGCAGCACGGCGGCCAGCGCGCCCAGCCCCTTGACGTCCCCCACGCGCACGTGCGCCCGCAGCGCGGTCGCCCCGTACCCGAGCTGCAGCAGCGCCGCCTCCGTGGCCCGGCGCTGGACGTCCTCGGCGGCGCACGGGACCGGGCCGCCGGCGTCGGCCGACAGCGCGGTGTCGGCGTGCGCGTGCGGTTCGGCCGGGGCCGGCAGGAGCAGGTAGCCGGTGAGGTCCACGCGCGTGCCCGTGAAGGCGCCGGCCGCGGTCAGGCTGCCGGCCGTGCCGACCGCCTCGATGCGCCCGCCGCCCAGCCGTACGTCCACGGTCCTGCCGTCGGCGAGCCGTGCCCCGCACAGCAGCAGCGGGGCCGGGTCCGGCACGGACGACGAGGGGGGTGGCGGCTGCGGCCGGCTGTCGGGCATCGCGTTCCTCGGGTGCGGGGCTGCGCAGGGGAGCGCAAGATCACGCAGAGTGGGTCGAGCCTAGGACGGCGACCGGTCCCCGGCGGGCAGGAGGGCAATAGTCGTACCGGTGTGGTCCGCCGTGCGGGCGACCGCACGGACGGGGCGGCGGGGCGTCCGGGAAGGCCGCCGGAGCGGGGGGCGGGCGGGTGCCGCGGAACGGATTTGGGCGAACGGCGGCGGAGCGTGTAATGTCTTCATCGCTCGCCCCAATAGCTCAGTCGGCAGAGCGTCTCCATGGTAAGGAGAAGGTCAACGGTTCGATTCCGTTTTGGGGCTCTGGTGTGAGAGGTTCCCGCCGCGAGGCGGGGCCCGATCGCATCGAAGCGGTGTAGCTCAGTCGGTAGAGCAAGCGGCTCATAATCGCTGTGTCACCGGTTCAAGTCCGGTCACCGCTACTCACAGTAGCCGATTGTGGGGTCGGTCCTTCGATCGGCTACTCTTCTTGCGTTAAATCAGTCCACCCGTTCGTCAAGGAGCACTCACGTGGCTGCCACCGACGTCCGCCCGAAGATCACGCTGGCCTGCGTGGAGTGCAAGGAGCGGAACTACATCACCAAGAAGAACCGGCGTAACAACCCGGACCGTCTTGAGATGAAGAAGCACTGCCCGCGTTGCAACGCGCACACCGCGCACCGCGAAACGCGATAAAACAGGCTCGTACGCGAGGCCGTCCCCGTAAGCCGGGGGCGGCCTCGCGTCGTTTCCGGCCCACCGGCCGGCCGAGGACCCCAGGGGCTTCGTTATGGGGCCCCTACAGCGTGCGCCACCGGTCTCTATCGGGATCCGGCTGGAGAGCACCGGCGGTCGCCGTGGAGGATCACCGGGGAGAGCCGTTCCCGTTCCTTGCCGAGACCGCTCGGCACAGAGGTCGTCCGTGCGCCGCTCGACGACCGCCGACACTTGGAGGTGCCGCGCCCATGGCGCTCGACCAGTCCTTCGTGGGGCGGACCTATCCGCCCACCGCGCCCTACGAGGTGGGCCGGGAGAAGATCCGCGAGTTCGCGGAGGCGGTGGGGGACACCAACCCGGCGTACACGGACGTGGAGGCCGCCAAGGCGCTCGGCCACCCCGATGTGATCGCACCCCCGACCTTCGTGTTCTCCATCACCTTCCGGGCCGCCGGGCAGGTCGTCGAGGACCCGCAGCTCGGCCTGGACTACAGCCGGGTCGTGCACGGCGACCAGAGGTTCGTCTACACGCGCCCGGTGCGCGCCGGCGACCGGCTCACGGTCACCTCGACCATCGAGGCGATCAAATCCATGGCCGGCAACGACATCCTGGACATCCGCGGCGAGGTCCACGACGAGGCCGGCGAGCACGTCGTGACCGCCTGGACCAAGCTCGTGGCCCGCGCGGCCGAGGAGGCGTGAACACACCATGACGGCGAAGATCGCGTACGCCGACGTCGAGGTCGGCACCGAACTGCCCGCGCGGACGTTCCCCGTGACCCGCGCCACCCTCGTGAAGTACGCGGGCGCCTCCGGCGACTTCAACCCGATCCACTGGAACGAGAAGTTCGCCAGGGAGGTCGGCCTGCCGGACGTCATCGCGCACGGCATGTTCACCATGGCCGAGGCGATCCGCGTGGTCACCGACTGGACCGGCGACCCCGGCGCGGTCGTCGAGTACGGCGTCCGCTTCACCAAGCCCGTCGTCGTCCCCAACGACGACCGGGGCGCCGTCATCGAGGTCGGCGGCAAGGTCGCGGCCAAGCTCGACGACCACACCGTCCGCGTGGACCTGACGGCGACCAGCGGCGGACAGAAGGTGCTGGGCATGGCACGGGCGGTCGTGCGGCTGGCCTGAGCGGGCGGCCGGATGCGCGCGTGCGGGGGCGCCGCGCGCGTGCAACTAGTCTTGGGCGCGTGCAGGAACTCCACGACGCCCCCCTCGCCCCGCTCACCACCTTCCGGCTGGGCGGCCCCGCGACCCGGCTGCTCACCGCGACCACCGACGACGAGGTGATCGCCGCCGTCCGCGAGGCCGACGACAGCGGCACGCCCCTGTTGCTCATCGGCGGCGGGTCCAACCTGGTCATCGGCGACAAGGGCTTCGACGGCACCGCACTCGTCATCGCGACGAAGGGCTTCTCCCTCGACGGCACCGAGCTGGAACTGGCCGCCGGCGAGGTGTGGACCGACGCCGTCGCCCGCACCGTCGAGGCCGGACTCGCCGGCGTCGAGTGCCTCGCCGGCATCCCCGGATCGGCGGGCGCCACCCCCATCCAGAACGTCGGCGCGTACGGCCAGGAGGTCTCCGCCACGATCACCGAGGTGATCGCCTACGACCGCAGGGCCCGCGCGACGGTCGCCCTCGCCAACGCCGACTGCGCCTTCGCCTACCGCCACAGCCGCTTCAAGGCCGACCCCGAGCGGTACGTCGTGCTGCGCGTCCGCTTCGCGCTGGAGGACGCCGGCGGGCTCTCGGCCCCCCTCAGGTACGCCGAGACGGCCCGCGCCCTCGGCGTCCGGCCCGGCGACCGCGTGCCGCTGGCCGACGCCCGCGACACGGTCCTGAAGCTGCGCGCCGGCAAGGGCATGGTCCTGGACCCGGAGGACCACGACACCTGGTCGGCGGGGTCCTTCTTCACCAACCCGATCCTCACCGACGCCGAGTTCGCCGACTTCCGCGCGCGCGTGCGGGAGCGGCTCGGCGACGGCGTGGAACCGCCCGCCTACCCGGCGGGGGAGGGGCGCACCAAGACCTCCGCGGCCTGGCTGATCGACAAGGCCGGCTTCCCCAAGGGCTACGGCACCGGCCCCGCCCGCATCTCCACCAAGCACACGCTCGCCCTGACCAACCGGGGCGGAGCGACCACGGAGGACCTGCTCGCCCTGGCCCGCGAGGTCGTCGCCGGCGTCCGCGAGGCCTTCGGCGTCACCCTGGTCAACGAACCGGTGACGGTCGGCGTGAGCCTGTAGGGCCCGCTCCCGCGGGAAGCACCGCCCCGGGAGCCCGGCACGCGCGTCACAGGGCCGTCAGTACGCCACCCCCACGCCCTGCCCCACCGTCGCCGCGTCGCCGGTCATCGCCAGCATCGCGTGGGCCACGTCGGCGCGCCCGATGAAGCGCCCCTTCGGCGGGAACCCGCCGACGACCCTCCGGTACGCCCCGCTGACCGGCTTGTCCTGCAGCCGCGGCGGCCGTACGACGGTCCAGTCGGTGGCGCTGCGGGCGATGTCGGCCTCCATCTGCCGCAGATCCGCGTAGATGTCCCTCAGGACCGCGGAGACGACGGAGCGCACGGCGCGGTCGAGCGGTCCGTCCTCCGCCGGCGCCGGACCCACCGGCGCCGCGCTCACCACCAGCAGCCGCCGCACCCCCGTCGCCTCCATCGCGCCCAGCACCGTCCGGGTCAGCCGGGCCGCCACCCCGGCGTCCTTCCGGCCGCGGGCGCCGAGCCCGGACAGCACCGCGTCCCGGCCGGCCACCGCCGGGCGCACCACCGCCGGATCGCTCAGCCCGGCCCGGAACACCTCCAGGCCCGCGCCGGTGACGGTGAGCCGCGCGGGGTCCCGTACGACCGCCGTGACCTCGTGCCCGGCGTCCAGCGCCTGCCGGACGATCTCCTGGCCGATGCCTCCCGTGGCACCGAACACCGTGAGCCGCATGACGCACTCCCCCTGCCCCGCCTCGGTGGGTGAGCACTTGCCCACCCCGGTGCCCCCTAGAGTGAGTAAGTACTTACTCACCCGTCAAGCCCGGTTGGAGCAGCCATGCAGTCACCGGCCCGCAAGCCGGCCCGGGAACGCGTCCTGGACGCGGCCCACCACCTGATGAGCACCGTCGGACTCGCCCGCACCACCACCAAGGAGATCGCCCGGGCGGCCGGCTGCTCCGAGGCCGCGCTCTACAAGCACTTCGCGAGCAAGGAGGAGCTGTTCATCCACGTCCTGACCGAACGCCTGCCGCAGCTGGCTCCGCTGCTGCACGGCCTGGCCGCCGAACCGGGACGGCGCACGCTCGCGGAGAACCTCACCGAGATCGCCCGCCAGGCCGCCCTCTTCTACGAGCAGAGCTTCCCGATCGCGGCCTCGCTGTACGCCGAGACCCAGCTCAGACGGCGGCACGACGACGCGATGCGGGAGGTGGGCAAGGGGCCGCACCTGCCCATCGAGGGGCTCACCGCGTACCTGCGGGCGGAACAGGCCGCGGGACGGGTCAGGGCCGACGCGGACCCCTTCGCGGCGGCCTCGCTGCTGATCGGGGCGTGCGCGCAACGGGCCTTCGCGTACGACGCCGCGCCCGGTGGACGCCCCCCGGTGGACGACTTCGCCCGCCGCCTCGTCCGCACGCTGCTGAGCGGGATCTCCGCCGCTGACGGCCGGACGTGACGGCCGCCGGGCGCACGGCACCCGTACGCGGCCGGGGCCGCGCGCGGCACGCCGCCCCAGGCGGTGGCCCGCCTCAGGCGACCGGGGCGCCGAGCCAGGCGTCGACGCCCTCCAGCAGCTTCGCCTTGACGTCCTCCGGGGCCACCGACGCCCGCACCGACTGCCGGGCCAGTTCCGCCAGTTCCGCGTCCGTGAACCCGTGGTGCCGGCGCGCGATCTCGTACTGCGCCGCCAGCCGCGAGCCGAACAGCAGCGGGTCGTCCGCGCCCAGCGCCATCGGCACGCCCGCCTCGAACAGCGTCCGCAGCGGCACGTCCTGCGGCTTCTCGTACACGCCGAGCGCCACGTTCGACGCCGGGCACACCTCGCAGGTCACCTGCCGGTCGGCGAGCCGCTTCAGCAGCCGGGGATCGTCCGCCGCCCGCACCCCGTGCCCGATCCGGTGGGCCCCCAGGTCGTCCAGGCAGTCCCGCACCGACGCCGGCCCCGCCAGCTCGCCCCCGTGCGGCGCCGACAGCAGCCCGCCCTCCCGCGCGATCGCGAACGCCCGGTCGAAGTCCCGCGCCATCCCGCGCCGTTCGTCGTTCGACAGCCCGAAGCCGACCACGCCCCGGTCCGCGTACCGCACCGCCAGCCGGGCCAGCGTGCGCGCGTCCAGCGGGTGCTTCATCCGGTTCGCCGCCACCAGCACCCGCATCCCGAGCCCGGTCTCCCGCGTCGCGGTCTCCACCGCGTCCAGAATGATCTCCAGCGCCGGGATCAGCCCGCCCAGGCGGGGGGCGTACGAGGTCGGATCGACCTGGATCTCCAGCCAGCCCGAGCCGTCCCTGACGTCCTCCTCCGCGGCCTCGCGCACCAGCCGCCGGATGTCCTCCGGCTCCCGCAGGCACGAGCGTGCCGCGTCGTACAGCCGCTGGAAGCGGAACCAGCCCCGCTCGTCCGTCGCCCGCAGCCGCGGCGGTTCCCCGCTCGTCAGCGCCTCGGCCAGCGCCTCGGGCAGGCGCACGCCGTACTTGTCGGCCAGCTCCAGCAGGGTGGCGGGCCGCATCGACCCGGTGAAGTGCAGGTGCAGATGGGCCTTCGGCAGCTCAGAGAGATCACGTACACGCTCCATTCCCAGATCCTGCCGCACGTCCCCGGCGTCCCGGTAGCGCCTTCCCCGTTCGTGGTCTTGCCCGCACACACGTCAGAGGGCCCGTCCCGGGAACGTTCCCGGGACGGGCCCTCCCGGCGGACGTCAGTCCCTGGCCTCCGCCAGCAGCTTCTGGATCCGGCTCACGCCCTCGACGAGGTCCTCGTCGCCCAGCGCGTACGACAGCCGCAGGTACCCCGGCGTGCCGAACGCCTCGCCGGGCACCACCGCGACCTCGGCCTCCTCCAGGATCAGCGCGGCCAGCTCCACGGTGTCCCGCGGACGCCTGCCGCGGATCTCCTTGCCGAGCAGCGCCTTCACCGACGGGTAGGCGTAGAACGCGCCCTCGGGCTCCGGGCAGACCACGCCGTCGATCTCGTTCAGCATCCGCACGATGGTCCTGCGGCGCCGGTCGAAGGCCTCCCGCATCCTCTCGACCGCGCTCAGGTCGCCGGACACCGCGGCCAGCGCCGCCGCCTGCGCCACGTTGGACACGTTCGACGTCGCGTGCGACTGGAGGTTGGTCGCGGCCTTCACCACGTCCTTCGGGCCGATGACCCAGCCGACCCGCCAGCCCGTCATGGCGTACGTCTTCGCCACGCCGTTGACGACGATGCACTTGTCGCGCAGCTCCGGCAGGAGCGCGGGCAGGGACGTGAACGCCGCGTCCCCGTACACCAGGTGCTCGTAGATCTCGTCCGTCAGGACCCACAGCCCGTGCTCCACGGCCCACCGGCCGATCGCCTCGGCCTGCTCGGCGCTGTAGACGGCGCCGGTCGGGTTCGACGGCGACACGAACAGGACGACCTTCGTCCGCTCCGTCCGGGCCGCCTCCAGCTGCTCGACGCTCACCCGGTAACCGGTCGTCTCGTCCGCGACGACCTCCACCGGGACACCGCCGGCCAGCCGGATCGACTCCGGGTACGTCGTCCAGTACGGCGCCGGGACGATGACCTCGTCGCCCGGGTCGAGGATCGCGGCGAACGCCTCGTAGATGGCCTGCTTGCCGCCGTTGGTGACGAGGATCTGCGCGGGGTCGACCTCGTAGCCCGAGTCGCGCAGCGTCTTCGCGGCGATCGCGGCCTTCAGCTCGGGCAGACCGCCGGCCGGGGTGTAGCGGTGGTACTTCGGGTTGCGGCAGGCCTCGACCGCGGCCTCGACGATGTAATCCGGGGTCGGGAAGTCGGGTTCACCGGCGCCGAAGCCGATCACCGGACGCCCGGCGGCCTTGAGGGCCTTGGCCTTGGCGTCCACGGCGAGGGTGGCGGACTCGGAGATCGCGCCGACTCGGGCGGAGACCCGGCGCTCGGTGGGAGGGGTTGCAGCGCTCATGAAACCCATCGTTCCAGACCGGAAACGCGCCCGGCACGCGGGTTTCACGTACTGAACAGCCCCGGGCAAACCCGCGGACACCAGTGCGGATCCACCCCGCGGACCGGGCGCTCTTCGGCCAGAGTTCCGCTCCCGAGGCCGGCCACGGGCCTTTTCTGTTCGACGACCGGCCGCGGACCACGTACACTCTCACCTCGTTGGCCTTCAGCAGCCCGCACTCACAGGGTGCACACCCGGCACCCGGGTGAATGCGGTACGTTGGGGGACACACAAAGGGTCGTAGCTCAATTGGTAGAGCACTGGTCTCCAAAACCAGCGGTTGGGGGTTCAAGTCCCTCCGGCCCTGCTACACACACCGCCAGGATGTGTGCGCATGTACGTACAGCAATGCACTGCCGTGCGGCTCAGACCGGGCGCGGCACGGCCACGACCCGGAATCAGGTGAGGACGAGTGACGGACGCCGTGGGCTCCATCGACATGCCTGATGCCCAGGACGAGGCGCCGGACTCCACGAAGAAGACCCGCAAGGGCGGCAAGCGGGCCAAGAAGGGCCCGCTGAAGCGCCTCGCGCTCTTCTACCGCCAGATCATCGCGGAGCTCCGCAAGGTCGTCTGGCCGACCCGCAACCAGCTGACGACGTACACCACCGTGGTGATCATCTTCGTCGTCATCATGATCGGCCTGGTCACCGTGATTGACTATGGGCTCAGCAACGCCGCCAAGTACGTCTTCGGCTGAGCCGCTAGCGAAGAGCGCCGAGGTACCCGGCGCTCCTTTTCGCATGTTCCACCCCTATGTATCCAGGAAGAAGCAGCCACCGTGTCTGACCCGAACGTGAACGACGCCATCGAGCCGGTCGAGTCCGTCGAGGACGAGCTCGACACCGTCGAGGGCGCGGACAACGAGGACACCGAGACCTCCGCCGAGGTCGAGGCTGCCGACGCCGCCGAGGCCGAGGAGACGGACGGCGAGACCGAGGCCCGGGAAGAGGAGGCCGGAGCCGAGCCCGAGCTCGACCCGGTCGAGAAGCTCCGCCAGGAACTGCGCGGCCTGCCCGGCGAGTGGTACGTCATCCACACCTACGCCGGCTACGAGAAGCGCGTGAAGGCCAACCTGGAGCAGCGCGCCGTCTCGCTGAACGTCGAGGACTTCATCTACCAGGCCGAGGTGCCCGAGGAAGAGATCGTCCAGATCAAGAACGGCGAGCGGAAGACGGTCAAGCAGAACAAGCTCCCCGGCTACGTCCTGGTCCGCATGGACCTGACCAACGAGTCCTGGGGCGTCGTCCGCAACACCCCCGGCGTCACCGGCTTCGTGGGCAACGCCTACGACCCGTACCCGCTGACCCTGGACGAGATCGTCAAGATGCTCGCCCCGGAGGCCGAGGAGAAGGCCGCCCGCGAGGCCGCCGAGGCCGAGGGCAAGCCGGCTCCGCAGCGCAAGGTCGAGGTCCAGGTGCTGGACTTCGAGGTCGGCGACTCGGTCACCGTCACCGACGGCCCGTTCGCCACGCTGCAGGCCACCATCAACGAGATCAACGCCGACTCCAAGAAGGTCAAGGGCCTGGTGGAGATCTTCGGCCGGGAGACGCCGGTCGAGCTCTCCTTCGACCAGATCCAGAAGAACTAGCCGCTTCCGGACCGCCAGCTCCCGAACAGGTCAGACGGGCTCCGAGCCGGTCTGACCTGCTCGGTTTTTGGCCGCACATGGATACCCGTTATCGTTGTGCGGTATGCCTCCATCCGGACGATCCGGATCGGACGGTGGAAAACTCTCACTAAGGACCCGGAGAGAGCACATGCCTCCCAAGAAGAAGAAGGTCACGGGGCTCATCAAGCTCCAGATCCAGGCCGGTGCCGCCAACCCGGCCCCGCCGGTCGGCCCCGCGCTGGGTCAGCACGGCGTGAACATCATGGAGTTCTGCAAGGCCTACAACGCCGCGACCGAGTCGCAGCGCGGTTGGGTCATCCCGGTGGAGATCACGGTCTACGAGGACCGTTCCTTCACCTTCGTCACCAAGACCCCGCCGGCCGCCAAGATGATCCTCAAGGCCGCGGGCATTGAGAAGGGCTCCGGCGAGCCGCACAAGACCAAGGTCGCCAAGATCACCCGCGACCAGGTCCGCGAGATCGCCCAGACCAAGATGCCCGACCTCAACGCCAACGACCTGGACGCCGCCGAGAAGATCATCGCCGGCACCGCCCGTTCCATGGGCGTCACGGTCGAGGGCTGACCTCAACCCCCGTACCAAGCGGAAGTGTGGCAGGGCCTGCTCGGCCCGGACCACGACTCCTAGGAATCCACAGGAGCTTTAAGT
Source organism: Streptomyces sp. NPDC051041 (assembly GCF_044456065.1). Lineage (NCBI taxonomy): Bacteria > Bacillati > Actinomycetota > Actinomycetes > Kitasatosporales > Streptomycetaceae > Streptomyces > Streptomyces sp. NPDC051041. Next base: position 145,459 of record NZ_JBITFM010000002.1, read on the forward strand.
GAGCAAGCGCAGCAAGTCCCTTCGCGCTGCGGACGCCAAGATCGACCGGGAGAAGCTCTACGCTCCCCTCGAGGCCGTCCGTCTCGCCAAGGAGACCTCCACGACCAAGTTCGACGGCACCGTCGAGGTCGCCCTGCGTCTGGGCGTCGACCCGCGCAAGGCCGACCAGATGGTCCGTGGCACCGTGAACCTCCCGCACGGCACCGGCAAGACCGCCCGGGTCCTGGTCTTCGCGACCGGCGACCGTGCCGAGGCCGCGCGTGCCGCGGGCGCCGACATCGTCGGCGCCGACGAGCTGATCGACGAGGTGTCGAAGGGCCGCCTGGACTTCGACGCCGTCGTCGCCACCCCGGACCTCATGGGCAAGGTCGGCCGCCTCGGCCGCGTGCTCGGTCCGCGTGGTCTGATGCCGAACCCGAAGACCGGCACCGTCACCCCCGACGTCGCCAAGGCCGTCACCGACATCAAGGGCGGCAAGATCGAGTTCCGCGTCGACAAGCACGCGAACCTGCACTTCATCATCGGCAAGACGTCCTTCGACGACACCAAGCTGGTGGAGAACTACGGCGCGGCGCTGGAGGAGATCCTCCGTCTGAAGCCGTCCGCCGCCAAGGGCCGCTACATCAAGAAGGCCGCCATCACCACCACGATGGGCCCTGGCGTCCCGGTCGACCCGAACCGCACCCGCAACCTCCTCGTCGAGGAGGACCCGGCCGCGGTCTGAGCCCGGTGGCTCACCTGATCGGTCACGGGCCCGGCACCTTTCGAGGTGCCGGGCCCGTTCCCTTTGCGGGACAGCCGTCGGCGGCCTGCGTTAGCGTGCAGGCACGGGACACGCACAGGGGGGCTCCGGGGTGGAACGTGTGAAGCGCGGGTTCGTACGCCGGGTGGGCCTCGTGGTCGTGCTGGCGGCCGCCCTGACGGGCACGGGCGCCTGCACCGTGGCCGACCCCTCCGACGGCTCCGCCGGGGACACCGGGGCCGGCCGGGCCGCGACCCGGGCCGACCTGGCGGCCCTGCGCGCCGCCGAGCGGTCCACGGACCGGGCCGACTCCGCCCGAGTCGAGTCCACCACGACGATGGGCACGCTGATGTCCATGACCGCCGACGGCACCCTGAGCTGGGGCGACGGCCTCACCGGCACCCTCACCCTCACCTGCACCGGCGGCACGCTGGCCGACACCATGCGCCGCCTCGGCGCCACGTCGATGGAGGCCCGCTACCTCCCCGACGCCTACTACGCCCGCATGGGCGACACCTTCGCCGAGCAGGCGGACGGCAAGCACTGGATCCGGTACGCGTACGACGATCTGGAGGACCTCGCCGGCGGCTCCGGCGCCTACCTCGGGGAGCGGATGCGCAGCACCACCCCGAACCAGTCGGTGCAGCTCCTGCTGGCCTCCGGGGACGTCCGCGAGGTCGGCGAGGAGGTGGTGCGCGGCGAGCGCACCACGCACTACTCGGGCACGGTCGACGTCGCCGACCTCGCCACCCGGGACTCCGGCCTCGGCGAGAGCCGGCTCGCCGACCTGAGGAAGCAGCTCACCGGGGCCGGCGTCACCACCGAGACCGTCGACCTCTGGGTCAACGACCGGAACCTGCTGGTGAAGAAGGTCGAGAAGAGCCGGACGGCGACCGGGCAGCTGACCCAGACCGCGTACTACAGCGACTACGGCGTCCGGGTCTCCGTCGAGAAGCCCCCGGCCGACGACACCGGGGACTTCGAGGAACTGCTGCGCGAGCACGGGACCACCCTGGACGGCGGCGCCTCCTGACCCCGCTCGGGCCCGTGCGGGCGGCCCCCTCCCGGGTCCCGTACGGGCGGATTTGCTCGACGGCGTTTCGTTCCCGTACTCTCCTACAGAAGCCAAAGACCGCTGGTCGTTGCCGTGCCCCGAACGGGGTCGGTGGCCGAAGGATCCGCTGAACTGCGGACGACCCGCGCAGGTGACAGTGGAAGAACTCCCGGAGCACGCGTGTCCACACGCGTGTGCGGCCGGTCGAGTCCGCCCCGTGCGCCTGCGCCGGGGCGTTTCGTTTTCCCCAGTCCTCCTTCGGGTCCGCGCGGTCCGAATCACCCGGAAGGAGGCCGAGGCTCTATGGCGAGGCCCGACAAGGCTGCCGCGGTTGCCGAGTTGACGGATCAGTTCCGCAACTCGAACGCCGCCGTGCTGACCGAGTACCGCGGTCTCACCGTGGCCCAGCTCAAGCAGCTGCGCCGTTCGCTCGGTGAGAACGCCCAGTACGCCGTGGTGAAGAACACGCTGACCAAGATTGCGGCCAACGAGGCCGGGATCACGACGCTGGACGACCTGTTCAACGGTCCGACGGCGGTCGCCTTCGTCACCGGTGACCCGGTGGAGTCGGCGAAGGGTCTTCGTGACTTCGCCAAGGACAACCCCAATCTCGTCATCAAGGGCGGTGTCCTTGACGGCAAGGCGCTGTCCGCCGACGAGATCAAGAAGCTTGCGGACCTCGAGTCCCGCGAGGTTCTGCTGTCCAAGCTGGCCGGTGCCTTCAAGGCGAAGCAGTCCCAGGCTGCCTCCGTCTTCCAGGCGCTGCCGTCGAAGCTCGTCCGCACCGTGGACGCGCTGCGCGCCAAGCAGGACGAGCAGGGCGGTGCCGAGTAATTCGGCTCGCTTCCTGACCCACGCCGCCTGAGCGCGGCACGGGTCGCAGCGGGCCCGACGTACGCCCGCCTCACCCAGTACATCCGGCACCTGCCGATTTAGTGGAAGGACCGCCATCATGGCGAAGCTCACCCAGGACGAGCTGCTTGCCCAGTTCGAGGAGATGACCCTCATCGAGCTCTCCGAGTTCGTGAAGGCCTTCGAGGAGAAGTTCGACGTCACCGCCGCCGCGGCCGCCCCGGTCGTCGTCGCCGGTGGTGCCGCCGGTGGCGCCGCCGCCGAGGCCGAGCCGGAGAAGGACGAGTTCGACGTCATCCTCGCCGGTGCCGGCGACAAGAAGATCCAGGTCATCAAGGTCGTGCGCGAGCTGACCTCCCTGGGCCTGAAGGAGGCCAAGGACCTGGTCGACGGTGCGCCGAAGCCGGTTCTGGAGAAGGTCAACAAGGAGCAGGCCGACAAGGCCAAGGAGGCCCTCGAGGGCGCCGGCGCCTCCGTCGAGGTCAAGTAAGACCTCTCCGGGGCTCGGACACTCTCCGACCTCTCCGCGGCGCTGAGAACAGCCCCGTAGGGCTGTAACGCGAACGCACCGAGGAGCGATCATCCATCCGGGTGGTCGCTCCTCGGCGTTCCCGGGGTCCGGCCACGGTTGCCTTGCATCCCCGTTCGCGGGAGGTATGGTGATCTTCGTCGTCCCTCCGGGTGCCCCGCTCGGGGGCGGGGAGGGCCTTGACGAACCGCACGCAGCGCGCAATTCTCAGGACGCGTCGTTACAAGGATCCAGAAATCCGAGGCATGGATCGACGACGAAGAGGGCAGTATCAACGTGCGTTGAGGGCAAGCATGCCGAGGGCGTTGAGAACAACAAGGGTCGCGAAAACCCCGCACTGGACATCAGTGGGCCAAGTGGCTACACTGACCCTTTGCGCTGCCTGTTAGCTGTCCCCTGCCCGTCACCAGGGGTCTGCCCTCGCCTCAGCACCGACGACCAGATCATCCCCGACCTGGGATTTCTGTCTCCGTGCACGGTGGGGGACCGGTACGCGCGTAGTGAGTCCGAGCCCTCGGAAGGACCCCCTCTTGGCCGCCTCGCGCAACGCCTCGACCGCGAATACGAACAACGCTGCCAGCACCGCCCCGCTGCGCATCTCCTTTGCAAAGATCAAGGAGCCCCTCGAGGTTCCGAACCTTCTCGCGCTCCAGACCGAGAGCTTCGACTGGCTGCTCGGCAACGACGCATGGAAGGCTCGCGTCGAGGAGGCCCTGGAGAACGGTCAGGACGTCCCCACCAAGTCCGGCCTCGAGGAGATCTTCGAGGAGATCTCCCCGATCGAGGACTTCAGCGGGTCGATGTCGCTGACCTTCCGCGACCACCGCTTCGAGCCGCCGAAGAACTCGATCGACGAGTGCAAGGAGCGCGACTTCACGTACGCGGCCCCGCTCTTCGTCACGGCCGAGTTCACCAACAACGAGACCGGCGAGATCAAGTCCCAGACGGTCTTCATGGGCGACTTCCCGCTCATGACCAACAAGGGCACCTTCGTCATCAACGGCACCGAGCGTGTCGTGGTGTCGCAGCTGGTCCGTTCGCCGGGCGTCTACTTCGACTCCACCATCGACAAGACCTCCGACAAGGACATCTTCTCCGCCAAGATCATCCCGTCCCGGGGCGCCTGGCTGGAGATGGAGATCGACAAGCGCGACATGGTCGGTGTCCGCATCGACCGCAAGCGCAAGCAGTCCGTGACCGTCCTGCTCAAGGCGCTCGGCTGGACCACCGAGCAGATCCTCGAGGAGTTCGGCGAGTACGAGTCCATGCGCGCCACCCTGGAGAAGGACCACACCCAGGGCCAGGACGACGCGCTGCTCGACATCTACCGCAAGCTGCGCCCGGGCGAGCCCCCCACGCGCGAGGCCGCGCAGACGCTGCTCGAGAACCTCTACTTCAACCCCAAGCGCTACGACCTCGCCAAGGTCGGCCGCTACAAGGTCAACAAGAAGCTGGGTACGGACACCCCGCTGGACGCCGGGATCCTGACCGTCGAGGACATCATCGCGACGATCAAGTACCTGGTGAAGCTGCACGCCGGCGAGACCGAGACGGTCGGCGACAACGGCCGCACGATCATGGTCGAGACCGACGACATCGACCACTTCGGCAACCGCCGTATCCGCAGCGTCGGCGAGCTGATCCAGAACCAGGTCCGTACGGGTCTCGCCCGTATGGAGCGCGTCGTGCGCGAGCGCATGACCACCCAGGACGTCGAGGCGATCACGCCGCAGACCCTGATCAACATCCGGCCGGTCGTCGCCTCCATCAAGGAGTTCTTCGGCACCAGCCAGCTGTCCCAGTTCATGGACCAGAACAACCCGCTGTCGGGGCTGACGCACAAGCGTCGTCTGAACGCCCTCGGCCCGGGTGGTCTCTCCCGTGAGCGGGCCGGCTTCGAGGTCCGTGACGTGCACCCCTCGCACTACGGCCGCATGTGCCCGATCGAGACGCCGGAAGGCCCGAACATCGGTCTGATCGGCTCGCTGGCCTCCTACGGCCGGGTCAACGCGTTCGGCTTCATCGAGACGCCGTACCGCAAGGTCGTCGACGGCCAGGTCACCGACGAGGTCGACTACCTGACCGCCGACGAGGAGGACCGCTTCGTCATCGCGCAGGCCAACGCGCCGCTGACGGACGACCTCCGCTTCGCCGAGAACCGCGTGCTGGTCCGCCGCAAGGGCGGCGAGGTCGACTACGTCGGCCCCGAGGACGTGGACTACATGGACGTCTCGCCGCGCCAGATGGTGTCGGTCGCGACCGCCATGATCCCCTTCCTGGAGCACGACGACGCCAACCGCGCCCTCATGGGCGCGAACATGATGCGCCAGGCCGTCCCGCTGATCCAGGCGGAGGCCCCGCTCGTCGGCACCGGCATGGAGTACCGCTCCGCCGTCGACGCCGGCGACGTCGTCAAGGCCGAGAAGGCCGGTGTGGTCCAGGAGGTCTCCGCGGACTACATCACCACCGCCAACGACGACGGCACGTACATCACGTACCGCCTGGCCAAGTTCGCCCGCTCCAACCAGGGCACCTCGGTCAACCAGAAGGTCATCGTCAACGAGGGCGACCGCGTCGTCGAGGGCCAGGTCCTCGCCGACGGCCCGGCCACCCAGAACGGCGAGATGGCGCTCGGCAAGAACCTGCTGGTCGCCTTCATGCCCTGGGAAGGCCACAACTACGAGGACGCGATCATCCTCAGCCAGCGCCTGGTGCAGGACGACGTCCTCTCCTCGATCCACATCGAGGAGCACGAGGTCGACGCCCGGGACACCAAGCTCGGCCCCGAGGAGATCACCCGGGACATCCCGAACGTCTCCGAGGAGGTCCTCGCCGACCTCGACGAGCGCGGCATCATCCGCATCGGCGCCGAGGTCATCGCCGGTGACATCCTCGTCGGCAAGGTGACCCCGAAGGGTGAGACCGAGCTGACCCCCGAGGAGCGCCTGCTGCGCGCCATCTTCGGTGAGAAGGCCCGTGAGGTCCGTGACACCTCGCTGAAGGTGCCGCACGGCGAGACCGGCAAGGTCATCGGCGTGCGCGTCTTCGACCGCGAGGAGGGCGACGAGCTGCCGCCGGGCGTGAACCAGCTGGTCCGCGTCTACGTGGCGCAGAAGCGCAAGATCACCGACGGTGACAAGCTCGCCGGCCGCCACGGCAACAAGGGCGTCATCTCGAAGATCCTGCCGATCGAGGACATGCCGTTCCTGGAGGACGGCACCCCGGTCGACATCATCCTCAACCCGCTGGGCGTGCCGTCCCGGATGAACCCGGGACAGGTGCTGGAGATCCACCTCGGCTGGCTCGCCAGCCAGGGCTGGGACGTCTCCGGCCTGGCGGAGGAGTGGGCGCAGCGTCTGCAGGCCATCGGCGCGGACCAGGTCGAGCCGCGTACCAACGTGGCGACGCCGGTCTTCGACGGCGCCCGCGAGGACGAGCTGGCGGGTCTGCTGCAGCACACCCTGCCGAACCGCGACGGCGACCGCCTGGTCCTCCCGTCCGGCAAGGCGCGGCTGTTCGACGGCCGTTCGGGTGAGCCGTTCCCGGACCCGATCTCGGTCGGCTACATGTACATCCTGAAGCTGCACCACCTGGTCGACGACAAGCTGCACGCCCGCTCGACCGGCCCGTACTCGATGATCACCCAGCAGCCGCTGGGTGGTAAGGCCCAGTTCGGTGGCCAGCGGTTCGGTGAGATGGAGGTGTGGGCACTCGAGGCCTACGGCGCCGCGTACGCCCTCCAGGAGCTGCTGACCATCAAGTCCGACGACGTCACCGGCCGCGTGAAGGTGTACGAGGCCATCGTCAAGGGCGAGAACATCCCCGAGCCCGGCATCCCCGAGTCCTTCAAGGTGCTCATCAAGGAGATGCAGTCCCTGTGCCTGAACGTGGAGGTGCTGTCCAGCGACGGCATGTCCATCGAGATGCGCGACACCGACGAGGACGTCTTCCGCGCCGCGGAGGAGCTCGGCATCGACCTGTCCCGGCGCGAGCCGAGCAGCGTCGAAGAGGTCTGACGGGAGTCCGGCGGGCCTGCCACCAAGGCCCGCCACCCCCGGTGACCCCCGTACAGACCGAAAGACTTACGACCCTGAGAGGGATTGACGCATAGTGCTCGACGTCAACTTCTTCGACGAGCTCCGGATCGGCCTGGCCACCGCTGACGACATCCGTCAGTGGAGCCACGGCGAGGTCAAGAAGCCCGAGACCATCAACTACCGCACCCTCAAGCCCGAGAAGGACGGTCTCTTCTGCGAGAAGATCTTCGGTCCGACCCGGGACTGGGAGTGCTACTGCGGCAAGTACAAGCGTGTCCGCTTCAAGGGCATCATCTGTGAGCGCTGCGGCGTCGAGGTGACCCGCGCCAAGGTGCGCCGTGAGCGGATGGGCCACATCGAGCTGGCCGCCCCCGTCACGCACATCTGGTACTTCAAGGGCGTCCCGTCGCGTCTGGGCTACCTGCTCGACCTGGCGCCGAAGGACCTGGAGAAGGTCATCTACTTCGCGGCGTACATGATCACGTACGTCGACGAGGAGCGCCGTCAGCGCGACCTGCCCTCGCTGGAGGCCCACGTCTCCGTCGAGCGCCAGCAGATCGAGCAGCGCCGCGACGCCGACCTGGAGGCCCGCGCCAAGAAGCTGGAGAGCGACCTGGCCGAGCTGGAGGCCGAGGGCGCCAAGGCCGACGTGCGCCGCAAGGTGCGCGAGGGCGCCGAGCGCGAGATGAAGCAGCTGCGCGACCGCGCCCAGCGCGAGATCGACCGTCTCGACGAGGTGTGGAACCGCTTCAAGAACCTCAAGGTCCAGGACCTGGAGGGCGACGAGCTGCTCTACCGCGAGCTGCGCGACCGCTTCGGCACGTACTTCGACGGCTCGATGGGCGCCGCGGCGCTGCAGAAGCGCCTGGAGTCCTTCGACCTCGAGGAGGAGGCCGAGAAGCTCCGCGAGATCATCCGCACCGGCAAGGGCCAGAAGAAGACCCGCGCCCTGAAGCGCCTGAAGGTCGTCTCCGCGTTCCTGCAGACGTCCAACAGCCCCAAGGGCATGGTTCTGGACTGCGTGCCGGTCATCCCGCCGGACCTGCGTCCGATGGTGCAGCTGGACGGTGGCCGCTTCGCGACCTCCGACCTGAACGACCTGTACCGCCGGGTCATCAACCGCAACAACCGTCTGAAGAGGCTGCTCGACCTCGGCGCGCCCGAGATCATCGTCAACAACGAGAAGCGCATGCTTCAGGAGGCCGTTGACGCCCTCTTCGACAACGGCCGTCGCGGCCGCCCGGTGACCGGCCCCGGCAACCGCCCGCTGAAGTCCCTCAGCGACATGCTGAAGGGCAAGCAGGGCCGCTTCCGCCAGAACCTGCTCGGCAAGCGCGTCGACTACTCGGCGCGTTCCGTGATCGTCGTCGGTCCGCAGCTGAAGCTGCACCAGTGCGGTCTGCCGAAGGCGATGGCGCTGGAGCTGTTCAAGCCGTTCGTGATGAAGCGCCTGGTCGACCTGAACCACGCGCAGAACATCAAGAGCGCCAAGCGGATGGTCGAGCGCGGCCGCACGGTCGTGTACGACGTGCTGGAAGAGGTCATCGCGGAGCACCCGGTCCTGCTGAACCGTGCGCCCACGCTGCACCGCCTCGGCATCCAGGCCTTCGAGCCGCAGCTGGTCGAGGGCAAGGCCATCCAGATCCACCCGCTCGTGTGCACCGCGTTCAACGCGGACTTCGACGGTGACCAGATGGCCGTGCACCTGCCGCTGTCCGCGGAGGCGCAGGCCGAGGCCCGCATCCTGATGCTGTCCTCGAACAACATCCTCAAGCCCGCCGACGGCCGGCCGGTGACGATGCCGACCCAGGACATGGTCCTCGGTCTGTACTTCCTCACCACCGACCACGAGGGCCGCGACGTCAAGGGCGAGGGCCGTTCCTTCGCGTCCGTCGCCGAGGCGATCATGGCGTTCGACGCCGGCGAGCTGTCGCTCCAGGCGCCGGTCGACATCCGCTTCCCGGTGGGCACCATCCCGCCGCGCGGCTGGACCCCGCCGGCCCGCGAGGAGGGCGAGCCCGAGTGGCAGCAGGGTGACAGCTTCCGGCTGCGCACCACGCTGGGCCGCGCGCTCTTCAACGAGCTGCTGCCCGAGGACTACCCGTTCGTCGACTACGAGGTCGGCAAGAAGCAGCTCTCCGAGATCGTCAACGACCTCGCCGAGCGCTACCCGAAGGTCATCGTGGCGGCCACGCTCGACAACCTGAAGGCGGCCGGCTTCTACTGGGCCACCCGCTCCGGCGTCACCGTCGCCATCTCCGACGTCGTCGTCCCCGAGGCGAAGAAGGAGATCGTCCGCGGGTACGAGGCGCAGGACGAGAAGGTCCAGAAGCAGTACGAGCGCGGTCTGATCACCAAGGACGAGCGGACCCAGGAGCTCATCGCGATCTGGACCAAGGCCACCAACGACGTGGCCGAGGCCATGACGGGCAACTTCCCGAAGACCAACCCGATCTTCATGATGGTCAACTCGGGTGCCCGAGGAAACATGATGCAGATGCGTCAGATCGCCGGTATGCGCGGTCTGGTGTCGAACGCGAAGAACGAGACCATCCCGCGGCCGATCAAGGCGTCGTTCCGCGAGGGTCTGTCCGTGCTGGAGTACTTCATCTCCACGCACGGTGCCCGTAAGGGTCTCGCCGACACCGCCCTGCGTACCGCCGACTCGGGTTACCTCACCCGTCGTCTGGTCGACGTCTCCCAGGACGTCATCATCCGCGAGGAGGACTGCGGCACCGACCGCGGCCTGAAGCTCCGGATCGCGGAGCGCGGCGCGGACGGCGTGCTGCGCAAGGCGGAGAACGTCGAGACGTCCGTGTACGCGCGCTGCCTCGCCGAGGACATCGTGGTCGACGGCAAGGTGCTGGCCCCGGCCGGCACCGACCTGGGCGACGTGCTCATCGAGGAGCTCATCCTCCAGGGCGTCGAGGAGGTCAAGACCCGCTCGGTCCTGACCTGCGAGTCCGCGGTCGGCACCTGCGCGATGTGCTACGGCCGTTCGCTGGCCACCGGCAAGCTGGTCGACATCGGTGAGGCGGTCGGCATCATCGCCGCCCAGTCCATCGGTGAGCCCGGCACCCAGCTGACGATGCGTACCTTCCACACCGGTGGTGTGGCCGGTGACGACATCACCCAGGGTCTGCCGCGTGTCGTCGAGCTCTTCGAGGCCCGTACCCCGAAGGGTGTCGCTCCGATCTCCGAGGCCTCCGGCCGCGTGCGGATCGAGGAGACGGAGAAGACCAAGAAGATCGTCATCACCCCGGACGACGGCAGCGACGAGACGGCCTACCCGATCTCGAAGCGCGCCCGGCTCCTGGTCAGCGAGGGCGAGCACGTCGAGGTGGGCCAGAAGCTCACCGTGGGTGCCACCAACCCGCACGACGTGCTGCGCATCCTGGGCCAGCGCGCCGTCCAGGTCCACCTGGTCGGCGAGGTGCAGAAGGTCTACAACTCGCAGGGTGTGTCGATCCACGACAAGCACATCGAGATCATCATCCGGCAGATGCTGCGCCGCGTGACGATCATCGAGTCCGGCGACGCCGAGCTGCTGCCCGGCGAGCTGGTCGAGCGCTCGAAGTTCGAGCAGGAGAACCGTCGTGTGGTCCAGGAGGGCGGTCACCCGGCCTCCGGTCGTCCGCAGCTCATGGGTATCACCAAGGCCTCGCTGGCGACCGAGTCCTGGCTGTCGGCGGCGTCCTTCCAGGAGACGACCAGGGTCCTCACGGACGCGGCGATCAACGCCAAGTCCGACTCCCTGATCGGCCTCAAGGAGAACGTCATCATCGGTAAGCTCATCCCGGCCGGTACGGGCCTGTCCCGCTACCGCAACATCCGGGTCGAGCCGACCGAGGAGGCCAAGGCCGCGATGTACTCGGCCGTCGGCTACGACGACATCGACTACTCGCCGTTCGGCGCGGGCTCCGGGCAGGCCGTGCCGCTGGAGGACTACGACTACGGTCCGTACAACCAGTAAGCGAGCAGCAGCATGAAGGGCGGCCATCCCGTGACGGGGTGGCCGCCCTTCGGCGTACGTGCGGGGGCGGGGGTGCCCTTCAGCGGCCGGGGGCGGCGGGTCGCGGGGTCTGCGGGCGCTGGGCGGGCAGGTGCGGGCCCGCG
>NZ_JBITFM010000002.1:156885-312444 GCF_044456065.1 Streptomyces sp. NPDC051041
TGGCCGTTCTGCCGGAGCAGGCCGACCACGCCCTGGCCGACGAATCCGCGGGCGCCCACCACGGCGATGGCCGGCCCGTCCTGCGCGTACGGTTCGGTGACCCGGTAGATGCCCTCGGCGGTGGCGCAGGCCCGGTAGGGGGAGCGGTCCTTGAGCAGGGCGTCGATGTCCTTGGCGGGGTCCATACGGGCGACAAGGGGTGCCAGCTGTTGTGGCGGCGGATACTGCACGATGATCGCCCGCGTACTCGGGTCCTGGCTGTAGTAGTCGAGGACGTCCGCGAAGTGTCCGATGCGCGCGCCGGGCGGCATGACGACGTGATCGGCACGGAACCCGAGGTGCTCGAAGGCCTTCACCTTCTGCTCGGCCGAGACCCGTGAGGCCTCCAGGCGCGTTTGCCACTCCGCGGGGTCCTCAGGCGAGGCAGTGAAGCGGATGATGGCCACTCGCATGCCGGTCGGTTCGACGGCCGGCCGGTAGTGCTGGTACAGCGAGCGGGCCTGCGCGAGCACATCCCTTCCGGAGACGAGCTCGGTCACCTCTGGTAACCCAGCCGTGTGAGGATCTCCGGCACCGGTGCCAAGGGGTGGCCCTTCAGCAGGGCCGTGACCTCTTGAGCCGTGACCGGCTCATGACCATGCAGGTTCTCCTGGTGGACGCCGCCGACCTCGGTGACGTCCATGCGTGTGAAGGTCTCCGGGCCGCCGGGATCGTAGGACGAGAAGTCACCGAAGTGTGCGATCCAGACCACGTGGCCCAGGTCCGGCGACAGATGTCGCCGCAGTACAGGAAGAGCGGCGTCCGCGACGCTGGGGAAATCCCCGGTGATGCCGCGGTCCGTAGGGTTGTCCGCCAGCTCGGACACGATGACCACGGTTTCCCGGGTGGCGGGGTCGTGGAAGGCGCGTAGGAGCGTGTGCGCCGGACCGGACCAGCGGTTCTGCCAGCGCAGCAGCCGGGTGAGCTGGGGAAGGGACATGTATTCCTCCGGGATCGGTCGGTCCGGGGCGTCACTTGGTGCGGAGCGCCGAGATCAGCAGTCCGCCGGTGTGGTGCGGGGTCAGGAAGACGCCCGTGTCCTTCAGGGTCAGGTCGGGGACGCGGGTGCCCTCGGGGAGGAGCCGGGGGGTGCCGGTGGACAGGTCGACCTCGGCCGTCCGCTCGTTGTCCCTGCGGGTGTCGTCGAGCGTGCCGTAGGCGGTGCCGCCGTCGGCGATCGACCAGATGTACACGCTCGCCTTGCGGTCGTCACCGGCGTCGAGGCAGAAGCCGCTGCGCTGCTGGAGATCGAAGGCGACGGTGCCGGCGGCGACGAAGCGGCCGTCGGGGGAGGCGACCGCCTCGCTTCCGCGCGGATCGTCGCAGACGACGCTGGTCTCCAGTTCGCCGGTGGAGGCGTCGTGCAGGGCGGTGAGGGAATGCAGGACGCTACCGGACTCGGCCTTCCACCGCGTGAAGAGGTGGCCGCCGGTGACGCCCACGAACTCGTTGCTGGCCGCGTCCTCCGGGTACTTGGCGCCGGGCGGGGCCGCGTCGCGGATGTCCCAGCCGCCGGGCATCGACACGGCGTCCTGGGAGTAGTCGGAGACGATCCAGCCCCGGTCGGTCCTGATGCGGCCGATGCTCTCGGCGCAGGCGTCCGCGCAGCGGTCGAGCGTGCCGTTGGTGACGTCCACGGCGACGGCCTTCTGGGCGGTGTCCTCCGCCTCCCAGTGGACCTCCAGGCCCGTGCCGAAGTCGGCCACCCGCAGGTACTCCCTGCCGGGCGCCAGCACCTCGACCGGGATGTCGATCTCGCGGGTGGGAGCCACCGCGCTGCCCGACGCGTCGGCCGGGAAGACCAGCAGGCGGACGGACTGCTCGCCCTTGCTGAGGGCGTCGCCGCCGGTTTCGCCGTGGGCCCACAGCACGACGTACTCACGGCCGTCCTGGACGGTCGTCGCCACCGACGGCAGCTGCACCGAGTGCCCCAGCAGGCCGTTGCCCTCCAGGGGGGCGGGCGGCTCCCAGGGCCGGCTCGTGAAGCGGACCGTGCCGGTGGAGGCGTCCCGCACCTGGACGACGTACCCGTCCTCGGCGGTGTCCACATAGGCGACCGTGTCGCTGCGGGTGCCGACGGCCACCAGGGGCTGCGCCGAGTAGTTCTCCGGCATCCAGTCCAGCGTGTGCTGCCAGCCCCGCTCCGGGTCGTAGGCGGAGGGGACCGTCAGCAGCACCGACGGGCCCTTCGGACCGGGGGAGGCCTCGGCGGAGGGGGTGGCGGAGCGCCCCTTGCCGCCGTCCTCGGCGTCCGGGGAACCGCCCCCGCCGCAGCCGGCCAGCACCAGCGCCGTCAGCGCGATACTCACCACGGATCTCGTCCTGCGCATGTCCCGCACGTCCTCTCGGTGGATCAGTACGGCTCCACCACCGGGATCGCCTTGTCCCGGTGGGAGCCCTCCTTGCAGCCGGCGAACGGCCCGGCGGGGTCGCGCAGTTCGCTCAGCGCCGGGGCCAGGTGATCACGGTGCCATACGGAGGGACCGGTCGCGCCCGCCAGCGGATCGGTCAGCTCCTGCCAGGCGAGCCACAGGGCGTGCAGCCGGGCCACCGCCTCCAGGTGTTCCCACCAGCGCGGACACCAGGGCGCGCCGGAGTGGGTCTCCCGGCCGTACACGGGCAGCAGCAGCGAGTGCACCCAGGTCACCAGCATCCGCAGCTGCTCCTCGTACGCGTCGCCGTCCAGGTACAGGATGAACAGCGGCGCCTGCGGGGCGGGCGGGGCCTGCTCGGGAAGGGGTTCGGACATCAGTGGATGCTCTCCTTGCCGGCGGCGCGTGAGGTGATCGCCTGGATCTCGGCCTGGGCGGCGGACCGGATGCGGTCGGCGTCCGGCTCCTGGTACCAGGGCCGCAGCCGCAGCAGGGCCGGCTTGATGCCGGTTGCCAGCAGCAGGGCGGTGCCCTTGGGCAGGGCTCGGATGCGGTCGGCGGGCAGGATGCGTTCGAGCCGGTAGGACGTCGAGCGGGACCGGCCGTCCTTGCTGCGGGAGTAGCTGACCGTGCTCACATCGTGCTCGCCGACCAGCCGGGAGACCTTCTCGACGAAGTCGGCGTCGTCCAGGCCCGCGCCGAGCAGCTTGATCGTGGCGGCGCCCCACAGCGCGTCCATGCCCGGCTCGCCCCACACCCGTACGCCCTGGCGGTAACTCTGCAGCAGGGTCACGACGTTGATGCCGCGTGAGCCGAAGTGGCTGTAGAGGTCGGGCAGGTCGGAGATCCGGCAGACGTTGGCGGCCTCGTCGAGCACGGCCGTCATGGGCGGGTCGAGCCGGCCGCCCATCCGTTCGGCGGCGACGACACCCGCGCGCAGCACCGAGTCGGCGGCGGCCGCGATCACTCCGGCCGCCGAGCCGCCCCCGTCCTTGGAGAGCAGATAGAGGGTGTCGCGGCTGAGCACATGCGTCTCGGGCCGGAACTGCGGCAGCCGCGGGTCGGGGCTGACCCAGGCCGAGATCCGCGGGTCCAGCAGACAGGCCACGCACTGGCGGGCGGTCTCGTAGATGCCGTCCCGTGTCTCGACCGCGCCCTGGACGGTGCCGCGCAACTGGTCGGCCAGCGCGGTCATGCCCGCGTCGCGCAGCAGGTCGATCGGGGTGCGGTCGGCCGGGTCGGCCAGCCACGCCAGCACCTCGTCGATGCGCCGGCCGCCCCGGCTGGCGGCGTGGAACAGGGCGGTCAGGGTGTTCTGCGCCGCCGAGATCCAGAAGTCCCGCTTGGAGGCGTCGTCGTTGACCGCCCCCACGAAGTGGCCGGCGAGCCGCCGGGCGCCCTCGATGGTGGACGCGTCGGCGAGCATGTCCCACCACATCGCGCGTGGGGTGTGCGCGATGCCCTGCGGGTCGAACGTCCACACCCTGCCGTGGCGTTCGCGCTCGGCCCGGGTGACGCTGTAGACGTCGGCCTTGTTGGAGGTCAGCAGCACGCTGCCGCGGGCACGCAGCACACGCGGCACCGCGATGCCGGTGGACTTGCCGGCCCGCGGGGCCATCAGATGCAGCTCGACGTCCTCGTAGCTGGAGCGCAGCTCGGGGCCGCCCGGCTCCAGGTTCCCCAGCAGATTGCCGGTGTCGTCCGGGTCGAGCCGGCCCGTCCTCGGCAGTGAGGGCCGCAGCTCGCGGGCCCGGGCGGCGGCGCCCTTGGGCAGCAGCGCGGCCAGCTCCCGGCGCCCGGCCAGACCGGTGGTGGAGGTCCTGGTGAACGCCCTGCGCACCAGCATGATCAGGGCGACCACCAGGGCGACGCACACCCCGAGGACCACGGCCATCCCGGCCAGCACCGCCCCGGCGGGGGCCTCCGGCCACAGCGCGGCCGGTCCCTCCCGGGTCAGGGTCACAAAGCTCGACAGGGCGAACGGCGGCGGGTTCCAGCCGCCCCCGGCGACCGCCGCGCCCAGCGAGCCGCCCAGCCAGGCCGCGCAGCACACCACCCCGGCGAGGGCCGCCACGGCCACGATGAGCCAGGGCAGGACGTCGTCGGGACCCAGGGGACCTGAGCGTTTGCGGGGAGCGGTCATCGTGGTTCCCCCGGTTGTCTCGGCACGATCTGCTCGGTGCCGGTCCAGCGGGTGTTGGTGTTGTGCAGTGCCCGCTCGGTGTCGGTGATGGCGACCTTGATGGGGATGCCCGGCCGGCCACCGACCTTGATGAGGAACCGGCCCCGGCCCGGGGGTTCGTCGCTGTCGCCGGTGCCGGCCCAGCCGGGTGGGGACGACCAGGACGACACCAGCTCGATCTCCCGCTCCGACATGTTGACGATCTTGCCCAGTTCCTGCATCTCGGCGCGGGGCAGTCCGGCGCACACCACCATGCCCGCCCGCTCGACGAAGCCGCGCGCCTTGGCCCGGTCGGCCTCGGTGCCGAGCGCCTCCGCGTCCTTCAGGGTGTGGGTGATCTTGGCGTCGCCGAGGCCCAGGGAGCGGTTGAGCCGGGTGAGGGCGTCGATCCGCTCCACGATGCCGGAGGCGGCCCGCAGCGGACGCCACAGCTCGTCCAGGACGGTGAAGAACCAGCGCTGCGGGCCGAGCCCGGCGTCCGCCAGGGCGTGCGCGGCGGCGACCGTGCCGAGCCCGTCGGACCAGGCGGCGAGCATCGCCGCCGCGGTGAGCTGGGTGTCCGCCTCACCGATCCGGGAGATGTCGACGCACACGGCGGGCGAGCTGGGGTCGATCCGGGTCGACGTCTCGGCGGCGAAGGTGTCGCCGAGCGGCCCGTCGAGCACGCCCAGCAGGGAGCGGTGCAGCGGGTCCACCGCCTGCTGGTAGCGGACCCGGTCACCGCGGTCCAGAGTGACCGCCCGCACCCGGTCCGGGCCCTCGTCGAGCACCTTCAGCAGATCCGGCAGCAGCGGGGGCCGGCCCGGCTTGGTGCGGTCGTTGAGGTGGTGCAGACAGGCGGACAGCACCGACTGCTCATGGTCGTCCATCGGCCGTCCGCGCACGATCGTGACCAGCGCCGCGACCATGTTCAGCACACGCCCGTGCGCCTCGGCGGCCAGCACCCGGCCGGCCTCGCCGCCGATCCGCACCGCGGCCTCGCCCATCGCGCCGGGGTCGAGCACGTTGATGCCGCCGACGCCGCGGCCGATGGAGATGACCTGCCCGCCCAGCGCCCGCACGGTGTCCGCGTAGTCGGGCTTGAGGTCGCCGAGCACCAGCGGCACGATGCCGGTCGCGGCCATGCCGATCAGCATCCGGTTGACCAGGGTGGACTTGCCGAGGCCGGGCATGCCGAGCATGAACAGCGACGGGTTGGAGATGTAACGGGCCCGGGTGAACCAGGAGATGGGATCCCCGCACACCGTCGCGCCGGTGTGCAGATGCTGCCCGAGGGGCACGCCCGTCATCGGCGCGCCCGAACCGGCCGCGAACGGCCACAGGCCGCAGGCCTGCACGGTGGTGGCACGCCACATGGACGGCGGGTCCAGATACCCGACCTGGCCTCCGCCCGGGCCGGGCCAGCCCCGCGCCGGTACGACGGGTTCGCGCGGCGGTCGGGCGGCCGGCCGCTGTCGCCTGCTCACAGGGTCTCCCTGAGCTGGTAGGGGATGAGGGTGTACTCCCACGGCAGCAGGCCGACCGGCAGCGTGCAGGTGAACGCCGACGCCTGCATACGGTCCGCGGGGCGCATCAGGATGCGGGAGGACGCCTGGAGGTTGCGCACGGTGATGGAGGCGTCCTGGAGTTCCTCCTCGTTGTCGACGGTGACCGTCACCATCAGGGAGAACTCCACGAGACCGGCGCCGGCGGCCTCCTCGGCCGCGGTCTGCTCGGCCGCGCGGACCTCCGAGGAGGCACGGGCCTGGACCAGGCCCCGGCGGGAACCGGCCATGAAGTGCGCCGCCCTGCGGTCGGCCTCCACGATCCGCGCCGAGGTCGCCGGGTCGATGGGCCGGTAGACCAGCGACACCCGCTTGCGACGCGTGCCGTGCGCGGGCTCCAGCAGGCCGCGCAGCACGCTGGACCGCACGGTGCCGCGCGGCGCGAGGGTCAGCATCCAGGTGCGGGACACCCCGGAGTCGTGCTTGTAGGCGTCGACCGTCTCCACGGCGGCGGCCGGGCCGCAGTCCTCCCAGTCCAGGCCGGTGCTCGCGTGCTGGGCGCGGACGGACAGCACATCGGGCGCGATGGCCGGGTCGTACGCCACCCGGACGATCTCGGCGATGCGCTCCGCGGACAGCGGGGAGGCCGAGCCGCCGCCGGCCGCGACCAGGCCGGACAGCAGACCCGGCAGGCGCATGGACAGGTCGGTGATGACGTCCTCGGGAGCACGCCGCGGACCGGGCCCGGTGCCGTAGGTGAGGGCGATGTAGGTGTGCATCTCGGAGGACGCGGAGGGGTAGCGCTGCACGACCTCCTCCATCACCGCGCGCGCCGCGGCGGGGGCGTCCGGCACGATGCGGGGCAGCACCTCGGCGGCGAGGCGGGTGCCGGTGTCCGGGGCGGTCTCGACGACCACCTGGGCGCCGCGCAGCCCCGGCTCGTGCGACAGCCGGGCCAGCCAGTCGCCCCAGGCGGCGACCCAGATGTCGACCTGCTCGGGGTCGACCAGCGAACCGCCGTCGGGCTCACAGGTGAGCACGATGGTGTAGAGGTTGCGGCCGGGGTGGTGCAGCACCCCGAAAGGGCGGTCGTAGGCGTCCCGGCCTTCCCGCATCTTCACCCGGGAGAGCAGCCCGGGCGGGTGGAACCGGCCGCCGGGACGCCGCGACAGCGGGCCGGAGACATAGGTGTGCGAGCCGTTGGCCCTGCGCTTGATCCAGCCGATCCGGACGGCCAGCAGCTGGTACACGTTGCGGCCGTCCACGGTGCGCAGGGCCAGCGGGCCGAGGAACAGCGCCAGCGGGACGAGGACGACGACGGCCGCGGCGAGGGACACCAGCGAGGCGAGCAGAACGACCACGAGTCCGCCGAAGGCGACAACGGTACCGAGCAGCCCGAGCGGGCCGAGGCCGGGACGGCGGGGCCGCCGCCAGTTCCCGTACGTGGGACGCGTCATGGCGTCGGTGGACATGGGTTTCCTTTCCGGAGGAGGTCAGAGGCTTCGTCCGGGGCCGGGAGGCCGGCGCGGGACGGGCGGCGCGGCAGTGGCCGGCCGGGGACCGGCGGGCTGGGCCGCGATCCGGCCGGGAGGTGCCGAGCGCAGCCGCCCGGCCTCCGAGATCCGGATGACGGTGTCGTCCTGCCGGAAGGCCGGCGCCTGCGCGAGCGGGTTGCGCGTGGCGGCGTCCTGGGCGAACGCGCCCCGGTCGGAGGTGATCAGCGCGGTGACGAGGCCCTTGTCGGCGAGGCGCTCGGCGTTCTCCCGGCCGATGGAGTAGCCGCGGCCGGAGCTGCCCTGCGCGTACAGGTCGCGGATCATGCCCTCGGGCGCCATCCGGCCGCCGTAGGCGTCCAGGCCCTGCTCGTAGCGGATACGGCCGCTCTCCCAGCGGGCGGCGTTCTGCGCCAGGCACTGCTCCAGAGGGACCTCGACGGACAGGACCACGCGCTGGGCGTAGCCGTCGCGCCGGAGGTCGGACAGCAGCCGGGTGTTCTTGTCGAGGTTCTTCAGGGTGGCGTCGTAGAGGAGGTTGTAGCCCTCGCGGCGTGCCCAGACCTCGAACTGGTCCTGGAGATAAGCGGACTCGCGATGTGTCAGCGAGGCCATCTCCGACGGGGCCAGCTCCCGGCCGAACGGCAGGGCCATGGCCCGGGCGTCCAGTCGGGGCAGTCCGCCGTGCTCGAACAGGGCCACCTTGAACTGGTCCGGGTCGAGGACCACATAGCGGTCGAGGTCCACTCCGTGCGCGCGGGCGAGTGCCCGGCCCAGGTCGGTGTCCTGGCCCTGCCACCGGGCGAGACCGGCCTGGGCGCCGCCCTTGCCCGCGCCGGGCGCGCCGGCGGTGAGCAGGACGGCGTGCCCGTCGCGGGGGTGGTCGCGGTACTGGTCCTTGAACTGCTCCAGGATCGCCCGGTGGAGCTGTTCCCGCTCCCTGGTCCACAGGCCGTCGCGGAAGTGGACGCTGCGGGTGTCCCGCGGGCCGGGGGCGAGGTCGCCCCCGGGAGCGATACGGCGTTGCAGCTCCTGGTAGAGCTGCTGGTATTCGCCGGTCATCCGCGGCGGGCCGTGTGACGGCGGTGGATCTCCTCCAGGTCCTCCCTGGTGATGTCCCCGAGGAGGGCTGCGCCGGCCACGACGTCGTAGGTGTTGTCCTGGTGCGACGGCTCGATGTGCCCCTCCTCCCAGTCCGACTCCTCGAAGTCCCAGGCGGCGACGGTCTCGATCATCTCCTCGCGGGGGATCTCGCCGGCGGCGTAGCGCCGGAGGTACTCGCGCAGGGAACGCTGCTCGGACATGGATCTTCCTCTCCTCGGCAGGGTGGGAGGCCGGGGCATGAGCCCCTCACCCACCGGTTCCTACTGGTTGTGGCCCTTGTTGCCGTCGTTGTCGTCGAGGGAGTTGGTCACTTCGTTCGCGGCGGCCAGACCGGCCTGGGCGACCGTCGCCGCGGCCTGGACGGCGATCGTCGCACCGGCGGTGGCCCCGGCGGCGCCCGCGGAGGCCGCACCACCGGCTGCCCCCGCACCGCCCGTGCCGCCCGGGGGCGAGCCGGCACCCGTGGAGGGCGAGCCGGCCGGCGCCTGGTAACCGCCGCCCCGGCTGCCTCCGCCTCCGCCACCGCCCCCGCCGGACAATCCACCGCTCGCGATGTTGATGGCGCCGGTGGCGATGTTGTTCGCGACGTTCATGGCGACTGTGCCGCCCGAAGTGCCGCCCAGTGCGGCGGTCGCCGGGACGACCAGTTTCAGCAGGGCGGGAAGCGCGAACACCGACAGCACGAGTATGCCCATGCCGGCTATGGACTTCTCGAGTTTGTCGCCGCTCTCGTCCTGGGTCATGGCCGTGGCCGAGTAGATGATCAGTGCGGCCGCCGGCTTGTAGAGCATCCAGGCGACGAGCCAGCCGAGGTGCTTCCTCCACCATCCCTCGCCCCAGCCCAGCATCGAGGACGCGGCCGCGATGGGAAGGGTGCCGATCAGCATGATGAGCACGCCGAGGCGGAGGTACATGAGAATGATCTGGACAAAACTCGCCAGCATGATCAGCAGACCGAAGATCAAGATCAGGCCGGGGCTGGCGAGGGTCGTGAACCCGAGGACCGTCTCGGCGGTCTCACCCAGGTTCGCCTTCTCGTACACCTCTTGCGCATAGGCGTCCGAAGCCCGGTACAGCTGGTTGGCCAGCAGGGGGGCGAGGGCGGAGACGAGGATGACCTTCCACAGCCCCATGAACGCCTGCTGCATGGGCTGACCCTTGCGTTCGTAGGCCATCTTGGCCGCCGCGATGAGGAGCGAGGCTACGGCCACGTAGCCGACGATCCAGTCGGTCTCGGCGAGGATGGTATGGAGCCCGGTTTCCCCCTTGGGGTCGAGAGTGCTTTCGCTTCCGGCCTTCAGCCAGACGCCGTTGAGCGCCTTCAGCACCGCGGAGGCGGCCGAGCCGATGGCATTCGCGAAGGCCCCGACCGCCGAGTCCGCTACCGCCTGACCCGCGCCTCGGGTGGCATCGCCTATACATCCGCCGAGATCGGTGGCGCAGTCGAGTATGTCGCCAGGGCCGGGCAGCTCACGAAGCATCCGGAGCTCCCCAGACCGTGAACCCCTCCAGACCGCCCACGGCGGTGGCCGTCTCCAGGAGGGACCCCGAAAGCGTCGGCCGGAGCTTCCAGTCGCCTTCGTCCCAGACGACGGTCACCGTGCCGGCACCGTAACCCCCTTGCGGAACCTGCATCACGAGCATCACGGTGGCCTGCTCCTCGGAGTAGGAGACGATCGAGTAGCCGGCGTAGGTGCCCCTGCTGCCGGGCGGAGCCTTGACCACCGAGTCGTCGGGTTGTTGTGAACGCTTGCGGATGTACGCGTCCCTGGCCGGCCCGGCAGGCATCTGACGGTCCACGACGTCCCGCCAGTTGGTGTCGTCGAACTGGTTGGGGATGATATGGGCCGCCATGACGGCACCCATGGGAGTGTGTGCGAAGCAGGACCATCCGGGTCCGTCGAACTTCAACGGGCCCGCGGTGGCCGACACCGGGACAAGCGAAGAGTTCAGTTGGCGCCACTGGATGTCGGCCGGCGGTTCCGGGCGGGTGTTCTGGTCGCTGTCGTCCGTACGGCAGCCGGCCGGCCGCTGCTCGCCGGTGTCCTGCGGGGCCTCGGCCGTCTCGTCACCGGTCGCCGGCGAGCGCTCCGCGGACTGCCGGGCCGCAGGCGCCCCGTTGTCGTTCCCTTCGCTGGACAGGACGGCGATGCCCCCGATCAGGGCCATCGCGATCAGGAACGCGGCCGAGATCTGCCAGCCCCGCTGCTGCCAGAAGGGCTTCTCCCACTCTCCGCTTGTCCCTCGTGACCGGCCGGAGGCCATCATGATTCGGGCTCCTTCCGGTTCAGGCGAAGACGAAGGTCACAAGGGGGCCCGCGGTGGCCACCAGGACACAGCCGCCGAGCACCATGCCCAGTCGGCCCATGTGCTCCGAGCCTTCGCCGCGGCGCATGGAGATCGCCATCATGGCGCCGGTGATCAGCACGCCGGCCACACCGGCCGCCGTGCCCACCCATGCCACGATGCCGAGGACGTCGTTGACCTTGTCGGCCAGCTCGGGGGGCGCATTCCTCCCCGGCTGCGGCACGGGATCGGCCAGGAAGTAGTCACGCGCCTTGCTGAACATCTCGTCTCCCCGATTTCGATCGGCTCGTCCGCCGACGGCCTGCTGTGTGGTGGTGCGTTTCGCATGCAACGGCCGGTGCGGCTGCGGCCGTTGATCCTGGTGCGATCATGTTTCCAGTCGCCACTGACACCAAGACATATGGCCGGCTGGGGCCCGGTCGGTGGCATGTTCGTGACGTTTGCTGCGAAGCCGTGTCATGGGCCGTTCAGCGCAGCAGGAACTTCACGAGGGGTCCCGCGGTGGCCCCGATGATGCACGCCCCCATGACGGTGGCGAACTGCACCAGATGCTCGTCGCCCTGTCCGGACCGCAACGAGATCGCCATCCGCGTCCCGACGATCAGCAGCCCGAACACCGCGGCGGCCGTGACCAGCCAGGCGATGTATCCCAGGACCGTGTTCAACGGGTCGGTCACGTTTCGGCCGACGGCCAACATCATGTTCAACTCTTGCTCTCCGGCGGTTGGTTCGTCTCACTGGTCAGTCGGCTCAGCGACGCCGTCTCGCGCGGCGGCGGGACGGTGAGGTCACCGATGCGCCACCCGGGCACCCACGGCACTCGGTGGACCTCGACCACCGAGGAGATCACCTTGACGCGCCGGGTGAGGTCGCGCGGCAGCCGCCCCGGCGCGTCGGCGACCAGCACCGCCCCGGCGACCTCCACTCCGGCCGGGTGCTCACCCGTCCTGATCCTGTCCAGCGCTCTGGACAGAGCCTGCAGCCCCGCGGCGTGCGTGCGGGCGACCAGGAGCACCGAATCCGGCTCGCCGTGTTCCGGCCGAGGCCACTCCCGCCCCAGGTCGACGCCGCCGAAGACGGCCGCCAGGGTGGAGGTGCCCGCCCCTCCGTGCGCACCGACCCAGGCCAACTGCCGTGGCGGCTGAGGTGCTCGATCCGGTCGTGGGGAGGGCGGGGGCGGCGCCGGGCCGACCGGCCCACGCGTCCAGACCTCGGGCCCAGCGGGCACGTGAGATTCCATGCGTGTCCTCCCCCCGGGACGTGTACGCCGCTGATCCTTACTCAGAATCCAACTCCGGTAACTTACCGCGAGTCCCTGGGGCACGTTTGTGACACTGCCGTGACGCGTGCACCTCACTCACGCACAACACTCAACCGGGCAACGGGATCTGCGATGCGACTCTGAGGGGAGCGGATGTCCAACAACGGGGGAGGCGCCCTGCCTTGGGTGATAGGCGGCGCCATCGCGGCCGTCTTCACACCAGTGATCCTCTTCGTCGGAGTGAGCGGAGGCTCCGCCGGTGCGGAGCCTCCGGCTCCCGGCACCGGAGCGCTCGACCCCGGTTCCGTGCCGCCCGAGTACCTGACCTGGGTGCTCAAGGCCGGTTCCATGTGCTCCCAGGTCACGGCACCCGTCATCGCGGCGCAGATCGAGGCGGAGTCCAACTGGGGCCCCGACCGGGTCTCCCCGGTCGGGGCCCAGGGCCTGTCGCAGTTCATGCCCGGCACCTGGCGGACCTGGGGCCGCGACGACGACGGCAACGGACGCGCCTCGCCGTTCGACCCCGGCGACGCGATCATGGCCCAGGGCCGCTACGACTGCTACCTCGCGGGGGAGGTAACCCGCTACAAGAACCAGGGCCGCGCCAGCGGACCCACCCTGGACCTGACCCTCGCCGCCTACAACGCCGGCCCCGGCGCGGTCGAGCAGTACGGAGGCGTGCCTCCCTACCAGGAGACACAGGGCTACGTCGCCAGGATCAAGTCCCTGATACCGAAGTACGAGAGCGTCGACGCCCCGGGCGGTGGCGGCGGACAGCTCCCCGCGGGCAAGCAGATGGCGATGCCGCTCGCGGGCAACCCGCCGGTCACGTCACCGTACGGCTGGCGCATGCACCCGACGCTGCACGTGCGCAAGCTCCACACGGGCATCGACTTCGGGGCGGCGTCGGGGACCCCGGTCCTCGCCGCCCGGGCCGGCACGGTCACCTTCGCCGGCTGGCAGAAGGGATACGGCAACCGTGTGGAGATCTCGCACGGAACCATCGACGGCAAGCGGATCGTGACGACGTACAACCACCAGTCCGCGATCCGCGTGTCCGTGGGACAGAAGGTCCAGGTCGGGACGACCGTCGGACTGGTCGGCTCGACCGGCTACTCCACCGGCGCGCACCTGCACTTCGAGGTCGAGCAGAACGGCGAGTACGTCGACCCGGCGCCCTGGCTGGGGATCGGCTGATGAGAGGGACGGCGATGACGACCAGGAACAGGGCCGTCGCGGTGCTGCTCACCTCCGCGACCGGGCTGGCCCTGCTGGCGGGCTGCGGCCTGCGCGACTACCGGGAGGACCCCCCGGGCGGCGACGGCGGCACGCCCGCCGCGTCCTCCTTCACCCCCAAGGCCCCGCTTCCCCCGGGCAGAGCGCTCGACGCCGACGCCCGCGTGCCGGCCCCGCCCCGGGTGGACGAGTCGGACGCCACCGCCGTGGCCGAGGCCTGGGCCGGGACCGCCTACAGCCACGACACCGCCTACGACACCAGCCCGCACGACGCGGCGCTGCGGGCCGCCCGCTTCCTCACGCCCCAGCGCGCGGCGGCGCTGCGCGAGTACCGGCCGGTGAGCGGCCCGGGCGACCAGTGGAACACCTGGGCCGGCCACCGCGCCTGGACCACCGTCGACGTGGCGGCGGACCTGGACGGCGACGCGCCGCCCGACGCCGCGCGGGAGGCGTACCGCGGGCTGTTCGTCGAGGGAGAGGCCCACGGGCGGGACGGCTGGCAGGGCGAGGGCCCACGGGTCAACGTCTTCGTGAAGCTCACCCGCGTCGGGCCGGGCCGGCCCTGGCGGGTCGCCGACGTCACCGTGGTCGAGGCGGCCGTCCCGCCCAGCGCCTCGCCCTCGGCCACCGCACCGGACAGCAACGAGTGAGGAACCGATGTCCCCCTTCAGCAGGCGCCGGCGGAAGACCGGGCCCGTGCCTCCCGCCCCGGCGCCGATCGATGTCCGTGTCACGGCCGACGGCACCGCGGAGGTGGGCGGCATGCCCGTCGTCGCGGGCGAGGGAGAGCAGCCCCAGGACGCCGTCCTCGACTACCTCCACCGGCTCGCCCTGGCGACCGGCCACGCCGTCCGCGCCTCGGTCCGCGACGAACGCATCCGGTACGTCACCGCGATCCAGGTCCACCTGGACGGCTCCAGCCGGTTCACCTCGCCTCCGATCCCCCTGCCTCCGGCCGGCCCCGGCCCCCTGGGCACGGCGGGCGTGCCGGAGCCGTGGGGCGAGACGGAGCCGCCGGCACGGGTGCCGGCGGCGGGGACCGCGGTATCCGCCCCGGACGCTGGCGCAACGGCACGGACTCCCGCCCGCCCGGAGCGCCGACCGGAGCCCGGGCCGACACCGGACCACCGCCCGACGACGGGCCCGGCGAAGACGCGGGCCGGGGCAGGGGCGGAGGCTGCTGCCCGTCCTGAGCCGCAGCCCGGGTCCGGGTCGGGCGCAGCGGCTCCGGTGCGGGAGCCGGGTGAGGCGCCTGCGGTGCGGCTCCCGGACTCCCCGGGTGAGGGGGAGGCCGCCGCGCGTCCCGAGCCGGAGCAGCCCGGGGCGCATACGGACCAGGGTCCGGGGGCCGCCCCGCCCCGGCCGGCCGTGCCTGGCTCCGAACCGGCCACGCAGGTGCTGTTCGCACGGCAGGTCCCGCCCGTCCCGCCCGCCCTGTCGGTGCTGCCCGCCGTGTCGGTCCCGGCGGCCGGCCCGGCCTCGTCGGACGAGCCGGGCGCACCTGCCGCGCGGGTCCCGTCCACGCCATCGGCCGGACCTGGCGAGCCGGGCCAGGCCCCCGCGCCCCTTCCTCCGGCAACCGGCCCCGCCCCGGCCAGGCCCGAACCCCCCACCCTCGCCCTCGCGCGCGACGCCGCCCCGGCCGCCGCCACTCCGCAGGCGCCCCCCGTGAGCCCCTCCCTCCTCGCCGAGCCCGTCGCCCGTATCAACGAGGCCCTCAGCCGCGGCCGTATCGAGTTCGCCGCCTCGCTGGCGCAGCAGAGCATCGCGGACGCGTCGGCGCGGTTCGGGCACGAGCACCCCGAGGTGCTGCGGCTGCGGGAGCTGGGCGCGTACGTGGCGTACCGGGCGAACGACGGCGCCCGGGCGTTCCGGGCGTCGATGGAGGCGGCCCGCGTGTGGTGGCGCAGGAAGGACCCGCAGGCCCTTCAGAACGTGCTCAACGCGGCGGCGGCCTGGCGCCTCGTGACCGACCCCGCGCAGGGGCTGCTGCTCGGCGAGGAGCTGATCGGCCTCTGGGAGGAGATCGTCGGCGAGCTGCCGGGCAGCGACGACGGCCATCTCGCGGGCGCCCGGGCCCGGATGGAGCGCCTGGCCCAGCGCGCCGGGAGGTCCGCCGGCTGAGCGCCGGTCCCGGGCGGGCGGGGGAGACCCCGTGCCCGCCCGGGACCGGCCCTGCCGCCGGGCGGGACGCCCCGGCCGGGACGCACGGTGGAAGCACGACCGGACCCGGTGGGTCGCACAGCCGGTCGCTCGGGCGGTCGCACACTCGATTCGCGCGGCCGGTCCCACGATCGGACATGCCCCGGTCGGCAGCCGGTCGCACCCTTGGTCGACACCGGTCACCCCCCCGGTCCCGCAGCCGCCCGCACGACGGCAAGCCAGGCTGCGACTGTCCACCGGCCCGCCCGTGGGACCACTCCCGGCGCGAGCCCACCGCACCCCGGACCCCGCGCCCCCGCCCCCGGAGGGCCCCCGCGCGGAGCCCCCGGGCATTTGTTTTGACCCAGATCCATGCTGTAGGTACGCTCAGACCTTGTGCCTGGGGTGTGCCCTGGCTCCGGTGCGTGCCTTCAACCGCATAGGGAGCCGTGACCGGCCACCGTAATCCGTGCCCTTTTCGCCCCTGCGGCGGGAGCCCGCACGATTCGACACACCCGACCGCGTGGGTCGGCGACGTTCCAGGTTAGCTGTACCCATCGGCACACAGAAACCGGAGAAGTAGTGCCTACGATCCAGCAGCTGGTCCGCAAGGGCCGGCAGGACAAGGTCGAGAAGAACAAGACGCCCGCACTCGAGGGTTCCCCTCAGCGTCGCGGCGTCTGCACGCGTGTGTTCACGACCACCCCGAAGAAGCCGAACTCGGCCCTGCGCAAGGTCGCGCGTGTGCGTCTGACCAGCGGGATCGAGGTCACGGCCTACATTCCGGGTGAGGGACACAACCTGCAGGAGCACTCCATCGTGCTCGTGCGCGGCGGCCGTGTGAAGGACCTGCCGGGTGTTCGTTACAAGATCATCCGTGGCTCCCTCGACACCCAGGGTGTCAAGAACCGCAAGCAGGCCCGCAGCCGTTACGGCGCCAAGAAGGAGAAGTAAGAATGCCTCGTAAGGGCCCCGCCCCGAAGCGCCCGGTCATCATCGACCCGGTCTACGGCTCTCCTCTGGTGACCAGCCTGATCAACAAGGTGCTGCTGAACGGCAAGCGCTCCACCGCCGAGCGCATCGTCTACGGCGCCATGGAGGGCCTGCGCGACAAGACCGGCAACGACCCGGTCATCACGCTCAAGCGCGCTCTGGAGAACATCAAGCCGACCCTCGAGGTCAAGTCCCGCCGTGTCGGTGGCGCCACCTACCAGGTCCCGGTCGAGGTCAAGCCCGGCCGTGCCAACACCCTGGCGCTGCGCTGGCTCGTCGGTTACGCCCGCGCTCGTCGTGAGAAGACCATGACCGAGCGTCTGCTCAACGAGCTCCTCGACGCCAGCAACGGCCTCGGCGCCGCTGTGAAGAAGCGCGAGGACACGCACAAGATGGCCGAGTCCAACAAGGCCTTCGCGCACTACCGCTGGTAGTCGGAACCCCTTCGAGAACCGAGAGAAGACTGAAGCCTTATGGCTACCACTTCGCTTGACCTGGCCAGGGTGCGGAACATCGGCATCATGGCCCACATCGACGCGGGCAAGACGACCACCACCGAGCGGATCCTGTTCTACACCGGTGTGTCCTACAAGATCGGTGAGGTCCACGACGGCGCTGCCACCATGGACTGGATGGAGCAGGAGCAGGAGCGTGGCATCACGATCACCTCTGCTGCCACCACCTGCCACTGGTCGCTGGACGACGTCGACCACACCATCAACATCATCGACACGCCGGGTCACGTCGACTTCACCGTCGAGGTGGAGCGCTCCCTGCGCGTGCTCGACGGTGCCGTGACGGTGTTCGACGGCGTCGCCGGCGTCGAGCCGCAGTCCGAGACGGTGTGGCGTCAGGCGGACCGCTACGGCGTTCCGCGCATCTGCTTCGTCAACAAGCTCGACCGCACCGGTGCCGAGTTCCACCGCTGCGTCGACATGATCAGCGACCGCCTGGGCGCGCAGCCGCTCGTCATGCAGCTGCCGATCGGCGCCGAGGCCGACTTCAAGGGCGTCGTGGACCTGGTCCGCATGAAGGCCCTGGTCTGGTCCGCGGAAGCGACCAAGGGCGAGATGTACGACGTCGTCGACATCCCGGCCACGCACACCGAGGCCGCCGAGGAGTGGCGCGGCAAGCTGCTCGAGGCCGTCGCCGAGAACGACGAGGAGATGATGGAGCTGTACCTGGAGGGCGAGGAGCCCTCCGAGGAGCAGCTGTACGCGGCGATCCGCCGCATCACCATCGCCTCCGGCAAGGGCCAGGGCACCACGGTGACCCCGGTCTTCTGCGGCACCGCCTTCAAGAACAAGGGCGTCCAGCCCCTGCTCGACGCGGTCGTGCGCTACCTGCCGTCCCCGGTCGACATCGAGGCCATCGAGGGCCACGACGTCAAGGACCCGGAGACGGTCATCACGCGCAAGCCGTCCGACGAGGAGCCGCTCGCCGCGCTGGCGTTCAAGATCATGAGCGACCCGCACCTCGGCAAGCTCACCTTCGTCCGCGTGTACTCCGGCCGCCTGGAGTCCGGCACCTCGGTGCTGAACTCCGTCAAGGGCAAGAAGGAGCGCATCGGCAAGATCTACCGCATGCACGCCAACAAGCGTGAGGAGATCGACTCGGTGGGCGCCGGCGACATCGTCGCCGTCATGGGTCTGAAGCAGACCACCACCGGCGAGACGCTCTGCGACGACAAGGCCCCGGTGATCCTGGAGTCCATGGACTTCCCGGCGCCGGTCATCCAGGTCGCCATCGAGCCGAAGTCGAAGGGCGACCAGGAGAAGCTGGGCGTCGCGATCCAGCGCCTGGCCGAGGAGGACCCGTCCTTCCAGGTCCACTCCGACGAGGAGACCGGCCAGACCATCATCGGCGGCATGGGCGAGCTGCACCTCGAGGTGCTGGTCGACCGTATGCGCCGTGAGTTCAAGGTCGAGGCCAACGTCGGCAAGCCGCAGGTCGCGTACCGCGAGACGATCCGCAAGTCGGTCGAGAAGGTCGAGTACACCCACAAGAAGCAGACCGGTGGTACCGGTCAGTTCGGTAGGGTCATCATCTCGGTCGAGCCGATCGAGGGCAGCGACACCTCGTACGAGTTCGTGAACCAGGTGACCGGTGGTCGCATCCCGAAGGAGTACATCCCCTCGGTCGACGCCGGCTGCCAGGAGGCGATGCAGTTCGGCATCCTCGCGGGCTACGAGATGACCGGTGTCCGGGTCACCCTGCTCGACGGTGCCTACCACGAGGTCGACTCCTCCGAGCTCGCCTTCAAGATCGCCGGTTCGCAGGCCTTCAAGGAGGCCGCGCGCAAGGCCAGCCCCGTTCTCCTGGAGCCGATGATGGCCGTCGAGGTCACCACGCCCGAGGACTACATGGGCGACGTCATCGGCGACATCAACTCCCGCCGTGGCCAGATCCAGGCCATGGAGGAGCGGGCCGGTGCCCGCGTCGTGAAGGGCCTCGTGCCCCTGTCGGAGATGTTCGGCTACGTCGGAGACCTCCGCAGCAAGACGTCGGGTCGCGCAAGCTACTCGATGCAGTTCGACTCCTACGCCGAGGTTCCGCGGAACGTCGCCGAGGAGATCATCGCGAAGGCCAAGGGCGAGTAACGGACCCCGTCCGAACGCCGTAGGCTTGACTCCGGAGCCTCGTGGGGCAAACACCCGCAATCGTGGGGGTTTGCCCCGGGGATCCGGGCCATCCAGCAAAGATCACCTGGCGCCGATGAAGTAAGGCGTACAGAACCACTCCACAGGAGGACCCCAGTGGCGAAGGCGAAGTTCGAGCGGACTAAGCCGCACGTCAACATCGGCACCATCGGTCACATCGACCACGGTAAGACGACCCTCACGGCCGCCATTACCAAGGTGCTGCACGACGCGTACCCGGACCTGAACGAGGCCACCCCGTTCGACAACATCGACAAGGCGCCCGAGGAGCGCCAGCGCGGTATCACCATCTCCATCGCGCACGTCGAGTACCAGACCGAGGCGCGTCACTACGCCCACGTCGACTGCCCGGGTCACGCGGACTACATCAAGAACATGATCACCGGTGCCGCGCAGATGGACGGCGCGATCCTGGTGGTCGCCGCCACCGACGGCCCGATGCCGCAGACCAAGGAGCACGTGCTCCTGGCCCGCCAGGTCGGCGTTCCGTACATCGTGGTCGCCCTGAACAAGGCCGACATGGTGGACGACGAGGAGATCCTGGAGCTCGTCGAGCTCGAGGTCCGTGAGCTCCTCACCGAGTACGAGTTCCCGGGCGACGACGTCCCGGTCGTCAAGGTCTCCGCTCTGAAGGCGCTCGAGGGCGACAAGGAGTGGACGCAGTCCGTCCTGGACCTCATGAACGCCGTCGACACCGCCATCCCGGAGCCGGAGCGCGACGTCGACAAGCCGTTCCTGATGCCGATCGAGGACGTCTTCACCATCACCGGTCGCGGTACGGTCGTCACCGGCCGTATCGAGCGCGGTGTCCTCAAGGTGAACGAGGAAGTCGAGATCATCGGCATCAAGCAGGAGAAGACCAAGACCACGGTCACCGGCATCGAGATGTTCCGGAAGCTCCTCGACGAGGGCCAGGCCGGTGAGAACGTCGGTCTGCTCCTCCGCGGCATCAAGCGCGAGGACGTCGAGCGCGGCCAGGTCATCATCAAGCCGGGCTCGGTCACCCCGCACACCGAGTTCGAGGCGCAGGCCTACATCCTCTCCAAGGACGAGGGTGGCCGCCACACGCCGTTCTTCAACAACTACCGTCCGCAGTTCTACTTCCGTACGACGGACGTGACCGGCGTCGTGACCCTCCCCGAGGGCACCGAGATGGTCATGCCGGGTGACAACACCGAGATGAAGGTGGAGCTCATCCAGCCCGTCGCCATGGAGGAGGGCCTGAAGTTCGCCATCCGCGAGGGTGGCCGCACGGTGGGCGCCGGCCAGGTCACCAAGATCCTGAAGTAAGTTCCGCTTGCTTTGAGGGTCGCCTGACCTCACAGGCCTGGGAGGGCCCGTACGACTCCGGTCGTACGGGCCCTCTCGTGTTTCCGCGTGCCGGGGTGAGGGCGCGTGCGGGCGCGGATGCCCGCGCGGGGTCCGGGTGCGGTGCCCGCGCGGGCTGCTCGTACGGGCGCCGTCGGTGCGGGTGTCCCGGGCGGGCGCGCGGCCGTACCGCCGCGGGCGGGGACGAGGGCCGGGCGGAGGACGGGGGGTGAGGGACGAGGGGCGGAGACGGCGACGCCCCCGGCTCGTGGGGAGCCGGGGGCGTCGGTGTGGGGGGATGTGGGGGGTGGAGCGTGGGGGTCAGGGGGTCAGCCGACCGTCCACTTCTGGTTGGCGCCGCCGGTGCACGTCCAGATCTGGAGCGGGGTGCCGTCGGCCGCCGAGTTGCCCTTGGCGTCCAGGCACTTGTCCGCGCCGACGTTGACGAGGTCGCGCGCGGCCGTGTGCACCCACTGCTGGGCCCTGGTGCCGTTGCAGGTGTAGAGCTGGACCGCGGCTCCGTCGGCGGTGGATCCGCCGCGCACGTCGAGGCACTTGCCGAGGGCGCGTACGGTGCCGTCGCCGCCGAGGGTCCACTTCTGGGCGTCGACGCCGGTGCAGTCGTGGAGCTGGATGGGCGTGCCGTCGGCCGTCGAGGCGCCGGCGACGTCGACGCACATGCCGCCGATGCCCCTGATGGCGCCGGTCTTCGAGGCGCCCCCGCCGCCGGAGCCGTCGGAGGCCGAGACGCGGACGTAGTCCACGGTCATCGTCTGCGGGAACCGCGTGTTCGCGTCCGGGCTGCCGGGCCAGTTGCCGCCGACGGCGAGGTTGAGGATCAGGAAGAACGGGTGGTCGTAGACCCACTTCTTGCCGCCCAGGTCGGCCGGGGTGCGGGTCTGGTAGGTCTGCCCGTCGACGGACCAGGTGATCTTCTCGGGGCTCCAGTCCACGGCGAAGACGTGGAAGTCGTCGGCGAAGGCCCGGCCGCCCGGGAGCGTGTACGCCGCGCCTATGCCGCCGCCGCCGGAGTAGCCGGGGCCGTGCAGGGTGCCGTGGACGACGCCGGGCTCGTAGCCGACGTTCTCCATGATGTCGATCTCGCCGCTGTTCGGCCATCCGACGCTGCCCAGGTCGTTCCCGAGCATCCAGAACGCGGGCCACATGCCCTGGCCCCGCGGCACCTTGATCCGGGCCTCGAAGTGGCCGTAGGCCTGCGTGAAGGTCCTGGCGGTGTTGAGCCGGGCGGAGGTGTACTGGCAGGCGCCGTACCAGCACTGGAGCCCGGGGTCGGTGTTCTTGCGCGCGGTGATGACGAGGTTGCCGTTGCCGTCGAGGGCGACGTTGTCCCTGCTGTTCGTGTAGTACTGCAGCTCGTTGTTGCCGTTGCCGGAGCCGCCGGTCTCCACGGTCCACTTGGCCGGGTCCGGCGCGCTGCCGGCGGCGCCGTTGAACTCGTCGGACCAGGTCACTGCGGTGGGGGCGGCGGTCGCGGCGTCGGCCTCGTGGGCGGACGGGCCCGCCGTGGTCAGGGCGAGCGCGGCGGCGGAGGCGCAGACCAGCGGGACGAGCCGGCCGAGCGACCACCGGCGTGCGCGATGAGCAGCCATGGCTGAACACACCTTGTCTGTGGGGTTGGTCGTGGGGGGTTCCCCCGGGGTGCCGGGGAGCGGTCGAGGCTGTCGACCGTGGGGGGATGCTACGGACGGCTCAGCGCGCGGCCAACTGCCCGATTGATCCCTCAACTGCCTGTGACCTGGGCGGACTTGGGCGGCACGGGCTGATCGACGGATCGCTTAATGCGTGTTTAAGGCGGCCTTAATCCCGGCCTCGGCAACCCGGGGCGACGCCTGTGCCGCGACCGCGCCCCGCCCCGTCCGCGTCCGCCGCTCCGGCCGCGTCCGCCGCTCCGGCCGCGTCCCGGACCCCGGAGCTTCCGGGACGCGGCCGGACGGCCGGCAATCGCCCGGAGCGCGTGGGCCGGCTCTCCCGCGCACGGCTCAGGAAGGCGGCCGCCCGGCGGCACGCGCCCGCTCCCGGTCGTATACGGCAGCGGGCGCCCCGGTGCGGCGCGATGCCGCCGTCCTGACGCGGGACGGCGGGGCCGTCACCCGTGGCGTGCCCGGTTCCCCGCCCGTCCTCAGGGCCTGTCGGCCCGCGGTCCGCCGTCCCGCGTCCCGTGCTCCGGGTCTCGGATGGCGGACGGATGCGTGAGCTCTTGCCTTTCCGGTTTACACAGGGGTAACACTGGAAAGTCGGCCGCTTCCGGGCACTCGCTCCCGGCGGCCGCTGTCCTGCGCGCGGCAATGGCGCCGAGCGCCCCCCACCGGACCGTTCCCGGTGTCCGCCCGCGCCAGAAAGGGATTCCGTGGCCACACGACCCGACCCCAGGACCATGCTCGACCGGCTGCGCGCCGAGGTCGAGCGCCGCAACCCGGCGGAGCCGGAGTTCCACCAGGCCGCACGCGAGGTGCTGGAGACGCTGGCGCCGGTGCTCGCGGCACGGCCCGAGTACGCGGAGCCCGGACTCGTCGAGCGGCTCGTCGAGCCGGAGCGGCAGATCATCTTCCGGGTGCCGTGGCAGGACGACACCGGCCGGGTGCACGTCAACCGCGGCTTCCGGATCGAGTTCAACAGCGCCCTCGGCCCGTACAAGGGCGGCCTGCGCTTCCACCCCTCCGTGAACCTCGGGATCATCAAGTTCCTCGGGTTCGAGCAGATCTTCAAGAACGCGCTGACCGGGCTCGGCATCGGCGGCGGCAAGGGCGGCAGCGACTTCGACCCGCAGGGGCGCAGCGACGCGGAGGTCATGCGCTTCTGCCAGTCCTTCATGACCGAGCTGCACCGGCACATCGGCGAGTACACCGACATCCCGGCCGGTGACATCGGCGTCGGCGCCCGCGAGATCGGCTACCTGTTCGGCCAGTACCGGCGGATCACCAACCGCTGGGAGGGCGGCGTGCTGACCGGCAAGAGCGCCGGCTGGGGCGGCTCGCTGATCCGCCCGGAGGCGACCGGGTACGGCAACGTGCTGTTCGCGGAGGCGATGCTGCGTGCCCGCGGCGAGGACCTGGAGGGGCAGACGGCGGTCGTCTCCGGCTCCGGCAACGTCGCGATCTACACCGTCCAGAAGCTGGCGGCCCTCGGCGCCAACCCGGTGACCTGCTCCGACTCCAGCGGCTACGTCGTCGACGAGAAGGGCATCGACGTGGAGCTGCTGCGCCAGGTCAAGGAGGTCGAACGCGGCCGGGTGAGCGACTACGCGGAGCGCCGGGGCGCCTCCGCCCGGTTCGTGCCCGGCGGGCGGGTCTGGGAGGTCCCGGCCGACGTCGCCCTGCCGTCCGCGACCCAGAACGAGCTGAACGCCGCCGACGCCGCGATCCTCATCCGCAACGGCGTGAAGGCGGTCTCCGAGGGCGCGAACATGCCCACGACGCCGGAGGCCGTACAGCTGCTGCAGGAGGCCGGCGTCGCCTTCGGCCCCGGCAAGGCGGCCAACGCGGGCGGGGTCGCGGTCAGCGCCCTGGAGATGACGCAGAACGCCTCGCGCACGTCGTGGAAGGCCGACCAGGTCGAGAACGAGCTGGCCCGCATCATGACCGACATCCACACCACCTGCGCCGAGACCGCCGAGCGCTACGGCGCCCCCGGCGACTACGTGACCGGCGCGAACATCGCCGGCTTCGAGCGGGTGGCGGACGCGATGCTGGCGCAGGGCGTCATCTGACGGAATCCGAAGGGGGAGGCCGGGAAGGAGCCGCGGGACAAGGCCCTTCCCGGCCTCCCCGCGGTGTGCCGGGCGGGCACCGGGGCGGCGCCGGGCGCGGCGCTCGGGCGGCGGACGGGCGCTGGCCGGTCGCCGGGCGGCACCCGGGTGCGTTCGCTCCTGAAGCGGGCCCTGAGCGTCCTGGCGGACATCCCCGACGGTCCCGGGACGCCCGCCGACGCCGGGTTCCGGCGCAAACGGGCCGACATCCCCGACACCGACCCGCCCCCGTGTTTGACCCACCGCGCGCTCGGGGTAATCTCTCCGGCTCGATTGGCATCAAGGCTGCCCCATATGGCAGACTGTCCGAGTTGCTCGGTCGAGTGTTGATGCTGCGCGCCTCCCGCCGGGAGGACCGGAAGCGAGTCCCACAGTACTCGTCAACCCCGCGCGGGTTGGAAGTACGGGAATCTTCCGGGAAGCGTCGGCGCGGCGCCGGCCAGGCACCCGGTGGGTCCTTCGCCCCCGGCTCGCGGTTCCGGCAGGGCCGTGTGCAATCCCGCAGGGATGTTCCGACAAGGGACATCCATGTCAGCGAGAGTGCGACACGCCCGACCGCGTGGGTCGGAGGAACGAACGAGACGGCCGGGTTCCAGAGCTGTAGAAGAGACAGGACTACGAAGTAGCCATGGCGGGACAGAAGATCCGCATCCGGCTCAAGGCCTACGACCACGAGGTCATCGACTCCTCGGCGAAGAAGATCGTCGAGACGGTGACCCGCACTGGTGCGTCGGTCGCGGGCCCGGTGCCGCTGCCCACTGAGAAGAACGTGTACTGCGTCATCAAGTCGCCGCACAAGTACAAGGACTCGCGCGAGCACTTCGAGATGCGCACGCACAAGCGCCTGATCGACATCCTCGACCCGACCCCCAAGACCGTTGACTCTCTGATGCGACTCGACCTCCCGGCCGGTGTCGACATCGAGATCAAGCTCTGAGGCCGGTGATCTGAAGAGATGGCTAAGCAGATCAAGGGCATCCTGGGCGAGAAGCTCGGCATGACTCAGGTCTGGGACGAGAACAACCGCGTCGTCCCGGTGACCGTCGTCAAGGCCGGCCCGAACGTCGTCACCCAGGTCCGTACCAACGACGTCGACGGCTACGAGTCCGTCCAGATCGCCTTCGGCGAGATCGACCCGCGCAAGGTGAACAAGCCCCTCAAGGGCCACTTCGCCAAGGCCGACGTCACCCCCCGTCGTCACCTCGTCGAGATCCGCACCGCGGACGCCTCCGAGTACACGCTCGGCCAGGAGATCACCGCCGAGGTGTTCGAGGCCGGCGTGAAGGTCGACGTCACCGGCAAGAGCAAGGGCAAGGGCTTCGCCGGTGTCATGAAGCGCCACAACTTCGGTGGCCTCGGCGCCGGACACGGTACCCAGCGCAAGCACCGCTCGCCCGGTTCCATCGGTGGCTGCGCCACCCCGGGCCGCGTGTTCAAGGGCCTCCGCATGGCGGGTCGCATGGGCAACGAGCGGGTCACCACCCAGAACCTGACCGTCCACGCCGTTGACGCGGAGAAGGGTCTGCTGCTCATCAAGGGCGCGGTTCCCGGTCCGAACGGCGGCCTCGTCCTGGTCCGCACCGCGGCCAAGGGGGCCTGAGGTAACCGATGAGCACTGTTGACATCCTTTCGCCGGCGGGCGAGAAGGCCGGTACCGTCGAGCTCCCCGCGGAGATCTTCGGCGTTGAGAAGGTCAGCGTCCCGCTGATCCACCAGGTCGTCGTCGCGCAGCTGGCCGCTGCCCGCCAGGGCACCCACAAGACCAAGACTCGCGGCGAGGTCCGCGGCGGTGGCAAGAAGCCGTACCGCCAGAAGGGCACCGGTCGCGCCCGCCAGGGCTCGACCCGCGCGCCGCAGTTCGCCGGTGGTGGCGTCGTGCACGGTCCCGTGCCGCGCGACTACTCGCAGCGGACCCCGAAGAAGATGAAGGCCGCGGCCCTGCGCCACGCCCTCACCGACCGGGCCCGCCACAACCGCATCCACGTCGTCACCGGCGTGGTCGAGGGCGAGACCCCCTCCACGAAGGCCGCCAAGAGCCTGTTCGGCAAGCTCAGCGAGCGCAAGAACCTGCTGCTCGTCGCCGACCGCTCCGACGAGGCCGCGTGGCTGTCCGCCCGCAACCTGCCCCAGGTCCACATCCTGGAGCCGGGCCAGCTGAACACGTACGACGTTCTCGTCTCGGACGACGTGGTCTTCACCAAGGCCGCTTTCGAGTCCTTCGTCGCCGGCCCGCAGAAGGCCAACGACACCGAAGGGAGCGAGGCCTGATGGCTGCACGTCACCCCTCCATCGCCTCGAAGGCCGCCAAGAAGGCCAAGGAAGCGCGTCTGAAGAAGGCGCGTCGCCACGCCACCGAGGGCAAGAACACCGTCGAGACGCCGCTGAGCAAGTCGTACACGGACCCCCGTGACGTCCTGATCAAGCCGGTCGTCTCCGAGAAGAGCTACGCGCTCCTCGACGAGAACAAGTACACGTTCATCGTCGACCCGCGTGCCAACAAGACCCAGATCAAGGAGGCCGTCCAGGCGGTCTTCGAGGTCAAGGTCACCGGGGTCAACACGATCAACCGCCAGGGCAAGCGCAAGCGGACCCGCACCGGCTTCGGCCAGCGCGCGTCCACCAAGCGCGCGATCGTGACCCTCGCCGAGGGCGACCGTATCGACATCTTCGGCGGTCCGACCTCCTGACCGGAGGTCCGGATCGTCCGGAATCGGACGAGGACTGAGAAATGGGTATCCGCAAGTACAAGCCGACGACTCCTGGCCGTCGTGGCGCCAGCGTCGCCGACTTCGTCGAGGTCACGCGGTCCACGCCGGAGAAGTCGCTGGTTCGCCCGCTGCACAGCAAGGGCGGCCGTAACAATTCCGGTCGTGTGACCGTCCGCCACCAGGGCGGCGGCCACAAGCGCGCCTACCGCGTGATCGACTTCCGTCGTCACGACAAGGACGGCGTGCCGGCGAAGGTCGCGCACATCGAGTACGACCCCAACCGCACCGCGCGCATCGCGCTCCTGCACTACGCGGACGGCGAGAAGCGCTACATCCTCGCGCCGCGTGGCCTGAACCAGGGCGACCGCGTCGAGAACGGTCCCGGGGCCGACATCAAGCCGGGCAACAACCTGGCCCTGCGCAACATCCCGGTCGGTACCACGATCCACGCGATCGAGCTCCGCCCGGGCGGCGGCGCCAAGTTCGCCCGCTCCGCCGGCGCCTCCGTGCAGCTGCTCGCGAAGGAGGGCGCCTACGCCCACCTGCGCATGCCGTCCGGTGAGATCCGCCTGGTCGACGTCCGCTGCCGCGCCACCGTCGGCGAGGTCGGCAACGCCGAGCAGTCGAACATCAACTGGGGCAAGGCGGGCCGCAAGCGGTGGCTGGGCGTTCGCCCGACCGTCCGTGGTGTGGTCATGAACCCGGTCGACCACCCGCACGGTGGTGGTGAGGGCCGGACCTCCGGTGGCCGCCACCCGGTCTCCCCGTGGGGCAAGAAGGAAGGCCGTACTCGTTCGCCCAAGAAGGCGTCGAACAAGTACATCGTCCGCCGCCGCAAGACGAACAAGAAGCGCTAAGGACGGGTTGAGATGCCTCGTAGCTTGAAGAAGGGGCCCTTCGTCGACGACCACCTGATGAAGAAGGTGGACGCCCAGAACGAAGCCGGCACCAAGAACGTCATCAAGACCTGGTCCCGTCGCTCGATGATCGTCCCGGCCATGCTCGGCCACACGATCGCGGTGCACAACGGCAAGACCCACATCCCGGTGTTCGTCACCGAGTCGATGGTCGGCCACAAGCTCGGCGAGTTCTCGCCGACCCGCACCTTCCGGGGCCACGTCAAGGAAGACCGGAAGTCGAAGCGCCGCTAAGCGGATCGCATTCAGACACGCAAGTAACTGAAGGGACAACCATGGAAGCCAGGGCCCAGGCGCGGTACATCCGCGTCACGCCCATGAAGGCCCGCCGCGTGGTGGACCTCATCCGTGGCATGGACGCCACGGAGGCCCAGGCCGTCCTGCGATTCGCTCCGCAGGCAGCCTCCGTGCCGGTCGGCAAGGTGCTCGACAGCGCCATCGCCAACGCCGCGCACAACTACGACCACACCGACGTCGACAGCCTGTACGTCTCCGAGGCGTACGTCGACGAGGGCCCGACCCTGAAGCGGTTCCGGCCGCGCGCCCAGGGCCGCGCCTACCGGATCCGCAAGCGGACCAGCCACATCACTGTGGTCGTCAGCAGCAAGGAAGGAACCCGGTAATGGGCCAGAAGGTAAACCCGCACGGGTTCCGGCTCGGTGTCACCACCGACTTCAAGTCGCGCTGGTACGCCGACAAGCTCTACAAGGACTACGTCAAGGAAGACGTCGCCATCCGTCGGATGATGACGTCCGGCATGGAGCGCGCCGGCATCTCCAAGGTCGAGATCGAGCGCACCCGTGACCGCGTCCGCGTCGACATCCACACCGCGCGTCCGGGCATCGTCATCGGCCGCCGCGGCGCCGAGGCCGACCGCATCCGCGGCGACCTGGAGAAGCTGACCGGCAAGCAGGTCCAGCTGAACATCCTCGAGGTCAAGAACCCGGAGACGGACGCTCAGCTGGTGGCCCAGGCCGTCGCCGAGCAGCTGTCCTCCCGCGTCTCCTTCCGCCGCGCCATGCGCAAGAGCATGCAGTCGGCGATGAAGGCCGGCGCCAAGGGCATCAAGATCCAGTGCGGTGGCCGCCTCGGCGGCGCCGAGATGTCCCGCTCGGAGTTCTACCGCGAGGGCCGCGTGCCCCTGCACACGCTCCGCGCGAACGTGGACTACGGCTTCTTCGAGGCCAAGACGACCTTCGGCCGCATCGGCGTGAAGGTCTGGATCTACAAGGGCGACGTCAAGAACATCGCCGAGGTCCGCGCCGAGAACGCCGCCGCCCGTGCCGGCAACCGCCCGGCCCGCGGTGGCGCCGACCGCCCGGCCCGTGGTGGCCGCGGTGGCGAGCGGCGCGGTCGCAAGCCGCAGCAGGCTGCTGCCGAGGCCCCCAAGGCCGAGGCACCCGCAGCCGCCGCTCCGGCTGAGAGCACCGGAACGGAGGCCTGACCACCATGCTGATCCCCCGTAGGGTCAAGCACCGCAAGCAGCACCACCCGAAGCGCAACGGCATGTCCAAGGGTGGCACGCAGGTTGCGTTCGGCGAGTACGGCATCCAGGCGCTGACCCCGGCGTACGTCACGAACCGCCAGATCGAGGCGGCTCGTATCGCCATGACCCGTCACATCAAGCGTGGCGGCAAGGTCTGGATCAACATCTACCCGGACCGCCCGCTGACCAAGAAGCCCGCCGAGACCCGCATGGGTTCCGGTAAGGGTTCGCCGGAGTGGTGGGTCGCGAACGTCAAGCCCGGACGCGTCATGTTCGAGCTGTCGTACCCCAACGAGAAGATCGCCCGTGAGGCGCTGACCCGTGCGGCCCACAAGCTGCCGATGAAGTGCCGGATCGTCAAGCGCGAGGCAGGTGAAGCGTGATGTCGGCCGGTACCAAGGCGTCCGAGCTGCGCGAGCTGGGCAACGAGGAGCTGCTGAACAAGCTCCGCGAGGCCAAGGAAGAGCTGTTCAACCTCCGCTTCCAGGCGGCGACGGGCCAGCTCGAGAACCACGGCCGTCTGAAGGCGGTCCGCAAGGACATCGCCCGGATCTACACCCTCATGCGTGAGCGTGAGCTCGGCATCGAGCAGGTGGAGAACGCCTGATGAGCGAGAACAACGTGACTGAGCAGAACACCGAAGCGCGCGGCTTCCGCAAGACCCGCGAGGGCTACGTCGTCAGCGACAAGATGGACAAGACCGTCGTCGTCGCCGTCGAGGACCGCGTCAAGCACGCGCTGTACGGCAAGGTCATCCGCCGTACGAACAAGCTCAAGGCGCACGACGAGCAGAACGCCGCGGGTGTCGGCGACCGCGTCCTCCTGATGGAGACCCGGCCGCTGTCCGCGACCAAGCGCTGGCGCGTCGTCGAGATCCTCGAGAAGGCCAAGTAGGTAATTCGCGCAAGCGGATTCCAATAGATACGCCTGCGGGCAGACCCCGCAGGTCAGTTCCGCCAGGCTCCGGGGGCCGCTCAGCGAGCGGCCCCCGGGGAACCGGCAGACGATCAGGAGATAGACGTGATCCAGCAGGAGTCGCGACTGCGTGTCGCCGACAACACGGGTGCGAAGGAGATCCTCTGCATCCGTGTGCTCGGCGGCTCCGGTCGCCGCTACGCGGGTATCGGTGACGTCATCGTCGCCACCGTCAAGGACGCGATCCCCGGTGGCAACGTGAAGAAGGGTGACGTCGTCAAGGCGGTCATCGTTCGCACCGTCAAGGAGCGCCGCCGTCCGGACGGCTCGTACATCCGCTTCGACGAGAACGCCGCCGTCATCCTCAAGAACGACGGCGACCCTCGCGGCACCCGTATCTTCGGCCCCGTGGGCCGTGAGCTGCGCGAGAAGAAGTTCATGAAGATCATCTCCCTCGCGCCGGAGGTGCTGTGAGCATGAAGATCAAGAAGGGTGACCTGGTCCAGGTCATCACCGGCAAGGACAAGGGCAAGCAGGGCAAGGTCATTGCCGCTTTCCCGCGCGAGGAGCGTGTCCTGGTCGAGGGTGTCAACCGGGTCAAGAAGCACACGAAGGCCGGGCCGACCGCCCGCGGCTCGCAGGCCGGCGGCATCGTGACCACCGAGGCCCCCATCCACGTCAGCAACGTGATGCTGGTCGTGGAGAAGGACGGCCAGAAGGTCCCGACCCGCGTCGGCTACCGCTTCGACGAGGACGGCAACAAGATCCGCGTTGCCAAGCGGACGGGTGAGGACATCTGATGACGACCACCACCGTGACTCCGCGTCTGAAGCAGAAGTACAGGGACGAGATCGTCCAGAAGCTGCGTGACGAGTTCAAGTACGAGAACGTCATGCAGGTTCCGGGCCTCGTCAAGATCGTGGTCAACATGGGTGTGGGCGACGCCGCCCGCGACTCCAAGCTGATCGAGGGCGCCATCCGCGACCTCACCACGATCACCGGCCAGAAGCCGGCCGTCACCAAGGCCCGCAAGTCCATCGCGCAGTTCAAGCTGCGTGAGGGCCAGCCGATCGGTGCCCACGTCACGCTCCGTGGCGACCGCATGTGGGAGTTCCTGGACCGCACCCTGTCGCTCGCGCTGCCGCGCATCCGCGACTTCCGCGGCCTGTCCCCCAAGCAGTTCGACGGCCGTGGCAACTACACGTTCGGTCTCACGGAGCAGGTCATGTTCCACGAGATCGACCAGGACAAGATCGACCGCGTCCGGGGTATGGACATCACCGTGGTGACCACGGCGACCAACGACGAAGAGGGCCGTGCCCTTCTCCGTCACCTCGGCTTCCCGTTCAAGGAGGCGTGAGCGAGATGGCGAAGAAGGCT
This sequence comes from Streptomyces sp. NPDC051041, assembly GCF_044456065.1. Lineage (NCBI taxonomy): Bacteria > Bacillati > Actinomycetota > Actinomycetes > Kitasatosporales > Streptomycetaceae > Streptomyces > Streptomyces sp. NPDC051041. The sequence continues at coordinate 188,639 of NZ_JBITFM010000002.1, forward strand.
CTCATCGCGAAGGCTGCCCGCAAGCCCAAGTTCGGCGTGCGCGCGTACACCCGCTGCCAGCGCTGCGGCCGTCCGCACTCCGTGTACCGCAAGTTCGGCCTGTGCCGCGTGTGCCTCCGTGAGATGGCTCACCGTGGCGAGCTGCCGGGCGTGACCAAGAGCTCCTGGTAATCCGGTAGTTCCGGACTCCCAGGACTCTCGGTAGGCAAATGGGACGGCAGGCCGCCCACTCCCCATGGCTTAGGCTTGTGGGGTTGGGCACCTGCCGTGCCGTACGACTTACTACGCCGTAGGTCCACCGCGCCGCACCCGTCCCGTCTCGGATCGGGGAGAGGGATGGCGCACCAGGAAACCCCGGCGAGAGAGGCCGAAGGCCAATTCATGACCATGACTGATCCGATCGCAGACATGCTGACGCGTCTGCGGAACGCGAACGCGGCGTACCACGACTCCGTGTCGATGCCGCACTCCAAGATCAAGTCGCACATCGCGGAGATCCTCCAGCAGGAGGGCTTCATCACGGGCTGGCGCGTCGAGGACGCCGAGGTCGGCAAGAACCTCGTCCTGGAGCTGAAGTTCGGCCCCAACCGTGAGCGCTCCATCGCGGGCATCAAGCGGATCTCCAAGCCCGGTCTCCGGGTGTACGCGAAGTCCACCAACCTGCCGAAGGTCCTCGGCGGCCTGGGCGTGGCGATCATCTCCACGTCCCACGGTCTGCTGACCGACAAGCAGGCGCAGAAGAAGGGCGTGGGTGGGGAAGTCCTCGCCTACGTCTGGTAACTCGGGAACGGAGGAGAGACAGCAATGTCGCGTATCGGCAAGCTCCCCATCCCGGTTCCCGCCGGCGTGGACGTCACCATCGACGGCCGTACGGTCAAGGTCAAGGGCCCCAAGGGCGAACTGACCCACACCGTCGTCGCGCCGATCGAGATCGCTAAGGGCGAGGACGGCACCCTCCAGGTGACCCGCCCGAACGACGAGCGGCAGAGCAAGGCCCTGCACGGCCTGTCCCGCACGCTGGTGGCGAACATGATCACCGGTGTGACCCAGGGATACGTCAAGAAGCTCGAGATCAGCGGTGTCGGTTACCGCGTGACCGCCAAGGGCTCGAACCTCGAGTTCGCGCTCGGTTACAGCCACCCGATCACCGTCGAGGCCCCCGAGGGCATCACCTTCAAGGTGGAGACCCCGACCCGTTTCTCGGTCGAGGGCATCGACAAGCAGAAGGTCGGCGAGGTTGCGGCCAACATCCGCAAGCTGCGCAAGCCCGACCCGTACAAGGCCAAGGGCGTCAAGTACGAGGGCGAAGTCATCCGCCGCAAGGTCGGAAAGGCGGGTAAGTAAGCCATGGCATACGGGCAGAAGATCCTCAAGGGCGACGCCTACAAGCGTGCCGCTATCAAGCGTCGCCACATCCGGATCCGCAAGAAGGTCTCGGGTACCGCCGAGCGTCCCCGTCTGGTCGTGACCCGCTCCAACCGCCACATCGTGGCGCAGGTGATCGACGACCTGAAGGGCCACACCCTGGCGTCGGCGTCCACCCTGGACGCGTCGATCCGCGGTGGCGAGGACGACAAGTCCACGCAGGCCAAGAAGGTCGGCGCCCTGGTCGCCGAGCGTGCCAAGGCCGCCGGTGTCGAGGCCGTCGTGTTCGACCGTGGTGGCAACCAGTACGCCGGGCGCATCGCCGCCCTGGCCGACGCCGCCCGCGAGGCCGGGCTCAAGTTCTGAGCCAGGTTCCGTAGCTAGCGGAAACAGAGAGAGGTAATTCCAATGGCTGGACCCCAGCGCCGCGGAAGCGGTGCCGGTGGCGGCGAGCGGCGGGACCGGAAGGGCCGTGACGGCGGCGCTGCTGCCGCCGAGAAGACCGCGTACGTCGAGCGCGTCGTCGCGATCAACCGCGTCGCCAAGGTTGTGAAGGGTGGTCGTCGCTTCAGCTTCACCGCGCTGGTCGTGGTGGGCGACGGTGACGGCACCGTGGGTGTCGGATACGGCAAGGCCAAGGAGGTGCCGGCCGCCATCGCCAAGGGTGTCGAGGAGGCCAAGAAGCACTTCTTCAAGGTCCCCCGGATCCAGGGCACCATCCCGCACCCGATCCAGGGTGAGAAGGCCGCCGGCGTCGTGCTGCTCAAGCCGGCCTCGCCGGGTACCGGTGTGATCGCCGGTGGTCCGGTGCGCGCCGTGCTCGAGTGCGCCGGTATCCACGACGTGCTGTCGAAGTCGCTCGGCTCCGACAACGCCATCAACATCGTGCACGCGACCGTGGAGGCCCTGAAGGGCCTGCAGCGTCCCGAGGAGATCGCGGCCCGCCGCGGTCTGCCGCTGGAGGACGTCGCCCCCGCGGCCCTGCTGCGTGCGCGTGCCGGGGTGGGTGCGTAATCATGGCTCAGCTCAAGATCACGCAGGTCAAGTCCTACATCGGCAGCAAGCAGAACCACCGTGACACCCTGCGGTCGCTTGGTCTCAAGGGGATCAACACCGTGGTCGTCAAGGAGGACCGTCCCGAGTTCCGCGGCATGGTGCACACCGTCCGCCACCTCGTGACGGTCGAGGAGGTCGACTGATCATGGCGGAGAACAACCCGCTCAAGATCCACAACCTCCGTCCGGCCCCGGGCGCCAAGACCGCCAAGACCCGTGTCGGTCGTGGTGAGGCGTCGAAGGGTAAGACGGCCGGTCGTGGCACCAAGGGCACCAAGGCCCGCTACCAGGTTCCGGAGAGCTTCGAGGGCGGCCAGATGCCGCTGCACATGCGGCTCCCGAAGCTGAAGGGCTTCAAGAACCCGTTCAAGACCGAGTACCAGGTCGTGAACCTCGACAAGCTGGCCAAGCTCTACCCCGAGGGTGGCGAGGTCACGGTCGAGGACCTGGTGGCCAAGGGCGCCGTTCGCAGGAACAGCCTGGTCAAGGTCCTCGGCGAGGGCGAGATCTCCGTGGCGCTGACGGTGAAGGTCGACAAGGCCTCCGCCTCCGCCAAGGAGAAGATCGCCGCCGCCGGCGGCAGCGTCACCGAGCTCGTCTGACCCGTTCCAGGCGTCTCGATGGCTTGAACGATCCCAACCGGGGATGCCCACAAAAGGGGTATCCCCGGTTGGTCGTTCCTAGGGCGGCAGTCTCGCCGGTAAGGTGGCCTGCACTGCCCACTTTCCCCGGGTGTCCCATGCGGGGCACCCTGAGCGGCAGTAGACCGTTAGCCAGTCGTCCTTATCAGTCGAACCTCAAGACCGTCACCCTTGACGCAGTTGCGCGGGGGTCGCAGGAGGCACCGTGCTCACCGCGTTCGCCCGGGCGTTCAAGACGCCCGACCTGCGCAAGAAGCTGCTCTTCACGCTCGGCATCATCGTGGTCTACCGGATCGGTACGAACGTCCCGATCCCGGGCGTCGACTACAAGAACGTGCAGTACTGCATCGATCAGGCCAACGCCCAGCAGGGCCTGTTCGGTCTGGTCAACATGTTCAGCGGCGGCGCCTTGCTGCAGATCACGGTCTTCGCGCTCGGGATCATGCCGTACATCACGGCGAGCATCATCCTGCAGCTGCTGACCGTGGTGATCCCGCGCCTGGAAGCCCTCAAGAAGGAGGGTCAGGCCGGTACGGCGAAGATCACGCAGTACACCCGCTACCTCACCATCGCGCTCGCCATTCTGCAGGGCACCGGCCTGGTGGCCACCGCCCGCAGTGGTGCGCTCTTCTCCGGCTGCTCGGTGGCCGGCCAGATCGTGCCGGACCGCTCGATCTTCACCACCATCACGATGGTCATCGTCATGACCGCCGGCACGGCCGTCGTCATGTGGCTCGGTGAGCTGATCACCGACCGCGGCGTCGGCAACGGCATGTCGATCCTGATGTTCATCTCGATCGCCGCCACCTTCCCGTCCGCCCTGTGGGCCATCAAGAAGCAGGGCGACCTGGCGGGCGGCTGGATCGAGTTCGGCACCGTCATCGCCGTCGGCCTGGTCATGGTGGGCCTGGTCGTCTTCGTGGAGCAGGCTCAGCGCCGCATCCCCGTGCAGTACGCGAAGCGCATGATCGGCCGCCGGTCCTACGGCGGTACGTCCACGTACATCCCGCTCAAGGTCAACCAGGCGGGTGTCATCCCCGTCATCTTCGCGTCGTCGCTGCTCTACATCCCGGCCCTGGTCGCGCAGTTCTCCAGCGGAACCTCGGGGTGGAAGACCTGGATCGAGGCCCACCTCGTGAGGGGCGACCACCCGATCTACGTCACCCTGTACTTCCTGCTCATCGTTTTCTTCGCGTTCTTCTACGTGGCGATCTCCTTCAACCCCGAGGAAGTCGCGGACAACATGAAGAAGTATGGTGGCTTCATCCCGGGCATCCGGGCTGGCCGACCGACCGCTGAGTACCTCAGCTACGTACTCAACCGGATCACCTGGCCGGGTTCGCTGTATCTGGGGCTGATCGCTCTCGTACCGACGATGGCGTTGGTTGGTTTCGGGGCAAACCAGAACTTCCCGTTCGGCGGGACCAGCATCCTGATCATCGTGGGTGTCGGCCTCGAGACGGTGAAGCAGATCGAGAGCCAGCTCCAGCAGCGCAATTACGAAGGGTTCCTCCGCTGATGCGAATCGTCCTCGTCGGGCCGCCGGGTGCCGGTAAGGGAACGCAGGCCACGCGACTGGCCGAGAAGCTGCGCATCCCGCACATCTCCACGGGCGACCTGTTCCGCGCCAACATCAGCCGGCAGACGGAGCTGGGGAAGCTCGCGAAGTCCTACATGGACGCCGGCAACCTGGTGCCGGACGAGGTCACCATCGCGATGGCCAAGGACCGCATGGAGCAGCCGGACGCCGAGGGCGGCTTCCTGCTGGACGGCTTCCCGCGCAACGTCTCCCAGGCCGAGGCGCTCGACGAGCTCCTGCGGACCGAGGGCATCCGGCTGGACGCGGTGCTGGACCTGGAGGTCCCGGAGGAAGAGGTCGTCAAGCGGATCGCCGGGCGGCGGATCTGCCGCAAGGACTCCAGCCACGTCTTCCACGTGTCGTACAGCCCGCCGAAGCAGGAGGGCGTCTGCGACGTCTGCGGCGGCGAGCTCTACCAGCGGGACGACGACTCCGAGGAGACCGTGCGGACCCGGCTGGAGGTCTACCACACGCAGACCGAGCCGATCATCGACTACTACAAGGCGCAGGGGCTGGTCGTGACCATCTCCTCGCTGGGGCCGGTCGACGAGGTCACGGGCCGGGCCCTGGAGGCGCTCAAGCGCGACGAGGACGGCCGGTAGCCGTCCGTACGCAGCCGAGCCGCGGTTCCCTGTGAGGGAGCCGCGGCTGCTGTGTGGGGGCCGGCCGGCGCGGCCCCGTATCGTTGAAGGCGTTCGTACTCTTCCGGTCCAGAAAGGCCGCAGTCCCCATGGTGCAGATCAAGACGCCCGAGCAGATCGCCAAGATGCGTGCGGCGGGCCTGGTCGTCGCCGCCATCCACGCGGCCACGCGGGAGGCCGCCGTGCCGGGGGCCACGACGAAGGACCTGGACCAGGTCGCCCGCAAGGTGCTCGCCGAGCACAACGCCAAGCCGAACTTCCTCGGGTACGGCGGTTTCCCCGCGACGATCTGCACCTCCGTCAACGAGGTCGTCGTCCACGGCATCCCCTCCGACGACGTCGTCCTCAAGGACGGGGACATCATCTCCGTCGACTGCGGCGCGATCGTCGACGGCTGGCACGGCGACGCCGCCTACACGGCCTTCGTGGGCTCCGGCCACGCCCCGGAGCTGATCGAGCTCTCCCGGGTGACCGAGGAGTCGATGTGGGCCGGCATCGCGGCGATGAAGCAGGGCAACCGGCTCGTGGACATCTCCCGGGCCATCGAGACCTACATCCGCCGCCAGCCGAAGCCGGGCGGCGGCCGGTACGGGATCATCGAGGACTACGGCGGCCACGGCATCGGCACCGAGATGCACATGGACCCGCACCTGCTGAACTACGTCGACCGGCGCCGCGGCAAGGGCCCGAAGCTGGTCCCCGGCTTCTGCCTGGCCATCGAGCCGATGGTCTCCCTCGGCACGCCGAAGACGCGGGTGCTCCAGGACGACTGGACCGTCATCACCACCGACGGCACCTGGTCCTCGCACTGGGAGCACTCCGTGGCGCTGACCGAGCAGGGCCCGCTGGTCCTCACCGCGCCCGACGGGGGCCGGGCGAAGCTCGCCGAGTACGGCATCACGGCCGCCCCCGACCCCCTCGGCTGACGGCCCCGGCCCCCTCGGCCGGCACCTCCCGGCCCCGCCGGTTAACGCTCTTGGGAGCTGGGCAGACTTCCCCGATTCGTCTTTCCGGGTGCGCTGACGTAGACTGACTCGTCGGCTCTTGTGCACCCGCATGTTCGCATGCGCCCGTCAGGGAAGCGCGGGAGTCGATCAAGGTAGTCGATTCGAAGGGCGAAGCGTGGCCAAGAAACAAGGTGCCATCGAGATCGAGGGCACTGTCGTCGAGTCTCTGCCGAACGCCATGTTCAAGGTCGAGCTCCAGAACGGCCACCAGGTCCTGGCACACATCAGCGGCAAGATGCGTATGCACTACATCCGCATCCTCCCTGACGACCGGGTCGTGGTGGAGCTGTCTCCGTACGACCTGACGCGTGGCCGGATCGTCTACCGCTACAAGTAGATCTTGCCCGCACCTCGTCCTGCGGGGTGGTGGCACTGACCCGGAGAACCTCGATCCCATGAAGGTCAAGCCGAGCGTCAAGAAGATCTGCGACAAGTGCAGGGTGATCCGCCGTCACGGTCGGGTCATGGTCATCTGCGAGAACCCGCGCCACAAGCAGCGCCAGGGCTGACCGCACGACCGCACCCTCTGCGATTCGCAGAAATTCGCGCGACGCGAGCAACACATGTTCATACGCAGAGCCCAGACGGCCAGCCGTCTGACACCCCCGGTCGGAGGCCGGGGACCCGGTCCGTACCTGATACGGCGGTCGGGAACCGGTTCTGCGGAAGACCTCCGAAGATCAAACTGGAGCCATTGAATGGCACGCGTTTCCGGTGTTGACATCCCGCGCGAAAAGCGCGTGGAGGTCGCCCTTACGTATGTGTTCGGCATCGGCCGGACCCTTTCGAAGCAGACGCTGGCCGCGACCGGCGTGGACCCGAACACTCGCGTCCGTGACCTCTCCGAGGAGCAGCTGGTCGCGATCCGCGAGTACGTCGACAACAACATCAAGACCGAGGGTGACCTCCGTCGCGAGATCCAGGCCGACATCCGCCGCAAGGTCGAGATCGGCTCGTACCAGGGTCTGCGGCACCGCCGTGGTCTGCCCGTCCGCGGCCAGCGCACCAGCACCAACGCCCGCACCCGCAAGGGCCCGCGTCGCGCCATCGCCGGCAAGAAGAAGCCGGGCAAGAAGTAGTCCGCAGCGGACACCTGTCCACGGTCTTCGCTGTAGGACCGACCACCTCCCGAGGAGTTAGTAGATGCCCCCCAAGGGACGTCAGGGCGCTGCCAAGAAGGTGCGCCGCAAGGAAAAGAAGAACGTCGCTCACGGCCACGCGCACATCAAGAGCACGTTCAACAACACCATCGTTTCGATCACGGACCCGTCCGGCAACGTGATCTCCTGGGCCTCCGCCGGCCACGTCGGCTTCAAGGGCTCGCGGAAGTCCACGCCGTTCGCCGCGCAGATGGCCGCCGAGTCGGCCGCCCGCCGCGCCCAGGAGCACGGCATGCGCAAGGTCGACGTGTTCGTGAAGGGCCCGGGTTCCGGTCGTGAGACCGCGATCCGCTCCCTGCAGGCCACCGGCCTGGAGGTCGGCTCGATCCAGGACGTCACGCCGACCCCGCACAACGGCTGCCGTCCGCCGAAGCGCCGCCGCGTCTGACGCACGGCTCTTCGCCGCGGGATGTCCGGGCGGCACGGTCCCCACGGGTCGTGCCGCCCGTACCCTTGCAGTACCCGCACCTTCCCGGGTGCGGCTCTCAGGGTCGGGCGTCATATAGCGGGCGCCCCCAACTGAAGGATCTGATCCACACATGCTGATCGCTCAGCGTCCCTCGTTGACCGAAGAGGTCGTCGACGAGTTCCGCTCCCGGTTCGTGATCGAGCCGCTGGAGCCGGGCTTCGGCTACACCCTCGGCAACTCCCTCCGCCGCACCCTCCTGTCGTCGATCCCCGGTGCCGCCGTCACGAGCATCCGCATCGACGGCGTGCTGCACGAGTTCACCACCGTGCCGGGCGTCAAGGAGGACGTCACCGACCTGATCCTCAACATCAAGCAGCTGGTCGTCTCCTCGGAGCACGACGAGCCGGTCGTGATGTACCTGCGCAAGCAGGGCCCGGGTCTGGTCACCGCCGCCGACATCGCGCCGCCGGCCGGTGTCGAGGTGCACAACCCCGACCTCGTCCTCGCCACGCTCAACGGCAAGGGCAAGCTGGAGATGGAGCTGACCGTCGAGCGCGGTCGCGGCTACGTCTCCGCCGTGCAGAACAAGCAGGTGGGTCAGGAGATCGGGCGCATCCCGGTCGACTCGATCTACTCGCCGGTGCTCAAGGTCACCTACAAGGTCGAGGCGACCCGTGTCGAGCAGCGCACCGACTTCGACAAGCTGATCGTCGACGTCGAGACCAAGCAGGCCATGCGTCCGCGCGACGCGATGGCCTCGGCCGGCAAGACCCTGGTCGAGCTGTTCGGTCTCGCCCGCGAGCTGAACATCGACGCCGAGGGCATCGACATGGGCCCGTCCCCGACGGACGCCGCCCTGGCCGCCGACCTGGCGCTGCCGATCGAGGAGCTGGAGCTCACGGTCCGCTCCTACAACTGCCTCAAGCGCGAGGGCATCCACTCCGTGGGCGAGCTCGTGGCGCGCTCCGAGGCCGACCTGCTCGACATCCGCAACTTCGGTGCGAAGTCGATCGACGAGGTCAAGGCGAAGCTGGCCGGCATGGGCCTGGCGCTCAAGGACAGCCCGCCCGGATTCGACCCGACCGCCGCGGCGGACGCGTTCGGCGCCGACGACGACGCGGACGCCGGGTTCGTGGAGACCGAGCAGTACTGAGAGCCCGGGCCTTCCGGCCCGTACTCGGGCGCGGGTGCGCCGCGGCTCGTCGCGCCCGCGCGGCGGAGCCGCATATCGAATGCAGCCCCGCGCCCCTTCCGGACCGGCCCCTTCGGGGCGTCGTCCGGATCTCCGACAGGCAACCGCCTGCTCGGATACTGACTCCGGTACCTGATACGGCCGGGGCAGACACACAGGAGAAGAATCATGCCGAAGCCCACCAAGGGTGCCCGCCTGGGCGGCAGCGCCGCGCACGAGAAGCTGCTCCTCGCGAACCTCGCGAAGTCGCTCTTCGAGCACGGCAAGATCACCACCACCGAGGCGAAGGCCCGCCGCCTGCGCCCGTACGCCGAGCGTCTGATCACCAAGGCGAAGAAGGGCGACCTTCACAACCGCCGCCAGGTGCTCCAGGTCATCACGGACAAGAGCATCGTCCACACGCTCTTCACCGAGATCGGCCCGCGCTACGAGAACCGTCCGGGTGGCTACACCCGCATCACCAAGATCGGTAACCGTCGCGGCGACAACGCGCCCATGGCGGTCATCGAGCTGGTCGAGGCGCTGACGGTGCAGCAGACGGCGGTCGGCGAGGCCGAGGCCGCGACCAAGCGCGCGGTCAAGGAGGCCGACGAGGCCAAGGCCGAGGAGACCAAGGCCGAGGGGACCGAGGCCGAGGACGCCAAGGCCGAGGAGACCCCGGCGGAGGAGTCCAAGGATGAGGAGTCCAAGGACGAGGAGTCCAAGGACGCCTGAGGCACTGCCGAAGCGCTGAAGCGGGTCCGTCCTTCGGGGCGGGCCCGCTTTCGCGTACCTGAGAGGATCTGAGGGTGAGCGACGAAGTACAGCCCGGACACGTCCGCATCCGCCTCGACCTGTCCTACGACGGCACCGACTTCCACGGCTGGGCCAGGCAGGCCGGCGGCCGGCGGACCGTGCAGGGCGAGATCGAGGACGCGCTGCGGACCGTCACCCGGTCCGGGGGCACGACCTACGAGCTGACCGTGGCCGGGCGGACCGACGCCGGCGTGCACGCGCGCGGGCAGGTGGCGCACGTCGACCTGCCGCGCGAGGTGTGGGCCGAGCACAGCCGGAAGCTGCTCAAGCGGCTCGCCGGCCGGCTGCCGAAGGACGTGCGGGTGTGGGCCCTCAGGGAGGCGCCGCCCGGCTTCGACGCCCGCTTCTCGGCGATCTGGCGGCGCTACGCCTACCGGGTCACCGACAATCCCGGCGGGGTCGACCCGCTGCTGCGCAACCACGTGCTGTGGCACGACTGGCCGCTCGACGTCGACGCGATGAACGAGGCCGCGCAACGGCTGCTCGGGGAGCACGACTTCGCCGCCTACTGCAAGAAGCGGGAGGGGGCCACGACCATCCGGACCCTCCAGGAGCTGAGCCTGGTGCGCGGGGACGACGGGATCGTCACCGCGACCGTGCGGGCCGACGCCTTCTGCCACAACATGGTGCGCTCGCTGATCGGGGCGCTGCTGTTCGTGGGGGACGGGCACCGCCCGCCGGACTGGCCGGGGAAGGTGCTGGCGGCCGGCGTACGGGACTCGGCCGTGCACGTGGTGCGGCCGCACGGGCTGACGCTGGAGGAGGTCGGCTATCCGGCGGACGAGCTGCTGGCGGAGCGGAGCCGGCAGGCCCGGAACAAGCGGTCGCTGCCCGGGGCCAGGTGCTGCTGAGCCGCCCGGGCCGGGTGCCGCCGAGCCGTCCGGCGGAACGGGGCCGGTGCGCCGCGCCGGTCAGTCGTGCGCCCACGCGGAGAGCAGTCCGGTGATCGCGTCCGCGGCCTCGTCGGCGTCGCGTCCGTCGCCGCGGGCGTGCGGGGCGAGTTCCAGGTGGACGAAGGTCGCGTGCTGCCGCTGGGCCGCACGCCCCTGGACGTTGCTCCGGCCCTCCAGGGGACAGCGGTCCGACCAGCCCCGGCAGACCCGCAGTCCGTCGGCCTCCATGCGGTCGGCCAGGGCGACGACCTCGCCGGGCGCGCTCTGCGCGGCGCCGGTGGAGACCACGGCGTCGTAGGGCCGGCGGTCGGAGGAGTCGTCGAAGCCGTGCAGCTGGATGCCGGGCACCCCGCGCCGCTGCAGTTCCGCCACGACGGTGTGGAACGCGCTGTCCTCCCGGTGGGCGACGTCGGCGGCGCCGTCGTCGCCGGCCCGGCGGTGGGCGCCGGCCAGCACCAGGGCGCCGCCCGGGGCGTCCTCCAGCAGCCGCACGCCGAGGTCCTCGGTGTTCCGGTCGGACCGGGGGTGCGGCACCTGGGCGCTCCAGCGGACGTCCGCGTCCGCGTTCAGGTAGAGCCGGCCCCAGTGGGCGCTGTCGCCCGGCCCGGTGGCCGCGACCTCGTCGTAGCGGCGGCCGGAGGCGGTGTCGGTGAGCCGGGTGACGCCCAGGCCGAGCGGGGCGAGCAGCTCCTCGGCCCGGCGGAAGTCGCCCTCCAGCAGGCGGCCGACGCCCCGGGCCAGCCGCTCGCGCCCGTCGTCGTCGGGCGCGGTGTAGGGGCCGTCCTCCTGGAACGTGGCCGTGTACCCGAGGACGCGGCTGCGCAGATCGACCAGTTCCCGGGCCGAGGGCGCCGGCCTCTCCGGCTCCTGGTGCGTTCCCGACTGGCAACCGAACAGAGCCAGCGCCAAACCCGCCTGAGCGAGAACGCGAATGAAACGTGACCGCCTTGTAATGGAAAAGTCAGAGTCAGTTGTGTGACGCATGTGAGCATGGCTCGGTGACATTCCGTAAGTCTCTCCGTATGGGTGGTATGCCGGCGGTTCTGGGGGTGGCCGCCGCTCTGACCGTCTCGTGCGGTTCGGAAGCGGTGCAGCCGCAGGCCGGACCGGGCGGCCGGTCCTTCACCGTGGCCGCGGCCGGGGACGTGCTCCTCCACCCCGAGCTGGTCGAGCAGGCGGCCGAGGACGCCGAGAAGACCGGCAAGGGAGAGGCCGGGCTCGACTTCGGGCCGCTGCTCGCCGGGGTGAAGCCGGTCATCGGCAAGGCGGACCTGGCGATCTGTCACATGGAGACTCCCGTCGGGAAGCCCGAGGGCCCCTTCCAGGGGTACCCGGAGTTCCTGGTGCCACCGCAGGTTCTGACGGCGCTGAAGGACGTGGGCTACGACACCTGCTCGACGGCCTCCAACCACACCTTCGACCACGGTTTCAAGGCCGTGAAGCGCACGCTGGACGCCATGGACGAGGCGGGCCTCGGGCACACCGGCTCGGCGCGCACGCCCGAGGAAGCAGAACAGATCAACATCCGGGACGTCAACGGCGTCAAGGTGGCCCATCTCTCCTACTCGTGGGAGTCCTTCGTCCACCCGGTGCCCGAGAAGCAGCGCTGGGCGTTCAACGGGACGGACGCCTCGGCCATCAAGCGGGCCGAGGCCCGGGCCCGGGACGAGGGCGCCGAGGTGGTCATCCTCTCCATCCACTGGGGCGCGGAGTACTACAACGAGCCGGGCGTCGCGCAGCTGCGGCTGGCGCAGTGGCTCACCGAGGAAACCGGCATCGACCTCGTGCTCGGGCACCACGCCCACGTGGTCCAGCCCATCCAGAAGGTGAACGGCACCTGGGTCGCCTACAGCCTCGGCAACCAGGTCGCCCGGCACTCCTCGCCCCAGGGCGTCACGGAGGAGGGGACCATCGGCTGGTTCGAGTTCCGCGAGGCGGCCGACGGCTGGGACGTCACCGCCCGCTACCGCACCACGCTGGTGGACATCCCGCCGGAGACCGAGCCCGGCGAGCGGCTGCCCCGGGGCGTGGTCGAGGACCACCGGCTGGTGGACGTCCAGCACCAGCTCGACCACCCGGACGGCCTGTCCGAGGAGCGGCTCGCCCGCTACCGGCTGGCCGCCGACCGCACCCGCGGCTTCCTCTACAACCGGGGCGCCCCCGGCGGCGACGGGCTGCGGCCGCTGTCGCTGGAGCCGTGACCGGCACGGCCGTCCCCGCGCGGAGGTGACCGGGGCCACAGTCCCTCCCGTGCGCCGGGGATACAACCCTGGCGTCATTCATCAGTCTTTCAAGTGACGGCGTCACACGGCCGCGGCAGCGGTGCTTCCTGCGGACGCTGAGCCTTTCGAAGCGACCAAGGAAGAACACCCGTGACATCGAGCCCTGCCGCGCATCCCGGGCACGGACGGCGGCGCAGCCGCAAGCGGGCGGACATGCCGCTCCTGGGGGGCATCCGCCCGCCGATCGCGGTGCTGTGCGTGCTGATCCTCGCCCTGGCCGGTCTGACGGCGAAGGTGCTCGGCCCCGGCGGCGAGCCCGTCGTCCCGGAGGCGGTGCTCTCCTCCCAGCGGCACTTCGCCGAGGACGGCGCCATCGCCCTGCGCGCCTCGATCGACGAACGGATCACCGACCTGCGCCGCACCGCCGCCGCGCTGAACGCGGGCGCGCCGGCCGAGCCGGAGCGCGTCCTGTCCGACCTGGGCAAGACCTACCAGAAGTGGACCGGCACCACGATCCTGGACCTGGAGAGCGGGGACGTGCTCGCCGCGCGTGGCGAGAGGATCCCGCTCGCCTGGCTGGACGAGGAGGTCCTCACCGGCGAGCAGGCGCTGCTCCCGCGCATGGTGCGGCTGGAGACCGGCGACGTCCGGCTGATGACGATGGTCGTCCTCGACTGGAAGGACCGGCCGCAGCAGCTGCTGATCGCCTCCAACAGCCTCGCCGTCCCCGCCATCAACCTGGGCCCGTTCCGCACCATGGCGGTCGTGGCCCGGGACGGCGAGGTCCTGGCCACGGCCGGCTTCGAGGAGTCCGAGGCGCTGAACTCGGACAAGCAGCGCGAGGAACTCGTCTTCCTCGAGAAGCAGATGTCCCGCCTGTCCGACCAGGCGGCCGAACGGACCGAGCAGCACCCCGTCAGCGCCAGGGAGCCCGGCTCCCGCGGCTACCCCGGCGTCAGCGGAACCCTGCTGGGCGACGACTACAACGGCCGGATCACCACGGCCGGGTACGCCTCCCTGGCCTCCTCCGACCCCGAGGAGAAGAAGAGCGTCGCCGCCGGCCTCGGACTCACGGTCGTGGCCATGCTGCCGGTGGTCCAGCAGCAGGGCACCGTCGGGCCGGACCGGGAGCTGTACGGGCTGATCGCGGCCGGGGCCCTGGTCGTGCTCGGCCTGCTCGCCGTGGCCCTGCTGTGGATGAGCGTGCAGCGCCCGCTGCTGCGGCTGTTCCTGGAGTCCCGCCGGCTCGCCCGCGGCGACCTGACCCGGCCCGTCGCCGTGCCCCGCTCGGGCGAGGCCGCCCGCATCGGCTCGGCCCTGGAGCGGCTGCGCGGCCAGCTGGGCGGCCCGGGCCACGAGCCCGCCGCCGGACCGAGCGGCCGGATGCGGTTCGGGCTGCGGGTGCCGCTCGCGGTGACCGCCGTCCTGCTGCTGCTGTGGTGCGTGCCCGTCGGCTGGCTGCTGAACCGCACCGACGACTCGGTCAGCGTGCCGGCCACCATGGTCAACGACCAGCGCGACCGCACCGACCTGGTCGCCGACCGGGTCCGCCGGGCGCTGAACGAGGCGCAGGCCGACCTGGTCTCCACCTCCCGCCTGATCGACCCCGACGACCCCGGCGCCAGCACCGCCCTGCTGGCGGACGCGCTGCGCGAGCACACCCGCTACCAGGCGCTGTACGTCGTCGACGAGGACGGCGAGGTCGTCGCCCGGGCCGGGGAGGACCCCCACGCCTGGGACCGCGACGCCGACGAGCCGCTGGTCCGGGTGTCCGGCGAGGGCGAGAGGAAGCCGGTGGTCCAGGCCGCCGCGCCCGTCCCGGAGCACCGGGGCGTCACCCTCGTCGGCGAGGTGCGGGTGGAGTTCCTCAACTCGCTGCTGAAGCGGCCCGGCCTCGGCGAGGTCCGGGTGGTCGACGCCGACGCGCGGACCCTGGCCGGCAGCGACGGCTTCCTCGCCTTCGAGGAACTGCCCGACGACGCGCTGCCCCACCTGGTCCGCGCGGGCAACGTGCGGGTGGGCGCCGGGCCCGTCGAGAACGGCCTGCTCATCCGGGACGGCGGCAGCGTCACCGTGGCCGCCGCGGCTCCCTTCTCCGGCGGCGGCGTCGCCTCCGACATCGGCTGGACCGTCGTCAGCTGGCAGAACGCCAAGCACTTCCAGATCACCCCGTACGAACGCGAGGACCGCAGCGTGCTCGCCGGCCTGCTCGGCCTCGCCGCGATCGTGGTCTGCCTGGGCTGGATCCACCTGGTCGTCGCCCGGCCGCTGCGGGCCCTGGCGGCCAGTGCCGAGAAGCTCGCGGACGGAGACCTCAAGACCGTGCTGTACCCCCGCTACCAGGACGAGGTCGGCGCCGTCGTGCGCAGCCTCGAACTGATCCGGCAGCAGTTGCAGGCCCGCCGGCAGAACCAGCCGCGCCGGCCCGCCGAGTCCCGGCTCGGCGCCGGAGGAAGGTGACCTGAGCCGTGCTCTACCTGTACTTCGTCCTGCTGACCGGCAGTGTGTTCCTGCTCGTCGCGGGCATCGTCGAGCAGCGCCGGCACTACGCCGCGCTGCACTCCATCCCCTCGCGGGTGCTGGTCAACGGCATCCGCGGCAAGTCCTCCATCACCCGGCTGTGCGCGGGCGCGCTGCGCGGCGGCGACCTGGTGACCGTGGCCAAGACGACCGGGACGGCGGCGCGGTTCATCCACCCGGACGCCACCGAGGAGCCGGTCTACCGCAAGTTCGGCATCGCCAACGTGGTGGAGCAGATCGGCATCGTCCGGCGCGCGGCCACCTACCGGCCCGACGCCCTGGTGATCGAGTGCATGGCCGTCATGCCGGCCCTGCAGGAGGTCAACCAGAGCAAGCTGATCCGCTCGACGATCGGCGTGCTGTGCAACGTCCGCGAGGACCACCTCGCCGAGATGGGCCCCACCCTGGACGACGTGGCCCGCTCGCTGTGCCGCTCGATGCCCGAGAACGGCATCTGCGTCACCGCCGAGAAGGAGCGCTTCCACATCCTCCAGGAGGAGGCGGACGCCCGTAACTGCCGGCTGGTCTACGCCGACCCGGAGACGGTCACCGACGAGGAGCTGCGCGGCTTCAGCTGGTTCACCTTCAAGGAGAACGTCGCGATCGCCCTGGTCGTCGCCGAGCTGCTCGGCGTGGAGCGGAAGGTCGCGCTGCAGGGCATGTACGACGCGCCGCCGGACCCCGGCGTGCTGTCCGTGGAGCGCTATGTCACCGAGGAGGGCAAGCGGCTGGCCTTCGCCAACGTCTTCGCGGCCAACGACCCCGAGTCGACGCTGATGAACATCAACCAGCTGCTCGACCTCGGGGCCATCAGCCGCCCGCTGAACGTCGTGATCAACTGCCGTCCGGACCGCGTCGAGCGCAACGGGCAGATGGGCGAGATCGTCCCCGACCTGAAGCCGGACAACGTCTTCGTCATCGGGCACCCCTCGAAGAGCGCCATCGACGCCATCCCCGCCCAGTGGCGGGACCGAGCGGTCGACCTGGGCGGCGAGCGGCGCCCGGCGGAGGAGTTCATGCCCGCCCTGCTCGGCCGGATGGCCGACGGGTCCTCCCTGGTCGCCATCGGCAACATCCACGGCCAGGGCGAGGAACTCCTGGAGTACCTGGCCGAACTCCCCGCGGACGAGAGCGGCGCCGGGCAGCCGGCACCCGGCCCGGCCGCCGCGGCGCCGGCCCAGCCGCCGCGTCTGGACCCGTTCGCCTCGTACCCGGTGGCGTACGAGGAGCGCTACCAGGCGTCGCAGACCCAGGAGATCCCGGTGATCGGCGCCCCCGCCCGGGCGGCCGGCCCGCACCAGCGGTACGGGCAGCCGGACCAGCACCGGCAGTACCAGCAGGACCAGTACCAGCAACAGCAGCAGGGCCGGCAGTACCAGCAGGGCCAGTACCAGCCGCAGGACCAGTACCAGCAGTACGGGCAGCAGCAGGACCGGTACCAGCAGTACGGCCAGCAGCAGGACCGGTACCAGCAGTACGCCGACGCGCCGCCGTCCGCGCAGGCGCAGCCGTACGCGCCGCCGCAGCCGTACGCCCCCGGCCGGCAGGACCCGCCGTACCACGACGAGCCGCACGACGGCCCCTTCGCCGGGCCCCGGCACCCGACCACCGAGGGCGGCGGACCGCCCCCGCGCGCCTGACCCCGCGGGCCGACCGCCTCGCCCACCCGCCGTACACCCGCCCGGAGACCCCGTTGACCACCGCCGCCCTGACCCCCGAGATGGCCGCCCTGGGCATCGCCATAGGACTGTTCTTCTCGCTGCTGTGCTACCTGACCACCAATCTGTCCCCGGGCGGAATGATCACGCCGGGCTGGCTCGCCCTCACCCTGATCGAGGACCTCCAGCGCGCGGCCATGGTGGTGGGCGTCACCGCCCTGACCTACGCGGGCACCAAGGTCATGCAGCGGCTGGTGATCCTGTACGGCAAGCGGCTGTTCGCCGCGGTGGTGCTGCTGGGCGTGCTGCTCCAGGCCACGGTGATGATCCTGCTCTCGATCGAGTTCCCGCTGCTGTACGGCAACCAGACCCTCGGGTTCATCGTGCCCGGCCTGATCGCCTACCAGATGGTGCGCCAGCCCAAGGGCGCGACCCTGCTGGCCACGGGCACGGTCTCGCTCATGGCCTACATCGTCGTCGCCGCCGGCCTGCTGCTCGGCGTCATGCCCACCGTCTGAGAAGCCGCCCGAGAAGGCAGCCGAGAAGAACCGAGGAGTAACCGATGGCAGGGAAGAGGAAGTCGCGGCCCGTCGTCTCGGGCCTGGTGGTGCTGGCGCTGGTCGGGACCTCCGGCTACCTCACCATGGAACTGCGCGCCCAGGAGGCGCCCGGTGTCACGGAGGTGCGCAACGTCGGCGTCCTGAACGGCAACCGCGGCTCCGGCGGCGGGTCCGACGACAAGGGCGAGGTGAGCTGGTCCCGGCTGGAGAACCCCGCCCGCTCGGTGCTGCGCGGGGCCGACGGCCAGATCAAGGCCGTGTTCACCGACGGGGCCCGCACCGCGACCCTGACCGGGCCGGCCCGCACCTTCGAGGAGCCGGCCTCCACCTCCTCCAAGGTCTCCACCACCGACTGGGTGCGGCTCCTGCCCGAGCCCTGGAAAAAGGGGGCGGAGAAGGAGAAGTGGTTCACGGACTGGTACGCCGAGCACAAGGACAGCAAGGAGGACGACCTGTTCGCCTTCGCCTTCCAGTACGTGGCGGGCGCCCCCGACAAGAAGGACGAGCAGGGCGTCGTCTACGCCGGCGACGCCAACTTCGGGCCGCTGAACACCACCGGCGCCGAGGGCGGCGACCTGCGCCTGGAGCAGTCCGACTTCTACGACTACCTCGGCCTCGCGTACCCCTTCCGGGACGGCACCGTGGGGACGCCGGAGAGCATGCGCGCCAAGTCCCTGGACTGCTCGGGCTTCATCCGCATGGTGCTCGGCTACCGCGCGCGCTACCCGCTGATGTCCTCGGACGCCTCCGGCGACGGCCTGCCGCGCACCGCCAACGGCATGGCCCGCTCGAAGGAGGGCGTCGACGTCCTGCCGCTGACCGGCGTCTCGGCGGACGACCGGCCGTCCGCCATCGACCAGCTCCAGCCGGGCGACCTGGTCTTCTTCAAGCTCGACACGCGCACCAAGGAGCGGCTGGACCACGTGGGCATGGTCCTCGGCTACGACACCGAGGGCCACCTGATCTTCGTCTCCAGCCGGGAGGAGGTCAACGGCCCGACCATCGGCGACGTGGGCGGCGTCTCCCGGCTGGACGGCAACGGCTACTACGCGAAGACGCTGCGCAGCGCCAAGCGGCTGTGACCCCCGGGCGCGGCGGCCCCGCGGCGGGCTATCCGTGCGCCGCCGCCGACGCCTGGGCCTCGCCCCGGCGGCGGATCTGCCGGAACGTGAACTCGGCCAGGTCGTCGCCGGTGGCGAACACCGCCGTGTCCTTGGTGGTCACGTCCTTGCCGCTGGTGAAGCCGGCGAGCGTGAAGTAGGCGTAGCGGCCGTAGGAGTTGGTCGTCGAGCGGCAGACGGCGCCGTTGCAGAAGTCCCGCACGCCGCCGCCGGACAGGGCCTTGACGATGCTCTTGGCGTCGGCCTGGCCCTTGGCCCGGGCCGCCCGGGCCTCGGTGTCGAAGACGGCCACGCCGACCGTCACCGCGACGCCGTCCCTGGTGTAGGTGACGCGCATCAGACGGGTGCAGCCGTTGTCGGCGAGGACCTTCGGCAGGGTGTTGCGGGCCGCCGACGCGCAGTTCTCCGTGTCGGCCGTCGGGCCCTTCTTGTACACGGTCTCGCCCATGGTGAGCTGCGTGCCCGGGAAGAGGACGTCCGGGGCGAGGGGGGCCGTGTCCTTCTTCGCGCTGGCGACGAAGTCCTTCGGGTCCAGCGGCGGCGGGGCGCTCGTCGGGGCGAACGACGGCGCCTTGTCCGTCGCGCTCGGGATGTCGGCGGCCGAGGGCAGCCGGGAGGCCGCGTCCGACGCCCCGCCGGAGTCGCTCGCGGACACCACGGCCACGGCGACGGCGGCTCCTACGGCCACGGTGGCCAGCGCGCCGCCGCCGATGAACAGCAGTCGGCGCCGCTTGTTGCGGGCCTCCGACGCCTCAGCGAGCGCGGCCCAGTCCGGGCTCTGGCTGTCGTCGCTGTTCCAGGGCTGCTGAGAGTGCGGTTTCCAGGGATCCCACTGGGATGAAGGTCCCCCCTGCCCAAAGCTCATGGGGCGCATCTTAGACGGGGCGGGCGGCGCGCTGGTCCGCTCCTGCGGGCCCCGGGACGCCTAGCGTTCCTCCAGTGGAAAAGGTCAAAAGCGACATCTTCGGGTGGTTGGTGCGGCCGGCCGGCCGGCACCTGTGGGCGGCGCTCGCCGCGGTGCTGGCCGCTTCGGCCGCGCGTACGGTGCGCCGGACCGCGCACGGCGGCATGGACAACGCGATCGTCGTCCGGGCCGCGCGGACCTGGCTGGCCGGGGGCGCCCCGTACGACGACCCGCACTTCCTGTATCTGCCGAGCGCGGTGCTGGCCGCGGCCCCGCAGGCGCTGCTGCCGCCGGAGGCGCTGCGGCTGCTGGTGCCGCCGGCCGTGACCGGCGGCCTCGCGCTGGGCTGGGCGCTGGCGCTGCGCGTGCACGGCGTGCCGCCGGGCAGCCGCTTCGCCGCCCTCGGCCTGATCGGCCTGGCGGCGGGCTGCGCGCCGTTCGGGCATCTGGTGATGCTCGGCAACTGGACGGTGACGGCGGTGGTGGCGCTGCCGCTGTGCCTGCTGCTGGCGGTCCGGGGCCGGTGGACGGCGGCCGGCCTGGTCGTCGGCGCCGCCGTGGCGCTCAAGCCGCTGCTCGCCCCGCTGGCGCTGCTGTTCCTGTTCGCGCGCCGCTGGCGGGCGCTGGGGGCGATGCTGCTGGTGCCGGTCCTCGCCTCGGCCGGGGCGGCGCTGCTGCTGCCGGACCCGGCGGGCTTCTTCACCCGCACCCTGCCGTTCCTGCTGAACGGCGACGACGACTTCGTACGGCTCTACGAGATCTCCCCGGCGGCGGTGCTGCCGCGGCTGGGGGTGCCGGGGGCGCTGTCCGGGGCGGTCGCGCTGCTCGCGGCGGCGGGCGGCGTGCTGTGCGCGTACCGGCGCTGGCGCCGGGCCGACGCCGGCCCGCTGCGGCTGGTGGAGACGGCGGTCTGCCTGATGCTGTCGGCGTTCCTCGTCTCGCGCCCGTCGTACAACCACTATCTGCTGGTGGTGCTGCCGCTGCTGCTCGCCGGACTGCCGCACCGGGGCTCGGCGGCCCGGCGGCCCTGGTTCTGGCTCGCCCTGGTGCCGCAGCTGCCGGGGCTGACCTGGCCCTATCTGGAGTCGGGGCGGCGCCGGGCCTTCAAGGACGCCGTCACGCTGTGCGTCCTCGCGGGGACGGTCGCCCGGCACTGCGCGCGCCGCCGGCCGGTCCGCGGGGCCGGTGTCCGCGGCGCCGCGCCGGAGGGCGGGGCCGCCACGGCGCGGGTGGGCGGCGATCCCTCGTTTTGACCCCCACCGGGGACCCCGGTATTCTGCTTTTTCGTTGTGTATTGGCTTGCTCATTCTCACGGGACGGGCCCTTACACCGGTCCACCGGGCCGATGACCAGCGACCAGCACGCGGTTTGCGTCACCGCTGTGCGGTCTAGGCTGTCGTGATCGTTTCGGTGACCTTGTCTAGGACCATTCACTCGAAGCGAAGGCTACGAACCGTGCGTACGTACAGCCCCAAGCCCGGCGATGTGACGCGCCAGTGGCACGTCATCGACGCTCAGGACGTCGTCCTGGGCCGTCTCGCCAGCACTGCCGCCACCCTTCTGCGGGGCAAGCACAAGCCGATCTACGCGCCGCACGTCGACGCTGGTGACTTCGTCATCATCATCAACGCCGACAAGGTGCACCTGTCCGGCAACAAGCGGACCCAGAAGCTGGCGTACCGGCACTCCGGCTACCCGGGCGGTCTGCGCTCCGTCCGCTACGACGACCTGCTCGACAAGAACCCCGAGAAGGCCATCGAGAAGGCCGTCAAGGGCATGCTGCCCAAGAACTCCCTGGGCCGTCAGATGCTCTCGAAGCTGAAGGTCTACAAGGGTGACCAGCACCCGCACGGCGCGCAGCAGCCGCAGCCGTACGAGATCACCCAGGTCGCGCAGTAAGTCCGGCCACCCCCTAAGACTGAAGAGAATCTGAGGAGAATCGTGGCCGAGACCACTGCCGAGCAGCCGCTCGAAGAGCTTGACATCGACAGCTACACCACCGAGTCCGAGGTGCCCGTCGAGGGCGAGTACACCTCGGAGTCCCTCGCCTCCCGCTTCGGCGAGCCCCAGCCGGCCGCCGGCCTGGGCCGCCGCAAGGAGGCCATCGCCCGGGTCCGGATCGTTCCGGGCACCGGCAAGTGGAAGATCAACGGTCGCACCCTCGAGGACTACTTCCCGAACAAGGTGCACCAGCAGGAAGTGAACGAGCCCTTCAAGGTGCTCGAGCTCGAGGGCCGTTACGACGTCATCGCCCGCATCTCCGGCGGCGGTGTCTCCGGTCAGGCCGGTGCGCTCCGTCTCGGTGTCGCCCGTGCGCTGAACGAGGCCGACGTCGACAACAACCGCGGCCCGCTGAAGAAGGCCGGCTTCCTGCGCCGCGACGCCCGCGCGGTCGAGCGGAAGAAGGCCGGTCTGAAGAAGGCCCGCAAGGCCCCGCAGTACAGCAAGCGCTAAGCGCAGCTGCCTGCTCGTACTCCGAACGCCCCGGCGGCACGCCACTGTGCCGTCGGGGCGTTCGTTTTCTCATCGGCGTGGGCGTATAACGACACAAGGCGCTCAAAGGCTGGTGTGCTTGTGTGATCTGACGCCGGGCGTCGCGTGTCATCGCGCGTCCGGGACGCGGAAGCAGCGTGCGCGGGCCGCACCGGCACCGCTTCCGCAACTGACGCTTCCTCAGGAGGACAAGTGGGACGACTCTTCGGCACGGACGGCGTGCGCGGTGTCGCCAACGCGGACCTGACGGCCGAGATGGCCCTCGGCCTCTCCGTCGCCGCGGCGCACGTGCTGGCCGAGGCGGGCACGTTCGAAGGACACCGGCCGACCGCGGTGGTCGGGCGTGACCCGCGAGCGTCCGGGGAGTTCCTGGAGGCCGCCGTCGTCGCGGGCCTGGCCAGCGCCGGCGTGGACGTGCTGCGGGTCGGCGTGCTGCCGACGCCCGCGGTGGCGTACCTGACCGGCGCGCTCGGCGCCGACCTCGGCGTGATGCTCTCCGCGAGCCACAACGCCATGCCCGACAACGGCATCAAGTTCTTCGCCCGCGGCGGCCACAAGCTCGCCGACGAGCTGGAGGACCGCATCGAGGCCGTCTACGACGAGCACCGCCGCGGCGAGCCGTGGGAGCGGCCCACGGGCGCGGGCGTGGGCCGGGTGCGGGAGTACGAGGAGGGGGCCGAGCGGTACGTCGCGCACCTGCTGGGCGTCCTCCCGAACCGGCTCGACGGGCTGAGGATCGTCCTCGACGAGGCGCACGGCGCGGCCTCCGCGGTCTCGCCGGAGGCGTTCACGCGGGCCGGGGCCGAGGTCGTCACCATCGGCGCCGAGCCGGACGGGCTCAACATCAACGACGGCTGCGGCTCCACGCACCTGGAGAAGCTGAAGGCGGCGGTCGTCGAGCACGGCGCCGACCTCGGCATCGCGCACGACGGCGACGCCGACCGCTGCCTGGCGGTGGACCACACCGGCGAGGAGGTGGACGGCGACCAGATCCTGGCCGTGCTCGCGCTGGCGCTGCGGGAGCGCTCCGAGCTGCGCTCCGACACCGTGGTGGCGACCGTCATGTCCAACCTGGGCTTCAAGCTCGCCATGGAGCGCGCGGGCATCCGGCTCGTCCAGACGGCGGTCGGCGACCGCTACGTCCTGGAGGAGATGAAGGAGAACGGCTACGCGCTCGGCGGCGAGCAGTCCGGGCACGTGATCGTCCTCGATCACGCGACGACCGGGGACGGCACGCTGACCGGGCTGCTGCTGGCCGCCCGGGTCGCCGGCAGCGGCCGTCCGCTGCGGGAGCTGGCGTCCGTGATGGAGCGGCTGCCGCAGGTGCTGGTCAACGTGCCGGACGTGGACAAGTCGCGGGTCGGCACGAGCGGGGAGCTGGCCGCCGCCGTCGCCGAGGCCGAGCGGGAGCTGGGCTCCACCGGGCGGGTGCTGCTGCGGCCGTCGGGGACGGAGCCGCTGGTGAGGGTGATGGTGGAGGCCGCGGACCTGGAGCAGGCCCGGTCGGTGGCCGGCCGGCTGGCCGACGCGGTGAAGTCGGCGCTCGGCTAGGACCTCGCCATACGGTCGTGCTGCCTGGCCCAGAACCACTTCTGGGCCAGCAGCGTCAGGGTGCCGGCCAGGACGATGCCGAGCAGGTTCAGCAGGAGCTGCTCCGTCGACCCCCAGGTCTGCCCGGTGTCGCCGTAGCCGAGGGCGACGGCCGCGTTGGCGGCGGCGGGGACCGTGGTCACGGAGATGGCGACGCCGACCAGGGCGCCGGACTTGGCCGAGGTCAGGGACAGGGTGCCGGCGGTGCCGGCCAGGACCGCCACCACGAAGGAGAACCAGTCCGGGGCGTAGATGAAGCCGGTGTTGGGCCGGTCGGCCTTCAGCTGCTCCTCGCTGAACAGGTCGACCGCGTCCATGAAGAGGCTGAAACCGACCGTCACCGCCATCGCCGCCGCGAAGCCCGCCAGCAGCGCGGCCAGCGAGCGCAGCGCCAGCCGGGGCGCCCGCTGCACGATCGCCGTGCAGATGCCGGCCAGCGGGCCGAACTCCGGGCCCACCGCCATCGCGCCGACGATCAGGATCGCGTTGTCCAGGACCACGCCGCAGGCCGCGATCATCGTGGCGAGCGTGATGAAGGCGACGTAGGTGACGGAGAGGGTCGACTCCTCGTGCGTCGCCTCCTCCAGCTGCTCCCACAGCACCGCGTCCGCGCTCTCGCCCGGCGCCTCCCGCTCGGCCTCCTCGGCCCGGTCGGACAGCGACAGGTCGATGCCCTCGACGGCGATGGACCCGCACTTGTCCAGGTCCAGCTCCCGCAGTTCGCCGATGAGTTCGTCGCCCGCCTCGCGGGCCACGTCGCACAGCACGACGTCCCCGGCGGGGCTGCGGGCGGCGCCCGGCAGCACGACGAGGTGCGCGGTGCCGACCGTGCCCTCGATCAGGCGGACCACGGCGCCGGTCTTCTCGGGCGGCGCGATCAGGCGCAGATGCAGCATGGCGGCAGCGTAGCGGTCACAGTTTGCGCAGGCTCAGGCGCTGCACCGTGTGGTCCGGGCCCTTGCGCAGGATCAGGGTGGCGCGGCCGCGGGTGGGGGCGATGTTCTCCACCAGGTTGGGCTTGTTGATCGTGCGCCACGTCGTGCGGGCGTAGTCGAGGGCCTCCTCCTCGGAGACCTGGGTGTACTTGCGGAAGTACGAGGACGGGTCCTGGAAGGCGGTCTCGCGCAGCTTGCGGAAACGGTTCAGGTACCAGCGCTCGATGTCCTCGGGGCGGGCGTCGACGTACACGCTGAAGTCGAAGTAGTCGGCGAGGCCGACCCGGGTGCGGCCGTCCTTGCCGGGCAGGGCGGGCTGCAGGACGTTGAGCCCCTCGACGATCAGGATGTCCGGGCGGCGCACGACGAGCTTCTCGCCGGGGACGATGTCGTAGATCAGGTGGGAGTAGACCGGGGCCGTCACCTCCTCCTTGCCGGCCTTGATGTCGGCGACGAAGCGGGTGAGCGCCCGGCGGTCGTAGGACTCGGGGAAACCTTTCCGCGACATCAGGCCGCGGGCCTGGAGCTCCCGGGTGGGCAGCAGGAAGCCGTCCGTCGTCACCAGCTCCACGCGCGGGTGCTCGGGCCAGCGGGAGAGCAGGGCCTGCAGGAGGCGGGCGACGGTGGACTTGCCGACCGCGACCGATCCCGCGACGCCTATCACGAAGGGCGTGCCCGCCTGGGACCCCTGCTCGCCGAGGAAGGTGTTCAGCGCGCCCCTGAGCCGGTCGGTGGCCTCGACGTAGAGGTTGAGCAGCCGGGACAGCGGCAGGTAGATGTCCCGCACCTCGTCGAGGTCGATGACGTCGCCGAGGCCGCGCAGCTTCTCCACCTCCTCCGCCGTCAGCGGCAGCGGCGTCTTGTCGCGCAGCGCGCTCCACTCGGCACGGGTGAGATCGACGTAGGGAGTCGCCTCCGGCCGCTGCCGGTGGGCGCTCCGGGGCATCGGGGAGACCGGAGAGATCACAGTCCATTGTTACGGGCGTGCGAACGGATCGGCGGGTGGGGTGCGTCACGCGACCGGTTTCCGGCCGTACGGGCGGCGTCCGGCGGGACGGCTTCGTACCCCGGTGGGAATTTCCGATTTCGGGCACGCGACGAGGGGTTCGGACGGGGATCGGACCGTAGGCTGCCGCCCATGTGCGGAATCGTGGGATACGTGGGGTCGCAGTCGGCCCTGGAAGTGGTGACGGCCGGACTGAAGCGGCTGGAGTACCGGGGCTACGACTCGGCGGGCGTCGCCGTGCTCGCGGACGGCGGACTGGCGACGGCGAAGAAGGCCGGGAAGCTGGAGAACCTGGAGAAGGAGCTCGCCGAGCGCCCGCTGCCGACGGGCACGACGGCCATCGGGCACACCCGGTGGGCCACGCACGGCGGCCCGACCGACGCCAACGCCCACCCGCACATCGACAACGCGGGCCGGGTGGCGGTGGTGCACAACGGCATCATCGAGAACTTCGCCCTGCTGCGCGCCGAGCTGGCCGAGCGCGGCCACGAGCTGGCCTCCGAGACCGACACCGAGGTCGTGGCGCACCTGCTCGCCGAGGAGTTCTCCTCCTGCGCCGACCTGGCGGAGGCGATGCGGCTGGTGTGCCGGCGGCTGGAGGGCGCGTTCACGCTGGTCGCGGTGCACGCGGACGAACCCGACGTGGTGGTGGGCGCCCGGCGGAACTCGCCGCTGGTGGTGGGCGTCGGCGCGGGGGAGGCCTTCCTCGCCTCGGACGTCGCCGCGTTCATCGCGCACACCCGGTCGGCGATCGAGCTGGGCCAGGACCAGGTGGTGGAGCTGCGCCGGGACGCGGTGACGGTGACCGGCTTCGACGGCAGCCCGGCGGACGTCCGCTCCTACCGCGTCGACTGGGACGCCTCGGCCGCCGAGAAGGGCGGCTACGACTACTTCATGCTCAAGGAGATCGCCGAGCAGCCCAAGGCGGTCGCCGACACGCTGCTGGGCCGCATCGACGCGTCCGGCTCGCTGACGCTGGACGAGGTGCGGATCCCGCCGGGCGTGCTGCGCGAGGTCGACAAGGTCGTCATCGTGGCGTGCGGCACGGCCTTCCACGCCGGGCTGATCGCCAAGTACGCCATCGAGCACTGGACGCGGATCCCGTGCGAGGTGGAGCTGGCCAGCGAGTTCCGCTACCGGGACCCGATCCTGGACCCGCGGACCCTGGTCATCGCCATCTCCCAGTCCGGCGAGACCATGGACACGCTGATGGCGCTGCGGCACGCCCGCGAGCAGGGCTCCCGGGTGCTGGCGATCTGCAACACCAACGGCTCGACGATCCCGCGCGAGTCGGACGCCGTGCTCTACACGCACGCCGGCCCGGAGGTGGCGGTCGCCTCGACGAAGGCGTTCCTGACCCAGCTGGTCGCGTGCTACCTGGTGGCCCTCTACCTGGGCCAGGTGCGCGGCACCAAGTGGGGCGACGAGATCCGCGCCGTCATCCGGGACCTGTCGCGGATCTCCGGCGCGGTGGAACGGGTCCTGGAGACCATGGAGCCGGTCCGGGAGCTGGCGCGCACGCTCGCCGACAAGAACACCGTGCTGTTCCTCGGGCGGCACGTCGGCTACCCGGTGGCCCTGGAGGGCGCGCTGAAGCTGAAGGAACTCGCCTACATGCACGCCGAGGGCTTCGCGGCGGGCGAGCTGAAGCACGGGCCGATCGCGCTGATCGAACAGGACCTGCCGGTGGTGGTCGTGGTGCCGTCCCCGCGCGGGCGGTCCGTCCTGCACGACAAGATCGTCTCCAACATCCAGGAGATCCGGGCCCGGGGCGCGCGGACCATCGTCATCGCGGAGGAGGGCGACGAGGCGGTCGTGCCGTACGCCGACCACCTGATCCGCATCCCGGCGACGCCGACGCTGCTCCAGCCGCTGGTGGCGACGGTGCCGTTGCAGGTGTTCGCGTGCGAGCTGGCGACCGCGCGGGGGAACGAGGTGGATCAGCCCCGGAACCTGGCGAAGTCGGTGACGGTGGAGTAGGGGGCCGCCTTCAGGGCTTCGACGAAGGAGGTGAAGGCTCCGGCCGGGAAGGTGAGGGTGGCCCTGGCCGGGGCCTTCGAGTCGCGGAGGGAGACGTGGGTGGTGGTGTGGGCTATCTCCACACAGTCGTTCCCGTCTCCTTCTCCGGAGTAGGAAGACTTCCGCCAGGGGCCGTAGGTGGTCATGGATGCCTCAGAGTTCTTTCGTCAGCTTGTGGATGAAGTCACGTGACTGTTCGGGCCCGAGCGCTACGGCCTCCACTTTACGGAAGCGCGTTCGGTAGGCGCCGAGTTGAGCTTCGGAATCGATGAAGACCGAGCCATGCGGCGCATCACGCACCACCGTGTCGAGCTTGGGCAGCGGGCCACCCACGTACGCCATGGTGCTCGAGGCTCTGGCGAAGCCGTCCAGGTCGAAAGGAATGACACGGACGGTGAGGTGATCCGCCTCGGAGAGATGAAGGATGCGGGTGAGCTGAGCCTGTGAGGTGGCACGGTCGCCGACCCTGATCCGAAGCGCCGCTTCGTGGATCAACACGTTGTACGGAACGGGGGAGGGGCCCTCGATGACCGCACGGCGCGCCACCCGGTGCCGGATGCGCAATTCGATCTCCTCCGCTGTCAGTTCAGGGATCCTGGACGAGAAGACGGCGCGTGCGTAGTCCTCCGTCTGCAACAGGCCCGGTACGAACAGGATGGCTACCTCGTGCCGGAAAGAACTGTGGTGATCCAGTTCGGACAGATCGAGGAACGACGTGGGCAGCAGGCCCCGGTACTCCTCCCACCAGCCGCGTGTCCGGTCGGTGGCCATGGCGACCAGAGCGTCGATGAACTGGTCGTCCGTGCAGGCGTAATGGGAGGCGAGGCGGCGGAGCCGCTGTTCGCTGACGCCTGCGATTCCGGACTCGATCTGGCTGATGACCGGTGCGGTCACCCCGAGGAGGGCCGCCGCCTGCCGGGCGGTGAGGCCCGCAGCTTCGCGGAGCCTGCGCAGTTCGACCGCCAGTCGAAGCTGACGGGCCGTCGGCTCGTTCCTCAAAGCCATCGGCTGTTTCTCCCAACCCGCCCGCGAACGCGACTCGTTCGGGCGTAACACTACGCGATCCGCTTGCAGGGTTTAAACAATTAGCCCTACTGTCGGTGACACGCCGCGCACTCTGCGGAAGCGCACCGCCCCGCCCTGCCGCGGCGGCCGCGGCACTGCCACCGCCCGGACGCGTAGCGCCCCCTGCCAACTCCCTCGTCTCGACAGGAGTCACGCATGCCCGGAACCCAGTCCAACGAGCCCGACGAGTCCTGGGAGTACTCCCTCTCCCTCCCCGGCGACCCGCGTGCCGTCACCGTCAGCCGCCGGACCCTCCGGCTGATCCTCACCGTGCACGGGCTGATCCGCCTCGTCGACGTGGCGGAGCTGCTCGCGGCGGAGCTGGTCTCCAACGCCGTGCGCCACACCAAAGGGCCGGCTGACCTGCGGGTGCGCTGGTCGGCGGGGGTGCTGCGGATCGGGGCGTGGGACGCGGACCCGCAGCCGCCCGGGCCGCCGCACTCCTTCGAGCAGGCCCTCGACCTGGAGGGGGGAAGGGGGCTCGCGCTGGTCCGGGCCTGCTTCGACCTGTGGGGGTGGCAGCCGCTGACGAGGGACGGCAGCCGGGGCAAGTACGTGTGGTGCGAGCTGGCCGCGGTCGCGTGAACGTTTTGCCGATCCCCGAAAGGGTGAACGTATCCCGATCACCCGGACAGCCCATCCCTTGAGCCGCCTAGGTTGCGCACATGGTCACATCCGCCCATGAGGGCATGCATCGCATCTTTCAGGAGAGGCCCGAAATCCTCACGCCCGTTTTCGACGTGCTGGACGTCGAGTTGCCCGAGAAGGCGGCGGTGGACGCGATCGTCTCCGACGTGACGGAGACCAGGCCGATGGCGCGTCACGTCGACACGGTGCTGCGGGTCACCTCCGCCGACGGCGACGCCTTCCTGCTCGCCGTGGAGGCGCAGGAGCGGCGGGATCCGAGGAAGGAGTCGAGCTGGCCGTACTACATCGCGTACCTCAACTCGAAGTACGGCCTGCCCGTGCTGCTGCTCGTGGCCTGCCGGGACCGGGCCACCGCCGCGTGGGCCGCCGGCCCGTTCGACTGCGGAGCCCGCGGCTGGACCGCCCAGCGGACGTATCCCCTGGTCGTGAGCCCGGACAACATCCCGCCGATCACCGACGTGAGAACGGCCATGGAGAAGCCCGCCATGGCGGCGTTCTCCGTCCTGACACATGCCAACAGTCCTGACATCGACGCCATACTGGACGTGCTGGCCCGAGCCCTCGCGAGGCTGGACTCCGAGATCTCGGACTACATCTACCAGTTCCTTGACGCCACCCTGGGGGACTCCCCCGCCGGAGAAAAATGGAGGAACATCATGACCTTCGTCAACTACTTCCCTGGCCGGGGCACGGTCATGGAGCGGGCCTACCTCGAGGGCAAGGCCGAAGGGAAGGCCGAAGGGAAGGCCGAAGGGAAGGCCGAAGGGAAGATCGAAGGAGTTCTGCGCGTGCTGGAGGGGCGCCGTCTTCCGGTCTCCGACGAGGTGCGCGAGCGCATCACCGCCTGCACCGACCTCGACCGCCTCGACGACTGGCTCGAACGGGCCGGCACCGTGGAGAGCGCGGAGGGCCTGTTCGACGCGGACCCGGAGGCTCCCCCGAACGCTCCCGGACAGGACTGACCTATGGACGGTTCCCAGGAGGACGAAGCCCGGGACGCACGGTCGGAACTGCTCGGCCTCTGCCGGTTCACGGCGCTGGGCCTCGCACGGGGCGTCCCGCGGGAGAAGGCACCGGCCGACTTCCACAACGGGCTGGAGGACCTCGGGCGGCGCGGTGTCGTCTCCCTCGACGACATGGCCCGGGCGCGCGCCAGGATGGCGCCGGATGCGAGGGAGCACCCCACGCAGTGGGCCAAGGGCTTCGCGGAGGGATACCGCTCGGCGCGGGCCGCGGCGGTCCCGCAGGTCCTGGACGCACGCGAGGCCGCCGTTCCCGCGGCTGCCCGCCGGGCCCTCGCCGTGTACCCCGACGCGGCCGCACTCATCCGCTTCCCCGGCCGGGCCGGCACCGTGGCCGACGTGGCCGGTCCGTTCACGGGGGACCCGAGCCGGCGGCCGTCGCGCGGATCGTAGGGTGCTCGGCATGAGCATCATCGGGGTCGGTATCGACGTCGCGGAGATCGACCGGTTCGAGACGTCGCTGAAGCGGACGCCGGGACTGGCCGACCGGCTGTTCCTGAAGAGCGAGTTGCTGCTGCCCAGCGGGGAGCGGCGGGGTGTCGCCTCACTGGCCGCCAGGTTCGCCGCCAAGGAGGCGGTGGCCAAGGCGCTCGGCGCCCCGGCCGGGCTGCACTGGACCGACGCCGAGGTGTACGTCGAGGACAGCGGGCAGCCCCGGCTCCGGGTGACCGGAACCGTGGCCGCCCGCGCGGCCGAGCTGGGCGTGCGGTCCTGGCACGTGTCGCTCAGTCATGACGCCGGGGTGGCTTCGGCCGTCGTCGTCGCCGAGGGGTGAGGAAGCGGGGGAGACGGCCTTCCGCGACGGCCCTCAGCAGATCGACTGCACGCTGTTGACCAGCGTGTTGTTGCGGAACGTGGTGTTCGTTCCGCACGGACTCTCGCGGATCGCGGAGTTGGTCACCGTCAGGTTCTGGATCGTGATGTCGGAGTTGTTCGGGAACTCCGAGCGGGCCGCGAGGCGGATCTCGCCGCCGCCCGTGACCGTGCCGCTCCGGGCGGCGATGTTCACGTTGGAGCAGTTCTCGACCAGGATCGCGTTGTTGCCGGTGTGGGACAGGGTCACCCGGTCGATGGTCGCGCCGCCGCTCTCCGAGACGCAGAACACGCCGCGCCCGCCGCCGCGCGCCACGACCTCGCCGACGCGGATGTTGGTCGGGTAGGAGTTGCCCACCCGGCCGTTGCGGTTGGCCATGCGGAAGGCGGCGTACCCGGTTCCGGTGCCCGCGTTCTCCGCGTCCACCTTGGTGACGGTGGCGTTGATCGTCTGGTTGAGCAGCAGTCCGGACTCGCCCACGTCGCGGGCGGTCACCGTGCCGACGGTGAGGCCGTCGACGCCGTAGGTCTCGACGGCGTGGCTGGACGCGCCCGAGACGTAGACGTCGTCGATGCGGACGTTGCGCGTCCACTGGCTGGTGTCGCCGCGGTTGTCGATGCGGACGCCGAGGCCGGCGGACAGGCGCATGTCGATCCGGCCGAGGACGACGTTCTGCACGTTGCGCAGGAAGACGCCGTACAGCGGGCTGCCCGTGACGTTGAGGTGCTGGACCTCGACGTCCCGGGTGCCGCGGGAGTAGACCGGCGCCTGGTCGCCCGTGCCGCTGCCGGTGACGTTGATCGTGCCGCAGACGTCGAGCACCGTGTAGCTCGGCAGCGAGATGCGCGAGCCCGCCGACATGGAGCCCGAGCCGCGGACCACGACCCGCTCCTTGGCCGTGCGTCCGGCGGTCAGGCTGTTCACCGCCGCCTGGACGGCGGCCCGCAGGTCGGTGCCGGTGTAGACGGTGCTGCCGCCGCGCCGGGCCGTCCAGGTGCTCCCGTTGAGCACGGCCTCGGCCTGGTACGCGCCGTCGCCGCAGGCGGCGGCGCGGGCGGGGGCCGCAGCGGCGGGCGCGGGCGCGGTCAGGGAGCCCGCGAGGGTGAGGAGGGCGACCGCGCCGACGGCGGCCAGGCCGGCGCGCTTGCGCGCCGACGCGTGGACGGACGTGCGTGAGGAGAGGAGTGCGGCTCTGCGTCCCATGGGAGTGGGTCTCCGCTCGTGAGTGTCGAACCGATTCGAGTGAATCGATTCATCCTGTGGGGAGCCGTGAGTTTGGCAAGAGCGCGGCAGAGCGTCAATGGGCGCGGCGGAACACGTGCGGCGCGACGGCCGCACCGTCGTGCCCGGCGTGCGGGAGACTCGACCGCATGCGTACTGCGTACAGCGTGGAGACGGTCAGGACGGCTGAGCGGGAGCTGATGGCGCGGCTCCCCGAGGGAGCGTTGATGCAGCGGGCGGCGGCCGGGCTCGCCGCCGCCTGCGCGGATCTGCTGGGGCGGGTGTACGGCAGCCGCGTCGTGCTGCTGGTCGGCAGCGGCGACAACGGGGGCGACGCCCTGTACGCCGGCGCCCGGCTCGCCCGGCGCGGCGCGGGCGTCACGGCGGTGCTGCTCGCGCCGGAGCGGGCGCACGCCGGAGGGCTCGCGGCGCTGCGCCGGGCGGGCGGGACCGTCGCGGCCCCGGGCGCGGGCGAGGAGCTGATCGAGCGGGCCGACCTCGTCCTCGACGGCATCGTCGGGATCGGCGGCAAGGGCGGGCTGCGGCCGGACGCGGCGCCGCTGGCCGCCGCGGCCGGGCGGGCGCGGGCCGCGGTCGTCGCCGTCGACCTGCCGAGCGGGGTGGACGCCGACACCGGCGAGGTGCACGGGGCCGCGGTCCGGGCCGACCTGACGGTGACCTTCGGGGCGCACAAGCCGGGGCTGCTGATCGACCCGGCGCGGGAGCACGCCGGGTCGGTGCGGCTGGTCGGCATCGGGCTGGAACTGCCGGCCGAGCCCGAACTGGAGGCGCTGCAGCACGCGGACGTGGCGCGGCTGCTGCCCGCGCCGGCCGCCGAGAGCGACAAGTACCGGCGCGGGGTCGTCGGCGTCGCCGCCGGGTCCGCGCGGTATCCGGGGGCGGCGGTGCTGGCGGTGTCGGGGGCGCTGCGGGGCGGGGCCGGGGCCGTGCGCTACGTCGGGCCCGCCAGGGACGCGGTGATCGCCCGCTTCCCCGAGGTGCTCGTGTCGGACCGGGGGCCGCGGCGGGCGGGACGCGTGCAGGCCTGGGTCGTCGGGCCCGGGGCCGGTGACGACGGCCGCGCCGTGGCCGAGGTGCTGACGGCCGACGTGCCCGTGCTGATCGACGCGGACGGGCTGCGGCTGGCCGACCGCGGGCTCGTACGGGCCCGCACCGCGCCGACGCTGCTGACCCCGCACGCCGGGGAGGCCGCCGCGCTGCTCGGGGTGGACCGGGAGGAGGTCGAGGGGGCGCGGCT
Organism: Streptomyces sp. NPDC051041; assembly: GCF_044456065.1. NCBI lineage: Bacteria > Bacillati > Actinomycetota > Actinomycetes > Kitasatosporales > Streptomycetaceae > Streptomyces > Streptomyces sp. NPDC051041. Next base: position 222,432 of record NZ_JBITFM010000002.1, read on the forward strand.
GGCCTCGGCGCGGGAGCTGGCGGCGCGGTACGGGGCGACGGTGCTGCTGAAGGGGTCGACGACGCTGGTCGCCGACGCGGCCGGCGGCGCCGTACGGGTGAACCCCACCGGGACGCCCTGGCTGGCGACGGCCGGGAGCGGGGACGTGCTGTCGGGGCTCGCCGGATCGCTGCTGGCGGCGGGGCTGCCGGCGCGGGACGCCGGGAGCGTGGCGGCGTACCTGCACGGGCTGGCCGGGAGGTTCGCGGCGGACGGGGCGCCGGTGAGCGCGCACGACGTGGCGGAGGCGATCCCCGGGGCCTGGCGGGACGTGGTGCGGGGGTGAGTCCGGCCGCGGCCTGGGCGGACCCGCTGCCTCCGGTCCTGTTCGTCCGCTCTGAGACACTGGGCGGCGATGAGTGAGACAGCAGCCCTGCGGACCGCGCCCCTGCGGGCCCGCGCCGAGATCGACCTGGCCGCCGTGCGGGCCAACGCGCGCACCCTGCGCGCCCTCGCGCCGGAAGCGGCCCTGATGGCGGTCGTGAAGGCCGACGGGTACGGACACGGAGCACTGCCGTGCGCCCGCGCGGCGGTCGAGGCGGGGGCGACCTGGCTGGGCACCGCCACGCCCGAGGAGGCGCTCGCGCTGCGCGCCGACGGCGGGCTGCCGGCGGACGTACGGATCATGTGCTGGCTGTGGACGCCCGGCGGGCCCTGGCGGGAGGCCGTCGAGGCCGACCTCGACGTGTCCGTCAGCGGGATGTGGGCCCTCAGGGAGGTCACGGCGGCGGCGCGGCTCGCGGGCCGCCCCGCGCGCGTGCAGCTCAAGGCCGACACCGGGCTCGGGCGCGGCGGCTGCCAGCCCGGCGCGGACTGGGCCGAACTGGTCGGCGAGGCCCTGCGCGCCGAGCGCGCGGGACAGGTGCGGGTGACCGGCCTGTGGTCCCACTTCGCCCGCGCCGACGAGCCCGGCCACCCCTCCATCGCCGCCCAGCTCACCCGCTTCCGGGAGATGGTGGCGTACGCCGAGCAGCGGGGCGTGCGCCCCGAGGTGCGGCACATCGCCAACTCGCCGGCCACCCTCACGCTCCCCGAGTCCCACTTCGACCTGGTACGGCCGGGGATCGCCCTCTACGGCATCTCGCCCAGCCCCGAGGTCGGCACCCCGGCCGACCTCGGCCTGCGCCCGGCCATGACGCTGTCGGCCTCCCTGGCCCTGGTCAAGCACGTTCCGGGCGGGCACGGCGTCAGCTACGGCCACCACTACGTCACCCCCGGCGACACCACCCTCGGCCTGGTGCCGCTGGGCTACGCCGACGGCATCCCGCGGCACGCCTCCTCGGCCGGCCCCGTCCTGGTCGACGGCAAGTGGCGCACGGTCGCCGGGCGGGTCGCCATGGACCAGTTCGTCGTCGACCTCGGCGGGGACGAGCCCGAGCCGGGGGCGCAGGCCGTCCTCTTCGGGCCCGGCGACCGCGGCGAGCCCACCGCGGAGGACTGGGCGCAGGCCGCGGGCACCATCGCGTACGAGATCGTCACCCGGATCGGAACACGCGTTCCCCGCGTCTACGTGAACGAGCGGCAAGCGGGGTAACCGAACAGCAGCCCGCACCGGCACGGGAACACCGCCGGCGCGGGCGGCGCGGGCACGGACGGGCACCGGCCCGGCCCGCAGCAGCCCGGAAAGGCCCGGGAAGAGCCCCGGTGGAGCCGGGAAAGGGGAGCGGTACGTGAGCGAGAGCAGTGCGGGGGCCGTCGCGGACGTCGCCGCGGCGGCCGTCGCCTCCGCCACGGGGGCGGCCGCCGGCGGCTGGCGCAGGACGACCGGCCTCGCCGGCGCCGCGATAGGCGTGATCGCGGCGGGCGCGGCCGTCGGCGTCGCCGTCGAGCGGCTCACCGTCGGCCGCGGCATACGCGCCAAGGCCCGGCTGGTCCTCGACGCGGCGGGACCCTACGGCGCCCTGCGCGGCACCCCCGGCAGGGCGTACGCCGACGACGGCACCGAGCTGTACTACGAGGTCGACGACGTCGACCCGGACACCGCGTCCGCGACCGGCCCGCGCCGCCGGCGGCTCTTCGGGAGCAGGGCCCCCGCCCCCGTGACCGTCGTCTTCAGCCACGGCTACTGCCTGAACCAGGACTCCTGGCACTTCCAGCGCGCCGCGCTGCGGGGCGTGGTGCGGGCCGTGTACTGGGACCAGCGCAGCCACGGCCGGTCGGGGCGGGGCGTCGCCCAGGTGCGGGACGGCGAACCGGTCAGCATCGAGGAGCTGGGCCGCGACCTGAAGGCGGTGATCGACGCGGCCGCGCCCGAGGGGCCGATCGTGCTGGCCGGGCACTCCATGGGCGGCATGACCGTGATGGCCCTCGCCGACCAGTTCCCCGAGCTGGTCCGCGAGCGGGTGGTCGGCGTCGTCCTCGTCGGCACGTCGTCCGGGCGGCTCGGCGAGGTCAACTTCGGACTGCCCGTGGCCGGCGTCAACGTGGTGCGACGCGTGCTGCCCGGGGTGCTGAGGGCGCTGGGGCAGCGGGCCGAGCTGGTGGAGAAGGGGCGGCGGGCGACCGCGGACCTGTTCGCCGGGATCATCAAGCGGTACTCGTTCGCGTCGCGGGACGTCGACCCGGCGATCGAGCGGTTCGCCGAACGGATGATCGAGAGCACGCCGATCGACGTGGTCGCCGAGTACTACCCGGCGTTCGACGACCACGACAAGACCGAGGCGCTCGCGCACTTCGCGGACAAGCCGGTCCTCGTGCTGGCCGGGATCCAGGACATGGTCACGCCCAGCGACCACAGCGAGGCGATCGCCGACCTGCTGCCGAACGCGGAGCTGGTGCTGGTGCCGGACGCCGGGCACCTGGTGCTGCTGGAGCACCCGGAAGTGGTCACCGACCGCCTCGCCGACCTGCTCACGCGCGCCGGCGCGGTCCCGGCAGGGGCTACCGTGGGTGGCTATGAGAGCACCAGCAGCACCGCACGACCCGGCTGACACCGAGCTGATCGTCACCTCCCCCGAGCAGATGCGGGAACTGGGCCGCGAACTGGCCAAGCTGCTGCGCGCGGGCGACCTGGTGATGCTCACCGGGGAGCTCGGAGCGGGCAAGACGACGCTGACCCGCGGGCTCGGCGAGGGGCTCGGCGTGCGCGGCGCGGTCACCTCCCCGACCTTCGTGATCGCCCGGGTCCACCCCTCCCTCGGCGACGGCCCGCCGCTCGTCCACGTGGACGCCTACCGGCTGTCCGGCGGCCTGGAGGAGATGGAGGACCTCGACCTCGACGTCTCCCTGCCGGAGTCCGTGGTCGTCGTGGAGTGGGGCGAGGGCAAGGTCGAGGAGCTGACCGACGACCGGCTCCAGGTCATGATCCACCGGGCCGTGGGCGACACCGCCGACGAGGTGCGGCACGTGACGCTGACCGGGCTGGGGGAGCGCTGGGCGGCGGTGGACCTGAGCGTGCTCGCCGGCTGAGCGCTCGGGGCGGCCCGCGGCGCCGGACCCGGCGCCGCGGGCCCGTCCCGGAACGTTCCGACAAGCCGTCGGCAAGATGTTGCGCTCGGCGTCCCGGACGTGGTCACATGGTATCCAGCCCGTGGTTAGGTCTACCTAACCACGCCCGCCCCCGGCCTCAGGAGGCGTCCATGCCGGCCACGGAACGAGACGAGGCGCCGCAGCGCGCGGTGCCCGGGGTGCCCATGCGGGACCTGCTGGCGGCGTGCGCCGCCGCGACCGTGATCTCCACCCCGCCCCGCGCCCCGGAGCCCGAGGAGGCGGAACCGCCCGCCGAGCACCGCCGGCGGGAAGCCGCCTGACCCGCCACGGGCCCGCGGGCAGGGTCCCGGCTACCGGACGACGACGACCTTCTGCCCGATCGTCGCGAACGACCACATCGCCGCGCCGTCCGCGCGCGACTGCCGGATGCCGCCCGTCCGCGCGCCCGGGCCGAGCCGCGGCGCCGAGCCGTCCACGGCCGCGCTGAAACCGATGGCCACGCCGTCCACGCTGGTGAAGCGGACGACGTGCTCGACGGGGACGCCGTCGGACCCGGTGACCCGCTTCGAGCGGGACGTCACCTCGTAGGTGCCCGGCTCCGGGTCGACCGCGCCCGGGGTGACCGGGAACGCGCGCCGGACCCGGCCGTCCGCGCCGACCAGCCACACCCGGTCGTCGTCCACCGAGTACACCACCCGTTCACCCGTTCCGGACCCCGCGGGCGGCGCGGCGGGGTCCGTCCGGTCCCGGGGCGCCTTCGAGGCGGCCGCGGCCGGCGCGCCGCTCGCCCGCGGCTCGCCCGGTCCCGCGGGGACGCCCGCGGACGCCTGGTAGGCGAGGACGCCCACCGTCACCAGGGCCGCCGCGGTGAGTCCGGCGACGGTCGAGGAGCTGCTGCTGGCCACGGGCGCCCACCTCGGTCGCGTCGTACGTCGTGCGTGTCGTTCTCGGGGCGACGGTAGCAGCCGGTGACCGTCCTGCCGGGGTGTCGACCGCCCGGGACGCGGGAGCCGTAGGCTGTTTGCGTGCTCTTGCTCGCTCTGGATACCGCCACCCCCGCCGTCACCGTCGCGCTGCACGACGGCGGGAACGTCATCGCCTCGTCGAGCCAGGTGGACGCGCGCCGCCACGGGGAGCTGCTGCTCCCGGCGATCGACCGGGTGCTCGCCGAGGCCGGCGTCCGGCTGGACGCCGTCACCGGCATCGTCGCCGGCATCGGGCCGGGCCCGTACACCGGGCTGCGCGTCGGCCTGATGACCGCGGACGCCCTCGGCCTCGCGCTCGGCGTGCCCGTGCACGGCGTGTGCACGCTGGACGGCCTGGCGTACGCCGCCGACCTGACGGGACCCTTCGTGGTGGCGACCGACGCCCGCCGCAAGGAGGTCTACTGGGCGCGGTACGCCGACTCCCGCACCCGCCTCACCGACCCGGCCGTGGACCGGCCCGCCGACATCGCCGACCAGGTGAAGGGCCTGCCCGCGGTCGGCGCGGGCGCGCTGCTGTACCCGGACACCTTCCCCAGCGCGCACGAGCCCGAGCACGTGTCGGCCGCCGCCCTGGCCCGGCTGGCCGCCGAGAGGCTCGCCCGGGGCGAGGAACTGCCCGCGCCCCGGCCGCTGTACCTGCGCCGTCCCGACGCCCAGGTCCCCAAGAACTACAAGGTGGTTACCCCCAGGTGACCGGGCCCGTGACCCCCGTGCTGCGCGAGATGCGCTGGTGGGACATCGATCCCGTGCTGGAACTGGAGCGGGACCTGTTCCCCGAGGACGCCTGGTCGCGCGGGATGTTCTGGTCCGAGCTGGCCCACGCGCGCGGACCGGGGGCCAACCGGCGGTACGTGGTCGCCCAGGTCCCCGGGGAAGGCGCCGGGCGGATCGTCGGGTACGCCGGACTCGTCGCCTCCGGCGAGCAGGCCGACGTCCAGACCATCGCCGTCGCCCGCGACCACTGGGGGACCGGCCTCGGCGGGCGGCTGCTGACCGAACTGCTGGCGGCGGCGACCGCGTTCGAGTGCGCCGAAGTGCTGCTGGAGTGCCGCGTGGACAACGTCCGCGCGCAGCGGCTGTACGAGCGCTTCGGCTTCGAACCCGTCGGCGTCCGGCGCGGCTACTACCAGCCGGGCAACGTGGACGCCCTGGTCATGCGCCTGACCCCGGCAGCCGGCGGCGGCTTCGCCACGGGTGCACAGTGTCCGACCGCGGCCGAGCCGCGGTCCGTACGAGGAACAGAGATCCATGACTGACGAACCCCTGGTGCTGGGGATCGAGACCTCCTGCGACGAGACCGGTGTCGGTGTCGTCCGCGGCACCACCCTGCTGGCCGACGCCGTCGCGTCCAGCGTGGACGAGCACGCCCGCTTCGGCGGGGTCGTGCCGGAGGTGGCCAGCCGGGCGCACCTGGAGGCGATGGTGCCCACCATCGACCGCGCGCTGAAGGAGGCGGGCGTCTCCGCCAAGGACCTGGACGGCATCGCGGTGACCGCCGGCCCGGGCCTCGCGGGCGCCCTCCTGGTCGGCGTGTCGGCGGCGAAGGCGTACGCCTACGCCCTGGGCAAGCCGCTGTACGGCGTCAACCACCTCGCCTCCCACATCTGCGTCGACCAGCTGGAGCACGGCGCGCTGCCGGAGCCCACGATGGCGCTGCTGGTGTCCGGCGGGCACTCCTCGCTGCTGCTGTCGGCGGACATCACCTCCGACGTCCGCCCGCTGGGCGCCACCATCGACGACGCGGCCGGCGAGGCCTTCGACAAGATCGCCCGCGTGCTGGACCTCGGCTTCCCCGGCGGCCCGGTCATCGACCGGTACGCGCGCGAGGGCGACCCGGACGCGATCGCCTTCCCGCGCGGCCTGACCGGCCCGCGCGACCCGGCGTACGACTTCTCCTTCTCCGGGCTGAAGACGGCCGTGGCCCGCTGGATCGAGGCCAGGCGGGCGGCGGGGGAGGAGGTGCCGGTGCGGGACGTGGCGGCCTCCTTCCAGGAGGCGGTGGTCGACGTGCTGACCCGCAAGGCCGTGCGCGCCTGCAAGGACGAGGGCGTCGACCACCTGATGATCGGCGGCGGCGTCGCCGCCAACTCCCGCCTGCGGGCCCTGGCGCAGGAGCGCTGCGAGGCGGCCGGGATCCGGCTGCGGGTGCCGCGGCCGAAGCTGTGCACGGACAACGGGGCGATGGTGGCCGCGCTCGGCGCGGAGATGGTCGCCCGCAACCGGCCCCCGTCCGGCTGGGACCTGTCCGCGGACTCCTCGCTGCCGGTGACGGACCCGCACGTGCCCGGTCACGACCACGTGCACCGGACCGGTGAGGAGAACCTGTACTCGTGACGGTCGCGCTGATGTGGGAGGCGCGGGCGGTGCCCGGCCGGGGAGAGGAACTGCTGGCCTGGGCCCGGGCGCAGCAGCTCGCCGGGGAGCCCCTGCGCCGGGAGACCCTGCGCGCCCCCGGGGACCGGGTCCTGGTCATCACCTGGTGGGACGCGCCGTACGACGCCGAGCTGCCCGAACTGCCGGAGCCCGACGGGGAACTGGTCACCCGGGCGGTGCACCGGTGGCGGTTCGAGTCGGTGGCCGCGGACTGACCGGGGCGGCGCGGGCCGGGAGCCCGTGACCGGGCCCGCCGCCGGCAGGGCGACGGCGGCGGGCGCCGGGGAGGCGGCCCGCCGCCCGCGGTGCGGCGGCCCGCCCACCGCGCCCGCCGCGCTCCCGGCGCGGCGGGTCACACCGGCCGCGCCACCTCCGTCTCGCACCGCAGCCGCCGGTCCGGGCCGAGCACCCGCAGCGGGCCGGTGAGCGTCAGCCGCGCCGTGTGGCGCACGTCCGCGCTGGACGCCGCCAGCCGCAGTTCCAGGTCACCGGGCTCCACCACCCGCCGCCCCGAACGGTCGGTGAACGCCGACAGATCCGCGTGGAACCGGAACGTCACCCGCGCCGCCTCGCCCGGCGCCAGCTCCACGCGCCGGTAGCCGACCAGGCGGACGTCGGGCCGGGTCACCGACGCCACCGGGTCGTGCAGGTACAGCTGCACCACCTCCGCGCCCGCGCGGTCGCCGGTGTTGCGGACGGTGAGCGAGAGGTCGTACGAGCCGTCCGTGCCGATCCCCGGTTCCGTGCCGGCGACGTCCTCCCAGGCGAACGTCGTGTACGAGCGGCCGTGGCCGAAGGCGTACAGCGGGGTCGGGTCGAGGTTGCTGACCTCGCCCGCGAGGCCGAGCGGCGGCTGGAGGTAGGTCCAGGGCTGCCCGCCGGGCACCCGCGGGACGCTCACCGGCAGGCGCCCGGAGGGGTTGACGCGGCCCGACAGCACGCCCGCCACCGCGGGGCCGCCCTCCTCCCCCGGGAAGAACGCCTGGACCACGGCGGCCAGCCGGCCCTGCCAGCGGCCGAGCGCGTACGGCCGCCCCGTCAGCAGCACCAGCACCACCGGCACGCCCGTCGCCACCAGCGCGTCCAGCAGCGCCCCCTGCGCGCCGGGCAGCCTGAGGTCGGAGGCGTCGCAGCCCTCGCCCGAGGTGCCCCGGCCGAACAGGCCCGCCCGGTCGCCCAGCACGGCCACGCACACGTCCGCCTCGGCCGCGCGTGCCACCGCCTCCTCGAATCCGGCGGTGTCCGGGTCGGACACCCCGCAGCCTTCGGCGAACGTCACCTTGGCGTCCGGCAGTTCGTCCCGCAGCGCCTGGAGCACCGTCGGGATCTCGATGCCCGTCGGCACCTCGGGATGGTGGGGGAGCACATGGGAGGGGAAGGAGTAGCAGCCGAGCATCGCCAGCGCGTCGGCCGCGCGGGGGCCCACCACCGCGATCCGGGTGTCGGGGGCCAGCGGCAGCAGGCCGTCCGGGTTGTCCAGCAGCACCACCGACTCCTCCGCCAGGCGGCGGGCCAGGGCGCGGTTGGCGGCCGAGTCCAGCTCCACGGGGCCGGCCGGCTCCGGGGTCCAGTCCTCGTCCAGCAGGCCCAGTTCGCACTTCTGCAGCAGCACGCGGCGGGCCGCGCGGTCGATCAGGTCCTGGGGGACCTCGCCCGCCCGCACCGCCTCCAGCAGCGGTTTCCCGTAGCACTTCAGGGTCGGCAGCTCCACGTCGATGCCGGCCGCGAGCGCCGCGTGCGCCGCCTCGGCGGGGCTGCCCGCCACCCGGTGCAGGGTTTCGAGGAAGCCGATGCCGAAGTAGTCCGCGACCACCGTCCCCGTGAACCCCCACTCCTCGCGCAGGATCCCGGTCAGCAGCCCGGGGTCCGCCGAGGCGGGCACGCCGTCGGTCTCGGTGTACGCCGCCATCACCGACCGCGCCCCGCCCTCGCGCAGCGCCATCTCGAACGGCGGCAGGGTGACGTCCGCGAACTCGCGCACCCCGGCCCGCACCGGCGCCAGGTTGCGGGCGCCGGCCGAGGCGGCGTACCCGGCGAAGTGCTTGAGCGTGGCGACGATCCCCGCCGACTCCAGCCCCCGCACGTACGCGGCGCCGATCGTGCCGACCAGGTACGGGTCCTCGCCGATGGTCTCCTCCACCCGGCCCCAGCGCGGATCCCGTACGACGTCCAGGACGGGCGCGAGGCCCTGGTGGACGCCGACCGAGCGCAGGTCGCGGCCGATGCGCCGGGCCATGTCCGCCACCAGCTCCGGGTCGAAGCTCGCCCCCCAGGCCAGCGGCACCGGGTAGGCGGTGGCCCGCCAGGCGGTGAAGCCGGCCAGGCACTCCTCGTGCGCGACGGCCGGAATGCCGAACCGGCCCGCCTCGGTGATGCGGCGCTGGGCGCGGGCCAGTGCCTGCGCGCCCAGCGCCGGGTCCACGGGGGCGGTGCCGAAGGGGCGGGTGAGCTGGCCCAGGCCGTGGGTGATCAGCTCGTCCCAGTCGTAGTCGATGGTCATGTCGTGCTGGTGCGGGGCGACTCCGTCGCCGTCCGTGGCGGCGCCCACCCACACGCCGTACAGCTGGGCGGTCTTCTCCTCCAGGGTCATCCGGGAGAGGAGGTCGTCGACGCGGGCGGCGGCGGGCAAGGCGGGGTCACGCCAGGGCGCGGTGGTCATGAAACTCCTGTCGGGGGGACGGACGGCCCTCTCACGAATGTTTCGGTCCATAATTCGAATGTTCCGGGAACCTATGGCGCTCCGAGGACTTCGTCAAGAGGTCCCGCAGGGATACGATCGCCGCCATGACATCCCCGCAGCCCGCTGAAACCCGGACGCACGGGCGATCGGCGCAGACCGCGACCCTCGCCGAGATCGCCCGTGAGGCCGGCGTGTCGGCGCCGACTGTTTCGAAGGTCCTCAACGGCCGGGCCGACGTGGCCCCGGCCACCCGGACCCGCGTGGAGGAACTGCTGCGCGCCCACGGCTACCGGCGCCGCCGGGCCGAGGCGACCCGCTCGCCCCTGATCGACCTGGTCTTCCACGAACTGGAGAGCGCCTGGGCGATGGAGGTCATCCGGGGCGTGGAGAACGTCGCCAGGGACGCGGGCCTGAGCGTGGTGCTCTCGGAGAGCGCGGGCCGGCTCACCCCCGGGCGGACCTGGGCCGACCAGGTGGCCGCCCGTCGCCCGCACGGCGTGGTCCTGGTGCTGTCCGGGCTCGACGAGTCCCAGCGGGCGCTGCTGACCAGCCGCTCCATCCCGTTCGTGGTGATGGACCCGGCCGGCGACCCGGGCACCGACGTGCCGTCCATCGGCGCCACCAACTGGCAGGGCGGGCTCGCCGCGACCCGGCACCTGGTCGAGCTGGGGCACACCCGCATCGGCGCCATCAGCGGACCCTCGCGGATGATGTGCAGCCGCGCCCGGATCGACGGCTACCGGGCCGCCCTGGAGACGGCCGGGCTGCCGGTCGACCCCGGGCTGATCCGCACCGGCGACTTCCACCACGAGGCCGGCTACCGGCAGGGCCTGGCGCTGCTGCGCCGCCCGGACCGGCCCACCGCCGTCTTCGCCGGCAACGACCTGCAGGCGCTCGGCCTGTACGAGGCCGCGCGGGAGCTGGGCCTGCGCATCCCGGAGGACCTGAGCGTGGTCGGCTTCGACGACCTGCCGGTGGCGCGCTGGGTGGGGCCGCCGCTGACGACCGTGCGGCAGCCGCTGACGGAGATGGCGGAGGCAGCGGCCAGGCTGGTCCTCGACCTCGGCCGCGCCGACGGCTCCGCGGCGGCCACCCGGGTGGAACTCGCCACCAGCCTGGTGGTGCGCAGCAGTACGGCCGTGGCCGGAAGGTGAGGTGTCGACGGGTGGGGCCGACGGCCCCCATCCGGTCGAAGTCTGTCGGTTGTGCAATCGAAACTTTCGAAAATCATCGTCGTGAGAACCCCGGATCCGCCGGGACGAGGTGGACGCGCCGTTCGAGGAGGACGGCGCCCGCCGGCTGACCCTCGGGCCCGGCGGCCTCGGCGCCGACGCGTCGCCGGGCGCCGGTACCGGTACCGGTCCCGGTCCTGGTCCTGGTCCCGGGGAAGTCTGAGAATTTCTGAAGAAACGCTGCCCCACATCCCCGCTCGTAATAATTCGGACTTACGTTCCTCGTTGTGACGGGACACGACGGCGACGGGGACGGGGGCGGACTGATGGGCCTGCGGTCGATGGTGCTGAGGGCCGCCGGCCTCACTCTGGCGGGCGCGCTGCTGCTGGGACTCGGAGCGGCGGCCTGGGCGTACTGGCGGCTGGACGGCAACATCCGCGGCGTCGACATCAACAGCGCGCTCGGCGACGACCGCCCGGCGGCCTCGACCCCGTCCGCCTCGGCCTTCGCCGCCGCGCCGTCCACCGGCGCCCTGAACATCCTGGTCCTCGGCTCGGACTCGCGCAGCGGCGCGCAGAACCGGGAGCTGGGCGGCGGCGACAGCTCCGGCGCCCGCTCCGACACGGCGATGGTGGTGCACCTCGACGCGGGCCGCACCAGCGCCACGGTGGTCAGCATCCCGCGCGACACGCTGGTCACCCGGCCGTCCTGCCCGCTGCCGTCGGGCGGTTCGACCCCGGCGGCGTACCAGGTGATGTTCAACACCGCGTACGCGGTGGGCGGGCCGGTGTGCGCGGTGAAGACGGTGGAGTCGCTCACGGGCCTGCGCATGGACCACTACATCGAGATCGACTTCTCCGGCTTCGCGAAGCTGGTGGACGCGCTCGGCGGGGTCACCGTCACCACCGAGGAGGACATCGACGACGACAAGAGCCACCTGCGGCTCCGGGCGGGCACCCACCACCTGAACGGCACCCAGGCCCTGGGCCTGGCCCGCACCCGGTACGGCACGGCGAACGGCAGCGACCTGGACCGCATAGAGCTCCAGCAGAAGCTGGTCAGGGCGCTGCTGACCCGGGTCTCCGCGACCGACCTGCTCACCGACCCCGCGAAGCTGTACGAGGTCGCGGACGCGATCACCGGCAGCCTCACCACCGACACCGGCCTGGACTCCCTGAACGAGCTGACGCGCCTGGGCCGCAGCCTCGACGGCCTCACGGCGGACCGGGTGCGGACGGTGACGATGCCGGTGGTGCCGGCCCTCTCGGACGCCAACCGGGTGGTGGCCGAGGAGCCCGAGGCGCGAAAGCTCTGGGACTCGCTGCGGTGAGCCGCTCGGGCCGGCGAGTGCCGGGCGAGGCGCGCGGCGAACGGCTCGCCGCCCCCGGACGCCGGCGACCCGGGCGCCGTGCGCCTGCTCGCGGCCTTCGGCGGCGGGGGCCTCACGGCTGGACCGGATGCCCGACGAGCACCGTCGGCGCGCCCGCGACCCGGGTCAGGAACACCGTCGCCGCGTTCGGCCCCTGCGGCCGCACCTTCCGCCGCAGCTCCTCCGGTTCGACGGCCGACCCCCGCTTCTTCACGGTCAGCGTGCCGACCTCCCGCTGCCGCAGCAGGGCCTTCAGCCTCTTGACGTTGAAGGGGAGGTGGTCGGTGATCTCGTACGCGGTGGCGTACGGCGTCGGCCGCAGGTCGTCCGCCGTGACGTACGCGATGGTCGCGTCGAGCAGCCCGCCGCCGACCAGGTCGGCGACCTCCGCGACCAGGTGGGCGCGGACGACGGCGCCGTCGGGCTCGTACAGGTACCGCCCCACCGGGCGCACCGGCGGATCCGGCAGCCGGCGGGAGAGCAGGGTGCGCGGCCCCGGCAGCAGGGTCGCCCGGACCGCGCCCGGCTCGGTGCCGAACCACAGCACCGCCTCCTTCACGTCCCCGCCGTCGGAGACCCACTCGGCCTCGGCGTCGGCGGGCACCGCCTCGTGCGGGATGCCGGGCGCGACCTTCAGCGCGGCGGCACGGGAGGCCGTACGGGCCGCCGCGACGGCCCAGGACAGCGGCGGCGAGTAGGCCTGCGGGTCGAAGACGCGGCCGCGTCCGCCGCGCCGGGCGGGGTCGGCGAACACGGCGTCCCAGCCGGTGGTGTCCACGTCCGTGACGTCCGCCTCCCGCACCTCGATCAGGTCCGCGAGCCCCAGCGCGTCGGCGTTGGCCCGCGCCGCCGCCACCGCCGCCGGGTCCCGGTCCACGGCGAGCACCCGGATCCCGGCCCGGGCCAGCGCGATCGCGTCGCCGCCGATGCCGCAGCACAGGTCGGCCACGGACGCCACGCCCAGCTCCCTCATCCGCTCCGCCCGGTACGCCGCGACCGCCGCGCGCGTCGACTGCTCGACCCCGTTCGGCGTGAAGTACATCCGCCGCGCGTCCTCGGCGCCGAACTTCGCCGCCGCCCGCTGCCGCAGCCGCGCCTGGCCGAGCGCCGCCGACACCAGCCCGGCGGGGTGCGCCCGCCGCAGCCGGGTGGCCACGGCCAGCTCCTCGGCGGGGTCGGTGTCGCGCACCTCGTCGAGGAGGGCGCGGCCTTCGGGGGTCAGCAGGAGAGCGAGGTCGTTCACCGGGTCATTGTGGGCCAGTCGGTGGACGGCGCGCCCGCGGCGGCGGTGTCGGCCCGGGATCGGGACGCCGGGCTGCGAGGATCCGGCACCATGCGAGCAGCCGTACAAAATGACGAACGCCGGGTGCGGGGGGCGGTTTCCCCGAGACTGCGGATCCGTGGCGGCCTCGCCGTGCTCGCCGTCGCCGCCCTCGCCCCGGGATGCGCGCCGAACGACGACCGGGCGCGGCCCGTCGCCGGCCAGCAGGCGCCCCAGACGTCCCCGGCCCGGGCGCTGTCCGCCTACGCCGCCAGGCTGCGCGCGGCCCACGCCGCCCGGGTCGCCGCGGCGAAACGCTGGGGCCTGCGCAGGGTCCCCCTGACGGCTCCGCCCCCGCCCGCCGAGAAGCCGAGGATCAGGACCCGCGAGGGCTTCGAGGTCGACGAACACCGGGAACGGGACCTCCCCCCGGTCTTCACCACCGTCCCCACCCGGCACAAGGTCGTCTTCCTCACCATCGACGACGGCGCCGAGAAGGACCCGGCGTTCCTGCGGATGATGAGCGAGCTGAGGATCCCGTACTCCGCCTTCCTCAGCGACTACCTGGTCCGGAAGGACTACGGCTACTTCGAGCGGATGCAGCGGCTGGGCGTCGCCCTCAACAACCACACCCTGCGCCACCCCTACCTGCCCGCGCTGTCGTACGCCCGCCAGAAGCGGGAGATCTGCGGCATGCAGGACGTGATCGAACGGCGCTACGGCAAGCGGCCGGTCCTCTTCCGCCCGCCCTACGGCAACTACGACCAGGACACGCTGCGCGCCGCCAAGGCCTGCGGCATCCGGTACGCCCCGCTGTGGAACGAGGAGGTCTTCGCCGACCGCTGGGAGTACCGCGAGTGGGACCGCGAACTGCGCCCCGGCGACATCGTCCTCAGCCACTTCCGGGGCCGGGGCGACTGGGAGGGCACGATGCGGGACATGGCCCGCCGGTTCCTGGACAAGGTGACGGCCGAGGGGTACGCGGTGGCGCGGCTGGAGGACTACCTGTGAGGCCGCGGCGGGCGGCAGCCGGCCTCCTCACGGCCGCCGCCCTCACGGCCGCCCTGACCGCCTGCGGCACGCAGCCGCCGGCCGAGGCCCGGCCGGGCGGCGACGCGCCGCAGGGCCACCGGCCGGGCGGCGCCCGGGAGCCGGCCGCCCGCGGCACGGGCCTGCCCCCGGTCGTCGACCGCGTCCCGACCCGCGACCGGGTCGTCTTCCTCACCTACGACGACGGCGCCGAGCGCGACCCCCGGTTCGTCGACCTGGTCCGCGCCCGGCGCCTGCCGGTCACCATGTTCCTCACCGACAGCGTCGCGGGACCGGCGTACGGCCACTTCGCGCGCCTGCGCGCGGTCGGCGCGAGCCTGCAGAACCACACCCTCGACCACCCCTTCCTGCGGGGCCTGCCCTACGCCGGCCAGCGCGCCGAGATCTGCGGCCAGCAGGACAAGCTCAAGTCCCGCTTCGGCGTCCGCCCCCACCTCTTCCGGCCGCCGTACGGCGCGTACGACACGGCGACGCTCCGCGCCGCCGCCGACTGCGGGATCACCGCGGTCGTCCTGTGGCGGGCGTCGGTGACGGGCAGCGGCGAACTGGCCTACGCCCGGGGCGCCCCCCGCCTCCGGCCGGGCGACATCGTCGCCGTGGACCCCGACGAACCCGCGGGCCTGTCCCTCCTGGACCGCACGAGACGCCTGCTGGGGGAGATCGAGGAACAGGGGCTGCGCGTGGGACGCCTGGAGGACCACGTCCGGGTCCCCGGCCGGGGATCACGCGCGGACGCCCGGCCCTCCGGCGCCGGCCCGTCCGGCGCCCGGGAACGGGGCCGTGCGGGTCTGAGCGGGGGGCCGGGGGCGGCTCCCGGGGGGCGGTCCCTCCGGCACCGGCCGGCTGCGCGGACGCGCGCCCGCGGGGATTTCCGCCGCCACGCCACGGGCAATTGGCACTCCGCTTGACCGAGTGCTAATCGCGGTCATAGTCTCGGCTCTGGCACTCCCCCCTGGAGAGTGCCAACAACGCGACGGGCAGGTCCGGCACCCGCGACGACGGATCGACCTGGTCGCCACCTCAGACAGTTAACCCCGTGAGATCTCCGAAGGGGGAGGTCGGATCGTGACGACCGCCAGCTCCAAGGTTGCCATCAAGCCGCTCGAGGACCGCATCGTGGTCCAGCCGCTGGACGCCGAGCAGACCACGGCCTCTGGCCTGGTCATTCCGGACACTGCCAAGGAGAAGCCCCAGGAGGGCGTCGTCCTGGCCGTGGGCCCGGGCCGCTTCGAGGAGGGCAACCGCCTTCCGCTCGACGTCAAGGTCGGCGACGTCGTGCTCTACAGCAAGTACGGCGGCACCGAGGTGAAGTACAACAACGAGGAGTACCTCGTCCTCTCGGCCCGCGACGTCCTCGCGATCGTCGAGAAGTAAGTCGACGCCACCTCGACTCCTTGCTCTCCAGCTGCGCCCCTGGCCCCCGCGACCGATAAGAAGCCGGGCGCCCGGGGCGCAGTTGATTTCCCCTAGATCCCGAGAGGGCTCACGCTCCCATGGCGAAGATCCTGAAGTTCGACGAGGACGCCCGTCGCGCCCTTGAGCGCGGCGTCAACAAGCTCGCCGACACGGTCAAGGTGACGATCGGCCCCAAGGGCCGCAACGTCGTCATCGACAAGAAGTTCGGCGCGCCCACCATCACCAACGACGGTGTCACGATCGCCCGCGAGGTGGAGATCGAGGACCCGTACGAGAACCTCGGCGCCCAGCTGGTCAAGGAGGTGGCGACCAAGACCAACGACATCGCGGGTGACGGTACGACCACCGCGACCGTCCTGGCCCAGGCCCTGGTCCGCGAGGGTCTGAAGAACGTCGCCGCCGGCGCCTCCCCGGCGCTGCTGAAGAAGGGCATCGACGCGGCGGTCAAGGCCGTCTCCGACGACCTGCTCGCCACCGCCCGCCCGATCGACGAGAAGTCCGACATCGCCGCCGTCGCCGCGCTGTCCGCCCAGGACCAGCAGGTCGGCGAGCTCATCGCCGAGGCGATGGACAAGGTCGGCAAGGACGGTGTCATCACCGTCGAGGAGTCCAACACCTTCGGCCTGGAGCTGGACTTCACCGAGGGCATGGCCTTCGACAAGGGCTACCTGTCGCCGTACTTCGTGACGGACCAGGAGCGCATGGAGGCCGTCCTGGAGGACCCGTACATCCTCATCCACCAGGGCAAGATCTCCGCCATCGCGGACCTGCTGCCGCTGCTGGAGAAGGTCATCCAGGCCAACTCCTCCAAGCCGCTGCTGATCATCGCCGAGGACGTCGAGGGCGAGGCCCTGTCCACCCTCGTCGTGAACAAGATCCGCGGCACCTTCAACGCCGTCGCCGTCAAGGCCCCCGGCTTCGGCGACCGCCGCAAGGCGATGCTGCAGGACATGGCCGTCCTCACCGGCGCCACCGTCATCTCCGAGGAGGTCGGCCTCAAGCTCGACCAGGTCGGCCTGGACGTGCTCGGCACCGCCCGCCGCGTCACCGTCACCAAGGACGACACCACGATCGTCGACGGCGCCGGCAAGTCCGAGGACGTGCAGGGCCGCGTCGCGCAGATCAAGGCCGAGATCGAGACCACGGACTCCGACTGGGACCGCGAGAAGCTCCAGGAGCGCCTCGCGAAGCTGGCCGGCGGCGTGTGCGTGATCAAGGTCGGCGCCGCCACCGAGGTGGAGCTGAAGGAGCGCAAGCACCGTCTGGAGGACGCCATCTCCGCGACCCGCGCCGCGGTCGAGGAGGGCATCGTCTCCGGTGGCGGCTCCGCCCTGGTGCACGCCTCCAAGGTCCTGGAGGGCAACCTCGACAAGACCGGCGACGAGGCCACCGGTGTCGCGGTCGTCCGCAACGCCGTCGTCGAGCCGCTGCGCTGGATCGCGGAGAACGCGGGCCTGGAGGGCTACGTCATCGTCTCCAAGGTCAAGGAGCTGGAGAAGGGCAGCGGCTACAACGCCGCCACCGGCGAGTACGGCGACCTGGTCAAGGCCGGCGTCATCGACCCGGTCAAGGTCACCCGCTCCGCCCTGGAGAACGCCGCCTCCATCGCCTCCCTCCTGCTGACGACCGAGACCCTGGTCGTCGAGAAGAAGGAAGAGGAAGAGCCGGCCGCCGCGGGCCACGGCCACGGCCACGCCCACTGAGCGAACCGCTCGCGAAAGGCCCCGGTCCCGGGAGGGACCGGGGCCTTTCGCCGTCAGGGGCCGGGTCGCGTCGGCCACCACCGGACACCAGCAGCTGCACGAGCTCGGCAAGCAGCGTCCGAACCCTTTTCGGATCCGCCAGAGGACGACGAGAGCGGCCTGAGCGAGCCGCCGCGCAAAAACTTCCACGAACTTCAGGTCCCCGACGGCCTGCGTGCCCACCTCGTGCAGCGTCCCGGGCCGGAGCCGCGCCCGTGGGCGACCGTGTTCGTAATCGGCCCACGACGCTGGGTCAAACCGGCACCGCGCGGGGCGGCGCCGGTGGCTCCGTCCGCTGTCTTGAGCCGCGCCGTCCGGCCGATCGTGGCTCCGAGTCCCTGCCCCGCCGGTGAGCTCAGCAGAGCATCATTACGCCCAGGCGACCCTTCGCCACCATGAGAATGGCGTCTCTCTCTCCCCCCCCCCCGCGACGGGCGTTCCTGTCGAGCGCCGGCCGTCACTTCGGCAGCTGTGGAACGCGAGGCACCAGGTGTGGCGAACGGGTACGGCACGAACATCAAGGGCTTGGCCTCGGCGGCTCCCATGAACTGCCCTGAGGTCGCACGTAAGTGCGTGAGCATGGGCGGGAAGACGTGCGCCGCCAGCGTGCTGTATCGCCGCCGGTTCACTTCTCGACTGCCGTCGGCGTCTGAGTACGGATACTCAGCGCCCATGACGGCCGGAACGGATGAGGCGCGTGGGGGAGGAGTTGTAACGTGCCCTTCGATCAACGCAGCGTAGTGATCGCATGTGCGCAACGCGTCGGCGACGCGCGGCAGGGCACGGGGAGGGGGACCACGCGTGGCGTGGGAGGAGTGGGAGCGGCTCAAAGCCGCAGCGGTCGCACAGCACTCCGCGCGGATGCAGCTCAACCAGCTGCCCGCCGACCAGGGAGGCACCGGTCCGGGCGGTGGTGGCACTTCCGGCAGGCTCCGGTCCGACAAAGCGGTGTGGTCCGCGGCCGCCGAAGGCGTGGGCGACCTGCGGAACAACATCGGCAAGGCGCTGACGAAGCTGGGGGACGGCCAGACCGGACTCGGCAAGGTTTCCGGCTGTCTGACCGCGGTGGCCCAGAAGAGCGTGTGCGACTCCTGGGAGCGCCGGGTGAAGAACATCGGCGAGCTGTGCGACGGGCTCGCCGACGTGCTGGAGAAGGCGGGAAACGACCAGTTGAGGACCGACGAGGCCATCAAAGCTGAGATCGCCAGGCTGCGGGTCCGCTCCGAGGATGCGTCCACCGCCGGTGGTCCGGGCAAGGGCCGGTGATCCGCGAGCGTGGACCTCAAGACACTCAAGGCCATCGATTCATCCGAGTACGCGGACGCGGCGGACGGATACCGCGCGGTCAGTGATATGGCCGACGCGGCCAGGGAGCGCATCGACCAGCAGATCACCAAGGCCATGCAGAAGGCCAACGAGGGCGAGGGGGCGGACGCGGCGCTGAAGCAGCTGGCCAGGCTGTCGGAGAACTTCCACTACACACAGGTGGAATGCGGCCTGGTCAGCGGAGCGCTCAACGGCTTCTCGTCCGAGATCGCCGCCCCCAGGCGCCGCCTGCTGGAGGCGCTGGAGGACGCGAAGGCGCTGTCGTACAGCGTGGACGCGGACGGCGGCGTCACCTATCCCGCCGGCGGCGAGAGCGGGCTGACCGGTGACGAGGTCCCGGGCGGAACGCTCAAGGGCAACACCGGCCTGTACACCCCCGGCCCCGGCCCGGACATTTCCGGCCTGCGCAGCCCCAACCCCCACCGGGCGAAGGCCCAGGACATCGCCGACCGCATCGCTCACGCCGTGCGGGAGGCCACGGAGATCGACGAGCGGTACAGCGAGGCGCTGGGGAAGCTGAAGGCGGCGCCGGGACTGACGGTCAACGCCAGGACGTGGGCGAATGTGGCGTCCGACATCGGTGCCGTCGGCTCCGCCGCGAACGAGTACCTTCGGGACACCATTCCGCTGGACAAGTCGCCCGCCGACCGCAAGGAGTGGTGGGACAGTCTCAGCGACGAGGAGCGCGACGAATACAAGAGGGCGTTTCCGGAAATCATCGGGAACCTGGACGGTATTCCATCCGTGGTACGGGACGAGGTCAATCGTGAGAACCTGGAAATTTTGATCGGTAAGCTTTCAGGTGAAGAAAGCGAAAAATCCAAGGATCAGCTGGGTGCCCTGAAAAGCATTCAGCAGCAGTTGCAGGAAAACTCTTCGAACCTGCTGGTGGATCCGAAGGAGCCGCCTATGTATCTATTGGGGATCGGTGATCAAGGGCTTGGCCGGGCCATTGTCGCATTCGGAAACCCCGATATTTCGAAAAATGTGGCGGCGTATGTTCCCGGTCTTGGTACCGCCTTGGACACGGGATTTGCCGAGAATGATGTGAAACGCGCCTATGACACCGCAGTCGGCGCCCGGGAAAAGAATCCGTCCAGCGCATCCATCGTGTGGCTGGGCTACGACGCGCCCCAACTTTCCGCTCCCCGGAATTTTTCCACATTGGTGTCCGACACGGATGTCATGTTCGCTCATGACGCGGAGAGGGGCGCGTCGGCTTACAACTCGTTCATGGGTGGACTCGCTGCGACGAACGAACACGAGGACCTGCACCTTGTCGCGATCGGACATTCATACGGTTCCCGCCTTGTGGGAGCTGCAACACAGGAACCGGGGGGAATCCCTGGAGCTGATGACGTCATCCTTCTCGGGAGCCCAGGCGTGGGCGTCGACAAGGCGGAGGCCCTCGGGGTCGGCAGGGACCATGTGTTCGTGGGGGCTGCCGAAAACGATCCCGTCAGTCACCTGCCATCGAAGAAGGAGGCTGTGGCCGGCAGCGTGGGGTTCGGTGGCGGTCCAGCTTTTGCGTATCTCTTCGGAGAGGTTGCGGATCAAGGTGATGACGACATCTGGTTCGGCAAGGACCCGGCCAGCGAGGCGTTCGGTGCCAGGCGCTTCAAGGTGTTGGACGGGCCGATGCCGGTGATCGATGGACAAGGTCTGACCCCGGCGCACTCCAATTACTTCAATCCAGCCAAGGAAGGGGACCCTGTGTCTGCTGCCAACATCGCGGCCATCATCGCAGGCCGACAGGACCTCGTGACTTGGGACGAACATCGATGAAAATCCGTGCTGTCACCCTCGTGGTGTCAACTCTTTTCCTTTCCGGATGCGGCTTCACGGGTGACAGTGGAAACGGGGAAGCGGGAGTGAGCGGGAAGAAAGAGGAAATTATGAACATGCAGGAGGCGGCTGACCATGCTGAGGGAATCATCGACGCGACTCTCGAAGCGATCGATCCGCCGGTCGAGGTCATGCGGGGGCCGTCGAGCGAATCAAGTTGCACCGACTTCAAGAATGACGAGACCGGTACCGGGTCGGTAACCCGTCGACGCTATGTCATGACGATTATTTCGGCCGAGCGGCGCGGTGGTTTCCTTGGCGTCGTCGAGCGATACTGGAAGAAGCAGGGGTACGAAATTACGTCGATTCGGAACAGTTCCGACATGCCGGCGATTTTCGCGACTGCGCCGGACGGCTTCCGGGTCGGTCTGGAATTCGGATACAAGGGGCAGGCTGGATTCAAAATCACTTCCCCCTGCGTCACGGAGTCGAAAGTAACCGAAGCGCCCAGAGAACCCCTCAAGCCGGGCTCGCCGGAGTCCAAGGGGCTCCCTTACATCCACTCCGACTTCTGGTCATCGACCGCCCCGATCTCCTCCGCTTCACCGACAGCGCCGGTGGACTGATGGTGATTCCTGGCGGCAGCTCCTCGACGCGACACCACTCACCCGATCATCTGGACGAGTCGAAGTAAGTTTTTTCCTGATCCGAGGACAGGGCCGGGACTTCCGTGCTCGTCGCAACCCTCGCCCGCACGGATCTCGCCGAGCGCAGCATGGCTGACAGCGAATCCGGCGACGCTCCGTTCGCCGATACGAGCACCTCGCTCGGGCGGTGCCGTCGGCTTCCGGGAGTCACCCGGCCCTCACCGAAAAGCTGTTAGGGGAAGGCGAAGGCGAGCGGACCGAGCCCGCCGGTCATCGGGCGAGTCGATACATGAGCAGCCACAGCGCGGGCGACGACGGTGGCCGCGTCCGGGTTGCGGACGCCGCCCGGCCTGCCGGTGCGTGACTCCGAGCGGCCGGGCGGCGCCGTGCTCATGGCGGTGGCATACGTGGGAACGGCAACGCGCGACCGCGTGAAGGTGAAAGGGGCGGCGGCCGGCCCCGGGGCCCGCGCCCTTCGTCGTGCTCGCCGTCCGCCGGTGCGTCCGGGACAGCGCTCCGCACAGCGGTACGGACTCGGGGCTTGCCGACCCCTGTCCCCGGGGCCGGCCGCCCCCGTTCCTACGGCGCGGCCAGGCGTCTGGCCCAGGAGGACAGGTCGTCCACGGAGTTGCCGCTCACGCTCGCGGAGTAAGTCTCCGGGCCGACCCTGATGTCCAGGACGAGGTGCCGGGGCAGCAGCGGAAAGCGGCTCCTGGTGACGCGGGCGTCACCGGTGAACACCTTCCGGACCAGCTCTCCCAGATGTTCGGTGCGCACGTTCTCGAAGGTGAAGTCGTCCAGCATGAGCCGTACGGCCTCGGGGTGGTTGTCGGCCCCCATGACGAAAAGATGGACGTCGTGGCCGCGGACGCTGCCGTCCCAGTCCGCGACCCAGGCGCCCCCTTCCCAGCGCTCGATGAACGTGCCGTCCTCCGCGCCCAGTGAGCGAAGCGCTGATTCGAGCTCCGCCGTCGCCTGCGGCTTGTCAACTTTTCCTGCCATGCCCCACGTCTACCTTCCGGCCCCGGATTCCGGCCATCCCTTGCCGGATTTCAGCCGGAGGACGGCCCGGGCGGCTCCGCAGCCGTCGGCACCTCCGGAACCGTCCCGCATACGGCCCGGACGGCGTCGGACCGGAGCCGCCCCCGTGGGAACAGGGCAGGGAAAGCAGGTCACGACCGTCCCGCGGGGACAGCCGGGGCCGGACGGGGAGGCGCCGAAGGCCGGCCCACGGCCCTCACGGCCCACACCCGCACCGTCTCCCCGGGAGCGTCGGCCGTCCGGCCACACCCCACCCCTCGGCCGGCGACGCCACCGGGGCCGGCCCGCGTCCGCCGTCCGCGAGCGGCCGGCCGTCGGACGTGGGAGACGGGCAGCAGCCCCCCGCACACATCGCTCACCTCCACCCGGACACGCCCCCGCCCCCGCCGCCCCGCCCGGCCGCAGCCCGGCGCCCCGGCCGGGCACCCGCTCGTGGGCGACGGCGTTCGCGGGCGAGCTCGGCCGCGACCAGTTCCACGGCGTCGCGGGACGGGTGCCGTAGGACCGTCGACCGCCCCGGACGCCCCTCTGGTGCGAGGCCAGACGCCGGGCCGGACGAGCGTGGCGGGGGTGGCGGCGAGACGGAGGGTGAAGGGGGAGGCGGGGTGAAGACGAGGGGCGTGACCCAAAGTTCCCACCCGGCCAGGGCTGTGACCGGGTGGACCGCGCCTACGGCGGGATTCCGCGGAGGCTCGGCCGATGAGTGCCGGGATGCCGTGGCGGGGGCTCCCGCCGAGGCGGAGGCGGGGACGCGCGCTGCGCGCATGAGTACGGGCACTCAATCGCTTTGGTGGCCGTCACGGACGTGAGCCGTGATCGTTCCCGGTACGGTGCGTATCGACCAGCGGATCCGCTGCTCCCGGATTGGCGAAAAGCGGAATCCGTTGGCATCTGAGTGGGGTGGAAGACGGTCCTGAGGGTCGAAACGCATGCTAACTGCTTCAACCCGGATGGGAAAAGGTACAGGTGTCAGCGAAAACCGTCGCCGAAATCATCATGGGCGAGCCCGGTTTCATGAGGGGGAGAAGCCGTGATGAGGGGGAGGGTGGTGGCAGTCGCGGTACTGGTCTCGTTCCTCGCCGGATGCGGGCCGACCGGCTCCGGATTCCCATCCGGCCACCGGGATACGAAGATGAACATGCAAACGGCGGCCGACCGCGCGGACGCCATCCTCGACGGAACGTTCGCAGCCATCAAGCCGCCCGTCCAGTGGACACCCACCTACACCGTGCCGGCCGAGTGTTACGTGGACCGTGACCGGACGGTCATGACGATCATCTCGGAGCAGCGGCGTACGGCGTTTTTGGATGTGGTGGAGCGCCACTGGAGGAGCGAGGGATACGAATTGGTCGACATGAGCGAGAATGGGCTGGCAACCAACTTCAGGACTCACGACGGGTTCCAGTTGCAAGTGCTCATTGGAACCAACGGCCAGGCCCACTTCACCGTGACCACGCCCTGCGTGGAGAAAACCGACGTGTCCGCCCCGAGCGGTCCGCCCATCGGTTTCGACTACTCGCAGCAGGAAGTTCCCGCACCGAATGTCCGTTCGGACTTCTGGTCGTCCACCGAGCCTGTTCCGTCCTCCTCCTCGAGCGGGATGTGACGGAGAGGGAACCATGTCCGCACTCTCGTGCCACTTCAACCCGGAGCAAGAGAATGAAACGACCGGACGTATTGCTTTGTTGGTGTCCCGAAGCCCCTGTGAAGTCCCGTTGAGGCGGCCCTGGTGAGAAAACTGTGGATGGCGATTCCGAGCGCTGCGTCAGGCGTCTTCATGCTGGTGGGCTGTGGCACGGTGTCCGGCATCGTGGGGCAGGCGTCCGGAAAACCCCCCGGGGCGGTCTCGGACATCACTATGCAACAGGCGGCGGAGCGTGCGGATGCAATGCTGGATGCGACTTTGAACGCAATCAAGCCGACAGTTCGCTGGACTCACGGCGGGAGTTCTGTGGGCAGCTGTGATGTCTCTCGCTCGCGCACGGTGATGACTGTCATATCCGAGGAGCGCCGAGGAGAGTTCCTCGATGTCGTGCAGCGGTTCTGGGAAAAGAGCGGGTACCGGATCAATTCCGTGAATGAGAGTGAGAAATTTCCCGCCATTTTTGCTCGATCGCCTGATGGGTTCGGCATCTCCCTCGTCATCGGTGGCGCGGGCCAGGCCGTCTTCGACGTGGACACTCCTTGCGCCAAGCCGTCCGACGTGGCCGATCCCACCACTCCGCCCAACGGGCCGGCCTACGAATACCCGATCCCCCGTCCCAACGTCCGCTCGGACTTCTGGTCGTCGGCCGACCCGGTCTCCTCGGTTCCACCGAAAACTTCGGCGGGCTGATGGCGGCTTCGGGCGGCTTTCTCCTGACGCGGTATTCTCGACCGCTGCTCCGGACGAGGCGAAGTGGGAGGGACGCGCGTGTGGAGCAGCCGCCGGACGCGTTTGATGCGTGGGCCCGCCGGGATGATCCTGGCGCACGGTGACACCGGGTCGAGCCGCTTCAGGTCCGGGTTCCTTTCAGGCAGGCCGTAGTAGAGGACGAAGCCGCCGAGGGCGGTCGACGAGTAAAGGAGGGCGTTTCCGGAGATTATCGGAAACTTGGATAAAATTTCGGCTGTGGTACGGAAAAATAGAACTGCAAAAATCTGGGAATGCTCATTGTGGGGCTGGGAGGTCAGCACTACGAGAAGTCGTGAACCATGCTGAACGGTTCGAGGAGGCAGCGGCCGCTGTCATCGACTTCAATGGGGGCCGTTGGTTTCTCCCCTTTCGGGGTATCGCTGATCAAGGCGACGACGGCATCTGGTTCGGAAAAGGCCCAGCGAGTGAGGAATTCGGCGCTCACCGCTTCCTGGCGGATGGCGGACCACGCCCCTTCGTCGACGGTCAGGGACCTACACCCGCACACTCGAACCACTTCAACCCGGAAAGGGACCCGGAGTCCGTGGACAACATTGCGAAGGTTGTGGCGCGGGAGTCCGAGCGCATCGAGGCGGAGCGGTGGAGATGAGTGGTTTCAAAAGGATTCTGACGCTGGCGTGCGCGGCTGCTTTCACGCTCTCCGGGTGCAGTATGGTGGACCGCTCGACCGGATCATCACCGGACAATGGTGAGAAGCGCGCCATGAACACGACCATGCAGCAGGCCGCGGAGCGGGCTGATTCAATGCTCGACGCCACGCTTGACGCGATCAAGCCGAGCGTCCGTTGGACGCACGGGGCATCGACGACGGGGAAATGTGATGTCTCGCGACGCCGCGTCGTCATGACCATTGTTTCCGAGGAGCGGATGGGGAACCTTTTGTGGCTGGTTCAGCGGTCCTGGGAAAAGAACGGCTACCGGATCAAGTCGGTCAACAAGGATAAAAAATTTCCGGCGATTTACGCTCGGTCGTCCGACGGTTTCGGGATCGCTTTGACGGCTGGCGCCGAGAGGCAGGTCTTCTTCGAAGCGACCACGCCCTGTGTGAGGCCCTCCGATGTGGCCGCTCCCACCGCTTCGCCCAACGGCCCGGCCTATGAGTATCCGATCCCCCGCCCCAACGTCCGCTCCGACTTCTGGTCGTCGGCCACCTCGATCTCCTCCGCTTCACCGACGGCGTGGACCGGTCGATGACGACCCTCGGGAGGGACTCCCGGCGCGGTGCGCCCGCCCGATCGCCTGAGCAAGGCGAAGGGAGGAGGGCGCGCAGGATGTGCGTACGGATGGCGTGATAGGCCGGTGTCCGGCGACCGGCCAACGCATGGTGAGATGGGGCGGCTCGGCTTGCAGAAATACGACACACCTGTGAAATTCTCAAGGATGCGCCGTACGAACACTACGCATACGACGGTGCGCCGGCACTCAACCAGTTCCTGGACGGACTCGAAACATCACGTTCCGGTGAATCGGAACCACACCGCACCGTGATCGGCCACTCGTACGGAACGACCGTTGTCGGCGCTGCGGCTCAGACGGGACGCCTCAATGCCGACGACGTCATTTTCGCGGGTATTCCGGGTGTCAAGGTGTCCCGTGCAAACGAGCTGGATGTGCCCGAGGGGCATGTGTGGAACGAAGAGGCTGATGGAGACGTCGTTCCGGACATTGGCCGCTGGGGACACGGAGGGAACGGCTTTGTGATTCCCAGCGATCCGGAGTTCGGTGCCAATGAGACGACCACGGACACCCATGGGCACAGCGGCTACTGGGACAAGGACTCCCAGGCTGGCCCCTCTCAGAGTCTGTTGAACCAGGCCCTGGTGATCGTCGGAAAGGGTGGCGAAGTACCTCTGAAGCCGAGGCCTGATCCCTGGGTGCACGTGAAATAGGAAGACGGTGTGCCGGGAGTGTTGCGATAACCGCCTTGTAATTTAATTCGACGATACGAGGCTCGCTGACGTGAATATTAGATTGTGCGCTCTCGCACTAGTCGTACCCTTTGTTCTTACTGTCATTACCGGATGCAGCGTGAATGGCAACGATTCTGATGGTGTTCCGTTCTCTGGTACGAGCACTTCAAGTGAAGCCGCCGACGCGATCGAGGAGCTGTCCAGTGGCGTCTATGACCTGATCGGTGTCGAAGGGAAGGCGTCCAGCAGTCGTGCGGGAGTCATGGACTGCTCGGACAAGGACAGGGAAACTTATTTCCGAATCTTCCACTTCTGGAGTTTTTACCCCGCGTCGGCGAGCGATCTCGATGTGGCGATGAGGCGACTCAAGGAAGAATTGCCGAAGCGTGGATGGGAGGTCGTCTCGTACGGGCCTGACACCAGTAAGAACAAGAACATCAACCTGGTCGCAGTCAATGACATGAAGAAAGCCAGTATAAAGATCGTCAAGATGGCGAAGAACGACCCGCCGAAGTTGAGTCTGAACGTCGTCTCCGGTTGCTACAAGGTCCCGGAAGGTAAAAGGGTCGAGCGCTTCTAGCGTCCCTTCATCCTGCTCGTGTCGCTTCGGGTTGCTATTGGCGAGTCCGCACTCTTCCTGTTGTGGTAAGCCTCCCCTCCTGCTTTGATTCCTGCCAGGCTTCCTCCTGCGGTCGATACGTCTCCTTGCCGTTGTCCGGCGGGGCAGGGGTGGGCGGCTTCGGGTGGGGTCTCCTTGGGCCTGCTGCGGTAGTCACGTGGCTTGTGAATAACAGCATCGTGTGATGCATGTGCGCATCGAGCGGAAAAAGCTTGGCGCCGGGCTGCCCACCCGCAGGGAACAACTC
The DNA here is from genome assembly GCF_044456065.1 of Streptomyces sp. NPDC051041. NCBI lineage: Bacteria > Bacillati > Actinomycetota > Actinomycetes > Kitasatosporales > Streptomycetaceae > Streptomyces > Streptomyces sp. NPDC051041. The sequence continues at coordinate 249,941 of NZ_JBITFM010000002.1, forward strand.
GGCCTGGAGCCGGCACTGTTGGCGTACCGAAGTCCTGCTCTGTGCTCACGGGCAGTGGTCGCAGCAGCGGCGAAAAGGCGGGCTGGGGCGGACGCGGGTACGGGTGGTCCAGGAGCGGACCCGAACGGCACGTTTCTGCGCGGGTTCGATCGCCAGAAGTTGTTGAGGGAGGCGGCCGGGCTCACGCCGGCGCAGCTGGGAGAGCGGGTCGGGCATGGCGAGGCGCACATCGCGGCGGTGGAGCAGGGCCGCCGGATCCCGATACCCGAGCTGATCGACGCCGTGGACCGGGTGGTCGGGGCGTGGGGTGCGCTGGTGGCGATGCAGGGCGAGGCGGCGAGGGTTCAGTGTCCCTCGTTCCTCCGGCGATACGTGCAGTTGGAGGCGGAGGCGGTTGAGCTGCACGCCTCCATCGATCACGTGGTCGAAGAACTCCTGTGGGCGAAGCATCGTGCGCGGGCGATGCCGGTGACTGCGTCGAGGCGGCGGATACCGGTACGTCCGTGACTCCAGCGCCCGGGCAATGCGATCACCCGTGTCGGAATGGATCCGTGGGCCGCGTTCGTGCAGACGGCCACGCGCGGTCGACAGGACGAATGCCGCAGGGAGGGCCGCTCGCCGGGCCACCCCTCGCGCATGTCATTTGCTCTTCTTCCGTTCTTCTGTCCTGTGTCCTTTCAGGATCAGGGCGTTCAGCACTTTCCACTCGCCGGCCCGGTCCGGCGCCGCGACGATCCGCCTGTGCCGGAACCTTCGACGACCAGCCGAGGGCACGCGAAAGGCCCGTTCACGGATGAGGAAGCTCCCGGATGAGGAGGTCTTCGGACGACAGGCACGGGAACGGGCCCTGTGGCCGTGGCCGGAGCCGGCGGGCTCAGCCGCCGGATGCTCCCAGCTGTTCCCTCGGTCCCGCCCGGTCGTGGTGCCACCAGCCCTCGCAGATTTTCCCGTCCCGGAAGTGGTGCCGGGTCGAGCCGGTCGTGCGCACGTCCTGGCCGGTCGGCGGAACGCCGGGGAAGGCGCCCTTGTGCCGCGCCGTCCGCGTCCAGCGCGTGCACGCCTGGTCGCTCTCGCCGGTCTGGCCGTCGACGCGGAAGGAGAAGCCGAACGCCGCCCGCCGGTCGCCGTACTGCTCGGCGGAGGCGGCGAGTCCCCGGACGCCTCCGGGGTGGGCGGGGTCGTGGTCGACGTGGTCGCCCGTGCAGAACTCGGACAGCAACTCCGGTCCGGGACCGGGTCGCGCAGGCCACCGCCGCGCACCAGCAGCCGCACGGGCTCGGCGAATAGCACCCGCGCACCCTCCGGGTTCGCCGACCGGACGGCGAGAACGGCCTGCGCGAGCCGCTGGGGGAGGACTTCCGCGAACTTCGTCCCCCATCCGGCCGCCTTCCGGGACGGCCGGGACCGGAGAGCGGTGCCGGACGGCGACCCCGGCCATGGCCCTGCCCGGAAGGGGGAGGACGCGGCCGGACCGACGGTCGCCGTGACCCGTACGGTCCTCCCCGGGGCGCCGGGCCGTTCGGCCACGCCCCGCTCCTCGGCCGACACCGCCATCAGGGCGAGGCCGCGTGCGCCGTCCGCGAGCAGCTGCCCGTTCGGCGCGGGGAACGGGCAGCCGCTCCCCGCGCACGTTGTTCACCTCGACGCCCACCTCGAGGCGGCTGTCCTCCTCGTCGTTCTTGCCCGGCCGCAGCCAGGCGCCCCGGCCGGGCACGTGCCTGTAGGTGATGGCATGCGCGGCCGGTTGGTCCTCGACCGGTCCCACGGTGTCGCGGGCCGGGGTGCCGTAGGCCGGCCCCGGTCACCCATGCAGGACCCGGCCGGCCGCCGGGTCAGGCGGGCGCCGCGTTGGGTGGCGACGAAGCGGAAGGCGAGGGAGGCGGCGGTGAAGCGGTGGTCATACCCCGAAAATCCCATCCGGTCAGGGTGGTGACCAGGTGAATCGCGCCTACGGGGCTTCTGTGAAGACTCGGCCGGCGACGGCCGGGATGTTCGTCACGGTGTGGACCAAAGTGCGATCCCAGCGCATGAGTACGGATACTCAATCACTTTGGTGGCCGCCACGGACGTGAGCCGTGATCACTCCCGGTACGGTACGTGACTACGGGCGGACCGGTTGTCGTCAGCTCGCCCGAGCACAGCGGCAGTTGACGTCCGCGTACGGGAAAACGGTTGGCGGTACACGGGGAGGGCCCGAGCGGATGGCCTGGGATGAGTGGGAGCGGCTGAAGGCTGCGGCAGCGGAGCGGCAGTCGGCGGATACGCGGCTCAACTCGGTGACGTCGGGCCAGGGAGCCGCGGGCGGGGGCGGTAGCGGTAATTCCGGCAGACTCAGGTCCAGCAAGTCCGCGTGGAACAGGGCCGGGCAGGGCGTCGGTTCCCTCCAGGAGGACATCGGCAAGGCGATGACGAAGCTGGAGGACGGCCAGAAGGGCCTCACCGACGGCGCCGGGTGCCTGACCACCGCCGCGCAGCGGGAGGTCTACGGCTCCTGGGAGCGCTACGTCAAGCGTGTGAGCGGCCGCTGCGGGAAGCTGGCCGGGATCATGGAGAAGGTGGGCAGCGATCTGCTCAAGACCGACGAAGCGATCAGGGACGAGATCGCGAAGCTGAAGGCCGAATATCGGGACACGCCCGCTGCCGGCGGTCAGCCGAAGGGCCGGTGACCGGCAACCGTGGATTACGCCACCCTGAAGGCGCTCAAGCCGTCGACGTTCTCGGACGCGGCGGACGGATACCGCGCGATGAGCGACATGGCCGGCGCGGCCAAGGACCGGATCGAGACCCAGATCACCAAGGCCATGCCGGAAGCCCTGGAGGGGGACGCGGCGGACGAGGCGCTGGGACAACTGCGGGACCTGGCGGAGAACTTCCACTACACACAGGTGGAGTGCGGCCTGATCAGCACCGCGCTCAACGGGTTCTTCCACGACATCGAGGCGGCCAAGAAGAAACTCGAGGCAGCGGTCGAGGAAGCGCAGGTCGCCAAGTTCACCGTGAACTCCGACGGTTCGATCACCTACCCGGCGGGCGGTGAGAAGACCGACGGCAAACTCCCCGAAGGCGGCACGGCAGGAGGCCTGACCGACCCTACGGCCTCGGCATTGGCCCGCCAGGCGGCCAACTTCGATCCCAACCCCAACTACCGACGTGCGCAGGAACTCGCCGACCGTATCGCCGACGCTCTCAAGGAGGCCACGGAAGCCGACGGGAAATGGGCCCCTAAGCTGCGGGCCCTGAAGGCAGACGACGACCTGACCGTCTCCGACCGGGACTGGGCCGACGCAGCCTCGGACACGCGGGGCGTGCAGGCCGCGGGCAAGGAATACCTCGGCTCGTTGCCGCAGCCGCCGAGGGACGGTAGCCCGAAGGACAACGCGGCATGGTGGAAAAGCCTTGACGCGGAGCAGCAAGCCGCGTGGATCTCCATGCGGCCTGGTGTCGTGGGCGCGCTCGACGGACTGCCTTCCACGGTCCGGGACGAGGCCAATCGCATCGTGTTCGCCGAGACGCGAGGCCGATACCAGACGGAACTGAACTCGATCCCGAAGCCGCCCGCCAACGAGTGGACATGGATCACCGCGGGTCCGTATCCGTCCAAGGTGCACACCGACGAATGGATGGAGTGGCATCGGCAGTACGGGGACCGGTACGAACACCTCACCAAGTCCCTCAAGGGTATGCAGAGCATCCAGGAGCGTTTCGACGCGACCGGAAAACGGGGACTGCCCGAGGCGTACCTGCTGGGATTCAGCCCCGAAGGAGACGGCCGGGCGATCATCGCCAACGGAAATCCGGACACCGCGGATCACCAGGCTGTCTATGTTCCGGGAACCACGTCGGACCTGGAAAACATTGGGGGCAATATCAACCGGATGGAGAACGTGTGGCGCGCAGCCGACGCGAGGGCTGGCGGGAGGCTTGTATCCACGATCACCTGGCTTGGCTACGAAGCGCCTGACGGGGTTGTCAAGGACGCACCGTTCGAACACTACGCGTACGATGGCGCACCGGAACTCAACCGATTCCTGGACGGACTCGAAACCTCGCATTCCGGTGATTCGGAACCCCACCGCACCGTGATCGGTCACTCGTACGGAACGACCGTTGTCGGTGCTGCGGCCCAGACGGGGCGTCTCAACACCGACGACGTCATCTTTGCGGGTAGTCCCGGTGTCAAGGTGTCGGGCGCGGATGAGATGGACGTGCCCGAGGGGCATGTATGGAATGAGGAAGCAGACGGAGACGTGGTTCCGGACATCGGCCGCTGGGGCCACGGCGGAGACGGTTTCGTCATTCCCAGCGATCCGAAATTCGGCGCTAACCAGATGACCACGGACACCCAGGGGCACAGCGGCTACTGGGACGAGGACTCCCCGGGTAATCCCTCGCAGAGTCTGCTGAACCAAGCCTTGGTCGTCATCGGGAGGGGCAATAGCGTGCAGCTGAAGTCATCGCCCGATCCTTGGGAGCACGTGAAATAGGAGCGCTGGTGTCCGAGAAGGAAAGACGTGATGGCCAGCTCACTGTCCATCCGAACAAAGGCCCCTGACGTGAAGAAAAAAATGAGCACTATAGTGTTCATCATGTCCCTCGCCCTTGCAAGTTTTACCGGATGCAGCATGACAGATAACGACTCCAGCGAAGTCCCATTCGCCGGTACGAGCACTTCGTATGATGCCGCAGATGCGGTGGAAGAGGTGTCCAGCGACCTCTACAACCTGATCGGCGTCAAGGGGAAGGCATCGGACAGTCGCGCAGGAGTCATGGACTGTTCAGACAAGGACAGGGAGACGTACTTTCGCATCTTCCACCCCTGGAGTTTTCAACCCGCATCGGTGAGCGACCTCGGCGCAGTGATGGAGCGACTCAAGGCGGAACTTCCGAAACGTGGATGGAAGATTGTCTCGTACGGGCCGGACACCAGTAAAAACAGGAACATCAACCTGGTCGCCGACAATGACGAGAAGAAAGTCAGTGTAAAAATTGTCGAGATGGCGAAGGATGACCCGCCGATGTTGAGTCTGGATATCGTCTCCGGTTGTTACAAAGTTCCGGACGGCAAAAAGGTTGAGCGCTTCTAGCATCTCGTGACCCTGCCCGTGTCATTTTAAGTTGCTGTGACGGGTTCGTGCCCTCGGGCTTGGGGGAGACGAATTTTCGCAGATCATGTCGCTCACCGGCCGGAGCAGCACCGGCTGCATTCGGCCGTCCGCGCGCTCGCGGATGCCTGTCCGGCGAATGGGCAGGGAAGGGCACGTATGCGGTGCGGTCCGGATCGACTCGGGCGGCACGGCTGTTTCCGGTGCGGGCGTCGTCGCCGACCCGGCGCTGCCTCGCGGAGCAGGTGGCGCCGGAGCCGTCGGGGCGACAGGTGGGAGGCTCCGTGGGATGTGCGTGGCGGACGGGCGGCGGTGGGCGGGTGTCCGGCGGCCGGCCGGCGCGCAGTGAGGTGCGTCGGCTCTGTGTGCGTGGCGCGGGGGACGTGACGCAGGACCAGGTAAAGACCGGTGCAGGCGTCGATGAGGGCACGGGCCGCGTCGAGGAGGTGCGCGGGCCGCGTTCGTGCGAACGGCCGCGCGGCCGACGCGGTGACGCAGGGACGATCGGCTGGCCGCCCCTGTGCATGTCACTGGCTCTTCCTTCGTCCCGTGTCCTGCCGGAACGGGCCCGTCCGGTATCTCCCACTCGCCGACCCGGCCCGCCCTCTCGAACGGCTTACCCGTGTTGGTGTTTCCGGCAATCGGTCCGATCCGGTCGGCAGGGGTGTCCGGAAGGCCTGTCCCCGAACGGCGAGCGCAAGAACAGGCCTGGTGGCCGGAGCCGGCGGGCTCAGCCGCCGGATGCTCCCAGCTGTTCCCTCAGTCCCGCCCGGTCGTGGTGCCACCAGCCCTCGCAGATCTTTCCGTCCCGGTAGTGGTGCCGGGTCGAGCCGGTCGTGCTCACGTCCTGGCCGGTCGGCGGAACGCCGGGGAAGGCGCCCTCGTGCCGCGCCGTCCGCGTCCAGGGCGTGCACATCTGGTCGCCCTCGCCGATCCGGTCGTCGACGCGGAAGGGGGAGCCGAACGCCGCCCGCCGGTCGCCGTACTGCTCGGCGGAGGCGGCGAGTCCCCGGACGCTTCCGGGGTGGGCGGGGCGTGGTCGACGTGGTCGCCCGTGCAGAACTCGGGCAGCCGCTCCGGTCCGATCCGCCCCGTCGCCCCGGAGAACGCCCGCGCCGGCGCCTGGTTGGGCTGCTCGTCGCGCACCACCTCCAGATCGGTGAACGTCGGCATCTCGTCGCGGAGCGCGACCGTCTCCCGGAGGACCCGGTCGGTCTCCGGCAGGTCGGAGTTGCGCATCGCCTCCTCGTACGAGGGGAACTCCACGATCCCGACGATGTGCGACGTGTCCGAGCGGTCCTTGCCGAGCACCGCGTGCGTCGCCGTCCGCTTCCCCCTGGTCCGCTCGACCCAGGTGTCCGTCAGCCGGTTCGTCTCGTCGAACCGGTCGGTCCGGCACTCGATGAGCTGTACGAGGGCCGTGACGCCGCCGCCTCCCGGCCCGGAGTTTGGATCATGTCCCTTCGGTCCGGGTCCGCGGCGGTTTCCGGCCGGGTTTACTGCGGCCCGTACTTCCGCCCCGTCTTCGACGTGATCCCGCCCAGCAGTCCCCGCGGCACGACCTTCGCCACGCCCGTCAGCGCCTTGTAGCGCGGGTCGGGGACGGACAGCGTCTTCCCCCGGGCCAGGTCCGCCAGCGCCGCCGCGACCAGCTTGTCCGCGTCCAGCCACATCCAGTTCGGGATGTTGTCCGTGCCCATCCCGGCCCGCTGGTGGAACTCGGTGCGCACGAAACCGGGGCACAGCGCCATCAGCCGTACGCCGCTGCCCGCCAGGTCACGCGCCACGCCCTGGGTGAACTGCACGACCCACGCCTTGGACGCCCCGTAGGTGCCGCGCGGCACGAAGGCCGCGACCGAGGCGACGTTGACCACGCCGCCGCGGCCCCGCTCCCGCATCGCCTCCGCCGCCGCCGAGGTCAGCCGCAGCACCGCCTCGCAGTGCACCTTGAGCATCCGCAGCTCGTCGGCCATGGACACGTCGAGGAAGCGGCCCTTGTTGCCGAAGCCGGCGTTGTTGATCAGCAGATCGACGGGGTTCCTGCGGTCGCCCAGCCGGGCGGCCACCGCGTCGATGCCCTCGTCGGTCGCCAGGTCAGCCGTCAGCACCTCGGCCTCGATGCCGTGCCGGTCGTGCAGCTCGGTCGCCTGCTCCCGCAGCCGTCCGGTGTCGCGGGCCACCAGCACCAGGTCGTGCCCGTCGGCCGCCAGCCGCCGCGCGAAGGCGGCGCCGATGCCCGCAGTCGATCCCGTGATCAATGCCGTTGTCATGACGCAAGATTAGTGACCCGGACCTCATCCGTCCGTTTACTGCACGAGGCCTCCACGAACGGTGAAGCGCCGGTTGACGGCCGGGGGCGTGAGCGCGCGTCAGCCCCCGTACCGCGCCACGTACTTCCGCGCGTCCGCGAGCGCCTCCGGGTGCAGCGCCCGGCCGGCCGCGAGCACGCGCGGCAGCAGCGCCCGCTCGGTGGTCGCCGCGCGGAACAGCAGGGCCACCGTCACGTCGTGGCCGGGCCGGTGCACGATCTCCACCGGGTCGCCCGCCCGTATCTCCCCGGGCTCGATCACCCGCAGGTACGCGCCCGGTGCGCCCCGCTCCGTGAACCGCCTCACCCACCGCTCCTCACCCAGATGGCCCTGGAAGGTGCGGCACGGGATCCGCGCGCAGGTGACCTCCAGCACCACCTCGGGCCCGATCCGCCAGCGCTCGCCGATGAGCGCGCCGGAGACGTCCAGGCCCGACGTCGTGAGGTTCTCGCCGAACGCGCCGTTCGCCAGCGGCCGGGAAAGCTCCCGTTCCCAGTCGTCCAGGTCCTCGCGCGCCATCGCGTACACCGCCTGGTCGTCGCCGCCGTGGTGCCGCGTGTCGCACACCGTGTCCCCCGCCAGGCCGCTCGCGCCGACCCCCTTGGGCCCGGGCGCCGCCACCCGCACCGGCCCGTCCGCCGGCCGCTTGTCGATGCCGGTCACCCCCTGCGGGTGGTCCGTGTACGGCACGGCCTTCGGGCGGCCCAGATTCACCGAGAGAAGCTTCATGCCCGCACGGTAAGGGACACGGGACCAAAGCGGCGACGCATTATCCGGCGCCGCGTCAAAGGCTCGCTTATCCTCGAAGGGTGATCGAAGCCCGACACCTCCGCGTCCTGCGCGCCGTGGCCGCCACCGGCTCCTTCTCGGCGGCGGGGCGCGAGCTGGGGTGCACCCAGCCCGCCGTCAGCCAGCAGATGAAGGCCCTGGAGGCGTCCGTCGGCACCCCCCTGCTGATCCGCACCGGGCGCGAGATGCGGCTGACCCAGGCCGGCGAGGCGCTGGTACGGCACGCCGCGGGGATCCTCGCCGGGCTCACCGCCGCCGAGGAGGAGGTCGCTGCCATCGCGGGGCTGCGCGCCGGGCGGGTCCGGCTGGTCTCCTTCCCCAGCGGCAGCTCCACCCTCGTCCCGACGGCCCTCGCCGCGCTGCGCGCCGCGCACCCCGGCACCCGGGTCTTCCTGGAGGAGGCCGAGCCGCCGCGCTCGGTCGGGATGCTCCGGGAGGGCGACTGCGACGTGGCGCTCGCCTTCCGCTACGAGGGGGCGGCGGGCGCCGAGGAGTGGGACGACCTCGTCGTACGGCCGCTGCTGACCGACCGGCTCGTCGCCCTCGTGCCGGAACGGCACCGGCTGGCGCGCGCCGGGTCCCTCGCGATCGGGGAACTGGCCGGGGAGCCGTGGATCGCGGGCTGCCCGCGCTGCCGCGGCCAGCTGGTCGAGGTGTGCGAGGCGGCCGGCTTCACGCCCCGCATCGACTTCGCCACCGACGACTACCCGGCGGTCGTCGGCCTGGTCGGCGCCGGCCTCGGCGTCGCCGTCCTGCCCCAGCTCGCCGTCGAGTCCGTACGGCCCCGGGGGGTGCGCGCGGTGACGCTGGAGCCGGCGGTGCGCCGGGAGATCGTCGCGCTCACCCTGCCCGACCTGGCCCAGGTGCCGGCGGTGACGGCGACCCTGGACCAGCTGGGGCGGGCGGCCGCGCGTCAGGAGCGGTGTGGGGACGAGACGTAAAAGCGACGGGCACGCGTGCGCGTGCCCGTATTGCAGAAACGTTCCTTCAGGTGTTCGAGGCGCTCTCCCCGCCGGCGGCCGAAGCCGATACCAGCCGGTTGCGCGCCCGTCCCATGAGCTCTTCGCGCTCGTCCTCGGTCAGCCCGCCCCACACGCCGTACGGCTCGCGCACCGCCAGCGCGTGCGCCGCGCACTCGGCGCGGACCGGGCACCTCATGCAGACCTCTTTGGCCGAGTTCTCGCGAGCACTCCGAGCCGCACCGCGCTCGCCCTCCGGATGGAAGAAGAGCGAGCTGTCCACCCCGCGGCACGCAGCCAGGAGCTGCCAGTCCCACAGGTCCGCGTTCGGTCCGGGAAGGCGGGAGAAATCTGCCATTGCGTGACCCCTTGTAGCCGATCTGGGCGGATACGGTGTCCACGACCGTACAACTACGATCTAAGGAGATGAAAATATGACCCATTGCGAATCTAGTGGCAGACACCTAGGAAGAGGAAGAAAATACGCCAAATGGGTCATAGGTTGTGATGAAAGGTTGAGGGTCTGTTGTGCTTGTCCGCCTCGTGTCGGACCCCTCACGTAGAGTGCCGAAGAGGACACACAGTCCCGTAACTCTTTCGAGTGACCGTCGTTGAGAGTGCGAGGCGGTTGAAGGAACCGGCGCTCGGGCGGGCGTCCGAGACGGTCGACCGCACAGGTGACGATTTCGTACCAGCCTGGAGGCTCAAGGTGACGCGCAGCAGCTGTGAGAGCCGCGGAGGACAGTCATGACTTCCGTCCTCGTCTGCGACGACTCCCCGCTTGCCCGAGAGGCGCTCCGCCGTGCGGTCGCGACCGTGCCCGGCGTCGAGCGCGTGACGACGGCCGCCAACGGCGAGGAAGTCCTCCGCCGCTGGGGTGCCGACCGCTCGGACCTGATCCTGATGGACGTGCGCATGCCCGGCCTGGGCGGCGTCGAGACGGTTCGGCGGCTGCTGTCCGCCGACCCCGGCGCGCGGATCATCATGCTCACCGTCGCCGAGGACCTGGACGGCGTGGCCCTCGCCGTCGCCGCAGGCGCCCGCGGCTACCTGCACAAGGACGCCTCGCGCGCCGAACTGCGCGCCACGGTCACGCAGGCCCTCGCCGACCCGACCTGGCGGCTCGCCCCGCGCCGGCTGCGGTCCGCCGAGATGGGCGCCGCGCCCACCCTCACCGCGCGCGAGATCCAGGTCCTGGAGGGCATGAGCCACGGCCGGTCCAACGCCGAGATCGGCCGCGAGCTGTTCCTCTCCGAGGACACCGTCAAGACCCACGCCCGGCGGCTCTTCAAGAAGCTCGGCGCCTCGGACCGGGCACACGCCGTGGCGCTCGGCTTCCGGTGGGGCCTGGTCCGTTAGGGCGCCCCCCGTGTCGCGCGGGCGGGGGCGTGGGGAGCCCCGCCTACCGCGGGACGGGCGGGGAAGGCAAGGAGGCCCACCGGGTGCCCGCTGCTCGTTTCGCCGCGGATGCCGCATCCTTGAGGTGTGGAGTCTCTCGGGGACGAGTCGGTCGAGCGGAAGGGGAGGGCGCAGGGGATGAGTTCCGGCGCACCTGCTCATAACGCTTCGGTGCACAACAGCGAACGCGGCGCCACGGACAGCACGGCCACAGGGCACCATGGACCGATGCGCGACGACGAGGCGGCCCCTGACCAAGGGCCGATCGGTGCGCTCGTCCATCGCGCCGTCGACGGGGACGAGCAGGCCACGCATGACCTGCTCGCCCACGTCCACCCCCTCGCGCTGCGCTACTGCCGCACCCGGCTGTCCCGGCTGCCGGGCGACGCCCGCCACTTCGTCGAGGACCTCGCTCAGGAGGTCTGCGTCGCGGTGCTCCTCGCACTGCCGCGCTACCGGGACACCGGACGCCCCTTCGAGGCGTTCGTCTTCGCCATCGCCGCCCACAAGGTCGCCGACCTGCAGCGCGCGGCGATGCGCCACCCCGGCTCGACGGCGGTCCCGTCCGACGAGATGCCCGAGCGGCCGGACGACTCACTGGGCCCGGAGGAGCGCGCGCTGCTCAGCAGCGACGCCGAATGGGCCAAGAAGCTCCTGGCCAACCTTCCGGAGAACCAGCGCGAGCTGCTCCTGCTGCGCATCGCGGTGGGTCTGACGGCCGAGGAGACCGGTCAGATGTTGGGAATGTCACCCGGCGCGGTCCGGGTGGCGCAGCACCGGGCGCTGAGCAGACTGCGGGCGTTGGCCGAGCAATAACCCCGCATCCAACAGGCGATGCGCCGTTTCCGTACGAACATACGAAGGTCGGAGCCATCCGGAACCGTGGAATGAGACAGCCACGCTTCCCGTTAGCATGGACATCCGCACCGATCAAGGCCATTTGGGGAAGGTGTCATGACTGCCAACGTCGACGGAGTGCCCGGTAAATTCGCGACACTCGGGCTGACCTACGACGACGTGCTGCTGCTGCCGGGCCCGTCGGACATGGCACCCGACGAGATCGACACCGCCTCGTACGTCTCCAAGAACGTGCGGGTCAACATCCCGCTCCTGTCCGCCGCCATGGACAAGGTCACCGAGTCGCGCATGGCGATCGCGATGGCCCGCCAGGGCGGCGTCGGCGTACTGCACCGCAATCTGTCCATCGAGGACCAGGCCAACCAGGTCGACCTGGTCAAGCGCTCCGAGTCCGGCATGGTGGCGAACCCGATCACCATCCACCCGGACGCCACGCTCGCCGAGGCCGACGCGCTGTGCGCGAAGTTCCGCATCAGCGGCGTGCCGGTCACCGACCCGGCGGGCAAGCTGCTCGGCATCGTCACCAACCGCGACATGGCCTTCGAGACCGACCGCACGCGCCGGGTGCACGAGGTCATGACGCCGATGCCGCTGGTCACCGGCAAGGTCGGCATCTCCGGCCAGGAGGCCGTGGAGCTGCTGCGCCGCCACAAGATCGAGAAGCTGCCGCTGGTCGACGACGAGGGCGTCCTCAAGGGCCTGATCACGGTCAAGGACTTCGTGAAGGCGGAGAAGTACCCCAACGCCGCCAAGGACGCCGAGGGACGGCTGCTGGTCGGCGCCGCGGTCGGGGTCGCCGGTGACGCCTTCGAGCGCGCCCAGGCCCTCATCGAGGCGGGCGTCGACTTCATCGTCGTCGACACCGCGCACGGCCACTCCCGCCTGGTCGGCGACATGGTCGCCAAGATCAAGTCGAACGCGTCCGGCGTCGACGTCATCGGCGGCAACGTCGCCACCCGCGAGGGCGCCCAGGCCCTCGTCGACGCGGGCGCCGACGGCATCAAGGTCGGCGTCGGCCCCGGCTCCATCTGCACCACCCGCGTGGTCGCCGGCGTCGGCGTCCCGCAGGTGACCGCCATCTACGAGGCGGCGCTGGCCGCCAAGGAGGCCGGCGTCCCGGTGATCGGCGACGGCGGCCTGCAGTACTCCGGCGACATCGCCAAGGCCCTCGTCGCGGGCGCCGACACGGTGATGCTGGGCTCGCTGCTCGCGGGCTGCGAGGAGTCGCCGGGCGAGCTGCTGTTCATCAACGGCAAGCAGTTCAAGTCGTACCGCGGCATGGGCTCCCTGGGGGCCATGCAGTCCCGCGGCGACCGCAAGTCGTTCTCCAAGGACCGCTACTTCCAGGAGGGCGTCGCCTCCGACGAGCAGCTGGTGCCCGAGGGCATCGAGGGCCAGGTGCCCTACCGCGGCCCGCTCTCCTCGGTCGTCCACCAGCTGGTCGGCGGCCTGCGCCAGTCGATGTTCTACGTCGGCGGCAGGACGGTCCCCGAGCTCCAGGCCAGGGGCCGGTTCGTGCGGATCACCTCGGCGGGCCTGAAGGAGAGCCACCCGCACGACATCCAGATGACGGTCGAGGCGCCGAACTACAGCGCCAAGCGGTGACGCCCGCGCGCACGGCGCGCGGCCCCGGCCTGTGGAGGGCGGCCCCGGACGTTCCGGGGCCGCCCTCGCCGTCCCCGCGGAAGGCCGCCGCCGGCCCCGTCGGGGATACTGGAAGGCGCTGAAACGCATAAGGAAAGGCCACACATCGTGACTGAGATCGAGATCGGGCGAGGCAAGCGCGGCCGCCGGGCGTACGCCTTCGACGACATCGCCGTCGTCCCCAGCCGTCGTACGCGGGACCCGAAGGAGGTCTCGATCGCCTGGCAGATCGACGCCTACCGCTTCGAGCTGCCGTTCCTGGCCGCCCCCATGGACTCGGTCGTCTCCCCGGCCACCGCGATCCGCATAGGGGAGCTCGGCGGCCTCGGCGTGCTGAACCTCGAAGGCCTGTGGACGCGGTACGAGGACCCCCAGCCGCTGCTCGACGAGATCGTCGGCCTGCCCGTCGAGACGGCGACCCGCCGGCTGCAGGAGATCTACGCCGCCCCCATCAAGGAGGAGCTGATCGGCGCGCGCATCAAGGAGGTGCGCGACTCCGGCGTGGTCACCGCCGCCGCGCTCTCCCCGCAGCGCACCGCCCAGTTCTCCAAGGCCGTCGTCGACGCGGGCGTGGACATCTTCGTCATCCGCGGCACGACGGTCTCGGCGGAGCACGTCTCGCACTCGCACGAGCCGCTGAACCTGAAGCAGTTCATCTACGAGCTCGACGTCCCGGTGATCGTCGGCGGCTGCGCCACCTACACCGCCGCGCTGCACCTGATGCGCACCGGCGCGGCCGGCGTGCTGGTCGGCTTCGGCGGCGGCGCCGCGCACACCACGCGCAACGTGCTGGGCATCCAGGTCCCCATGGCGACCGCGGTCGCGGACGTGGCCGCCGCCCGCCGCGACTACATGGACGAGTCCGGCGGCCGGTACGTGCACGTGATCGCGGACGGCGGCGTCGGCTGGTCCGGCGACCTGCCCAAGGCGATCGCCTGCGGCGCCGACGCGGTCATGATGGGCTCCCCGCTCGCGCGCGCGGCGGACGGCCCGGGCCGGGGCCACCACTGGGGCATGGAGGCCGTCAACGAGGAGCTGCCGCGCGGCAAGAAGGTCGACCTCGGCACGGTCGGCACCATCGAGGAGATCCTCACCGGCCCGTCCCACACCCCCGACGGCTCGATGAACTTCTCCGGCGCGCTGCGCCGCGCCATGGCCACCACCGGCTACAGCGAGCTGAAGGAGTTCCAGCGGGTCGAGGTGACGGTGGCGGACTCGCAGCACCGGCGGTGAGGTGACGCCGCGCCCGGCCCGGGCGGAGGAAACGGCGGAAGGGCCCGGTCACTCGTGGGAGTGGCCGGGCCCTTCCGCTTGCCCGGCCGGACGTGCGAGGGCGCGCGTCGGCGTGCGGGGGCGCGTGGCCGCATCCGGGGCGGGGAGGGGCGTTCCGGGGCGGTGGTGTCCGTGTCCGGCGCCCCGGTTTCGCGGAGCGCCTCCTTCCGGGGGCGCGGCCGCATGACACCGGCCCCGCAGGCTCGGGCGCCGCGCGCGCTCCCCCTCACAACCGGTGCGCCGCCCCGGTGGGCGTCGCCCCGCGCGTGTCCAGCAGCAGCTGGGCCTTCACCGACAGGCCCTGGAGGTCGTACGTGCGGTGCTGCTGGAGCAGGATCGTCAGGTCGGCCTCGGCGGCGGCCTCGTAGAGGGAGTCGGCGCGCGGGACCGGGCGGTCCAGGACGCTCCAGGAGGGGACGTGCGGGTCGTGGTAACTGACCGCGGCGCCCAGCTCCATCAGCCGGACCGCGACCTCCTGGGCGGGCGCGGCCTGCTGGTCGGCGAGGTCGGCCTTGTAGGTGACGCCGAGCAGCAGCACGCGCGCGCCGCGGGCCGACTTGCCGTGCTCGTTGAGCAGGGCCGCGGCGCGCTGGACGACGTACCGGGGCATCCGGCTGTTGACCTGCTGGGCCAGTTCCACCATGCGCAGGGTGCGGCGCGCGTGGCCGGCCAGGTCCTGGGGGACGGAGGGGCCGCCGACGCCGGGGCCGGGGCGGAAGGCCTGGAAGCCGAACGGCTTGGTCTCCGCGCAGCGGATGACGTCCCACAGGTCGACGCCGAGGTCGTGGCAGAGGACCGCCATCTCGTTGACGAGGGCGATGTTCACATGCCGGTAGTTGGTCTCCAGCAGCTGCACCGTCTCCGCCTCCCGGGGGCCGCGCGCGCGTACCACCTTGTCGGTGAGCCGGCCGTAGAAGGCGGCGGCCGACTCGGTGCAGGCGGGGGTGAGGCCGCCGATGACCTTGGGGGTGTTGGCGGGGGTGAAGGCGCGGTTGCCGGGGTCGACGCGGCTGGGGGAGTAGGCGAGGTGGAAGTCGCGTCCGGCGCGCAGCCGCGAACCCCCCTCCAGGAGGGGACGCAGGAACTCCTCGGTCGTCCCCGGAAGCACGGGCGACTCCAGGATCACCGTGGTGTGCGGGCGCAGATGGGCGGCCAGGGCGCGGGCGGCCGTCTCCACCTGGCCCAGGTCGGGCCCGCCGTCCGCGCCGCGCGGGGTCGGGGCGCAGATGACGGCGGTCCGGACGCGGCCCAGCTCCGCCGGGCGGGCGGCCGGGCGGAACCCCCGCGCGAGCATCCGGCGCAGTTCGGCGGGGCTGAGGGAGCCGGTCTCGGGGCCGGTGCGGTAACCGAGGGTGGGAATGCCGGCGGCGACGGCGGCCTGGGCCAGGGGCAGGCCGTACGGGCCGAGTCCGATGACGGCGAGATCTGCGGGCATGGCGTGGGCCGTCCTTCCCAGTAACCGAAGCGGGACAGGTGCGCAAGCCCGGTGGACAGCACGGGCGAGCACAAACGTCACACTAGGAGTAAATATGACCGATATGCGGGATTGGGTGGCTGTGTTTCGGCGGAAGTCGTCCGCGGGCCGGGGGTGAGGGGGCCGAAGCCGGGCCGCCCGGACCGGCGCGGCGCGCCGAGCCGCTCGCGGCGGCGGCCGATGCGCCCCCTCGGCCGGTCCGTCCGGTCGCCGCTCGGCGGGACCGGACGGGGAGCGGGTCCCGCCGCCGGAACCCGGAACGGGCCGGGGCTCCCGACGCCGTTCGGACGAACGGCCCGGGGCGGATCCCCGCCCGGACCCCGGTCGCGCTACGGGCGGCCGGCGCAGAACTCGGCGGCGAGCAGCCGGGGTTCGAGTCCGGGATCCGCGATCGCGTCCGTGTTCACCCGGAAGGTGAGGACGCGGCGGCCGTCGACGGTGGCCGCGGTGCGCACATAGCTGCCGGATATGCGCCCGTTGTGCCCCCACACCGTCACGCCGCAGGGCAGCCGCTCGGGGAACAGGCCCATGCCGTACGCGCCGTGTGCGGCCCGGGTGTCGAGCATCTCGCGCAGCCGGCGCGGGGGCAGCAGCTCACCGCCCAGCAGGGCCGTGTAGAAGCGGTCCAGGTCGGCGAGCGTGGTCACCAGCTCGCCCGCGGCACCGGCCACCCGCGGGTCGAGCTCGGTGACGTCGGTCCCGTCGGCGGCGTAGTCGCGGCCGTGCGGGGACGGAAGCGAGGTGCGGGATCCGGGGAAGGAGGTGCCCGTCAGGCCCAGGGGAGCGATGATCCGGCGCTCGGCCTCGGCGGCGTACGAACGGCCGGTGACCCGGTCGACGACCAGGCCGAGCAGGACGTAGTTGGTGTTCGAGTAGGAGAAGCGGCCGCGGCCGGCCGGCGGGTGGGTGAGGGCGATGCGCACGGCCTGGAGCGGCGTCACGGGGACCGTGCCCCGGGTGTCCGCGCTGAAGTCGTACAGGCCGCTGGTGTGGGTGAGCAGGGAGCGCAGGGTCAGCGCGCGCCCGTCGTTGCCCGCCCCGCGCACCAGGCCCGGCAGGTGCCGCTCCACGGTGTCGGACAGCGCCAGGCGGCGCTCGGCCGCCAGTTGCAGCACGACCGTCGCGACGAAGGTCTTGGTGACGCTGCCGGCGCGGAAGTGGTCGGCGCGGGCGATGCCCTCGCCGGCCTGGGCGTAGCGGACGCCGGACGGCCCGCTGGACAGCAGCGCCGCGGCGGGCGCCCCGCCCCGGGCGACCAGCAGCGGAAGGAGGGCGTCCGTGGCCGGGGCCACGGGGAGCGACGTGGCGGCCGGGGTCAGGGCGAGCAGGGCCAGGGCCAGGGGGAGGGCCAGCAGCGTCCGAAGTGGCGGCATCGGGGTCCCTCCTTGTCGCGCCCATCATGCAGGGCGGCGGAACGCGGGATTCACCGGGGCCGGGCCCACCGGCTCCCGTCACGCCGTCAGGGACACCCTGGGCGCCGGGCACTTGCCGGGTGAGGGACAATGAAGTCTCTGTCAGGGCGGGTTGCATGAGGGGACGCATGTCGGAGGCGGAGCGGGCGGGGACATCCCGTCAGGACGAGAGCGCACGTCTCCTCGCCGGGCGGTACCGGCTGGGAGACGTGCTCGGCCGCGGCGGCATGGGCACGGTGTGGCGTGCCGAGGACGAGACCCTGGGGCGCACGGTCGCCGTCAAGGAGCTGCGGTTCCCGTCGAACATCGACGAGGAGGAGAAGCGGCGCCTGATCACGCGCACCCTGCGCGAGGCCAAGGCGATCGCGCGGATCCGCAACAACAGCGCCGTGACGGTCTTCGACGTGGTCCAGGAGGACGACCGGCCGTGGATCGTGATGGAGCTCGTCGAGGGCAGGTCCCTCGCCGAGGTCATCCGGGAGGACGGCCTGCTGGAGCCGAAGCGCGCGGCGGAGGTCGGCCTCGCCGTGCTCGACGTGCTGCGCTCCGCGCACCGCGAGGGCATCCTGCACCGCGACGTGAAGCCGTCGAACGTGCTCATCGCCGACGACGGCCGGGTCGTGCTCACCGACTTCGGCATCGCCCAGGTCGAGGGCGACCCGTCCATCACCTCCACCGGCATGCTCGTCGGCGCGCCCTCGTACATCTCCCCGGAGCGGGCCCGCGGGCACAAACCGGGACCGGCGGCCGACCTGTGGTCGCTGGGCGGGCTGCTGTACGCGGCGGTGGAGGGCGTGCCGCCCTACGACAAGGGCTCCGCGATCGCGACGCTCACGGCGGTGATGACCGAGCCGCTGGAGGAGCCGAAGAACGCGGGACCGCTGAAGGACGTCATCTACGGACTGCTCACCAAGGACCCGGCCAAGCGGCTCGACGACGCCGGCGCGCGGGCGATGCTGAACGCGGTCATCCACGCGCCGCGGACCGGGCCGGCCGGCGGGGCGGAGCCGGCGGACGCCACCAAGGTCGTGCCGCTGCCGGCGCCGCCCGGCGGGCGGGCCGGCCGCGGCGGCGCGGCGGACGCCGGGAGCGAGCGGCCCCAGGAGGCGGCCGACCGGCCGCGCGGGGCGCTGCGGTCCACGCGGAAGGCCGCCGTCCCGGCGGGGGCGGCCGGGGCCGCGGCACGCGCCCGGTCCGGCACCGGCACGGCCGTGCCGGCGGCGGACCCGGGCGGGGCGAACCGGGCGAGCGGCGGCCGGAGTTCGGGATGGCCCGTGATGCCGCCGCCGGACCTGCCGGCCAGGCCCGCGCCCAAGGCGTCGCTCACCGACGTGGTGCCGCGGCGGACGCTGGTGGCCGTCGCGGTGGTCGTGGTGCTCGCCGTCATCGGCACCGTGCTGGCCCTCACGCTCGGCGGCGACGACGGCTCCGACGGCGCCGCGGGCAACGGCGGCAAGGCCTCCGCCAGCGCGACCGCCGGCACCGGGACCGGGCAGGACGAGGCCGGCGGGACCCGCACGGACGGGGCGGCGACGCAGACGGCGACGGCGACGACGACGGGAGCGGCCTCGCCGGGCACGCCGAGCAGCGGGCCCGGCACGGCCGGCGGGGCCGGGGCGGGCGCGGACGGCTCCACCGGGGACGACGGCGCCGCGTCGACGCACCAGGGCGAGCAGGGCTACTCGATAGGCCTGCCCGAGGGGTGGAAGTACCGGTCCACGGACGCCGCGGGGGACCGGTTCACCGGGCCCGACGGACAGAAACTGCTCGTCGCGTGGACGTCCACGCCGAAGGACGACCCGGTGGCGGACTGGAAGAACCAGGAGCGCTACATGAAGCGCGCGCAGTACCGGAAGATCCGCATAGAGCAGGTGGACTACCGGGGCTGGAACACGGCCGACTGGGAGTTCACCTACGTCGACGGCGGGACCGCGTACCGGACCATCGACCGGGGCTTCGTCGTCGACGACGACCAGGGGTACGCGCTCATGTACACCGCGAAGGCCGCCGACTGGGACGGTGACCTGCGCAAGGACACCTGGCGGACGCTGACGGAGACGTTCGAACCGAAGTCGTGAGGGAGCACGCCCGGGTTTGGGAGGCCTGAGATCTGGAATCCCCTCGGTGCGGGTTGCCTCCGGCACGTATCGTGAGTGCCTGCGGACCGTGCGCAGCGGGGCGGCCCGCGGGGCGAACGGAATCGACCGACGGGCCTGCTTGGGGGAGGCAACGTGGACGACTATGCGGGACGGGTACTCGCCGACCGCTACCGCCTGCCGCTGCCGCCGTCCGAGGAGTACGAACTCACCGAGACCCGGGCCTTCGACACCTACAGCGGCCAGGAGGTCCTGGTCCGGCAGGTGCCGTTGCCGGAGGTCGTCGAGGCGGAGGTGCTCGACGCGGAGGGGCTGCCCGACGGTTTCACGGCACGGGACGGCGGCGCCCGCGGTGGCGGCGGGCGCCCCGGTGCGCGGACGGCGGCGCGGCGGGGCGCCGATCCGGTCGTGCGGCGCGCCGTGGAGGCCGCGCAGGCCGCGGCCCGCATCCCCGACCATCCGCGGCTCGACCAGGTCTTCGACGTGTTCGCCGAGGACGGTTCGCTGTGGATCGTCAGCGAGCTGGTGGCCGCGCGACCGCTGGCGGCGCTGCTCGCCGAGAAGCCGCTGACGCCGTACCGGGCGGCCGAGGTCGCCTCCGACGTCCTGATGGCGCTGCGGGTGCTGCACGCCCACGGCTGGGTGCACCGCAACATCACCGCCCGCACCGTGCTCGTCTGCGACGACGGCCGGGTGATGCTGACCGGCCTCGCGGTCGGGGCGGCGGAGGAGGCGCTGTGCGGGTACGACCCGGTGCCGGCGCCGGAGGGCGACGGGAGCGGGGGCGTCCCGGGGCCGGGGGAGCCCTCGGGGACGACCGGGGGCGGTGGTCACCGGGGGACGGGCGACCCCGGTGACTTCACGGGTGGTTTCGGCGCCGCTCACGCCACCGGTCCCGGCGGGGCCCGCGATTTCCGCGAACCGGGCGGGCCCGGTGGTTTCGGCGCCGCCGCCGATCCCGAGGCCGCCCGGCGGGCCGCCCTCGAGGCGCGGGCGGCCGGGGGGCCGCAGGCCGCCGGACGGGAGAGGAGCGGCGGATCCTCCGCCGGCCCCGCTCGCCCCGCGTTCGACAGCAGCGAGGACATCCGGGCGGCGCGGGCCGGGGCGATCGCCGCGTACCGCGCGGGCGCCCGGGCCGCGGCCCGTGTCCAGGAGGCGCAGAACGGACACGCGGCGCTGCCCGGCTCCCGCCCCGCCGCCGACAGCGACCCCGCGCCCCACGGCAACGGCTCGGCACCGCCGCCGTACGCCGCCGGCCCCGGCACCGCGCCCCCGGGCCAGATCGCCGACCCCTACGGCGTACGGCCCGCCTCCTGGCACGGCGCCGCGCCCCGCACCGGCCCGGGCGACGCCCCGGGCAAGGGCGCCCCCCGCACCCCCGGCGACGCCTCCCCCGCCCCGGCCCCGTCCGGCGGGCCCGCCCCGTCCCCGAGCCGTTGGGACGACCTGGTCGCCGACGCCCCCGCACGGCGCGGGCCGGCGACCGCGCTGGCCGCCGAGCGGGCGCGGCAGGCGCGGATGGCGGTCGTGGGCCCGGTGACGGAGCGGTGGGCTCCGGAGCAGGCCGGACCGGTGCACGAGAACTGGCAGCTGGCGCCGCCCATCGGCCCCGCGACCGACCTGTGGGCGCTGGGCGCGCTGCTCTTCCGGGCCGTGCAGGGACATGCGCCCTACCCGGAGGACTCGACCGCCGAACTGGTGCAGATGGTGTGCGCGGAGCCGCCCGCGTTCGCCGAGGAGTGCGGTCCGCTCCGGCCGGTCGTGGAGTCGCTGCTGCGTCAGGACCCCACCGAGCGCATCGACTTCGAGGAACTGAGCGGCTGGCTGCGCTCGCTGGTGCGCTCCGCTCCCGAGCCGGAGGCGGGCGTGCACGTCGTCCCCGTCCCGCCCGCCGACGCCGGCCGGCTGCCGGTCGTACGCCGGCGCGGCGAGCTGGTGCGCAGGCGGCGCGCCGGACTGCCCGCGCACCACGGGCGGCACAAGCGGGCCAAGCAGGAAACGCGGTCACCGCACCGCCTGGGCCGCACGCTGCTCCTGCTCATACTGCTCGCCCTGGCCACGGCGATCTTCTACGCCATGTACTTCCTGCCGAAGGCCGGCACCGACGACGCGGGCGCCCCGGACCGGACCGGTGTCGCCGGCGAGGCCGGCGAGGCGCCCGCGCAGTCCCCGGACACCAGCGGCGACCCGCGGCCCGACCGGACCTCGCCGGAATCCGGCACCGGCTCCGGGGAGTCTGCGGGTACCGCCGAGACGCAGACCACCGTGCCCGAGACCGCCGACGGCTTCACCCTGCGCAAGGACGCCGAGGGCTTCCGCGTCGCCGTCGCCGAGGGCTGGAAGCGCACGCCCGTCAACGGACGCGGCCAGGTCGTCTACTCCGGCGGCGACTTCGAGCTGCTCGTCGTGCCGGGCCGGGACGGCGCGGACGAGTTCGGCACCGATCCGATGGCGTACCAGCGGGACAAGGAGCCCGAGCTGCAGCCGTACCGCGACTCCAGTTGGGCCACCTCCACGGGGCTGAAGACCATCGAGGTGGGCGGACGCACCATGGCCGAGGGGCAGTTCACCTGGACCGACGGCGACGGGCGCGAGCTGTACGTGCGCAACCTGGCGATGCTCGTCGACGGCGAGTACCACGTGGTCCAGGTGCGCGGCCCGGAGAACGAACGCGACGAGGTGACCCGCCTGTTCGAGCAGGCCTCGGCGACGTACCAGGCGACCGGCTGACACCGCCGCGCGCCCCGTCCCCCGGCCCCTCCTCCCGCCCCGTGCGCCGCGGTTCACCCGGTGGCTCCCCCGCCTTCCCCAAAGGGGCGACTGTCACAGTGCGGTCTCCGGGGCACCCCGCCGGTTCCCCGCACGGGGGCCGGTCCTTACGCTGGCCCTGTCAAGACCATTGCGGGGCAACGTGAATCAGATGCAGGGCCTGCTCCTCGCGGGCCGCTACCGGCTCGGCGACTCCATCGGCAGCGGTGGCATGGGCCGGGTATGGCGCGCGCACGACGAGGTGCTGCACCGGGCCGTCGCGGTCAAGGAGCTGACGGCCGCGCTCTACGTCTCCGACAGCGACCGGGAGATCCTGCTGGCCCGCACCCGCGCGGAGGCGCGCGCCGCCGCGCGGATCAACCACTCCGCCGTCGTCACCGTGCACGACGTCCTGGAACACGACGGCCGGCCGTGGATCGTGATGGAGCTGGTCGAGGGCCGCTCGCTGGCCGACGCGGTCATGGAGCGGGGGCGCGTGGAGCCGCGGGAGGCCGCGCGGGTCGGACTGTGGGTGCTGCGCGCGCTGCGCGCCGCGCACACCGCGGGGGTGCTGCACCGCGACGTCAAGCCCGGCAACGTCCTCCTCGGCCGCGACGGGCGCGTCCTGCTCACCGACTTCGGCATCGCGCAGATCGAGGGCGACACGACCATCACCCGGACCGGCGAGGTCGTCGGCTCGGTCGACTACCTCGCGCCCGAGCGGGTCCGCGGCCACGACCCGGGCCCCGCCTCCGACCTGTGGGCGCTGGGCGCGACGCTGTACACGGCGGTGGAGGGCGTCTCGCCGTTCCGCCGCACCTCACCGCTCGGCACCATGCAGGCGGTCGTCGAGGAGGAGGCCGCCGAGCCGCGCCACGCCGGCCCGCTCGCGCCCGTCCTCGACGCGCTGCTGCGCAAGGATCCGGCCATGCGGCCGCAGGCGGCCGAGGCCGAACAGATGCTCGCCGAGGCGGCGGAGGGCCGCCGGCCGGACACGACGCGGGCGTACCCGCCGGCGCGGCACGCGGACCCGCACCCGGCCGCCGGTCCCGGATCCGGCCCGGCCGCGACCCCGTACCGCCCCGCGGCGGCCGGCCCCGCGGCGGCCGGACCGGCAGCGGTCGGCACCGTGACGGCCGGTCCCGTGACGGCCGGTCCCATGACGGTCGGCACCATGGCGACCGGACCGACGGCGGTCGGCCCCACGGCGCTGGGCCCGCAGCCTGCGGCCCCCGCACCGCGGGGACGCCGGCTGCGCACGCTCGCCCTGGTGGTCGTCGTCGCCGCCCTCGTCGGCGGCGGAACCGCCGTGCTGCTGCAGAAGTGGGACGAGAGCCGGCGGACGGAGCAGAGCGCGTCCGCTCCGCCGAACCCCACGACCACCACCGACGGGGCCCCCGAGGGAAACGTTCCGGACTCCTGGGAGCGCCACGACGACCCGGTCGGCTTCAGCCTCTACCTGCCCAAAGGATGGAAACGGCAGGTCCACGGCATCGACGGCGACCTCAAGCAGATCGACTACACCCCCGACGGCGGCGAGCACTTCGTCCGCATCGCCGTCGACACCTCCCCGGACTTCAACGATCCCCACGCCCACCAACTGGATCTGGAACAACAGCTCCAGCGGCTGGCCGACTACCGGCGGGTGCGGCTGGAGCGGAACGTCTACCGCGACCGCGACGGCGCCGTGTGGGAGTACACCTGGACCGCCCTGGCGAAGGACACGCGGTTCCCCGGGCCGCGCCGCGCCATGGAGGAGACGTACATGTCACGGGACGGCGTCGAGTACGTCATCTACATCTCCTCACCCGCCGAGGACTGGGCGACCACCAGCCGGCAGTTCACGACGGTGCTCCAGGGCTGGCGGGAGAAGACCCCCTGACCCGGCGGTGAGGCGGTCGGTCCGACCCGGCGGCGAGGCGGCCGCTCCGGTGGTGCGCCGACGGGCTTCCCGGCGTCGCTCGGTACGGCGACGGCCTTTCCTGCGTCGGTTGTCGGCCACTCACCCGCCGCCGCACCGGAGGCGATCCGTCCGCTGGGGCATCATGGGCCGCATGGGACCCGAGGGGGAGAGCGGCCGGGTGATCGCGGACCGGTACCGGTTGGAGGCGAGGCTCGGTCGCGGCGGCATGGGCGTCGTCTGGCGGGCCACCGACCGGCTGCTCGGCCGGCGGGTCGCGGTCAAGGAGCTCCCCCTGGACGAGACCCTCTCCGCCGAGGAGGCCCGGCAGCAGCGCGACCGCACCCTGCGCGAGGCCCGCGCGGTCGCCCAGCTGCACCACCCGCACATCGTCGTGGTGCACGACGTCGTCGTGGACGACGGGCGCCCGTACATCGTCATGGAGCTGATCGAGGGCAGCTCGCTCGCCGACCACGTCGCCGCGCACGGACCGGTCGGCCCCGTCGAGGCCGCCCGCATCGGCATCGCCCTGCTGGGCGCCCTGCGCACCGCGCACGCGGCCGGCGTCCTGCACCGCGACCTCAAGCCCGCCAACGTCCTGCTGGAGGACGGCACCGACCGGGTCGTCCTCACCGACTTCGGCATCGCGCGGGTCGAGGGCGCGACCACCCTCACCGAGTCCGGCTCCTTCGTCGGCTCGCCCGAGTACACCGCGCCCGAGCGGATGTCCGGCGGCCGGACCGGCCCCGCCTCCGACCTGTGGTCGCTGGGCGCGCTGCTGTGCGCGGCACTGACCGGCGAGTCGCCGTTCCGGCGCGACTCGCTGGGCGGCATCCTGCACGCCGTGGTCTCCGAGGAGGTACGGCCGCCCGCGCAGGCGGGACCGCTCCTGCCCGTCGTCCGCGGGCTGCTGGAACGCGATCCCGAGCGGCGGATGGACGCGGACCGGGCCGAGCGGATGCTGCGGGCCTTCCTGGAACTGGGCCGTACCCCCGAACTGCGCCCGGCCACCGAGCGCCGGGGCGTCACGCGCGGCGTACTGGTGGCCGTGCTGCTGGTGACGGCGACCGGGGTGGTGGGCGTGTCCGCGGCGGCGCTGCTGATGGACCGGGACGGCGACGGGGGCGGCGCGCCGGCGACCTCCGTGCCCGAAACGCCCCCGGCGGAGACCTCGTCGCCGGGCGTCCCCACCGCGACCGTGACGGTGACCCGCCCGTTTCCGCCGGGCCGTACGGAACCCCGGCCGTACGCGGACCGGGGGTGAGCCCCGTCGCGCGTCACCGGCCGGGACCGGACCGCACACGCGGTGGACGAACCCGGCAGCGGCGGCGGGGAGCCCGCCACGGGGCCGGCGGGCGGGGCGTCCGGCTCGGCCGTGAGGCGTGGCCCGGCCCGGCCGGGGCGCGCGTCGACAAGCGGGCGCCCCGCGCGGTACTCATGGGGATGAGCAACCATGGGGCGGCGAGGGCGCCCGGGGCCGGCTGGTGGGCGGGCGCTACCGGCTGATCGAGCGCATCGGCTCCGGCGGGGCGGGCACCGTCTGGCGGGCGTACGACGAACTCGTCCAGCGCGAAGCCGCCGTCAGGGAACCGCGGTTGCCGGGCGAGCCGGAGGACGGGAGCCACCGGCGGGCCGCCCGCCGGCTCCACCACGAGGCCCGTGCCGCCTCCCCGCTCACCACCGCTACCGCCGCCTGGATCGCCCACCGCGAGCGCGACCCGGACGCCGTCCTCCCCCTCCCCGTCCGGTTCTCCTCCCTGGGCGGGGACGGCAGCGCGAGCGACCAGCCCCGGACCGTGCTCCACCGCAGCGACGAGGACGGCGGCGGGGACCTCCAGGTCCGCCTCAGCCTGCGGGACGAGGCGCCCGGCTCCCCGATGGGCCGCGCCCGGCAGGCCCACCGGGACCGGCACCCGGACGGGGGCGACGCCCGCGCCCGGTACGCCCGCACCAGCGTCCAGGGGTACGAGGCCGTGCTCGCCGACACCACCCACGGCCGGGACGGTTCCGCGACCCGGGTGCTGCGCCTGGTGATCCGGACCGATGACGACCGCATGTACGAACTGCGCGTCGACACGCCCGAGGGCACCCCGGACGAGCGCAGGGGCGCGGCGGTGTCCAGGGGCGCCCGTGACCGGCTCGTCCTCGGAAGCGACTGAACCCCGCGAAGGACCGGACCCGCGGAAGCGGCCGAACCCCCGGAAGGGACCGGGCCTCCGGAAAGGACCGGACCCGCCGAAGGGCCGAACCCGGAAAGGACCGGGCCGACCGCGGCCGTCCCCGCGCAACGCCTGATCAGCGCATTCGTTGCCAGCGGACGCTGGCGTCGTGTGAGTGCCCGGTGAAACCCTGTTACCGACGGGTACCCAAAGTTTCCGCGCAGGCATACCCTGCGCCTCATGACGGACGCGCAGGCCCCGGCACCGACCGGTACGAACCCCCTCGCTCCCGCCCCGGCGGGCGCCCGCACCGCCGCCGACGTGGTCACCCCCGAGCTGGTCGCCCGGCTCACCAGGGACGTGATCGGCTCCGGCCGCACCGCCCACCACACGCCGTTCACCGGCGAGAAGCTGGCCGACCTGCCCGAGTCCACGCCCGAGGACGTGGCCAAGGCGTTCCACCTGGCCCGCACCGCCCAGCCCGTATGGGCGCGCACCCCGGTGCGGCAGCGCGCCGCCGTCCTGCTCCGCTTCCACGACCTGCTGCTGGAACGCCAGGCCGAGGTCCTCGACCTCATCCAGCTGGAGACCGGCAAGGCCCGCCTGCACGCCCACGAGGAGGTCCAGGCCGTCGCGGTCGCGGCCCGTCACTACGGCCGCCGGGCCGCCGCCTACCTCCGGCCCAAGCGGCACACCGGCGCCGTGCCGGCCCTGACGAAGGTCACCGAACTGCGCCACCCGCGCGGCGTCGTCGGCCAGGTCGTCCCCTGGAACTACCCCCTCGAACTGTCCGTCGGCGACGCGCTGCCCGCCCTCGTCGCGGGCAACGCGGTGGTGATGAAACCCGACACCGAGTCCTGCCTGACCGCGCTGTGGGCCCGTGACCTGCTGGTCGAGGCGGGGCTGCCCGCCGACGTGCTCCAGACCGTCATCGGTGTCGGTCCCGTCGTCGGCCCCGAGGTCGTCAGGCACGGCGACTACGTCTCCTTCACCGGTTCCACCCGCACCGGCCGCGAGGTCGCCCGGGTCGCCGCCGACCGGCTGGTGGGCGTCTCGCTCGAACTCGGCGGCAAGAACGCCATGCTGGTCCTGCACGACGCCGACGTGGAGAAGGCGGCGGCCGGCGCGGTCCGCGCCTGTTTCTCCTCCGCCGGCCAGCTGTGCGTGTCCATCGAGCGGCTGTACGTCCACGAGTCGGTCGCCGACGCCTTCCTGGAGCGTTTCGCGGCCCGCACGCGCGCGATGCGGCTGGGGCGCGCCCTGGCCTACGGCGCCGACATGGGGTCCCTGGTCAGCGGGCGCCAGCTGGAGACCGTGCGGCGGCACGTGGAGGACGCCGTCGCCCGGGGCGCGCGGATCGTGGCCGGCGGGGTCGCCCGCCCGGACATCGGCCCCTACTTCTACGAGCCGACCATCCTCGAGGGCGTCACCGACGCCATGGCCGTGCACGCCGAGGAGACCTTCGGCCCGGTCGTGTCCGTCCACCGCTTCGCGTCCGAGGACGAGGCGATCGACCGCGCCAACGCCACGCCGTACGGCCTGAACTCCTCGGTCTGGACGCGGGACGCCCGCCGCGGCCGGAAGGTCGCCGCCCGGCTGCGCACCGGCACGGTGAACATCAACGAGGGGTACGCGTCCGCGTACGGCAGCGTGCAGTCCCCCATGGGCGGCATGAAGGACTCCGGCCTGGGCCGCCGGCACGGCGCGGAGGGCATCCTCAAGTACACCGAGGCGCAGACCGTCGCCCACCAGCGGCTGCTGCCGATGGCCCCGTCGTTCGGCATGGACGACGAGAGGTACGCGGCGCTCATGAGCCGCGGCCTGCGCCTGATGAAGGCGTTCCGCCTCCGCTAGCCCCCCGGATCCCGCCGGCCACCCGGAACCCCACCCGTTCTCGACGAGGAGAGCACGTGTCGCAGGAGAACTCCGTCCAGGAACACGACGAGGACGACGACGACTACGACTACGACTACGACTACGACGTGATCGTGGTCGGCTCCGGCTTCGGAGGCTCGGTCGCGGCGCTGCGCCTGACCGAGAAGGGCTACCGCGTCGGCGTGCTGGAGGCGGGCCGCCGCTTCACCCGCGAGACGCTCCCGCGCAGCTCCTGGGACCTGAGGAACTACCTGTGGGCCCCCCGGCTCGGCATGTACGGCATCCAGCGCATCCATCTGCTGGGCAACGTCATGGTCCTGGCGGGCGCCGGCGTCGGCGGCGGCTCCCTCAACTACGCCAACACCCTCTACGTGCCGCCGGCGGCCTTCTTCGAGGACCCGCAGTGGCGGGACGTCACCGACTGGCGGGAGGAGCTGAAGCCGTACTACGACCAGGCGCGGCGCATGCTCGGCGTGCGGCTCAACCCGACGATGACCCCGTCGGACGTGCACCTGAAGGCGGCCGCCGAGCGGATGGGCTGCGGCGACACCTTCCACCTGGCGCCGGTCGGCGTCTTCTTCGGCGACGGCCGGGACGCCGACGGGACGGTGACGGCGAAGCCGGGGCAGAAGGTGCCCGACCCGTACTTCGGAGGGGCGGGGCCGGAGCGCCGGGCCTGCGCCCAGTGCGGCGAGTGCATGACCGGCTGCCGGCACGGCGCGAAGAACACCCTCGGCGAGAACTACCTGTACCTCGCCGAGAAGGCGGGCGCGGTGGTGCACCCGCTGACGACGGTCGTCTCGGTCACGGAGGACCCGCGGGGCGGCTTCGCGGTCGCCGCCCTGCCCACCGACCGGCGGAGGAAGGGCCGGGGCCGGACCTTCCGGGCCCGCCGGGTCGTCCTCGCCGCCGGCACCTACGGCACCCAGACCCTGCTGCACCGCATGAAGGCGGACGGCCGGCTGCCGTACGTCTCCGACCGGCTGGGCGAGCTCACCCGCACCAACTCCGAGGCCCTGGTCGGCGCCCAGACCGACGACCGGCGCTACCGCAAGGTCACCGGCGAGGCGAGGGTCGACTTCACGCGCGGCGTCGCCATCACGTCCTCCGTCCACCCCGACCCGGACACCCACATCGAGCCCGTCCGCTACGGCAGGGGCTCCAACGCGATGGGCAGCCTGTCGATCCTCCAGGTCCCCTACGCGGGAAACCGCTCGGGTGCCTCCCGGGTGCTGGGCTTCCTGCTCCACGCGGCGAGGCACCCGGTGCAGGCGGCCCGCTCCCTGTCCAACCGCCGCTGGTCGGAGCGGACGATCATCGGCCTGGTGATGCAGTCGCTGGACAACTCCCTGACGACGTACCTGAAGCCCAAGGGCGTCGGCAAAGGCCTGCTGACGGCCCGTCAGGGTCACGGCGCCCCCAACCCCAAGCAGATCAAGGCCGCCACCGAGGGCGCCTCCGCGCTGGCCGCCGAGATCAACGGCTTCGCCGGCTCGAACATCGGCGAGCTCATGGGCACCCCGCTGACGGCCCACTTCCTCGGCGGCTGCCCGATCGGCGCCTCCCGCGAGACCGGCGTCATCGACCCGTACCACCGCCTCTACGGCCACCCCGGCATCTCGGTCGTCGACGGCTCCGCGGTCTCGGCCAACCTGGGGGTGAACCCGTCCCTGACGATCACGGCCCAGGCCGAGCGGGCGATGGCGTACTGGCCCAACAAGGGCGAGCCGGACCCGCGCCCGCGGCAGGGAGCGGCGTACCGGCGCCTCGCCCCCGTGGCGCCGAAGTCCCCGGCGGTCCCGCCGGACGCCTTCGGCGCGCTGCGGCTGCCGTTCCTGGGGATCCCGGCGGTGCCGCCGAAGCGGTGAGGAGCGGTGCGGAGGGGGAGCGGGACGGAAGAAGGACCCGCGCCCCCCTCCGAGCGCGGGTCCTTCTTCCGTCCCGTGCCAGGCCTTCACGGCCTCACGGCTGTGCGGCCCGGCGGGCGTGGTTCACGCCTGGGCGTCGGCCTTGCGCCGCCGCACCGCGAACACCGCGCCGGCGCCGGCGACGACGGCGACACCGCCGACGAGTCCGATCATCGGCAGGGCGGAGCCGGCGCCGGTCTCGGCGAGGCTGCCGGTGGGCAGGTCGGAGACGTCGCCCTGCGGCTTCTTCACCGAGTCCCTGGCGTCGTTGTCGCTCGGATCGGCCGTGCCCGGGGCGGGGTTGGCGGAGCCGGGCTCGAGGACCTCGAAGTCGTACATGGCCCAGCCCTCGGCGATGCAGTCCTGGCCCTCGACGTTGTCGAGGTAGGCGCCGGAGCCGAAGGAGTAGGAGTCACCGGCCGGGGCCTTGGCGTCGATGCTGACGCGCAGGTCGACGGTCTCGCTGGCCTTGGACTTCAGCTTCTCCACGAAGTAGAAGTAGTCGCCGGCCCAGTCGTCGCTGCCGATGCGGTCCCAGGAGCCGGTCTCGGGGTTCTTGAACTCGAGGTCGACGTAGGGGCTGAGGAACTTCGACTCGTCGAGTTCGTAGTTCTCCACCTCGGCGTAGAAGGCGACGCCCTCGACGTCGGTCCCGGACTCGTTGGTGACGACCAGTTCGAAGTCGTGGAAGCCGTCACCCGCGACGATCTTGCCCGGCAGGCCCTTGATGTCCGCGGACACCTTGGCGTCGCCGAAGTTCTCGTCCAGGTCCTCGCAGTACGGGACGGTCGGGTCCGACGGCTCCTCGCTCGGCTCGGCCGGCTCGGACGGCTCGGGCTCCTCCGACTCGCTCTGGGTGGCGCTCGGGGCGGGCGACGTGGTGGTGGGGGTGCCGGTCGGCACACCGGTTCCGGTCGGGGCGGCGGTGGTGGTGGCCGTGTCGCTCGGTGTCGCCGTGGCCGTCGCCGTGTCGGTCGCGGTGGCGGTGGGCGTGGTGCCGGCCGTGTCGCTCGGGGGCGCCGCAGGCGTCGTCCCCTCCGCGAACGCGGCGGGCGCGGACAGCAGCGCGAGCGGCGCGATGACCGCGGTCGCGGCGGCGGCTGCCATGGCACGGCGAAGCTTCATGAAGACCTCAGGGAGTCCGGCGCACTGCGGTGACCGCAGTGCGGGGGTGGGAGGCCTCCGCGTGTGAGGCGCGGGTGTGGCCCTCGGGTCGTCAGGTTTGATCGGTGGAAGCTGTGAAGGGTTGCACTTGTCCTCATGGAATTCTCATGTGATCTGCGTCACGCGCCCGTGGGCGGGTTCGCGGTGCGCGAGGCGGGCACGACAAGGGCCCCGCGTGACGGAGTCGCGGGGTCCTTCTTCCGTCGGCGCCGGCGTCGGGGCAGCGCCGGTGCCGGGGAGCGGCGCCGGGGTCGCACCGCTCGCTCGGGGTGCCGCGGGCCCCGCTTCGGGCGCCGGCCGCCCGGTGCGCTCGGGCGCCTCCTGGCGGCGGGGACGGACTGTTCCCGGCCTCGGGCGGCACGCCGGGCACGGCGGGACGGTGCGGGGCGGGCGGTGCCGTCGTGCGCGGAGGGGTCCGGGTGCTCCGCGCGTCGTGTCCGGCCGGGAGCCGCCTGCACCGCCGGTCGTCCCGGACCCGGGCTGTTTGCCGGCCGGCCCCGGGCGTCCCCGGGGCCGGCCGTTCTCTTGGGCGACCGGACTGCTGTCCCCTGCCGTCCGGTCACCTTCCTGGAGCGAGGTCCCACGACGCGCGGCACGGGCCGTGCGTCTCATCGCTCCAGTGAGCCACGCGTGGTTCTTCTCGGGCCCGCCCCTGGCTGGCACGGACATCCGGACCAACGAGCCGGACGGGCCGGCGGTCACGCGCCGGACGGGTGAGCGGGCATGCGCACGCGCGTACCCGCAACGCCCGGTCAGATCCTGCCGCGGCACAGCTCCAGCAGGGTCATCGCGAGGGCGGTGCCGGGCTTGCCCAGCGCCTCCCGGTAGTGGCCGAGGACCTCCATCTCCCGGGAGAGGTTCACGCGCCGGCCGCCGGAGGCGATGCGCGCCTGCTGGATCACGGCGGAGACCGCCATCCGTTCCTGGATCAGGCCGATGATCCGGTCGTCGAGGGCGTCGATGCGCTCCCGGGCGCCGGTGATCACGCCGGCGGCCTCGGCGGTTCCGGCCCCGGTCCTCTCCGTGCCGTTGCTCTCCGTCTTCCGGGCCTGCTCCGCGGCGGTCTTCTCGGTGGGGGTGACGGTCATGGTCGGGGGCTCCTCGCGGGGTGGGGGCGGCCCCTGGAACGACAGGTCCCGGAGAACGCCAGGCGCCCCGGACCTTGTCGGCCCGGGGCGCCTGGGAAGTCGCTTGTCAGTTGCTCAAGCAGCACGACCATGGCAGCCGGCGGGCCGGTCGCCATAGGTAAAGAGGAAGGTCGGGTGCTTGTGCATGAGGGGCAGTATAGGCACAGCCCGGCCGGCCGCACGGGCGCGTTCCGGCCGGCGGTACGGGCGCGGCCCGGCCGGCTGCCGGGCGGCGGCGCGAGGCCCGTGCCGGAGCGGTGGAGGAGGCGTGCGCCGGCGGGGGAGGGGACGTGCGCCGGCGGGGGGAGGAGGCGGCGGCTGCGGCGACGGAACCGGATCCACGGCCGCCTCGGTAGAATCGGGTGGCACAAGGACCCGCCCAACCGCCGGAAGGCACCCCGTGTCATCAGCGACTCCCGCTGCCGCCGCCCCCGACACCGTCCTGGTCGTCGACTTCGGTGCGCAGTACGCCCAGCTCATCGCCCGACGCGTCCGTGAGGCCCGGGTCTACAGCGAGATCGTGCCGAGCACCATGCCCGTCGAGGAGATGCTCGCCCGGAACCCGGCGGCGATCATCCTCTCCGGCGGCCCCTCGTCGGTGTACGAGGAGGGTGCGCCCCGTCTCGACCGCGAGCTCTTCGAGTCCGGCGTCCCCGTCTTCGGCATGTGCTACGGCTTCCAGCTGATGGCGCAGACCCTCGGCGGCACGGTGGACAACACCGGCGCCCGCGAGTACGGCCGTACGCCGCTGCACGTCTCCAAGGTCTCCTCCACCCTCTTCGAGGGCACCCCGGCCGAGCAGGCCGTGTGGATGTCGCACGGCGACGCCTGCTCCGCCGCTCCCGACGGCTTCACCGTCACGGCCTCCACGGACGTCGTCCCGGTCGCCGCCTTCGAGAACGACGAGAAGAAGCTGTACGGCGTCCAGTACCACCCCGAGGTGATGCACTCCACCTACGGGCAGCAGGTGCTGGAGCACTTCCTGTACCGGGGAGCCGGCCTGGAGCCGAACTGGACCACCGGCAACGTGATCGAGGAGCAGGTCGAGGCGATCCGCAAGCAGGTCGGCGACAAGCGCGCGATCTGCGGTCTGTCCGGCGGCGTGGACTCCGCCGTGGCCGCAGCCCTCGTGCAGAAGGCCATCGGCTCCCAGCTGACCTGCGTGTACGTCGACCACGGCCTGATGCGCAAGGGCGAGACCGAGCAGGTCGAGAAGGACTTCGTGGCCGCGACCGGCGTCCAGCTGAAGGTCGTCGACGCGAGCGAGCGGTTCCTGAACGCGCTCAAGGGGGTCACCGACCCCGAGGAGAAGCGGAAGATCATCGGCCGGGAGTTCATCCGGGTCTTCGAGCAGGCCCAGGCCGAGATCGTCGCGGACGAGGGCCCGGCGGTCGAGTTCCTGGTCCAGGGCACGCTCTACCCGGACGTGGTCGAGTCCGGCGGCGGCACCGGCACCGCCAACATCAAGTCCCACCACAACGTGGGCGGCCTGCCCGAGGACCTCGAGTTCAAGCTGATCGAGCCGCTGCGCAAGCTGTTCAAGGACGAGGTCCGCATGGTCGGCCAGGAGCTCGGCCTGCCGGAGGAGATCGTCCAGCGCCAGCCGTTCCCCGGCCCCGGCCTCGGCATCCGGATCGTCGGCGAGGTCACCAAGGAGCGCCTGGACCTGCTGCGCGAGGCCGACGCCATCGCCCGCGAGGAACTGACGGCGGCCGGCCTCGACCGGGACATCTGGCAGTGCCCGGTGGTGCTGCTCGCCGACGTCCGGTCCGTCGGCGTCCAGGGCGACGGCCGCACCTACGGCCACCCGATCGTCCTGCGCCCGGTGTCGAGCGAGGACGCCATGACGGCCGACTGGTCGCGCCTGCCGTACGACGTCCTCGCCCGGATCTCCACCCGGATCACCAACGAGGTCAAGGACGTCAACCGGGTCGTCCTGGACGTCACCTCCAAGCCGCCGGGGACCATCGAGTGGGAGTGAGCCCTACGTGCGCTTGAGCGTGCGCAGGGGTGCGCCGGGCCGCCAGACCTGGACGACCAGATACGTGTCGTCCTCGACGTAGGTCCGCACGACCTCCGTCAGCTCGGTGCGGAAGAGGTGGAACGGCTGCGGCGGTTCCACCTCTTCGGCGTATCCGGCCTTCGCCCGCGGATCGGTGACCTCGAACGCCCGTCCGCCGATCCGCACGTCGCCGCCGCCCATGGACTGGCCCTCCCCGGGATTCGCCTGGAGCGCGAAGCGGGGATCGCGGCGCAGGTCGAGCGCCTTGAGCGAGTCCGGCATCATTCCCAGCCACAGTTCGCCGTCCAGGAAGCGGACCTCCAGACCGGTGGTGCGGGGCGAGCCGTCCTTGCGGAGGGTGGCGAGGACATGGTGGGTGTACGCGCCGAAGCGCGCCTCGACGGTCCGGGCGAGGTCGGGTTCGGCGGTGACGAAGGCGGCCCAGTTCGCCCGGCCGGGCGGGCTCGTACGGTTGCTCATGCGGTCAGTGTGGCGTCGAAAGCGGACATCTTCTGTCGGGCATTCACGGCATCACCTGTACGCGTGAGGTGGCCGAAGAGGTGTGCCGCGCTCCTGCCCGGACGGTGCCGCCGTCAGCCGGTACGGACCGGCCGCGTCGGACGGTCGGCCGCCGGTCGTCCGGCGGAGGGGCTGCGCCCGAGTCCGAGGGCGACGGTTTCTCAGTCGGTCCCCGGGGAGACGGGGTCTCCCCGTAGGCCCGGCCGAGCAGCGGACACGGAGCGGTGCGGACCCGGCGTGACCCCGACCGCTCCGCCGCCGGGGACAGGCACCGCCATGCCGGACGGTTCCGGCGGAGGGGGTCCCGCGGCCCGGTCAACACGGCGGGCCGGTCTTCACCCTCGCTGACCGCACCTGCCGGATGTGAGAGGGGTGGCGTAGGGCACAATTCGCTGACGTCGCAAGGAAGTTGTTCCCGTGCGGGGACGGCCGGGACCCGGGCAGGGTCCGAGAGGCCGTCGGGCGTGCGAGGACGGCGCCGGGGCGGGTGCCGGTTCGGTCGCCGGACGGGCACCGCGATGCGGTGTCATGCCGGCGGTCGTCGACGTCGACGGCGACGGTGTCGCTGGTGCTGGTGCTGGTGTCGGCGTGGATCGGTGCCGGTGCCGGACGGTTGCGGTGCCGGGATGGATACGTACGGTTCGGGTTCGTGGGAAAGGGCGGGCGTCGGGCGTGGCGGTGCGGGAGGCGAGAGAGGGCGGCGCGGACGCGGCCGCGCACGGGGGCGGCTGTGCCTGCGGGGACTGCCCGCACGGGGCACGCGAGGGACACCGGCGGGCGGTTGCCGCGTTCCGGTCGAAGCGCGACGAGTTCGCCGCCGGGCACGGCCTGCCGGCCGCCGTGGCCCATTCGGCCTCGGCCTCCCGCCAGTGGATCTCCGAGGAGCTGACACAGGCGGCGGAACTCGTCGCCGAACGAGGTCGCGCCGAGGGCCGGGCATGGCTGGCGGGCCTGTGGCGGCGTACGGCGTGCGCGGTGTGGGCGGCGGTGGTGGTGCTGCTCCTGGCCCAGGCGCTCACCGCGATCGGCGCGGGCTGGTCCGCCGCACGCACCGCCGGGCTGCTGGCGGCGCTGGTGGTGGCCGGGGCGCTGACGGCGGCGTCGTGGTTCCACCGGGCGCGGGGTGGCGCGCTGGCGCCCGTCATCGGTGAGGACAACCGTCTGTCCACGTCGCGTGCGGTGGCCGGGGCGTGGGTGCTGTTCGTCACCTATGCGGTGCTGGTACTGGCCGGGCAGCTGGCGGTGGCCTCACGGCACGGTGCGCGCGACGCGCTGGTCTCCGGGCTCGAACTCGCCCGGGGCGCCGGTGTGGTGACCGTGCTCGCCGTGGTGTGCGGGATCGCCGTGCTGGTGCGGCGGGTGGTCGGGGTGCGGGTGCTCGGGCAACGGCTGCAGAAGGTACGGGCGGACCGGCCGCGGGCCGCGGACCTGCTCACGGACGACGCGGGGCGGGGCGCCTTCGCCGACATCCAGTACGTCGTGATCAGCGCGGTGGCGCTGGTGTTCGCCGCGGTGCGGCTGGCCCGGCGACCGGACCAGCTGCCGGACCTGCCATGGGGACTGGCGGTGGTGGTGCTGGTGTCCGCGATGACGTACCTGGCCGGGAAGTACGCGGAGGGGGGCCGTCCGGTGATCCTTTCCGTGGTGCGGGCGCGGGAGGCCGGTGACCTGGACGCACCGATCCGTACCGGGGACGACATCGAGATCCGGGGGGCCGGGTTCGTGCCGCCGGGGGCGCAGCGGGCGGACCGGCTGTCGCGGATGGTCGTCCGTATCGGCGCGGTGCACGTCCATGTGCCGTTGGTGCCGGTGACCGGAGGGTTCAGCAACCCCACGGACGCATTGCTGACCGTGCCGGTGCCGGCGGACGTGGAGCCGGGACGGGTGGAGGTGCAGGTGGTCACCGCGGCGGGAGCGGAGACGAACAAGTACGTGATCGACGTGACCGAGTGACGGGCGCGGGGGCCTCCGACGGGTGGCCTCCGGCGGGTGGCCGCGTGTGTCCGGTGGCGGGCGAGGGGACGCGTGACGTGCTCGGGCGGGTGCGGCTGCGGGTGCGGAACGTGGTCGGTCCTCCGGGCGCGGCCCGTCCCCCGGGCCGTCCTTCGGCCCGGGGGCGAGGAAGTAGTTCCGGCCATTGCCGGGCGCGGCTTGTAAAAGGCGGCCGGTTCTGGAATGAGCGGGCTGACCTTGGCGTACGTATCGTCTGATGAAGGGTTCGGTGCGTGTGGTGAGAGGTGGCTGACGGCGTTGACCCACGGTATGCGTACGGAGACGCACACGTCTCATCTCGGCGGCGACCGGGACCGGCGGGACACCGCCACCCGTTACGCCCTCCTTCCGCTGCGTGTCTTTCTGGGCGTCACCTTCCTCTACGCCGGCCTGGACAAGCTCACCGACAGCGCCTTCCTGAAGGAGGCCGGCGCCGGGTCCATCGGCGACATGATGCGCACCGTCCGTGACTCCTCCGCCCTTCCGGCCCTGGTCGACCTGGCCCTGGAGAACCCCGTCGGTTTCGGCTACGCCATCGCCCTCGGTGAACTGGCCGTCGGCATCGGCACCCTGCTCGGTCTGCTCACCCGCCTGGCGGCACTCGGCGGTGCGTTGATCTCGCTCAGCCTGTGGCTGACCGTGAGCTGGGCCTCCGACCCGTACTACTACGGCAACGACCTCGCCTACCTGATGGCCTGGCTGCCTCTCGTCCTCGCGGGCGCGCCCCTGCTCTCCCTGGATGCCGCGCTGCGGGCGCGACGGCGGCAGCGGGCCGGAGGGCACCGGTAGGCCGGCCGGGCCGTCAGGTCGGCGCGTCGGCGTCGGCGTCGGTGTAGGCGTCGGCTTCGGGCCGGCCGGCGGCCCGGCTGCCCGTCCTGCGGCGCCGGTGCACGCCCCGCGCCAGCAGTCCGGCCACGGCTGCCAGACAGAGCCCGCCCGCGACGACGGGTATCACCACGAACCAGGGCGTCTCCCAGGCGCCACCCGCGTCACCGGCGTAGACGACGCCGGCCAGGGTCAGGAAAGCGCCGGCGACCAGTCGTCCGGGCTGGAACTCATGACGCAGCACGGCGCACCTCCGCCTGCCCCACACCGACCTGGAGATCGAGGTCGACCGTGCCGGTACTCCTGACGCCGGCCGACGGCGGCAGGGTCACCTCCTCGTGCTTACCCGGAGCCACGTCCACGTCCTTCTCGTCGTCGCCCGGCAACTGGATGTCGCCCATGCCCACGTCGACGCTGAGCCGCACGGTCACCTCCGGCGGGACGATGACCCGTATGCGGCCCATCCCCACGTCCGCCCGTGTGCTCACCGTCTGCCCCTCGGCCAGCCGCAGCCGGGACAGGTCCAGGGTGCCGGCGCCGGTGCCGAGGCCGTACGCCGGCCGCACGCTCGCCGCCGCGGCCGGCTTCCAGGTCGTGCGCGTCCACTGCGTGCCGATGTCCTCGGGCAGGACGGCCGAGCCGGCGAGCAGGGCCGCCGTGACAACCGCCAGGAACACCGACCCGGCACCCGTGCGCCCCAGGAACGCGCTCACCGCTATCCCCAGGCCGAAGACGACGAGCGCGCAGGACAGGCCGGTCTGCAGGCTGGTGCCGAGCGGACGATCCTGCCAGGTCAGGCGGGTGCCGAGGGTGCCGGCGAGCAGGGCGAGCAGGAACACCCAGCCGCCGATCCAGCGCGGGCCGCGCGGCCTCGGCGGCCGGGACCACCGGGCGCGGAGGCCCTCGCCGCCGCCGTACGCGCCGAGGCCGATGTTGACGGCGGCCGAGACGTCCCGGTCGCGGGCGTCGAGGGGGCCCCACAGATATCCCGTGCCGCCGATGTGCGTGCCGTCCTTGACGATGGGATCGCGCCACCAGGAGGGGGCGGCGGCGACCGGGGGCGCCTGGGGCTCCGGCGGGGCGTCGGCGACGGCCTGGGCGGCGAGCGGGTCGGGGCCGGGCGCGCCGCGGTGCCGCGACCAGTAACCGGCGCCCGCGAGCAGCAGGGACAGGACGACGGCGAAGGTCAGCACTCCGCCGTTGTTCAGCATCGTCAGGAACACCCCGCACCCGACCAGCGCGAACAGCACGGCGGCGAGGGCATGGCCGTCGACGCGGCCGGTCAGGAGCTTGCGCACCTCGTTCCCGTCCTCGTCGTCGTACGGGACGAGGAGCCAGGCGAAGCCGTAGAAGACGAGGCCGACGCCACCGGTCGCGGAGAGCACCGCGAGGGTGATCCGGAAGATCACCGGGTCCATGTCGCACTGCCGTCCGAGCCCGGCGCAGACTCCCGCCAGCATCTTGTACCGGTGATCGCGGCGGAACCCGTGGGGAGGGCCGGGGGCGCCGGCGGTTCCGTCGGACGACGGGTCCGGGGGCGGAGGGACCGCGCCTCCGTCGTGCTCCGCGGCGCCCGTCCGCGTACCGCCTTGCGGGGCCTGGCCGTTCCCCGGCGTCGTCTCCCCTTCTTCCCCCCGCGCGCCCGTGTGCCCGTGCGCGCGGGAGCTCCGGTCCGGGCCGGACGAGGCGCCGGGCCGCGCATCCGCGGCGGGCGCGGCATCCTGCGGCCCGGCGCCCGGTGCGGGGCGCGGGCCGGAGCCGGGTCCCGGACCCGTCGCGGCGTGCTCGTGATCTGTCATGTGTCCATGGTGACGGGCGGGCCGCCGCGGCGGCAGCCGCCGCGACCCTGGCCGGACCCTGAAATCTCCCCTGATCCGGGACCGGGGAAGCGTTCGACGGAGCGGCCCGCCGAAGATCAGGGGAGTCTCGGGGGACGACCCTGATGCCCGGACCCTCCCGCCGTGTGACCATCGTTGGCATGCCGGAAGCCGCAGCAGCGCCACTCGCCGAACCGCGGCCGCCGCGCAGGCTCTACCGCAGCAGTGACGGACGCTGGCTCGGGGGCGTGGCGCGGGGGCTCGCCGGGCATCTCGGGCTGCCCGTCGTCTGGGTACGGCTCGTGTTCGTCGGCCTGTTCATGGCCGACGGCCTCGGCGCGCTGCTGTACGCCGCGTTCTGGTTCTTCGTGCCGCTCGGCGTCGGCGGCGTCGACGCGCAGCGGGCGCCGTCCCCGGCCGCCGCCGGGACCTCGCCGGACGGCCGCCGCAGACTCGTCGCCCGCAAACCCGACAAGGGCCAGATCGTCGCCCTGCTCCTCATGGTCGTCGTGGCCATGGTCTTCGTGGGCAACGTCGACCTCGGCACCGGCGCCCAGGCCTACCTGTGGCCGACCGTGCTCGTCGGCGCGGGCGTCGCCCTGGTCTGGCGGCAGGCGGACAACGCCCGCCGGGCCCGCTGGGTCGAGGTCGGCAGCCGCCGGCGCACGGTCACGCTGCTGCGCACCGCGGCCGGCGTACTGCTGGTGACCGCCGGCGTCACCGGCATCTTCGTCCTGCAGGGCTCCGCCGCCCACCTCGGCTCCGTCCTGCAGGCCGCCCTCGCGGTCCTCGTCGGCATAACGCTCCTCGCCGGCCCCTATCTCGTGCGGATGACGCAGGACCTGTCCGAGGAGCGCCTGATGCGCATCCGCGCCCAGGAGCGCGCGGAGGTCGCCGCCCACGTCCACGACTCGGTGCTGCACACCCTGACCCTGATCCAGCGCAACGCGGAGAACCCGAACGAGGTGCGCCGTCTCGCCCGCGCCCAGGAGCGCGACCTGCGCACCTGGCTGTACAAACCGGAGGGCAACGGAAAGGACGAGGCCGAGGAGCCCACCACCCTCGCCGAGGCCGTGCGGCGCAACGCCGCCGAGGTCGAGGACAAGCACGGCGTCCCGATGGAGGTGGTCGTCGTCGGCGACTGCCCGCTCGACGAGAGGATCGGCGCGCAGATGCAGGCCGCGCGCGAAGCGATGGTGAACGCCGCCAAGTACGGTGGCGAGGGCGGCGCCGTACAGGTCTATGCCGAAGTCGAGGGAAGGAAGGTCTTCGTGTCCGTCCGGGACCGCGGCCCCGGCTTCGACCTCGATTCGATACCCGCCGATCGGATGGGAGTCAGGCAATCGATCATCGGCCGCATGGAACGCAACGGCGGCACGGCGCGGCTGCGCGCGGTGCCCGGCGGCGGTACGGAGGTCGAGCTGGAGATGGAGAGGGCGGAGACGTCATGAGCGACCCGACCGAGACGAACGGCAGGGCGGGGACGGCGGAGGCGGCCGGGTCCGCGGCGCCGGCCGGGAGCGGCGCGGGCCGGCGCCATGTGCGCGTGGTCCTCGTCGACGACCACCGCATGTTCCGTACGGGCGTGCAGGCCGAGATCGGACAGACCGAGCAGACCGGCGTCGAGGTCGTCGGGGAGGCCGCCGACGTCGACCAGGCGGTCGCGGTCATCATCGCGACCCGGCCCGAGGTGGTCCTGCTGGACGTGCACCTGCCGGGCGGCGGCGGCGTCGAAGTGCTGCGCCGCTGCGCCGCGCTGACGGCCGACACCGAGCGGCCCGTCCGCTTCCTCGCCCTGTCCGTGTCGGACGCGGCGGAGGACGTGATCGGCGTCATCCGCGGCGGCGCCCGCGGCTACGTCACCAAGACGATCACGGGCGCGGACCTGATCGATTCGATCTTCCGCGTCCAGGAGGGCGACGCCGTCTTCTCGCCCCGCCTGGCCGGCTTCGTCCTCGACGCCTTCGCCTCCACCGACGCCCCGCCCGTCGACGAGGACCTCGACCGCCTCACCCAGCGCGAGCGCGAGGTCCTCCGCCTCATCGCCCGCGGCTACGCCTACAAGGAGATCGCCAAGCAGCTGTTCATCTCCGTGAAGACGGTCGAGTCCCACGTCTCGGCGGTGCTGCGCAAGCTCCAGCTGTCCAACCGGCACGAGCTGACCCGGTGGGCGACGGCTCGGCGCCTGGTGTGAGCCGGGAGGGCGGCGCCCCTCGCCGCGGGACGCCGCCCTCGTCCCTCACACCACCCGCGTGGCCCCCGCGAACGGCATCTCGCTGATCGGGGCCACCCGCACCGGCGCCGACGGGTTGGGGGCGTGGATCATCCGGCCGTTGCCGACGTACAGGCCCACGTGGCTGACACCGGAATAGAAGAAGACCAGGTCGCCCGGGAGGAGCTGGGAGCGGGAGACGCGGCGGCCCGCGCCGATCTGCGCGTAGCTCGTGCGGGGGAGGGAGACGCCCGCGGAGCGGTACGCGGCCTGGACCAGTCCCGAGCAGTCGAAGGCGTCCGGACCGGTGGCGCCCCAGACGTAGGGACTGCCGAGCTTCCGGTAGGCGTACGACACGGCGGCCGCGGCACGGGAGTTGGGCGCCCGCACGGGGCCGGATGCGGCCGTGGCCTCCCGTACGTCCGGCGAGGTGCGCGTCGCGTGGCCGGTGCCGTCGGCGAGCGGTGCGCGCTCCTCCGGCGTCAGCCGGGACAGCAGACGGCGGGCCGTGCCCAGCTTGTCGGTGACCGTGGCGCGGTGCCGCTTCAGCTCCGCCTGCCGCGACTTCAGGGCGGCCAGCTCGATGCGCGCCGCCCCGCGCAACTGCTCGATCTCCCGGAGCTGTTCGCGGACGCGGGCGACGGCCGCGGCCTGCCGGCTGCCCGCCCGCTCGACGAACTCCGCTCCCTCCAGGTACCGGTCGGGATCCGTGGCGAGCGCGAGGTGCAGTGCGGGGTCGAGCCCGCCGCTGCGGTACTGCGCCGCCGCGGCCGAACCCAGCGCCTGGCGCGCCGAGTCGAGCCGGTCCTCCTTGCGGGCCGCCCGGTCCTGCAGACTCTCCAGCCGCTGCTCGGCCGCCTCCGCCTGCTCCTTGGCGCCGTTGTACTTCTCGGCGGCGGCCTCCGCCTCCTGGTACAACTCGCCCACCTTGGCCCTGACCTGCTCCGGCGTCAGTCGGGGCTCGGCGTGTCCGGTCCCGTCGAGGGTCGTCGCGGCAGCCGCGCCGGCGAGGACGGCGGTGGCGGCCGTGCGGGCTCTGCCGCCGCCCAGGAGGCGTTGTCGGGGCTTGCGGTGCGCTGCCACCGGGGTTCCACGTCCTTTCGTACGGCCGCCGGGCCCGTGCCGCGGCCGCCCGGGGACCGGGCGGACGACCGGGTCGCGCGTCCGGCGGCGGTCCGCACGGGGGGAGCGGACCGCCGCCGGACCTCCTCGGCGGCGGCGCCGGCTGCCGCCCCGGGCGGGGCGGCGGTGGGGAGCCGGTCACCTGCTGGAGGACGCTAAGCCTCGTCGGACGGGCCCGGTGGCGGGATGTACGGAACTGTCGGGAGCGGACCGGCAGTTGACCGTATGCGCCCGTCATCGCTCTCTGTGTTCACGTTGTTTACCCAGTGTGATGATCGGTGTGTCGGACGGGGCGGGGAGCAGTGGCAGGCACCGGGAGGTGCGTACGGGCAGGCGCCGCCGGGGTGGTCCCAACCGGGACGGGGGCGGGGCGGGCCGGTGTCGGACGGCCCGTGGGCCTCTGGCTAGGCTCCGGCCCCATGGACGTACTCATCCACCTCTTCGTCGGTCTGCACATCATCGGCATCGCCGCGCTCCTGGGCGGTTTCCTGACCCAGGTGAAGGCGATGGGCGAGGGCACCGCCCGCTTCGGCCCGGCGATGCTGCACGGTGCGCTGACGATGCTGGTCACCGGAGTGATCCTGGTCGGCCTCAACCAGGCCGACGACCAGTCCGTCGACAACGTCAAGATCGGCGTGAAGCTGGCACTGCTGATCGTCATCCTCGGTCTCGTCTACGTGAAGCGGGACGAGGAGAAGGTGGACAAGAGCCTGTTCGGCCTGGTGGGACTCCTCACCACCGCGAACGTCTTCATCGCGGTGCTCTGGACCTGAGCCCGCCCGGGACCGCCCGGCCCCCGGACCACGGGCCCCGGCCGCACGCGTGCGCGGCGTGCGCCGCGCACGCGCGGGACAGGTTCGGGGAGGGCGGCCCCGCCCGTCAGGCCGGCCGCACCACGCTGTGGATCGACGACTCGCCGTCGTAGTAGACCGACTCCTCCCGGACGTACGCGCCGGGCTTCGGGGCGTGGATCATCATGCCGTCGCCGATGTAGAGGCCGACGTGGGTGACGTCGTCGTAGAAGAACACCAGGTCGCCGGGTCGGGCCTGGGAGAGGGGGACCGTAGTGCCCGCGTTCACCTGGTCGTAGGTGGTGCGGGGCAGGGTGACCCCGGCGGCCTTCCAGGCGGCCTGGGTGAGGCCGGAGCAGTCGTAGGACCCGGGGCCGGTGGCGCCCCAGACGTACGGCTTGCCGATCTGGTCGCGGGCGAAGGCGAGCGCCTTCCCGGCCTTCGTGCCGTAGGAGGAGCCCGGCGCGGACGACGAGCCCGACCCGGACGGCGAGTCCGGCGCGGACGGCGAGTCCGGCGCGGACGGCGACGCACTCGAACCGGAACCCGATGAGCCGCTCTCCTGCCGCCGGGCGGCCTCCTCCTGCCGCTGCCGTTCCCGGGCCTGCCGCTCGGCGAGTTCCGCGGCCTTGCGGTCGGCCTCCTCCTGTTTGCGCTTCTCGATCGCCGCGAGCCGCGCCTTCTCCTCGGCGGTCAGCTCCGACAGCAGGTCACGCGCGTCGGCGAGCTTCTGCTGGACGGTGGCCTTGGCCGTCTTCAGGTCGTTCTGCGAGTCGGTGAGCTTTTCGAGGCTGTCGGTGGCCTCCTGACGCTTCCTCATCGTCTCCGACTGCTGCGCGAAGTAGTCGTCGACCGCTTCCTTCTGCCGGCCGGTGAGCCGGCTCATCAGCTGGTTCTGGTCGAAGTAGTCCTGCGGGGAGTCCGCGAGCAGGAAGGTCGCGGTGTCCGGCACGGATGCGCCGGTGCGGTACTGGGCGGCGGCGTAGGAGCCCAGTTCCTCGCGTGCCTCGTTGAGCTTCTGGGCGCGCCGGGCGACGTCGTCGAGGAGGGCGTCGACG
The DNA here is from genome assembly GCF_044456065.1 of Streptomyces sp. NPDC051041. NCBI lineage: Bacteria > Bacillati > Actinomycetota > Actinomycetes > Kitasatosporales > Streptomycetaceae > Streptomyces > Streptomyces sp. NPDC051041. Next base: position 294,472 of record NZ_JBITFM010000002.1, read on the forward strand.
CGCTTGCGCTGCTCGGCGGTCCTCTCCTTGGCCGCGTTGTACTCGTCGGTGGCCGACTCCGCCTGGCGGTACAGGTCGTCGACCTTCTTCTCGACCTCTTCGAGACTCGGCCTGTCGTCCGAGGGGGCGGCGTTGGCCGTCTGGGGGAGCAGGGCCACGGAGGCGAGGGCCGCCGTGGCGAGGGCGGGGGTCCGTATGCCTGCTGCGCGGGTGCCCGCGGTGCGCGGTTTGCGGTGCGACGCCAAGGGAGGCGACTCCTTCCGTGCTCCGCCTGCCGGGTTGGCTGTCGGGTTCGGGCGGGTGGTCCGGAAGGCCGCCCTACGGCCCTGCCCCGCGGGGCGGAGCGGGCCGATTCACCCCGGGTTCTCGGTCGGGTCCCCGGCTCGGCCGCCGTGCGGGCGCGCCGGACTCGGCGGAGGCCGCGCGACCCGGCGACGTTCGCCGGTGGGGGTCGTACGGCCCGCCCGCACGGTAGCCAACCCGTGCGGCGGCTGTGAAGGTTGGCGGGTGATATGCCCGATACATTTTCGTGACCTTCGTCCGGGGGTCGCGCAGGGTGAGCCGCCGGGCGCGGCCTGTGGGGCACCAGACCGGGCGGCGGCTCCCGCAGGGGGTGCGCGTCCGCGCGTCGTACCGGACGGCGGTGGTCGCGGTCGGTGCGGCCGCGCCTCCGGAACGTGGCCGGAACCCGGGCGCCCGGGCGGGCTCTGGGCCGGGCGGACCCGCGCGGACGCGGCCCGGCGAGGCCCGTTCCGCGGGATGTTCCCGGGCGGGCAGCGGGCTGTCGGTGGGGAGCCCTAGACTCGGAGAGCGATGAGCAGCCTCTTTGACGACAGCTTCCTGGCGGACCTCCAGGCCTCCCCCGGCCCTGCGGAAGAGCCCCCGCCGCCCGAGGACGATCACGTACCGGAGCCGATTCCGGACGATCTGTTCGGCGGGAAGTTCGACGTGCCGCCGGACCGGGACGCCTACTACCGGGACGGCGCCCCGCGCCCGGTGGTGGACCCCGCCGCGCTCCTGGAGGGGCTGAACGACAACCAGCGCGCCGCCGTCGTGCACTCCGGCTCCCCGCTGCTCATCGTGGCCGGCGCCGGCTCCGGCAAGACCCGCGTGCTCACCCACCGCATCGCCCACCTGCTGGCCGAGCGGGGCGTCCACCCGGGCCAGATCCTCGCGATCACCTTCACCAACAAGGCCGCCGGCGAGATGAAGGAGCGGGTCGAGCAGCTCGTCGGCCCGCGCGCGCACGCGATGTGGGTGATGACCTTCCACAGCGCCTGCGTGCGGATCCTGCGGCGCGAGTCGAAGAAGCTCGGCTTCACGTCCTCGTTCTCGATCTACGACGCCGCCGACTCCAAGCGTCTGATGGCCCTGGTCTGCCGCGACCTGGACCTGGACCCCAAGCGGTTCCCGCCGAAGTCCTTCAGCGCCAGGATCAGCAACCTGAAGAACGAGCTGATCGACGAGGAGGACTTCGCCGCGCAGGCCGCCGACGGCTTTGAGAAGACCCTCGCCCAGGCCTACGCCCTGTACCAGTCGCGGCTGCGCGAGGCCAACGCCCTCGACTTCGACGACCTGATCATGACGACGGTCAACCTGCTCCGCGCGTTCCCGGACGTCGCCGAGCACTACCGCCGCCGCTTCCGCCACGTCCTGGTCGACGAGTACCAGGACACCAACCACGCCCAGTACGCCCTCGTGCGCGAGCTGGTGGGCCCCTCCGGCGAGGGCCAGGACCCCGCAGAGCTGTGCGTGGTGGGCGACGCCGACCAGTCGATCTACGCCTTCCGCGGCGCGACCATCCGCAACATCCTCCAGTTCGAGGAGGATTACCCGGACGCCACGACGATCCTGCTGGAGCAGAACTACCGCTCCACCCAGACGATCCTGAGCGCGGCCAACGCGGTCATCGAGCGCAACGAGTCCCGCCGCCCCAAGAACCTGTGGACCAACGCGGGCGCGGGCTCCCTGATCACCGGGTACGTCGCCGACACCGAGCACGACGAGGCGCAGTTCGTCGCCGACGAGATAGACCGCCTGACCGACGCGGGCGAGGCGAAGGCGGGCGACGTCGCCGTCTTCTACCGCACCAACGCCCAGTCCCGGGTCTTCGAAGAGGTCTTCATCCGCGTCGGGCTGCCCTACAAGGTCGTCGGCGGCGTCCGCTTCTACGAGCGCAAGGAGGTCCGGGACGTCCTGGCCTACCTGCGGGTGCTGGCCAACCCGGAGGACTCCGTGCCCCTGCGGCGCATCCTCAACGTCCCCAAGCGGGGCATCGGCGACCGCGCGGAAGCCATGATCGACGCCCTCGCCCAGCGCGAGAGGATCAGCTTCCCGCAGGCGCTCAAGCGCGTCGACGAGGCGTACGGCATGGCCGCGCGCTCCGCGAACGCGGTCAAGCGGTTCAACGCGCTGATGGAGGAGCTGCGCACGGTCGTCGAGTCCGGCGCGGGACCGGCGACCGTGCTGGAGGCGGTGCTGGAGCGCACCGGCTACCTCGCCGAGCTGCAGGCCTCCACCGACCCGCAGGACGAGACGCGGATCGAGAACCTGCAGGAACTCGCCGCCGTGGCCCTGGAGTTCGAGCAGGCCCGCGGCGAGGACGACCCGGGCACCCTCGCCGAGTTCCTGGAGCAGGTGGCCCTCGTCGCGGACTCCGACGAGATCCCCGACGAGGAGGGCGACGGCGTCATCACGCTGATGACCCTGCACACCGCCAAGGGCCTGGAGTTCCCGGTCGTCTTCCTGACCGGCATGGAGGACGGCGTCTTCCCGCACATGCGCGCCCTCGGCCAGACCAAGGAACTGGAGGAGGAGCGGCGCCTGGCGTACGTCGGCATCACGCGTGCGCGGGAGCGGCTGTACCTCACCCGGTCGACCATGCGCAGCGCGTGGGGGCAGCCGTCGTACAACCCGCCGTCGCGGTTCCTGGAGGAGATCCCGCCCGCGTACGTGAACTGGAGGCGGACCGGGGCCGGCGCCCCCGCGTCCTCCGGGCCGCTCTCGGGGGTGGCGGCCTCGCTGTCGTCGTCCCGGTCCCGCTCGTCGGCGTCGGGCGCGTCCGGGTTCGCCACCCGCCGCGCCGCGGAGAAGCCGGCGGTGGCGCTGGCGGTCGGGGACCGGGTGACCCACGACCAGTTCGGGCTGGGCACCGTGGTCGCGGTGAAGGGCACCGGCGCCAACGCCGAGGCGACGATCGACTTCGGCGACGCCAAGCCGAAGCGGCTGCTGCTGCGGTACGCGCCGGTGGAGAAGCTGTGACTGCGTGATCCGGTCCGCGAGGTGAGCCCCCGCCCGGGCGGCGGGGGCCTGCCGGGACGTTACGTCGGGTCCAGCCCGTGGCTGCGCAGCCACGCGAGCGGGTCGATCGTCGAGCCGCCCGCCGCCCGCACCTCGAAGTGCAGGTGGGGTCCGGTGGAGTTGCCGGAGTTGCCGGAGTACCCGATCGGCTGGCCGGCCTTCACGGCCGTGCCGGAGGGGACGATGTAGGTGGAGAGGTGGCAGTACCACGTCTCCGTGCCGTCCTTGGCGGTCACGATCATCATGTTGCCGTACGCGGTGTTGTACTGCGTGCGGACGACGCCGTCGGTCGCGGCCATCACGGTCGTGCCGTAGGAGACGGGGAAGTCGATGCCGGTGTGGATGGACATCCAGTTGATGCCGGACTGGCCGAAGTAGGCGCTCAGGCCGTGCTGGGCGACCGGCAGCGCGAACTTCGGGCGCAACCGCTCCTTGCGGGCCGCCTCCGCCGCCGCCCGCTTCCTCTGCGCCTCCTGCTGGGCCTCGAGGTCGATGCGCTCCTGGGTCCGGCTGGCCCGGTCGGCGAAGTCGTCGACGCCCGCGGACAGGCTCTTCAGCTGGGTGTCCAGTTTGCTGTTGGCGGTGGACGGCTTCACCGGCTGCGCGTCCGAGGCGGCCGCCGACGTGTCCTTGTCGTCGGTCAGGCCGCCGACGGAGGCGGCGGCGATGCCCGCCACGCCCATCACGCACGCCGAGGGCACGGCGACGGTCAGCAGCGCGGAACGCTTGGCGGGCGGGCGGCGGCGGGAGCGGCCGCTGCCCCGGGAAGCCGCGCGGGAGGGAGCCGGGGGCGTGACCTCCTCCTGGTCGTCGAGGAGGGGGGCCACGGCGGGCAGTTCGCCGGTGGCGGCCACCTCGTCGTCGTCCGGGGCCGGCCGGTCGTGCGAGGCGGCCCGCGCGTCGTAGGCGGCGTCCGGTTCGTCGTACGCGGCGGACTCCCCGTAGGAGTCCTGATCGCCCTGCTCGACCTGGTCGAAGACGGCGGTGGCGTGCTGGTCGGGGGAGTCGCCTATGGGGTGGTACTCGTCGGCCGACGGCGTGGTGCCGTCGGCCGTGCCGCCGGAGTTCCACTGCGTGGCGTCGTAGGCGCCGGTGTCGAACGCCTGGGTGCCCCACTCCCACTGCTGGGTCTGGTCGGCCGGGTTGCCGGACTGGTCGGGCGGGAGCCAGGCGCCGGTGTCCCACTGGCCGGTGGCGTCGGGGCTCGTGGCCTGCGGCGGGATGACGGGAAGCGGCTGGTGCCCGGTCGTCCAGGCCGTCGCGTCGTAGGCGCCGGTGTCGTAGGCGGCGTGGTGATGGGCCGGGTACGCGTCGTGGTCCACGGCCTGGTGGGCGCCGGTGGACCACTGGCCGGTGTCGTACGCCCCGGTGTCCCGGTCCGGGAGACTGCCGAAGAGCGGATCCGCCTCGAAGGTCCCCGTGGCGTGGCCGCCGGTGTCGAAAGCGGTGGTGCCGTAGCCGCCGTAGGTGGTGTCGCCGTACTGGGCTTCCTGGGTGCCGTACGACGCGTGGTGCGCCGGGGCGGCGTCGGAAGCCGGGGCCGGGGTGGTCATGGTCCCCGACGGGTGACGGTCGTTCACCAACTTCTCTTTCGCCTCGACAACAGGGGCTGCCAGAGCAGTGCGGCGACTGTACCCGGCGGTACGCGGGCACGACAATCTTCCGCAGGTTTCGCACGCGCAGGAAACGGGCAATCGGCCGTGTTTCGGCGAACTGCGGACAAGAGTTTGGCCTTGTGTTCGAGATTTGTTCGATCCTGGTCCACCGGTGTTCCGGCGACGCTCCGGGGGCGAGGCGGCATGGGGGCGGCGGCGCGGGGTGGCCGGGGCGCTGTCCGGCTCGTTTCGCCGGCGGCGGCCGCCGGGTGATCGCCGGGCGGCTGTCAGGCGACCGTGAGGCCGTCGGCGTGGTCGGCGGACTCGGTTTCCGGCCCGGGCGTGTCGTCGAGGGCCCGGCGCACGCCCGCGGCGACGGCCGGGTGCACGGGCAGGGCGAGATGGCCGATCCCCGTCACCCGCACGTTCTGCGCGCTGAGGTCGGGGTGGTCGAGGCGGGCCGTCTCCAGCGGGTCCATTACGCGGTCCAGGTCGCTCCAGAAGCTCACGAAGTGCGTGCGGCAGCCGGGTGCGGGCCGGGCCAGCTCCTCGATCACCGGCGAGCCGGGGCGCATCTGGCGCACGATGGGGTGCGCGTTGGCCAGCGGCAGCACCCGGGTACCGGCGTGCGGGGTACCGAGGGTCACGAGGATCCGTACCCGCGCGTCACCGCCGAGTCGCTGTACGTAGTAGCGCGCGATCAGGCCGCCGAGGCTGTGCCCCACGACGTCGACCCGGTCGCTGCCCATACGCTCGCAGATCTCCTCTATGTGCCGGCCGAGCAGCTCGGCGGCGGTGCGGATGTCGCAGGTCAACGGCGAGTAGTTGAGGGACTCGATCCGCTGCCTGCCGTGCTGGGCGAGGCTGCGGCGCAGCAGGACGAAGACCGAGCGGTTGTCTATGAAGCCGTGGATCAGGACGACCGGGGGCTTGGCCTGCGCGGGCAGGCGGGCGGCGCTCGGCGGATTCGGCGTGACCGACGGGGCCGCGGTGCTCTCCGCGCTCAATATGGCTGCTGTCTCTTCTATGACTCCTGCGTCCTCTGCGACTGCTGTTCCCTCCGCGACCTCCGTTTCTTCTACAGCGGGTGTGACTGGGGTGACCTGCGTGCCCAGTGAGGGGATCACGGGAACCGCCCGGCGCTCCGGGGTGAAACCGGAGGGATAGAGCAGCAGGTGCCCCGCGAGGATCGCGAGGTCCAGGGCGGTCGCCTTCAGGAGGGCCAGGGAGAGTCCCGTCAGCCTGCTCGGGAGGAGCCGTTGGCAGAGCGGAAGAACCGGCATGAGGGGCAGTGCTGCCCTGGTGACCTTCATGGCCGACCTCCTTGTCGGCACGCGGCGGGACGCCTCCGTCCCCGTGTGCCCTCCTGGAGCGTCGCGACACGGGATTTCGGCGATGTGTCTGAGAATCGCGTGAACTGAGCGGTGCATGCGTCATGTGCGACGCCGGTGAGGGGAGGAGTTCCCGCCGGTGCGACGGCGAGGCTCTCCGATGCCGTGCCCTGTCAGCCCTGCGTGCCCTGTGACCTCGCCGAAGTGCCGCATCACCACGGAGCGCGGCCTCCCGCGCGGTGGTGCGGCGACCCCGTTGCGGCTCTCCTCGCGCCCGACTCCGCCGTGGTCCCGTTCCGCGGGAACGCGCGGCGCGGGAGCCGCGGGAATCCGGAACGGTGCGCGGCGAACGTGTCCCACCGTGTGATTTCCCCCTCGGTCCGCACCGCGAAACTGCCGGTTGCGGGATGCTGGCGATAACGTTCGTTCACTTCCCCGGGCGGCCGGGCATCCTCCCCGTGCGGACGGGTGCGGGTGACCGCGCCGCGGTGGCGCATCGGGTGCGGTGGACAGCGGGACACGCGGTACGCCGGCCGTGCCGCTCCGGCGCGGCGCGGGTGCGCGCGTGCCGCGCATCGCGCGTACGACGTGCTCGTGACGCGTCATGCGCGGCACGGGTGATGTGTGCGGTACTTGTCGGTACGGATGGATGTAGTCGCTTCATGGAGGCAGTGATGGGTGTGGCAGCCGGTCCGATCCGCGTGGTGGTGGCCAAGCCGGGGCTCGACGGCCACGATCGCGGGGCCAAGGTGATCGCGCGGGCACTGCGCGACGCCGGTATGGAGGTCATCTACACCGGGCTTCACCAGACACCCGAGCAGATCGTCGACACCGCGATCCAGGAGGACGCCGACGCGATCGGGCTCTCCATCCTCTCCGGCGCGCACAACACGCTCTTCGCGGCCGTGATCGACCTGCTCAAGGAGCGGGACGCGGAGGACATCCTGGTCTTCGGCGGCGGGATCATCCCCGAGGCGGACATCCCTCCGCTGAAGGAGAAGGGCGTCGCGGCGATCTTCACCCCCGGCGCGACGACGGCGTCGATCGTGGACTGGGTACGGGCGAACGTACGGCAGCCGGCGCAGGCGTAGCCGGCCGCACGGGCCGGGGGCCGGCGCGGGGCGGGAGCCGGCCCGAACGCTGCCGGGGGCGCGTCCCCGTCCCCGGCCTCCCGCCGCCGGGACGGGCACGGCGGTGACCGGCGCGGGGCGGCGCGGTACACGCCCGCCCGTGCCGGCGGGACGGGCACGCCCTACGCCGCCCTCAGCTCCTCGGCCATGGCCGCGCGCAGGCGCAGGGTGCCGACCAGGCGTTGGAAGGCCTCCGCCCAGTAGCCGCCGGCCCCCGGTGACGCGTCCTCCCGCTCCTCCGGTACCGCCAGCAGCGCGTCGAGGCGGCTCGCCTCGCAAGGGTCGAGGCAGCGTTCGGCCAGGCCCATGACCCCGCTGAAGCTCCACGGATAGCTTCCCGCGTCCCGCGCGATGTTCAGCGCGTCGACCACGGCGCGCCCGAGCGGCGGGGCCCACGGCACGGCGCACACCCCCAGGAGCTGGAACGCCTCGGACAGCCCGTGCGTCGCGATGAATCCGGCCACCCACCCGGCCCGTTCGGCGGCGTCCAGCGTGCCGAGCAGCTTCGCCCGCTCCGCCAGGGACACCGCGCCCGGACCGCCGGCCTCGGGTGCCGTGGGCGCTCCGAGCAGCGCCCGCGCCCACCCGGCGTCCCGCTGCCGCACCGCCGCCCGGCACCACGCCGCGTGCAGCTCGCTCTGCCAGCCGTCCGCCACCGGCAGGGCGACGATCTGCCGGGGAGTGCGTCCGCCCAGCCGCCCGCACCAGGTGCCGAGCGGCGTCGCCTCCACCAGCTGGCCCAGCCACCAGGACCGCTCCCCCCGTCCGGTGGGGGGCTTCGGGACGACGCCGTCGCGCTCCATGCCCGCGTCGCACTCGTGCGGCGCCTCCACGAGGATCGTCGGCGTGTCCCGGGTGGGGTCGACGGCCACGCACGCGGCGGCCCGGGCCGCCATCCGCGCGGCGAGCGCCGAACCCGGCAGCGCCGACAGCAGCTCCGCCGCCGTCGCCCGGACGTTGCGGCTGCGGTCGGCCAGCGCCTGCTCCAGGAACGGCTCGTCCTCGGGGCCGAGCCCCGCCCGCAGCGAGTCGAGGAACATCAGCCGGTCCTCGGCCCGCTCCGTCGCCCAGGTCGAGGCGAGCAGCTCGCGGGCGGCGGCGGGTTCGCGGGCGCGCAGCGCCGACAGGAGGGCGACGCGCTCGGCGAAGAGGCCCTCCTGCCAGAGCCGGTGCACCCGCTCCGTGTCCTGCGGGCGCGGCAGGGCCGTGCCGCCGCCCGGGGTCGCGCGCAGGGCGAACCGCCAGTCCGGGTTCAGCCGGGCGAGCCACAGGGCGCGCGGACCGGCGAACGCCAGCGCCGCCGGACGCAGGTCGGTGCGCCCCCGCGCCGCGTCCAGCAGTGCGGGCAGGGCCTCCGGCGGTGCCGCGTAGCCGTGGGCGTTCGCCGCCGCGAGCCACTGGGGCAGCAGCTCCATCAGGTCCGGCGCCGTGCCCCTGCGGCCTCCGCCCGCCGCGCCGGGGCGGTCGGCCAGCAGCATCGCGAGCCTGCGGGCCGCCGCGGCCGGCAGCGGCGGGCGAGGGTCCTCGGGAGCCGGTTCCGGGCGCCGCGCCGCGCGGGCCGGCCGCAGCCCGGCCCGTCTGCGGACGGTCTCCGCGGCCGCCGCGTCCAGCAGCGCGACCGGCGCCTCCCGTCCCGGCGCGCAGCCCGGTGGCGTGCGCCGTTCCGTGCCGAGCAGCGCCGTGGTGACGAGTTCCTCCCAGGCGCCCGGCGCGGGTGCGCCCGAGGGAGCGGAGGCCCTGGTCATACGGATTCCTTTCCGTCGGGTTCCGAACGCCTTCTCGCCGGCTGCCGGCCGGGGCCGCTCAGCACAGCGGCACCGCGTCGCCCGGTCCCTCCGGCCAGGCCGTCAGCGGGGTGAAGCCCCGGTGGCCGCACTCGCCGAAGACCCTGACCGGCGCGCCGCCCGAGAGGGCGGCGAGGCGCCACAGGCCCGGGCGGGCCCGGGCGGCGGGGGTGAGCGGCAGCGCCGCGTCCTCGTCGGCGTCCGCCAGCTGCCAGGAGTCGCCGTCCGGGGCCGGCACGACCCGGTCCAGGGTCACCGGGACCGACTCCAGCCACGGGTCGTCGCGCAGTGCCTCGCCGTAGCGGGCGGCCGCCTGCGACGTCGTCATGCCCGGCGGCCGCGTCGACGCCGGCGCGGGTGGCGCGAACTGTTCGCCCAGGGCCACCCGCTGCTGACCGGCGCCCGGGTAGGCGGACACCTCCGCGTCCAGGGTCAGCCCGACCGGCAGGGCCGGTTCCGGCGCACGGCCGGCGGCGCCGTAGGAGAGGACCAGCACCGTGCGGCCCGATCCGGCGCCGTACAGCCATGTGCGGCGGGTCGTCAGGTGGGTGTCCGCCGTGTCGTACCGGGCGAGGACCAGCCAGCGGTCCCGCACGGGCGGGCCGTCCGGCGCGGCGGGCAGGCCGACCCGTGAGCGGACCGTCGCCGCCAGGCCGTCCGGCAGCTCCTCGCGGCGCAGCCACCCCTGGTCGAGGAGGTGCAGCAGGGCGCACTCCTCCAGCAGCCGCACCGGCCAGCCGGGCCCGGACCCCGGGATCGCGCCCAGCTCCCGGACGCGCGCGGCCAGCCCGGGCGCCTGGGCGTCGACCATGCGGGCCGCCGTCTCCTCCCACAGCCCGTACCCCGCCTGCTCCGCGCCGGCCAGGCCGCCGCGGAGCAGGTCCGCCAGGCGCTGCTCCAGTTCCGTCGCCCCGGCCGTGACCAGCCGGGCCCGGCGCTCCGCCCTGCGCCGTGCCGCCTCCGGATCACCCGGCCCGGACGCGGCCGCGGTCCGCTTCCCCTCCGTGCGCCCGCGCCCGCGCCGGCCCGCCAGCCACCGCCCGGCCCAGTCCGGGGGCTGCCCCGGCGGCACCGCCCCGTCGCCGCCCGCCCAGAGCAGCAGCAGCCCGAGCGCGTGCTTGCACGGTGACTTCCGGCTCGGGCAACTGCACGCGTAGGCGGGCCCGGACGCGTCCGCGAGGTCGACGACCGTCCGATACGGCTCGCTGCCGCTGCCCTTGCACAGCCCCCACACCGCCCCCTCGCCGGAACTGCCCGCCCCGGACCACGGCCCGGCCGCGCCGAGCCTGCCTCCCGCTTTGCGCGACGCGTCGTCCGGTGCCAGTGCCAGCACCTGGTCCGCGGTCCAGCGCGCCCCCTGCTGAGTCATGCCGTCGACGGTAGGTCCCGGCACTGACAATCGACCGCCCGAGCGGCTCCGCGATGGCCCCACCAGCGCGTTCAAGCAGGTCAGGGCGGATTGTCAGTGGTGTGGTGCACGGTGGACACCAGATCCGAACCGGCCGAGCTGGAGGGGGACTCAGCCATGCCTGTGCCCGTAGAACCGACGTCCGCCGATCCGAGCCGGAACGGGGCCGCGCCCGCGGACACCGGCGCGGCCGCCCCCGAAACCGCGGTCGCGGGCACGCACCCGTCCGCGCCCGGGACCGACGCCCTGCGTCCGCACGCCGAGGACGCCTTCGCCGACGAGCTCGCCGCGCTGGCCGCGCAGGACGACCGCCCGCGCCCGGCCCGCTGGAAGCTGTCGCCCCGGGCCGTCGCGACGTACCTGCTCGGCGGCACCCTGCCGGACGGCACGGTGATCACTCCGAAGTACGTGGGCCCGCGCCGCATCGTCGAGGTCGCCGTCACCACGCTCGCCACCGACCGCGCCCTGCTGCTGCTCGGCGTGCCCGGCACCGCGAAGACCTGGGTGTCCGAGCACCTGGCCGCGGCGGTCAGCGGCGACTCCACGCTGCTGGTGCAGGGCACGGCCGGCACGCCGGAGGAGGCCGTCCGCTACGGCTGGAACTACGCGCGGCTCCTCGCCCACGGCCCGAGCCGCGACGCGCTCGTGCCCAGCCCGGTCATGCGGGCCATGGCCCAGGGCATGACGGCCCGCGTCGAGGAGCTGACCCGCATCCCGGCCGACGTGCAGGACACGCTGATCACGATCCTGTCCGAGAAGACGCTGCCGATACCGGAGCTGGGCCAGGAGGTCCAGGCGGTCCGCGGCTTCAACCTGATCGCCACGGCCAACGACCGCGACCGCGGGGTCAACGAGCTGTCCAGCGCCCTGCGCCGCCGCTTCAACACGGTCGTGCTGCCGCTGCCGGAGAGCCCCGAGGCCGAGGTCGACATCGTCGCGCGCCGCGTCGACCAGATCGGCCGCTCCCTCGACCTGCCGGCCGTGCCCGACGGCATCGACGAGATCCGCCGTGTCGTCACCGTCTTCCGCGAGCTGCGCGACGGGGTGACGACCGACGGGCGGACGAAGCTGAAGTCGCCCAGCGGCACCCTGTCGACGGCCGAGGCGATCTCCGTCGTCACCAGTGGTCTCGCGCTGGCCGCCCACTTCGGCGACGGCGTGCTGCGGCCCGGCGACGTCGCCGCGGGCGTCCTCGGCGCGGTCGTCCGGGACCCGGCGGCGGACCGGGTGATCTGGCAGGAGTACCTGGAGACGGTGGTCCGCGAGCGGGACGGCTGGACGGACTTCTACCGGGCCTGCCGGGAGGTGAGCGCGTGAGCGACAACACCTCGATGTGGGGCGGCAGGCGCAGGACGGAGACGGTGTCCGCCCCGGTGCCGGGGGACCGGGCGGCCGGACGGGCCGGCGAGGGAGAGGGTACCGGCCGGGGCCGGTGGCGAGGGGGGACCGCGTGACAGGCGCTGACGGCGGCGGGCGCAGCGGGTCCGGCGCGGGGCCGCTGCTGCTCGGGGTACGGCACCACGGACCGGGGTCGGCGCGGGCGGTGCGGGCCGCACTGGCGGCGGCCCGGCCGCGGGTGGTGCTGATCGAGGGCCCGCCCGAGGCCGACGCCCTGATCCCGCTCGCCGCCGACGAGGAGATGCGGCCACCGGTCGCCCTGCTCGCCCACGCCGTGGACGAGCCCGGCCGTTCGGCGTTCTGGCCGCTCGCCGAGTTCTCCCCGGAGTGGGTCGCGATCCGCTGGGCCCTGGAGCACGACGTCCCGGCCCGCTTCATCGACCTGCCGGCCGCGCACACGCTGGCGTGGGAGACGGCCGCGGGCGAGGCACCGGCCACGGAGGCCGGGGACGGGAACGGGTCCGCCGGGCCCGGCACCGAGGGCACCGCGCCCGGCGGGGACGGCGCGGGACCGGCGGCCGGGCGCGGCCCGGACGCCGGGCCGGCCCCCGGCACGGACGCCGCCGGCGCGCCCGCCCCCGCCGGTGGCGCAGGCCCGGACGTCCGGATCGACCCGCTCGCCGTGCTGGCCGGGACGGCCGGCCACGACGACCCCGAGCGGTGGTGGGAGGACGTCGTCGAGCACCGGGGCGCGGGGGAGGGAGACCCGCTCGCGCCGTTCGGCGCGCTGGAGGAGGCCATGGCGGCGCTGCGGGAGGCGTACGGCAGCGGCGGGCGCGGCCGGGACGCCGTGCGGGAGGCGTACATGCGGCTCCAGGTGCGGGCGGCGCGGCGCGAGTTCGCCGACGGCGTGGCCGTGGTGTGCGGGGCCTGGCACGTGCCCGCGCTGCGCCGGAAGGCCACCGTCGCCGCCGACCGGGCGCTGCTCAGGGGACTGCCCAGGGTCAAGGTGGACATGACCTGGGTGCCGTGGACCCACCGCCGGCTGTCCCGGGGCAGCGGGTACGGGGCGGGCATCGACTCGCCGGGGTGGTACGGGCACCTGTTCGGCGTACCGGACCGGCCGGTCGAGCGGTGGATGACCAAGGTGGCGGGGCTGCTGCGGGCCGAGGACCGGATCGTCTCCCCCGCGCACGTCATCGAGGCGGTGCGGCTGGCGGAGTCGCTCGCCGCGCTGCGCGGCCGCCCGCTGCCCGGCCTCGGCGAGATGACCGACGCCGTGCGGGCGGTGATGTGCGAGGGCTCGGACGTGCCGCTGGCGCTGGTGCACGACCGGCTGGTCGTGGGGGACGTGATGGGGGAGGTGCCGCCGGCCGCGCCCGCGGTGCCGCTGCAGCGCGACCTCGCCCGGACCCAGCGCCGGCTGCGGCTCCGGCCGGAGGCGCTGGAGCGGGTGCTGGAACTCGACCTGCGCAAGGAGACCGACGCCGGCCGCAGCCGGCTGCTGCACCGGCTGCGGCTGCTCGGCGTCGACTGGGGCGAGCCGGCCGCCTCGCGCGGGAGCACGGGCACGTTCCGGGAGACCTGGCGGCTGCGCTGGGAGCCGGAGCTGTCCGTGCGGGTCGCCGAGGCCGGGGTGTGGGGGACGACCGTGCCGGCCGCCGCGACCGCCAAGGCCGGGGCGGACGCCCTCGCCGCGCCGGACCTGGCCGAGGTCACCGCACTCGCCGAGCGGTGCCTGCGGGCGGAACTGCCGGACGCGCTGCCCACGGTGATGCGGGTCCTCGCCGAACGGGCGGCGCTCGACTCGGACGTCGGCCGTCTCGCCCAGGCCCTGCCGGCGCTGGTCCGCTCCCTGCGCTACGGCGACGTGCGCGGCACGGACACCCGGGCGCTGGCCGAGGTCGCCGCGGGTCTCGCCGAGCGCGTCTTCGTCGGCCTGCCCCCGGCCTGCACCGCGCTGGACGCGGACGCGGCCGAGGAGATGCGGCGCCACGTCGACGCGGTGCACCGGGCGGTGGGCCTGCTCGGCGACGACCCCGCGCCGGCCCACGGCGATCTGCGGGCCCGCTGGCGGACGGTGCTGCGCGCGCTGTCCGAGCGGGACACCGTGCCCGGCGTCATCCGGGGACGGACCGCACGGCTGCTCCTGGACGACGGGGAGCTGGCGCAGGAGGAGGCGGCGCGGCTGATGGGACTGGTGCTGTCGCCGGGGACGCCGCCGGCGGACGCGGCGGCGTGGATCGAGGGCTTCGTCGGAGGCGGCGTCGGCGGCGGGATGCTCCTGGTCCACGACGAGCGACTGCTCGGACTGGTCGACGCCTGGCTGACCGGGGTGCCGGCGGAGGCGTTCACGGACGTGCTGCCGCTGCTGCGGCGCACCTTCTCGGCGTACGAGCAGGGCGTGCGCCGCACCCTCGGCGAACTGGTCCGGCGCGGCCCGGGGCAGCGGGGGAGCGGCGCGGTGACCGGTTCGGACAGACCGGGGTTCGCGCCCGGCCTCGACACCGGGCGCGCGGACGCCGTGCTGCCGGTGGTGCGGCTGCTGCTGGGCCTGGACGGCGACCGGGATGGAGCGGGGCAGGACGCCGGAGACGGCGAGGACTCCAGGAACAGCGGGATGACCGAGGGCGGTGAGGTGTTCGAGGACGTCGGGGTCTTCGAGGGCGTCGAGGTGACCGGGGACGACGAGAGGGCCGGAGGCGGCGAGGACACCGGTCTCGTCGGGGTGACGCGATGACGGCCGGGGCGAGGGGAAGGGGCGGCGTGCGGATGCCGTACAGGGCCGGACGCGGGCCGAACGAGCTGGTGAACGGGTCCGGATGCCGGACCGGCGAGCGGGCGGGGGTGGGCGTGTGACGGCCGGATCCGCGGACCAGGCGCAGGAGCGGCTGCGGCGGTGGCGGCTGGTGCTCGGCGGTGACGCGGCCGACGGCACCGGGTGCGCCCTCGCCGGGCGGGACGCGGCGATGGACGGGGCGCTCGCCGCGCTCTACGGGAAGGGGGACGGAGCGCAGCCGGGGCGGGACCGTGCGGCGGGGCTGGGAGCCTCGGCGCCGTCCGTGGCGCGGTGGCTGGGCGACATCCGGACGTACTTCCCCTCCTCCGTCGTACAGGTCATGCAGCGCGACGCCATCGACCGGCTCGGGCTGGCCGCCCTCCTGCTGGAGCCGGAGATGCTGGAGGCGGTGGAGGCCGACGTGCACCTGGTCGGCACGCTGCTGTCGCTGAACAAGGCCATGCCGGAGACGACGAAGGAGACGGCGCGGGCCGTCGTGCGCAAGGTCGTCGAGGACCTGGAGAAGCGCCTCGCCACCCGCACCCGGTCCGCCCTCACCGGCGCCCTCGACCGCAGCGCCCGCGTCAGCCGGCCCCGGCACCACGACATCGACTGGAACCGCACGATCGCGGCCAACCTCAAGCACTACCTGCCGGAGCACCGGACGGTCGTGCCCGAGCGGCTCGTCGGCTACGGACGTGCCTCCCGGTCGGTGAAGAAGGACGTCGTCCTCTGCGTCGACCAGTCCGGGTCGATGGCGGCGTCCGTCGTGTACGCGTCGGTGTTCGGGGCGGTGCTGGCGTCCATGCGGTCGATCAGCACCCGGCTCGTCGTCTTCGACACGGCGGTCGTCGACCTCACCGACCAGCTCGACGACCCGGTGGACGTGCTCTTCGGCACCCGGTTGGGCGGCGGCACGGACATCAACCGGGCGCTGGCGTACTGCCAGGAGCGGATCACCCGGCCCACGGAGACGGTGGTGGTGCTGATCAGCGACCTGTACGAAGGCGGGATACGGGACGAGATGCTGAAGCGGGTCGCGGCGATGAAGGCGTCGGGGGTGCAGTTCGTGACGCTGCTCGCGCTGTCGGACGAGGGCGCGCCCGCGTACGACCGGGAACACGCGGCCGCGCTCGCCGCGCTGGGCGCACCGGCGTTCGCCTGCACGCCCGACCTGTTCCCCGAGGTGATGGCGGCGGCGATCGAGAAGCGGCCGCTTCCGGTACCGGAGACGGCGTGACGTCCCGGGACCGGCGGCGCCGGGCCGGGTGACGACCGGTCGGGTCGCGCGACGGCGGTCGGGCCGGACCCCGGCTGCCGGGTACGGCTGCCGGGGCGCGCGCGGAAGGCCGGTGCGGGCGACGGCGTCCGCCGACGATGCGCCGGCCCGCGGGACCGGCGGAGCGGCGCCGTCCGGATGCGGCCGGCGAAAACGGACATGACTGCCCATCGGTAGCGAGGGGCTTGCGCGACCTCGGGAACCCCGTGCGAGGATCGACGCCTCGGTGGCGAGGCGCCGCGCTCCGCAGGCCCGTGCCGTGTCGTGCGGACTCGTCGCCGTAAGCCGTGCCGCGCCGACCGCCCTCACCCGCCGACCGTCGTCACACGTCACCCGTTCCGCCGCACGGGAGGAACATCCCCGCCTTGATCCGGCAAGCAGCCCCGGCCGACGCCGCTGTACGCGTGCTGCGCACAGCGGCCGGACGGTGCGTGCTCCGGGCCGTTCTCCTGGTGGGCGGGGTGTTCGCGGCCGGACTCCTGTGCGGAGGACCGGCCCAGGCCGCCGAGGGCCGGAATCCGGCGGCCCCGATGACGGCCCCGGCGGCTGCGGTGGCCCCGGTGACCGCGCCGGCTTCTGCGCGGGACGCGTGGCCGTCGACGGGAAGCACGGCCGGGAAGCCGGCCGGGGGTCCGGCCGGCGACCGCGTGCCCGCGGCGGGGCAGGACAGCGGACCTGGCCCGCGCACTGCCCCGGACCGGCAGCAGACCTCTCCCGGCGGCCTCCTTCGCCCGGTCGTCGAGGACGCCGTCCATTCCGTGGACGCGCGTGTCGTGCGGCCGGTCGGCGGCCTGGTGCGGACGGCGACCGAGGGGCTGGCCGAAAGGATCCCCGAACCGCCCTGCGGCCCGTCGGCGGAGCTGCCCGGCCTCCCCGGCCTCCCCGGCCTGCCGACACTGCCCGGCCTCCCCGGCACCCCCGGTTCGCCCGGCGTTCCGGATCCGCCCGGCGAGCCCTCGGCGCCGGGACTCCCGGACGTACCGGGGACGCCGGAGCTGCCGGAGCTGCCGGAGCTGCCGGAGCTGCCGGAGTTGCCGGAGCTGCCGGACGTGCCCGCTGCTCCCGCGGTGCCGGGACACCCACTGCCCACGCCCGTCACCCCGGACCCGCAGCCGGGCTCCCCGGCCGTCCCGTCGGCCGGCGACGGCCACACCCCCGACACGCGGGGCGACGCGGTGGCGGGAACCGATGTCCACGGTCCGCGCGTCGGCGTCGTACCGGAGGCGTCGGCGCACGGCGGCGCGCACCGGCAGCGTGCCGCGTCGCCCAGCGGTCACGTTCTCGTCCACCGGGAGCCCGCCGGTGAGCCGGACGGTGCGCTGGGCAACCGGTCGGCGGCCGACAGCGGCACCCCGCGCCACGGCGACGTCCAGGCCGTCACCCCGGACCACCGGACTGCGCCGCGGTTCGTGCCCGGCGGCACCGTGTCCGCCGACGCGGCCGGGATCCGGGACCGGTACCGGGACGTTCCCGTCTCCCCCGCATAGAGCGGACCCTCCTGCGCCGTAGACCCGGCGCGCGGGACGGAACGGGCCTGCCCGTCCGTCCGGCCCCCTCCGTTCCCCGGACGGGGGCCGCCGAAGCCGCGACCGGGTCCGCGGTCCCCGCCCGGAGACCTGCCGTTCCCAGGAATCTCCCGCCCCCAGGAACCTCCCGCCCCCAGGGGTCCCCTGCTCCCAGGAGGTCCCCTGCGCTCAGGAGCCTCCTGCTCGCGGGCCCCCCGGGCAGGGAGCTCTCCGCTTCGGGGACCGCGGCACCGGCCGACCGCCGCCCGGCGGGACGACCGCCGTGATCCCGCACCGGCCGCGATCACCGCAAGCCCTGAAGTCCCCCGAGCCCCCAGTCCCAAGCTCCGACTCCCAACCCCCAGCCCTCCCAGCTCTCACATTCCCGGAACTCTCCGCCGCACCCCGGGCGGAGCGGACTCCGCGGAGTCCGAGGTCCGAACGGCCGAAAGCCGTCGGTCTGTTCGGGCGGAGGCCCGCGGACGGGGCGGCGGGTCCCCGATGGGGCGGGGACCCGCCGCCCG
>NZ_JBITFM010000002.1:312450-414064 GCF_044456065.1 Streptomyces sp. NPDC051041
GTGCGGGGGGGGGGGGGGGGGGGGGGGGGGGGGGGGGGGGGGGGGGGGGGGGGGGGGGTGGGGGGGGGGGGGGGGGGGGGGGGGGGGGGGGGGGGCCGGGGGGGGGGGGCCCCCCCCCCCCCCGCGGCCCGGAGAGCGGACGGAGCAGGGCATCACGGCCCTTCCGCCGCCCTCCAGGGCTGTTCCACGGCCTCACCGGGCCAACCCCAACCCGGTGAGGCCCCCCACCCTCGGCACGCCGTGCCGGAGAACCCGGCATCATGTGACAGGTATCACCGCTCACGTGTGAGATGTGATTTAGAGAGCCCCGCCCGGCGGCGATAACCTGCGAGACGGACATGCCGCGCGCTCGGACACCGTGTGCGCCTCCCTTGTGACACATGCGGTCGTCACGTTGCCCTTCGCGGCACGCCCACGCATCCAACGAACCGCTAGATCACTGATAGGGACGGAAGCGCGTGGACCTGTTCGAGTACCAGGCGAGGGACCTCTTCGCCAAGCACGGTGTACCGGTGCTGGCCGGTGAAGTCATCGACACGCCTGAGGCGGCGCGCGAGATCACCGAGCGGCTGGGCGGCAAGTCGGTCGTCAAGGCCCAGGTGAAGGTCGGTGGTCGCGGCAAGGCCGGCGGCGTCAAGCTGGCCGCCACCCCGGACGAGGCCGTCGCCCGCGCGACGGACATCCTCGGCATGGACATCAAGGGCCACACGGTCCACAAGGTCATGATCGCCGAGACGGCTCCGGAGATCGTCGAGGAGTACTACGTCTCCTTCCTCCTCGACCGTGCCAACCGCACCTTCCTCTCCATCGCCTCCGTCGAGGGCGGCATGGAGATCGAGGAGGTCGCGGCCACCCGCCCCGAGGCCGTCGCCAAGATCGCGATCGACGCGATCGACGGTGTGGACGAGGCCAAGGCCCGCGAGATCGTCGAGGCCGCCAAGTTCCCGGCCGAGGTCGCCGACCAGGTCGTGAACGTCCTCGTCAGGTTGTGGGAGGTCTTCGTCGAGGAGGACGCCCTCCTGGTCGAGGTGAACCCGCTGGCCAAGGTCGCCTCCGGTGACGTCATCGCCCTCGACGGCAAGGTGTCCCTGGACGACAACGCCGAGTTCCGCCACCCCGAGTTCGAGGAGCTCCACGACAAGGCCGCGGCCAACCCGCTGGAGGCCGCCGCCAAGGCCAAGGGCCTGAACTACGTGAAGCTGGACGGCGAGGTCGGCATCATCGGCAACGGCGCCGGCCTGGTCATGTCCACCCTGGACGTCGTCGCCTACGCCGGTGAGAAGCACTCCGGCGTCAAGCCCGCCAACTTCCTCGACATCGGCGGCGGCGCTTCCGCCGAGGTCATGGCGAACGGCCTGGAGATCATCCTCGGCGACCCGGACGTCAAGTCCGTCTTCGTCAACGTCTTCGGCGGCATCACCGCCTGCGACGCCGTCGCCAACGGCATCGTGCAGGCCCTGGAGCTCCTGGAGTCCCGGGGCGAAGAGGTCACCAAGCCGCTGGTCGTGCGCCTCGACGGCAACAACGCCGAGCTGGGCCGCAAGATCCTCGACGACCGCAACCACCCGCTCGTGCAGCGCGTGGACACCATGGACGGCGCGGCCGACAAGGCCGCCGAGCTGGCTGCTGCCGCGAAGTAAGGGACGAGGTCACAGAACACCATGGCTATCTTCCTCACCAAGGAATCCAAGGTCATCGTCCAGGGCATGACCGGCTCGGAGGGTCAGAAGCACACCCGCCGCATGCTGGCGTCCGGCACGAACATCGTCGGCGGCGTGAACCCGCGCAAGGCGGGCACCAGCGTCGACTTCGACGGCACCGAGGTACCGGTCTTCGGCACCGTCAAGGAGGCCATCGAGAAGACCGGCGCCGACGTCACGGTCATCTTCGTCCCGGAGAAGTTCACCAAGGACGCGGTCGTCGAGGCCATCGACGCCGAGATCCCGCTCGCGGTCGTCATCACCGAGGGCATCGCGGTGCACGACACGGCGTCCTTCTGGGCGTACGCCGGCAAGAAGGGCAACAAGACCCGCATCATCGGCCCGAACTGCCCCGGCCTGATCACCCCCGGCCAGTCCAACGCCGGCATCATCCCGGCCGACATCACCAAGCCGGGCCGCATCGGCCTGGTGTCGAAGTCCGGCACGCTGACGTACCAGATGATGTACGAGCTGCGCGACATCGGCTTCTCCACCTGCGTCGGCATCGGCGGCGACCCGATCATCGGCACCACCCACATCGACGCGCTGAAGGCGTTCCAGGACGACCCCGACACCGACCTGATCGTCATGATCGGTGAGATCGGCGGCGACGCCGAGGAGCGGGCCGCGGCCTTCATCAAGGAGAACGTGACCAAGCCGGTCGTCGGCTACGTCGCGGGCTTCACCGCGCCCGAGGGCAAGACCATGGGCCACGCCGGCGCCATCGTCTCCGGCTCCTCCGGCACCGCCCAGGCCAAGAAGGAGGCCCTGGAGGCCGCCGGCGTCAAGGTCGGCAAGACGCCGACCGAGACGGCGAAGCTGGCCCGGGAGATCCTGGCCGGCTGAACGGCCTGACGGCACCGGTGGGCCCGCTCCCCGCACGGGGGGCGGGCCCACGGTCCTGTCCGGCCTATCCCGGCCGCGGCGCCAGCCGCTCCGGGCCGTGGGCCGGCTCCTGGCGCAGCTTGGTCCGCAGTTCGAGCTCCTCCTCCGACAGCGGCCCGGGCGCCGTCCGCGGCGGCACCCCCCGTACCGTCGCCCCCGGCGGCACCGGCGGTTCGTAGTGCGTCGGAGCGGTCCGCAGGGTCAGGACCGTGCTGCCGATCAGAGCCGCCGTGAAGGCGATGGCGGCCCGGGTCCAGAAACGCGCCCGGCGTTCGCAGCCCCGGCGCACCGCCCCCGGCTCGGCCGCGCGCAGCCGCTCGGCGACGGCCGGCCCGGCCAGCCGCTCGCGGAGCACGGCCGGGTCGGCCAGCTCGGGCAGCCGCGCGGCCACGGCCTCGCGCGCGTGCAGCAGCCGGTTCGCCGTCGCCGGAGTGCTCGCCTCCGTCTCCGCCGCCGTCTCCGGCAGGCCGAGGCCCACCCCGTCGTACAGCAGCAGCGTGCGGCGGTAGGGCGGTGGCAGGGCCAGCAGGGCGCCCAGCAGCGCGCGGTCCGCCGCGTCACCGGGCGGCGGCTCCGGATGCCGGTACCGCCGGCGGAACCGGTGCCAGGGGGACAGGGCGGCGTCGTACGCCGCCGCCCGCACCCAGCCCGCCGGGTCGCGGTCGCGGGCCACCTCGGGCCAGCGCTCCCAGGCGAGGCGGAAGGCCCGCTCGACCGACTCGCGCGCCAGCTCACGGCGGCCGGTGAGCAGGTAGGCCTGCCGCAGCAGGCCGGGGGCGCAGGAGGCGTACAGCGCGTCGAAGGCCTGAGCGGGCGCCGGGCGGGCGGACGGGCGCGAGCCGGAGGGCTGCTCCTCGGGGCGTACGGCGGTGCCGGCGTCGGCGGCCGCGGCGGGGGCCGGGGCCGTGCGGGCCGCCGCCTTCCGCCGGGGCGAAGTCCTCCCGCGGCGCGGCCGCGTCTCCGCCGCGAAGCCGGCGAGCAGTTCCGCGTACGCCTCCCGCTCCCGGCCGTGCGGAGTCTGCCGGCCGGTCTCCCACGCCCGTACCGTCTCACGGCTGACGCCCATCCGCTCCGCGAGCTGATCCCGTGTCAGCGAGGCCCGCTCGCGCAGGCGCCGGCGCTTCCCGGGGGGCGGGAGAGGGGTGGCAGGGCGCTGCGTCACGAGAAGCCCCTTCGTACGAAAAAGCACATAACCGTATATTGATCGACACAACGGCGCTTCTCCTGTTACGACGGAAAAGCGCGTGTCGTTGGGAGCATGGCGGCGTGACCGAGACACCCGCCCGCCGACCCCCGTCATCGCCTCCGCTCACGCGCCTGCGGGGCCGGTCGCCCGGCCTGGCCACCGGACTGCTGGACGGCGCGGTCGCGGCGGCGCTGGGGCTCGGCGCGTTTGCCGCGCTCGCGGTGACGCTGTGGATCAGTTCGCCGTACCCCGACAGCGGGCCGGACGGCGCGCTGCACGTCGCGGCGGCGCTGTGGCTGCTGGCGCACGGGGCCGAGCTGGTCCGCACGGACACGCTGTCCGGCGTCCCCGCGCCCGTGGGCGTCACCCCGCTGCTGCCGCTCGCGCTGCCGTTGTGGCTGGTGCACCGGGCGGCGCGGGACGCGACGGACGGCGGCGAGGACGGTGCCACGCCGCTCGCCTCCGCCCGCACCGCCTGGACGGGCGTCGTCCTCGGCTACCTCGCGGTGGCCGCCCCCGTCGCGCTGTACGCCGCGGGAGGCGGACTGCGGCCGGCGTGGGGGTGGGCGGGGGCGTGTGTGCCGCTGGTCGCGGCGGTGGGGGCGGGATCGGGGGTGTGGGCGGCGTACGGCCGGCCGGCCGGCCTGGTGGGGCGGGCGCCCGACATGGCGCCGGCCGGGGTGCGGGGGCTGGTCGCCGGTCCCCGCGAGCGGCTGGGGGCCGCGGTGCGGGCCGCGGCCGCGGGGACCGCCGTGCTGACCGGGGGCGGGGCCCTGCTCCTGGCGGTGTCGCTGCTGTGGCACGGCGGAGCGGCGTGGAACTCCCTGCTGGGGCTGACGGAGGGCTGGTCGGGGCGGTTCGCGGTGCTGCTGCTGTGCCTGGCGCTGGTGCCGAACGCGGCGGTGTGGGGGGCCGCGTACGCGCTGGGGCCGGGGTTCGCGCTCGGCGCGGGGCACGCCGTGACGCCGCTCTGGTCGGCGCCGGCGCCGGTGGTGCCGCCGTTTCCGCTGCTGGCGGCCGTGCCGGAGGCCGGGCCCGGGAGCCCGCTGAACTGGGCGGCCCTGGGCGTGCCGATGGCGGCCGGGGCGACGGTGGGGTGGTGGGTCGCGGTGGCCGCGACCGCGGGGGAGCGGGGCGGGGTGTGGTCCGCGGGACGCACCGCCGGCGTCGCCGGGTGGGCGGGTGCGCTGTGCGCGGTGGCGGTCGGCGGGCTGGCCGGGGCGGCGGGGGGACCGCTGGGGACCGGGGTGCTGGAACGGTTCGGGCCGGTGTGGTGGCAGGCGGGGGGCGCGGCGGCGGCATGGGCCGTGGCAGTGGGGGTCCCCGTGGCGCTGGGGGTGCGCGGGTGGAGGTGCCGGGGAGCGCGGGAGGAACCGGAGGCCGGGAGGAGAGCGCCGGGGGAGGGGGGAGGGGACGTCCCGGCAGGGGAGTCCTCGCAGGGCGCGCGGGACGTCCCGGCGGAAATGGTGCCGGAAGGTTCGCGGGACGCCCCGGCAGGGGAGTCCTCGGAAGGCGCCCGCGGCATCCCGGCGTGGAGGATGCCGGAAGGCGCCCGGGACGCCCGGTCGCCGGAGGGGCCGTACGGCCACGGCGGCCCGCGCGGGCCGCGGGGAGGGGGCGGGGACGGGCCGTTCGAGGCCTGCGACCTGCTGCCGGAGCAGCGGGAGGGGCCGGAGGGGTCCGAGGTGACCAGGACGTCCTGAGCCGTGCCCGGCGCCCGGACGGACCCGGGCCGGGCGGACCCGCCCGGCGAGGAGACCCGGGCGCCCGGCGTGCCCGACGGGTGCCGGGGAGCGCCGGCCTCAGCCGTTCGTCCCCAGCACCCCCCGCAGTTCCTTCGGCAGCAGCTGGCCGCAGGACTGCTTCGCCTCGTTCGTGAGGGCGTCGTTCACGCACGTGTAGTAGTCGCGGTAGACCAGCTGGGCCGTGAAGGACACGGCGACCAGGGCGAGCGCCAGGGACGCGGTGACCAGGCCGCTGACCACGGCCGTCGTCTGGGGGCGGGAGCCCGTGTCGGGGGCCGGGGTGCCCGCGGCGGCGTCGGCGCGGGGCTTGGCGCGCAGGGCGCTGACACCCCAGTAGAGGGCCAGCGCGCCGAGCGGCAGGGCCAGGTACGGCCAGCTGAACAGGGCGAAGAAGAAGGCCCACATGCCGCACAGCAGGGAGTAGCGGGCGTGCCGCTGGGCGGGGTCCGTGGGATCCCAGCGCAGGGCCGGGCCGGGGCCGCCCGCTCCCTGGGGCCCGGAGCCGGGGCCGCCGGGGCGCTCGCCGAAGCCGCCGGGGGAACGTCCGGGCTGCCGGTCGCTCCAGCCGCGGCCCCACGGACCGCGCTCACCCTCGTCCGGGGAACCGCCGCCGCTCCGGCCGCCCGAGGGGTGCCGCGGCTGCCAGGGGCGGTCCGGGGCGTCCTCCGGCGGCGGGGCGAACGGGTTGTCCTCCTGGGCCGCGCCGCCCCGCTCGTCGCCGTTCTTCCCGCCCGAGGGCGCGTCGGGCGGCGAGGCGGGGCGCTCCCGCAGCAACACGCCGCTGCGCTCCCCTCCCTGCACCGACTGCTGGGGGAGCGTGAGGAGTCGCAGGCTGCGGTCCGGCATCAAGTGAGCGTCTTCCCCTTGGTGAATACGACGTGCTGAGTACGACGTGCTGAGTGCGGCCGGTCCGGGGCGTCCGGTGGAAGCGCCCGGGGTCCGGCCCCCGTCACCCCGTGAACGTGCGACGCGCGGGAGGCGTTCCCGGACCTTCCCGGTCCGGCTCCTCCCAGACGCTACCTTCCGGCCACGCCCCCGTCCCGAGGGGGCCGTCAGGTGTGCCGGTATCGTTGCTGACGGTCGGCCGCTTCGTAGACTTCCCCGTATCCGGGGGCGCGAAGCATTCGTACGACTGTACAAAGCGGCCGTACGGACCCGGCCGCGCAAGAACGCTTCCCCGAGAAAGGGCCCCCACCGTGGCCGCCAAGCCCGTGGCCAAGCGCCTCGTCGTGCTGGTCTCCGGATCCGGCACCAACCTGCAGGCGCTGCTGGACGCCATCGAGACGACCGGGCCCGAGGCCTACGGCGCCGAGATCGTGGCCGTCGGCGCCGACCGCGAGGGCATCGAAGGGCTCGCGCGGGCCGAGCGGGCCGGACTGCCGACCTTCGTGCGGAAGGTGCGGGACTACGCCGACCGCGAGGAGTGGGACGCCGCGCTCGCCGAGGCCGTCGCCGCCCACGAGCCCGACCTCGTGATCTCGGCCGGGTTCATGAGGATCGTGGGGAAGGCGTTCCTCGCGCGGTTCGGCGGGCGGTTCGTCAACACGCACCCCGCGCTGCTGCCCAGTTTTCCCGGAGCCCACGGCGTGCGGGACGCGCTCGCGTACGGCGCCAAGGTCACCGGCTGCACCGTCCACTTCGTCGACGACGGCGTCGACACCGGGCCGATCATCGCGCAGGGCGTGGTCGAGGTCCGGGACGAGGACGACGAGAGCGCTCTGCACGAGCGCATCAAGGAAGTCGAGCGAAGGCTGCTCGTCGATGTCGTGGGGCGGCTCGCCCGCAACGGCTATCGCATTGAGGGACGAAAGGTAGTTATCCAGTGACCGCCACCGCCGAGAGCAACAAGCGGGCCATCCGCCGCGCGCTCGTCAGCGTCTACGACAAGACCGGGCTCGAGGAGCTCGCGCGCGGGCTGCACGAGGCCGGTGTGGAGCTGGTCTCCACCGGGTCCACGGCCGCGCGGATCGCCGCCGCCGGTGTCCCCGTCACCAAGGTCGAGGAGCTCACCGGCTTCCCCGAGTGCCTGGACGGCCGGGTCAAGACCCTGCACCCGAAGGTGCACGCCGGCATCCTCGCCGACCTGCGCCTGGAGGACCACCGGCGGCAGCTCGCCGAGCTGGGCGTCGAGCCGTTCGACCTCGTCGTCGTCAACCTGTACCCGTTCCGCGAGACCGTCGCCTCGGGCGCGACGCCCGACGAGTGCGTCGAGCAGATCGACATCGGCGGCCCCTCGATGGTGCGCGCCGCCGCCAAGAACCACCCCTCCGTGGCCGTCGTCACCAGCCCGGCCCGCTACGCCGACGTCCTCGCCGCGGTGCGGGACGGCGGCTTCGACCTGGCCGCCCGCAAGCGCCTGGCCGCCGAGGCCTTCCAGCACACGGCCGCGTACGACGTGGCGGTCGCCTCCTGGTTCGCCTCCGAGTACGCCTCCGTCGACGAGTCGGGCCTCCCCGCCTTCCTCGGCGCCACCTGGGAGCGCAAGCACACCCTGCGCTACGGCGAGAACCCGCACCAGCCCGCCGCCCTGTACGTGTCGGGCACGGGCGGCCTCGCCGAGGCCGAGCAGCTGCACGGCAAGGAGATGTCGTACAACAACTACACGGACACGGACGCCGCCCGCCGTGCCGCGTACGACCACGACGAGCCGTGCGTGGCGATCATCAAGCACGCCAACCCGTGCGGCATCGCGATCGGCAAGGACGTCGCCGAGGCGCACCGCAAGGCGCACGCCTGCGACCCGCTGTCCGCGTTCGGCGGCGTGATCGCCGTGAACCGGCCGGTCAGCAAGGAGATGGCCGAGCAGGTCGCGGAGATCTTCACCGAGGTCATCGTGGCGCCCGGCTACGAGGAGGGCGCCCTGGAGGCGCTCACCAAGAAGAAGAACATCCGGGTGCTGCGCTGCCCCGACGCCCCGTCGAACCCCGTCGAGGTCAGGCCGGTCGACGGCGGCGCGCTGCTCCAGGTCACCGACCGCCTCCAGGCCGAGGGCGACGACCCGGCCACCTGGACGCTGGCCAGCGGCGAGGCGCTGTCCGAGGCGGAGCTGGCCGAGCTGGCGTTCGCCTGGAGGGCCTGCCGGGCCGTGAAGTCCAACGCGATCCTGCTCGCCAAGGACGGCGCCTCGGTCGGCGTCGGCATGGGCCAGGTCAACCGCGTCGACTCGTGCAAGCTGGCCGTGGAGCGGGCGGGCGCCGAGCGGGCCCGTGGCTCCTACGCCGCCTCCGACGCGTTCTTCCCGTTCCCGGACGGCCCCGAGATCCTGATCGAGGCCGGGGTCCGCGCCATCGTCCAGCCCGGCGGCTCGATCCGCGACGAGCAGGTCGTCGAGGCCGCGAAGAAGGCCGGCGTCACCATGTACCTCACCGGGACGCGCCACTTCTTCCACTGACGTCCCACCGGTCCGCGGCCCCGGCCCTCCCCCGACGGGGCCGGGGCCGCGGTCGCGCCACGGCGGGCGACTCCGCCCCGACGCCCCGGGAGCGGAGCGGCACCTCGGACCCGCGGGGGTCACGTCCCGCCGGGCGGCGTGTACTCCCGGAGGTAGCGGGCGACGCGGGCGGCGTAGTCACGGCACTCCGAGGGGACCCCGCCCGCGTCGTTCACCTCGTCGTACGACGTCCGGTAGGCGGCGGCGACCAGCACCCGCCGGTCGCCGGGCAGGCCGGTTCCCAGGCGCGGCGCGATCCAGCACAGGTACCGGCCCATCGCCGGGATGGACTCGGCGGGCGGGAAGGGCGGGTCGGGCACGGTCTCCCCGGGCGTGCCGTCCTCGTTCATCCACCAGCGCAGCACGCGCGGCGTCCACCGCGCGATCCCGTACTCGTTCCTCGCGGGGTCGGCGAGGTCCGGGTCGAAGTCGCTCTCCACCTTCAGCATGGCCGCGATCAGCGCGGGGGTGACCTCCGGGCGGGCGCAGTCGTGCGCCGTCTCGACGATCAGCGGGCGGTACGCGGCCGGGACGCCCCGGTCGGTGCGCAGCTCCGCGGCGCCGTAGGAGGCGGCGGAGACGTTCGCGGTCGGGCCGGCGCCCCGTCCGCCGGTGTCCGGACCGCCGTCGGTCCGGACGGCGACGGCGTGGCCCAGCGCGGCCAGGGCGACGGTGGCGGCCACCGCGGCCGGCACGGCCGTCCGGCCGGAGCGGCGGCGCGGCGGCAGCCGCCCGGGCCGGCCGGTGGCGGCGGCCCGTACCCGGCGCAGCAGGTCCTCGGTCCCGATCCGCTCGGCGTGCGTCCGGGTCAGGCAGGCCCGCACGATCTCCCGCCACGCCTCGGGCAGTCCGGGCGACAGCCGCAGCTCGTCGGCGCCGCGGGCGTAGGCGGCGGCCGCGTCCCGGCGGGCCGTCGGGGTGCCGCCGGGCAGCGGGAAGGAGCCGGTGAGGACGAGATGGGCGAGGACGCCGAAGGCCCACACGTCGGCGGAGGGCCGGATGCGGCGGCCCCGCTCGCCGATCTCCGACCACAGCAGCTCGGGCGGGGTGTAGTCCGGGGTGGAGAAGGCCGGCGTGTAGGCGTGGGTGCCCTCCAGCTCCCCGGCCGTGTTGAAGTCGGCGAGCCGGACCGAACCGTCCCCCATCAGCAGCACGTTGGCCGGTTTCAGGTCGCCGTGCACCCAGCCGGCCCGGTGCAGCTGGGCCAGCCCCGCGCAGATCTGCGCGAGCAGGGCCGGGCCGGATCCGGGGCGCGGGGAGGCGGCGAGCAGCGCGGACAGGGAGCCCTCCGCCCGCTCCAGCACGAGGACGGTCGCGCCGTCGAGGCGGGGGTCGGCCGGGTCGTCGACGGTGAGCGTCTCGTACATCCGGATCAGCCGGGGCTGCTTCAGCCGGCGGTGCAACGCGACCTCGCGCTCGACCAGCTCCCGCAGATGGGCGAGTTGGCGGGGGGTGCCGGTGCCGGTGGGCAGGAACTTCAGGGCGGCCGTGCGCGGCAGGTGGCCGCGGTCGTCGGTGCGCCGGGCGGCGTACACGCTGCCGAAGGCGCCCGTCGCGATCGGCTCCCGCACCTCCCACCCGCCCACCCGGTAGCCCCGGGGCACCGGCACGGCGTACGGCTCCCTCACCGGGCCGGCCACCGGGACGGCTCCGCGAGGACCACCAGGTCGTCCTCGCGGACCAGGTCGAAGCGGAGCGCCAGGGAGACCAGGGACTCCTTCTTGCCGTTCAGCCGCGGGCCCGGCTCCGCCGTCTCCGGGCCCGGCTTCAGCCGCAGCTTCACCGCGAGGTAGTCGATGTTCCACTGCACCGAGGCGCGGGAGGCGGCCGGCCAGGTGGGGCGCAGCCGCTCCACGACCTGGTCGACGGTGGGCGGCGGCGCGTGCGGCGCGCCGCGCAGCCGGGGCTCGCACAGGGCGGCCAGCACCGCGAAGTAGCGCTTGGTGCGGTCGACGGAGAAGGCCGGCGCGGTGGTCTCGCCGTCGGGGACGTCCCCGGCGCGGACGTAGTCGTGGCGCGGCGCCCACACCTCGATCGGCAGCAGGTCGCCCGCGGCCGGCAGCACGATCCGCGCGAACTCGAACGGCACGGGCGCGTCCAGCCGGCCCGGGGCCACCTTGACGTGCTCGCCCGCGCCCTCCGGGTTCTCCACCACGTACGTCTGGCGGGCGGAGAGGTTGCTCAGGGTCCAGAAGGCGCCCTGGGCGGTGATCGCACCGGCTCTGCGGGACACCCCGTCGTGCGGGATGCGGAGGTCGTTGCCGTGCGGGGACCGGCCGAAGCCCAGCCGCTCGCCGGGCGCGAGGCGGAGCTGGGCGCGCCGGGGTCCGTCCTCCGTGGTCGGCGGAGGTACCACGATGATGCTGTACAAGGTGCGTCTCCCCGTGCCTGACGGCTGCACAGCCAGAGTAGGGGGACGCGGCAGGGCCGTGTCCCCCTCGAACGGGTGAGACACGGCCCTGCGGCGTGACGGGCGGGAGGCGCCCGGCGGGCGCGGGGCGCCCGGGCGCGCGGGGCGCGGTCAGTAACGCGGCCGGTTGAACCAGGCGGAGCCGTTGGAGTTGCCGACGAACACCGCGACCAGGACGGCGAGCACGGTGTGCACGAGGCCCACCAGGATGAACGGGTAGATGCCGAGGATCGCGGTGATGACCGCGAAGACCAGCGTGGTGATCCGGACGCCGTTGCCGCCGGTGGTGAACTTCAGCGCCAGCACGATCGCGAACACCGCCCAGGCCAGCGCGAACACCACGAGGGCCCACAGCATGCCGGCCGAGTAGTCGGCCAGCTGCTGGAAGGCGTCGTCCTCCTGGAGCGCGGCGTCGTTCTTGGCGGCGTTCACGCCGACGGCGGCGAAGGCGAACAGGGCGACGCCGATGACCTGCAGGCCGACGATGACCCAGAGCATCACGCGCGCGGCGCTCACCGAGCCGGGCATCGTCGTCGGCGCCGGGGCGCCGCCGTACGGGCCGACGGGCGGGGCCTGCGGGTAGCCGTATCCGGGCGCCTGTCCCTGCTGCTGCGGGTAGCCGTAGCCCGGCTGCTGTCCCTGCTGCGGGGCGCCGTAGGGGTTGTTCGGGTCGCCGAAGCTCATGACGGTCTCTTCCTCCGTTGTTCCACGTGCGGGGACGGCGCGCGGCACGCACGGAGGAGAGTTCTTCAGATGCGGTCCGTCCCCCCGTCGAGCTGCCCGCGGCACTGTCCAGCCATCGTTCTTCACCATCGAAAGCTTGTCCAGCGACATGTCCCAGGCGTTGTGCAAGTGCAACATCACCGATCATGGACGGATACGGCGGGACGGGTCCCGCGCCGCCCGGATCGCGGGCGGATTGGAACCGGGGCCGGGTCATCCGCGAGGATGGGGCCATGACCGCCCAGATTCTCGATGGCAAGGCCACCGCAGCCGCGATCAAGTCCGATCTGACCGCCCGCGTGGCGGCGCTGAAGGAGAAGGGCGTCACGCCCGGCCTCGGCACGATCCTGGTCGGGGACGACCCCGGCAGCCAGAAGTACGTCGCCGGCAAGCACCGCGACTGCGCCCAGGTCGGCATCGCCTCCATCCAGCGCGAACTGCCCGCGACGGCGACGCAGGAGGAGATCGAGGCGGTCGTCCGCGAGCTGAACGAGGACCCGGCCTGCACCGGCTACATCGTCCAGCTGCCGCTGCCCCGGGGCATCGACGAGAACCGCATCCTGGAACTGATGGACCCGGCCAAGGACGCCGACGGACTGCACCCGATGAACCTCGGCCGCCTGGTCCTCAACGAGCCCGCCCCGCTGCCCTGCACCCCCAACGGCATCCTCACCCTGCTGCGCCGCTACGGCGTGGAGATCAAGGGCGCGGAGGTCGTGGTCGTCGGCCGCGGCGTGACCATCGGCCGCCCGATGCCGCTGCTGCTGACCCGGCGCAGCGAGAACGCCACCGTGACCCAGTGCCACACCGGCACCCGGGACCTGGCCGCCCACCTGCGGCGGGCCGACATCGTCATCGCCGCGGCCGGCTCCCCGCACCTGGTGCGGCCCGAGGACGTCAAGCCCGGCGCGGCCGTCCTCGACGTCGGCGTCTCCCGCAACGCCGAGGGCAGGATCGTCGGCGATGTCCACCCGGACGTGGCCGAGGTGGCCGGCTTCATCTCCCCCAACCCCGGCGGGGTCGGCCCGATGACCCGCGCGCAGCTGCTCGTCAACGTGGTCGAGGCGGCGGAGCGCAGTGCCGGCTGAGGACGCGACCGGGAGCCCCGAGGAGATCACGGTCCGGGACGCGGTCAGCGCGCCCGACGCCGAGGGCAGGCCGCGGCGCGCCACGCGCCGCTTCCCGCTGTTCACCCGGGACACCGCGCGCCCCGAGGGCGGCGGCCGGGCCGCGCCCGGCGACGCCCCGGCGCCCGCCCGGCAGTGGCCCGTCCTCGCCGTGCTGGCCCTGGTCGGGCTGGGCCTGCTGCTGACCGCGCTGGACGTGTTCCGGTACGGGACGCTGCTGATCGGCGCCGCGCTGCTGACCGGCGCGCTGCTGCGCTGGCTGCTGCCCGACGTCGGCATGCTCGCGGTGCGTTCCCGCTTCACGGACATCGCCACCTACGGCGTGCTGGGCACCGCGATCGTCCTGCTGGCGATGATGGCGCAGCCGCACCCGTGGCTGGAGATCCCGTTCCTGAAGGACACGCTGCACTTCACGGTCAGCGGGTAGCGGATAGCGGTCGGCGCCGGCTTCCGGCGGCGGACTTCCGGGCGGGCGGCGGTCCGTCCCCTCCCCGCCCCGGGACGGGCCGCCGGGCCCGTCCTCCCGCGCCGTGAACGGGCCGTTCGACGCCGTCCGCGCACCGGGGCACGGAAGTGACCGTTCCGCCACAGGGCGCGGGACGGGCGTGACACGCGCGCCGTCCGTGACCGCGCGTGTGCGGTCCGTGTGACGATGTGCCGACAAGTTCTCGGATGTGCGGTCAAGTCGCCCCAGAAGGGGGCTAGCGTGGTCGATCGGGACGGCCCGGGATGTCCCGCGTGCGGCCGGGGCCGGCCCGGCGTGGGGGACGCCGGTGGGACACCGGGCCGCGGCCTCGCGGACGTGCGACGGTGCACGCCCGCGGCCACCAGGGCTCCCGTGCGCCCCCACCCCGGGAACTGAGATCCTGACCGGGCGCGCCCCTGCGGGCGGCCGGGACGGGACTCGGCCAGGGGCGTCACGCGCGGGGGGAACCATCAGCACGAACCGGGGGGAAGAGGGGGGTAGCAATGCCTCGTTGGAGGGCCTTGCCGGATGAACTCGATCCGCAGGTCAAGGAGTTCACCGGGCAGCTGCGGGGGCTCGTGGACCGCAGCGGGCTGAGCATCGCGGCCGTGGCGGACCGCACCGGCTACAGCAAGACGTCCTGGGAGCGTTACCTGAACGGCCGGCTGCTCGCGCCCAAGGGCGCGATCGTGGCCCTGGCCGAGGTCACCGGGACCAATCCCGTCCACCTGACCACCCTGTGGGAGCTGGCCGAGCGGGCCTGGAGCCGCTCGGAGATGCGGCACGACATGACCATGGAGGCCATCCGGATCTCCCAGGCGCGCGCCGCGCTCGGGGAACTCGCGGCGCCGCCCGCGGACACCCGCAGGGCGGCCCGCAAGAGCGGCGGCGCGGCCGCGCCGGGCGCCGCGGGACCGGCCGGAGCGGTGCCGACGGTGCCGGCGCAGCCGACGGCCGCCGAGAGCCCGGACGCGGTCGGCGGCAACTCGTGGCGGATCGCCGGGTACCAGGGGCCCGCGCCGAGCGGCAGACGCCCGGCCGGGGGCGCGCCCGCGGCGCACCCGGACCGGGGCGGTGCCGCCCCGGGCGCGTCCGGTGAGCCGCCGCGCCGGTCCGCGGAATCGCGCCGCGCCCCGGGAGGCGGCCGGCGGGCGGCGATGTTCGTCGCGGGCGCGGTCGGCGCCGTGGGCGTGATCGCCGGGGCGTTCCTCCTGCTCGGCGGCGGCGACCGGGGCGACGAGGGCGCGGACGCCCCGCCCTCGCCGTCCGCCGGCGCGTCCACCGCTCTGCCCGCCGGGGTGAAGTGCGGCGGAGCCGCCTGCACCGGCAAGGACGCGGAGGTCATGGGGTGCAGCGGCGACCTGGTGACCACCGCGCGGAGCGCGACCGTCGGCACGACCGTCGTCGAGGTCCGCTACAGCAGGACCTGCGGCGCCGCCTGGGGCCGGATCACCGGGGCCGCGCAGGGCGACGAGGTGGAGGTGTCCGCGGGCCGGACGAAACAGACCGGCGCGGTCACCGCCGCCGGCGACACGATCGCGTACACCCCGATGGTGGCGGTCGCGGGCGCGGACGACGCGACGGCCTGCGTGACGCTGGCGTCCGGGCAGAGGGGCTGCACGCGGTAGGGACGGCCGGGGCCGGCGACCGTGCCGGGGAGACCGGGAGAACAATCCGCGCCGGCAGGAATGGCGGCCCGGAACGAGGGCACGCGAACAGTACCCCCACGGGAGTCCGGCAACGGTACCCCCCCTCACGGCGGCCGCCTCGGTCCCCCCTCTCCCGGACCGGCGGCCGCCGCTCCACGCCCGCCCGGAGCCGGGCGCCGGGACTTGTGGGCCGGGCCACACCGACCCGGCCGTCCGGGATGCCGGATGCGCGATAGCCTGACCGCTGGATCTCTCTTGACGCCAAGAGATCGATCAAATGTGTCCGTGATCGATCCGCGGCAGGCGCCGGTCACGAACCGGGGCGGGGATCCCGCACCCCGGGGCAGGGACGCCCCACCGCCAGCTGTCATACGGAGAACGCCATGACCCGCACTCCCGTGAACGTCACCGTCACCGGCGCGGCCGGCCAGATCGGTTACGCCCTGCTCTTCCGCATCGCCTCCGGCCAGCTGCTCGGCGCGGACGTGCCGGTCAAGCTGCGCCTGCTGGAGATCACCCCGGCGCTGAAGGCGGCCGAGGGCACGGCCATGGAGCTCGACGACTGCGCGTTCCCGCTGCTCCAGGGCATCGACATCACCGACGACCCGAACGTCGCCTTCGACGGCGCCAACGTCGCCCTCCTCGTCGGCGCCCGCCCCCGCACCAAGGGCATGGAGCGCGGTGACCTCCTGGAGGCCAACGGCGGCATCTTCAAGCCGCAGGGCAAGGCCATCAACGACCACGCCGCGGACGACATCAAGGTCCTCGTCGTCGGCAACCCGGCCAACACCAACGCGCTCATCGCGCAGGCCGCCGCGCCCGACGTACCGGCCGAGCGGTTCACCGCCATGACCCGCCTGGACCACAACCGCGCCCTGACCCAGCTGTCGAAGAAGACCGGCGTCCCGGTCTCCGAGATCAGGAAGCTGACGATCTGGGGCAACCACTCCGCCACCCAGTACCCGGACATCTTCCACGCCACCGTCGCCGGCAAGAACGCCGCCGAGGTCGTCAACGACGAGAAGTGGCTGGCCGAGGACTTCATCCCGACCGTCGCCAAGCGCGGCGCCGCCATCATCGAGGCCCGCGGCGCCTCGTCGGCCGCCTCCGCCGCCAACGCCGCCATCGACCACGTCTACTCCTGGGTCAACGGCACCCCGGAGGGCGACTGGGTCTCCATGGGCATCCCGTCGGACGGCTCCTACGGCGTCCCCGAGGGCCTGATCTCCTCCTTCCCGGTCACCTGCAAGGACGGCAAGTACGAGATCGTCCAGGGCCTGGAGATCAACGAGTTCTCCCGCGCCCGCATCGACGCCTCCGTCAAGGAGCTGGAGGAGGAGCGCGAGGCGGTCCGCGGCCTCGGCCTCATCTGACCCCTGCCGACACCCTTTGCCCGACGGCGATCCCCGGGCGGCCACGGCCGCCCGGGGATCGCCGCGTTTCGCGGCCGCCGCCCGCACGCCGATCGGGGAACCGCCCGCTCCCGGACCAGCGCGCCGCCGACGGCCGCGCCGGCGAACGCGAGCTGCTGGAGGCCGCCTTCCCGTTTCCGCCCGCCCCGTTTCCGCCCGCCCGGCACGCTCCGCGGAGCGGACGCCGGTCCCCGCCGATCCCCGGTTCGCCGGATGTATGCCCCTGTTTGCCGTGATGTTCAGTGACGCAGAGCACTTTCGGCCACCGATTTCGCATGTCCGCGTGAAGACAGGGGCAGGCGCTCACGGTCCCCGGAGGGTGACACCGATGTGACTCACCGGCACCGAACAGGAACGGAAGGCAGCACCGGATCATGGCGGACAGTACGGACCTGCGAGCGCGGCGGACCATCCACGCGGGAGGGGAGTGGCGCGAAGCCGTCTCCGGCGCCACGCGCGAGATCGTCGACCCCGCGGACGCGACCGCGTTCGCCGTGGTCGCGGAGGGCGACGAGAAGGACGCCGACCTGGCGGTCGCCGCCGCCCGGCGCGCCTTCGACGAGGGCGACTGGCCGCGCACCCCCGTCGCCGAGCGCGCCGCGCTGCTGCGCCGCGTCGCCGAACTGCTGGCGCGCGACCGGGAGAAGCTGGGCCTGCTGGAGAGCCGCGACGCGGGCAAGACCGTCGAGGAGGGCCGCGTCGACGTGGACTGCGTCGCCGACGCGTTCCGCTACTTCGCGGACCTGGTCGCCGCCGAGGCGCCCGGCCGGGTGGTCGACGCGGGCTCGCCCGACGTCCACAGCGTCGTCGTGCACGAGCCGGTCGGCGTCTGCGCGCTGATCACCCCCTGGAACTATCCGCTGCTCCAGGCCAGTTGGAAGATCGCGCCCGCGCTCGCGGCCGGCAACACCTTCGTCGTCAAGCCGAGCGAGATCACCCCGCTGACGACCGTCGCGCTCATCGACCTGCTGCTGGAGGCGGGGCTCCCGGCGGGGGTCGCCAACCTCGTCACCGGGCCCGGCCACACCGTCGGCGCCCGGCTCGCCGAGCACCCCGACGTCGACCTGGTCTCCTTCACCGGCGGCCTGGCCAGCGGCACCAAGGTGGCGCAGGCCGCCGCCCCGACCGTGAAGAAGGTCGCCCTCGAACTCGGCGGCAAGAACCCCAACGTCGTCTTCGCCGACGCCTGCGCCACCGACGAGGGTTTCGACACCGCCGTCGACCAGGCCCTCAACGCCGCCTTCCTGCACAGCGGCCAGGTCTGCTCGGCGGGCGCCCGCCTCATCGTCGAGGAGAGCGTCCGGGACCGCTTCGTCGCCGAACTCGCCCGCCGGGCGGGCCGGATCCGCCTCGGCCGCGGCACCGAGGACGGCGTCGAGTGCGGTCCCCTGGTCTCGGAGCAGCAGCGCGCGAAGGTCGAGGCGTACGTGGCCTCAGCGCTGGAGGAGGGCGCGGTGCTGCGCGCCGGCGGCAAGCGCCCGGAGCCGTCGCCGCAGCGTCCGGAGAGCGGCTACTTCTACGAGCCGACCGTCCTCGACCACTGCCACCGCGGGATGCGCGTCGTCCGCGAGGAGGTCTTCGGCCCGGTCCTCACCGTGGAGACCTTCCGCACGGAGGACGAGGCCGTGTTCCTGGCCAACGACACCGAGTACGGGCTCGCGGGCGCCGTGTGGACCGCCGACGCGGGCCGGGCGCGCCGGGTCGCGGGCCGGCTGCGGCACGGCACCGTCTGGATCAACGACTTCCACCCCTACCTCCCGCAGGCGGAATGGGGCGGTTTCGGCAAGAGCGGGACCGGCCGTGAACTCGGCCCGGCCGGGCTCGCCGAGTACCGCGAGACCAAGCACGTCTACCAGAACCTCGCGCCCAGGCCGGTGCGCTGGTTCGCGGGCTGACCCGCGCCGTCGGAGCGCTCCGCCCCCACCCGCCGGACCCGGCGGGGAGCGCGCCGCGAAGGACACCTGTCCCGAATCCCCCCAGGAGTACCACGCCCATGCCCGACCACACCCACGAGTTCGACTACGTCGTCATCGGCGGCGGCACCGCCGGTTCCGTCATCGCCTCCCGGCTGACCGAGGACCCGGACGTCACCGTCGCCGTCATCGAGGGCGGCCCCAGCGACGTGGACCGCGAGGACGTACTGACCCTGCGCCGCTGGATGGGCCTGCTCGGCGGCGAGCTGGACTACGACTACCCGACCACCGAACAGCCCCGCGGCAACTCGCACATCCGGCACAGCCGCGCCCGCGTCCTCGGCGGCTGCTCCTCGCACAACACGCTGATCGCGTTCAAGCCGCTGCCGTCCGACTGGGACGAGTGGGAGGCGGCCGGCGCCAAGGGCTGGGGCGCGGCGCAGATGGAGACGTACTACGCCCGCCTGCTGAACAACATCGTCCCGGTCGACGAGAAGGACCGCAACGCCATCGCCCGCGACTTCGTCGACGCCGCCCGGGCAGCGCTCGGCGTGCCGCGCATCGAGGGCTTCAACGCCGAACCGTTCACCGAGGGCGTCGGCTTCTTCGACCTCGCCTACCACCCGGAGGACAACAAGCGCTCGTCGGCGTCGGTGGCCTACCTGCACCCGGTGATGGACGAGCGGCCCAACCTCCGGCTGTTCCTGGAGACCTGGGCGTACCGGCTGGAGCTGGACGGCACACGGGTCCGGGGCGTCCGCGTCCGCACCAAGGACGGCGCGGACCTGCTGATCCGGGCCCGCACCGAGGTGCTGCTGTGCGCGGGCGCGATCGACTCGCCCCGCCTGCTGCTGCACTCCGGCATCGGCCCCCGGAAGGACCTGGCGGCCCTCGGCATCCCCGTCGTCCACGACCTGCCGGGAGTCGGGGAGAACCTGCTCGACCACCCCGAGTCGGTGATCGTCTGGGAGACCCACGGCCCGATCCCGGACAACTCCGCGATGGACTCCGACGCGGGCCTGTTCGTGCGCCGCGACCCCCACCGCGCGGGACCCGACCTGATGTTCCACTTCTACCAGATCCCGTTCACGGACCACCCGGAGCGCCTCGGCTACGAACGGCCCCCCCACGGCGTGTCGATGACCCCGAACATCCCCAAGCCCAAGAGCCGCGGCCGGCTCTACCTGACCAGCGCCGACCCGTCGGTCAAGCCCGCGCTGGACTTCCGCTACTTCACCGACGAGGACGACTACGACGGCCGCACCCTGGTCGACGGCATCCGCATCGCCCGCGAGATCGCGCGGACCGAACCGCTGGCGCACTGGCTCAAGCGCGAGGTGTGCCCCGGCCCGGACATCACGAGCGACGAGGAGCTCGGCGAGTACGCCCGCCGGGTCGCGCACACCGTCTACCACCCGGCGGGCACCTGCAGGATGGGCTCCGCGGACGACGAACTGGCCGTGGTGGACCCCGAGTTGCGGATCCGCGGGCTGGACGGCATCCGTGTCGCCGACGCCTCCGTGTTCCCGACCATGACCGCGGTGAACCCGATGATCGGGGTGCTCATGGTCGGGGAGAAGGCCGCCGAGCTGATCGGGGGTGGTGCGCGATGAGCACGGCCACCGGGACCGCCGCGGGCACGCCCGTGTTCTCCGTCCAGGGCCTGTGGAAGGTCTTCGGCCCGAAAGCCGGCCGGGTCCCCGGCGACCCCGAGCTGACCGCCCTCGGCCCCGCCGAGCTGCGCGCCCGCACCGGCTGCACGGCCGCCGTCCGGGACGTCTCCTTCGACGTGCGCAAGGGCGAGGTCTTCGTCGTCATGGGCCTGTCCGGCTCCGGCAAGTCCACCCTGGTGCGCTGCCTGACCCGGCTGGTCGAGCCGACCGCCGGCACCATCGCCATCGACGGCGAGGACGTCCGCGCCATGGACAAGACCCGGCTGCGCGAACTGCGCCGCCACCGCGCCGCGATGGTCTTCCAGCACTTCGGCCTGCTGCCGCACCGCACGGTCCTGGACAACGTGGCCTACGGTCTGGAGATCCAGGGCATGGGCCGCGCCGAACGCCGCGCGCGGGCCGCCGAGATGGTCGCCAAGGTCGGCCTGGCGGGCATGGAGCAGCGCAGGCCGGGCCAGCTCTCCGGCGGCCAGCGGCAGCGCGTCGGCCTCGCCCGCGCGCTCGCCGTCGACCCCGAGGTCCTCCTCTTCGACGAGCCGTTCAGCGCGCTCGACCCCCTCATCCGGCGCGACATGCAGGAGGAGGTGGTGCGGCTGCACCGCGAGGAGGGCCGCACCATGGTCTTCATCACCCACGACCTCGGCGAGGCCCTGAAACTGGGCGACCGCATCGCCCTGATGCGCGACGGCCGCGTCGTGCAGCTCGGCACGCCCGAGGAGATCGTCGGCTCGCCCGCCGACGACTACGTCCGCGCGTTCGTCCGCGACGTCCCGCGCGAGCAGGTCATGACCGTCCGTACGGCCATGCGCCGCGCCTTCCCGGACGAGACCGGCAGCGGCCCGGCGGTCCGCCCGGACGCCACGGTGTCCGAGGCCATCGAGGCGGTGGCCCGGGCCGGGGCCCCGGCCCGCGTGGTGGACGGCGAGCGGTGCCTGGGCGTCGTCGACTCCGACGCGCTCCTCGGCGTGGTCGCCGGGACGAAGACGCCTGCCGGCGCCGCGGCGGAGCGGCCCGAGGAGGCGGTCTGATGGCGACGCTCACCGCATCCGCCCCCCGCCCGGCCCTCCCCGGCGCGCTCAAGCGCCCGGCCGTGCGCAAGCTGCTGCTGCTCGCGGTCGCCGCCGCGGTCCTCGTGCCGCCGGCGAGCGCCCGCTGGGCGAGCGGCGGCTGGCCGGCCGCCCTCACCGTCGACGTGTCCGCGCCGCTGGAGCGGGCCGGCGACTGGATCGTCGACCACCGGGACAGCCACCCGCTGTTCCTGTACGGCCTCGGCCACCTCAGCAACGCCGTCGTCCTCGCCGTGCGCGCCGTCTACCTCACCCTGCTCGCCGCGGGCTGGGCCGGCGTCACGGCGCTCGGCGCCCTCGTCGCCTGGCGCGTCGCCGGGGTCCGGCTCGCGCTCGGCACCGCCGCCGCCTTCCTGGCCTGCGGCGCGCTCGGCATGTGGGTGCCGGCCATGCAGACCCTCGCCCTGATGGTCGTGGCGGTCGTCGCGTCCGTGGCCGCGGGCGCCCTGCTGGGTCTCGCGGCCGGCCTGTCGGACCGGATGGACCGCGCGCTGCGCCCGGTCCTGGACACCATGCAGGTGCTGCCGGCCTTCGCCTACCTGCTCCCCGTCGTGCTGGTCTTC
The DNA here is from genome assembly GCF_044456065.1 of Streptomyces sp. NPDC051041. Classification (NCBI taxonomy): domain Bacteria; kingdom Bacillati; phylum Actinomycetota; class Actinomycetes; order Kitasatosporales; family Streptomycetaceae; genus Streptomyces; species Streptomyces sp. NPDC051041. Next base: position 334,400 of record NZ_JBITFM010000002.1, read on the forward strand.
GGCATCGGCGTCCCCGCCGCCGTCCTCGCCACCGTCGTCTACGCCGCCCCGCCCATGGCCCGGCTCACCGCCCTCGGGCTGCGCGGCGCCGACCAGGAGGTGCTGGAGGCGGTCGAGTCGCTGGGCGCCACCGCCCGGCAGCGCCTGCTGACCGCCCGCATCCCGCTGGCCCGCACGCAGCTGCTGCTCGGCGTCAACCAGACGATCATGATGGCGCTGTCCATGGCGGTCATCGCGTCGGTGATCGGCGCGGGCGGCCTCGGCGACCGCGTCTACCAGGCGCTCGCCTCGGTCGACGTGGGCGCGGCGCTGGCGGCGGGCATCCCGATCGTGCTGCTGGCCGTCGTCCTGGACCGGGTGACGGGCGCGGCGGGGGAGAGGACCGGCGCCGCCCGGAGGGCCCCGGCGGCCTGGGCGCTCGCGCTGCTCGCCGCCGTCGCCGCGGCGGCGGCCGGACGTCTGGCGGGCCGGCCGGACTGGCCCGACGCCTGGACCGCGGACATCGCCGGGCCGGTCAACCGGGCCGTCGGCTGGATGACCGCCCACCTGTACTCGGGCGTGCCCGTCGTCGGCGGCACCGCCGACTGGGCGGGCCGCTTCACCACCTGGGTGCTCGACCCGCTCCGGGCCGGCCTGCAGGGGCTGCCCTGGTGGTCGGTGCTGCTGGCCGTCGCCGCCACGGCCTGGCTGATCGGCACCTGGCGCACCGCGCTCACCGCCGTCTGCGCCATGGCCGCGACCGGCGTGCTCGGCGTGTGGCGGCCGTCGCTGGACACGCTCTCGCAGGTCCTGGCGGCCGTCGCCGTCACCCTCGTCGCCGGCTTCGCCACCGGCGTCGCCGCCGCGCGCAGCGACCGCTTCGAGCGGCTGCTCCGGCCGGTCCTGGACGTCTTCCAGACGATGCCGCAGTTCGTGTACCTGATCCCGGTCGTCGCCCTCTTCGGCGTCGGCCGCGCCCCCGCCGTGGCCGCCGCGGTCGTCTACGCCCTGCCGGCCGTCGTCCGCATCACCGCCCAGGGCCTGCGCCAGGTCGACCCGGCCGCCCTGGAGTCCGCCCGCTCGCTCGGCGCGAGCGGCTTCCAGCAGCTGCGGCAGGTCCAGCTGCCGCTCGCCCGGCCGGCGCTGCTGCTCGCCGTCAACCAGGGCGTCGTCCTGGTCCTCGCCGTCGTCGTCATCGGCGGCCTGGTCGGCGGCGGCGCGCTCGGCTACGACGTCGTCTTCGGCCTCGCCCAGGGCGACCTGGCGACCGGCCTGGTGGCCGGCGCGGCGATCGTCTGCCTCGGCCTGATGCTCGACCGGGTGACGCAGCCGACGCGGCGCCGCCCGCGGAAGGGGGCCTGAGATGTTCCGCGGACGCATCACGGCGGTGCTGGCGGTGCTGGCGCTGACCACCGGCTGCGGCGCCGCCGACATGACCCGGCAGGCGTCGCCGTTCGCGAACGCCCAGGGCGCGCGGACGGTCACCCTGTCCGTGCCGTCCTGGGTCGGCGCCCAGGCCAACGTGGCCGTCGCCCGGTACCTGCTGGAGCACGAACTCGGCTACCACGTCGACACCGTGCAGATGGACGAGGTCCCCGCCTGGGACGCGCTCAGCCAGGGCCGCATCGACGCGCTCCTGGAGGACTGGGGCCACCCCGAGCAGGAACAGCGGTACGTCGAGGAGAAGCGGACCGTCGTCCGCGGCGGCGACCTCGGCGTCACCGGGCACATCGGCTGGTTCGTCCCGGCCTACTTCGCCGAGCGGCACCCGGACGTGACGCACTGGAAGAACCTGAACAAGTACGCCGACCGGCTCCGCACCGCGGAGAGCGGCGGCAAGGGACAGCTCCTGGACGGCTCACCGGCGTACGTCACCAACGACAAGGCGCTGGTGAAGAACCTGAAGCTGGACTACCAGGTGGTCTTCGCCGGCTCCGAGGCCGCGCAGATCACCCAGATCAAGCAGTTCGCCAAGGAGAAGAAGCCCTTCCTCACCTACTGGTACACCCCGCAGTGGCTGTTCGAGAAGGTGCCGATGACCGAGGTGAGGCTGCCGCCCCGCACGGAGGGCTGCGACGCCGACCCGGAGAAGGTCGCCTGCGCCTACCCGCACACCCCGCTGCAGAAGTACCTCAACGCGGACTTCGCGAAGCGGGGCGGCGAGGCGGCGGCCTTCCTGAAGAGGTTCAGGTGGACGACCGAGGACCAGAACGAGGTCTCCCTGCTGATCGCCGACCGGAAGCTGACGCCGGAGCAGGCGGCGGAGAAGTGGGTGGACGGCCACCGGTCCACGTGGAAGCGGTGGCTGCCCTGACGCCCCCTACCGCACCCGGGCCGCGATCTCCCGCAGCGCCGCGGCCGCCCGGCGCTGCAGGCCCGGCCCGAAGGTGACCCGGGTGGCCCCTCGCGCGCCCAGCTCGGCGGGCGAGGGGCCCTCGCCGTCCAGCCGGGCGAACACGTTGACGGGCCCTCGGATCCCGGCCCGCAGCAGCGGCAGCACCTCCGGCGGGGCGCCGATCGGGTACACGCAGTCGGCGCCCGCGGCCACGTACAGCGCGGCCCGCTCGACGGCCCGTTCCGGATCGGCGACCCCCCGGACGAAGGTGTCGACGCGCGCGTTGACGAAGAGCCCGCCGGCGGCCTCGGCCCGCACCTCGGCGAGCCGGTCCGCGTGCTCGTGCGGGTCCTTGAGCACCCCGCCGGCGGAGTCCTCCAGGTTGCAGCCGACGGCCCCCGCCTCCAGCAGCCGCTCCACCAGCTCCTTCGGCGCCAGCCCGTACCCGTCCTCCACGTCCGCCGACACCGGCACGTCCACCGCCCGCACGATCCGGGCCACCGCCGCGAACATCTCGCCGGCCGGCGTCCGCCCGTCCTCGTACCCGAGGGAGGCGGCGACCCCGGCACTGGGCGTCGCCAGCGCCGGGAACCCGGCCTCCTCGAACACCCGGGCGCTGGCCGCGTCCCACGGGCCGGGCAGCACGAGGGGGTCGTCCGGGGCCGGCCGCCGGTGCAGCGCGCGGAAGACCTCGGCCTTGTTCACCACCGGCTGCTCCCCGGGGGGATCCGCCGGCTGACCATCAGCCGGTTCCAGCTGTTGATGACGGTGATCAGCGCGATGAGACGGGCGAGCCGGTCCTCCTCGAAGTGCTTCGCGGCCTTCTCGTACACCTCGTCCGGCACGAAGCCGTCCGTGAGCACGGTCACCGCCTCGGTCAGCGCCAGCGCGGCCCGCTCCCGCTCGTCGAAGACGTCCCCGGCCTCCTCCCAGACGGCCACCAGGGCGAGCCGGCGGTCGCTCACCCCCTGCTTCCGGGCGATCTCCAGATGCATGTCCAGGCAGAACGCGCACCGGTTGAGCTGCGAGGCGCGGATCTGGACCAGCTCGGCGAGCGCCGGGTCGCCCAGGTCCCGCTTGGCGGCGGCGCTCAGCGCCAGCATGGCGGAGCGGACCTCGGCGTCCAGGTGCGCCGTACGGGCCGTCACGGGCGCTGTCCCGGCCGGGGGGCGTCCGGCACCCGGCGGCAGGTCACACCGAACCGGTTCCAGGCGTTGATCACCGTGATCGCGGCGATCAGCTGCGCCAGCTCCGCCTCCTCGAAGTGCTTCGCGGCCTTCTCGTACACCTCGTCCGGCACGAAGCCGTCCGTGAGCACGGTCACCGCCTCGGTCAGCTCCAGCGCCGCGAGCTCCTTCTCGGTGTAGAAGTGCCGCGACTCCTCCCAGGCGCTCAGCTGCACGATCCGCTCCACGCTCTCGCCCGCCGCGAGCGCGTCCCTGGTGTGCATGTCCAGGCAGAACGCGCACCGGTTGAGCTGCGAGGCGCGGATCTTCACCAGTTCGCGCAGGGCCGGGTCCAGCCCGCGCGCGGCCGCCGCGTCGAGCCGGACCATCGCCTTGAAGACGTCCGGGGCGAGCCGGGCCCAGTCCAGCCGGGGGACGGGCGCGGCGGCGTACTCCACGGTCTTGTCCTCGGGTGCGTTCGTCGTCATGTCCCCGACCCTAGGAGCGAAGCAGCCCAGGGGTATGGTCCATTTCCGTGCTGGAACAGTGGGCCACTTTGGGCATCGACCTGCATCTGGAGCCGACCGGTCCGGGCCTGCGCCGGGGCCTGACCGACGCGCTGCGCGAGGCCGTCCGCTCCGGCCGTCTCGCGCCCGGCACCCGGCTGCCCTCCTCCCGGGCGCTCGCCGCCGACCTCGGCATCGCCCGCAACACCGTCGCCGACGCCTACGCCGACCTCGTCGCCGAGGGCTGGCTGACCGCCCGGCAGGGCTCGGGCACCCGGGTGGCGGACCGCACCGTCGTGCCCCCGGCCGGCCCGGCCGGCCCGGCCGCCCGCCCCCGGCACCGCGCCCGCCCCGCCCACGACCTGCGCCCCGGCACCCCCGACCTGGCCTCCTTCCCGCGCGCCGAATGGCTCAGGGCCGCCCGCCGCGCCCTCGCCGCCGCCTCCCACGACGTCCTCGGCTACGGCGACCCCCGCGGCCGTCCGGAGCTGCGCACCGCGCTCGCCGGCTACCTGGGCCGCGTGCGGGGCGTGCGCGCCGATCCCGAACGGATCGTCGTCTGCTCCGGGTTCGCGCACGGCCTGGGACTGCTCGGCGGGGTCCTGCGGGAGCGCGGCGTGCGCACGGTCGCCGTCGAGTCCTACGGCCTCCCCGCGCACCGCGACCTGCTGGCGGCGGCCGGCCTGCGCACCGTCCCGCTGCCCTTCGACGAACGGGGCACCGACCCGTCGGCCCCGCCCGACGCGGGCGCCGTCCTGCTCACGCCCGCCCACCAGTTCCCGATGGGCGTGCCCCTGCACCCCGACCGGCGGGCGGCCGTGGTGGACTGGGCGCGCCGCACCGGCGGCCTGGTCCTCGAGGACGACTACGACGGCGAGTTCCGCTACGACCGCCAGCCCGTCGGCGCCCTGCAGGGCCTCGACCCCGACCGCGTCGTCTACCTGGGCACCGCCAGCAAGTCCCTCGCCCCCGGCCTGCGGCTGGCCTGGGCGGTGCTGCCGCCCGCCCTCGCCGGGCAGGCCGCCGCGGCCAAGGGCGACGCCGACACCTGCGGCGTGCTGGACCAGCTGACCCTGGCCGAGTTCCTCGCCTCCGGCACCCACGACCGGCACGTGCGCTCCGCCCGCCTGCGCTACCGCCGCCGCAGGGACGCCCTGGTCGCCGCTCTCGCCGCCCACGCCCCCGAGGTGCGCGCCACCGGCATCGCGGCCGGTCTGCACGCCGTCCTGCGCCTGCCGCCGGGCACCGAGCAAGCGGTGCTCCAGGCCGCCGCCTGGCACGGCCTGGCCCTGCACGGCCTGTCCTTCTTCCGCCACCCGGACGCGGTGACCGAGCCCCTGGACGCCCTCGTCGTCGGCTACGGAACACCGCCCGACCACGCCTGGGCGGGGGCGCTGGACACCCTGTGCAGGGTGCTGCCGTAAAGTCCACCCCCGGCGACGGCCGCACACCCGATCCCGCGAACGGCCGTTCAACGACGCGAACGAGGGGGAGACGAGGACATGGCTGAGACACGGCGACGGCTGCGGTCGAGCACGGTGGTGCTCGGCGGTATGGGAGTTCTGGCGGCGGCCCTGACGTCGTGCGGTTCCGAGCCCGACCGCCGCTGCGTGGACCGCGACAGCTACACCTACGGCGACGGCTACCGGATCATCGCCGACCGGAACTGCAACTCGCCGGGTTCCTCGGTCGCCTCCGTCGGCGGTGTCGACGCCGCCTGGTACTACGACGCCGAGGTCAGCGGCGGCTACGCCGAGGACGGCACCTTCAGCCGCAGCGAGGCCGTGGACCGCAACGGCTTCGGCTGCTCGGGCAGCGGCAGCGGCGGCGGCTGAACCGGAGGCAGCGCACGATGGAACGCCGCACGATCGAGCCCCGCCCCGGCTGGCAGCAGACCGTCGAGGACCAGGGGCTCGTCTACCCCCTCACCCGTCACCCCGACGGCTCCCTGCGCCCCTACTGGGACGAGAGCGCCTACTACGTCTTCTCGCTGCCCGAGGTGGAGGCGCTGGAGGAGGTCGTCGAGGAGCTGCACCGCATGTGCCTGGCGGCGGCGGACCACATCGTCACCGCCGGCCGCTTCGCCGACCTCGGCATCACCGACCCGCGCGTGGCCCGGGCGGTCGCCGAGTCCTGGCGCCGCCGCGCCGAACTCCCCTCCGTCTACGGCCGGTTCGACCTGCGCTACGACGGCACGGGCCCGGCCAAGCTGCTGGAGTACAACGCCGACACCCCCACCTCCCTGGTGGAGGCCGCCTCGCCCCAGTGGTTCTGGATGGAGGAGCGCTTCCCCGGCGCCGACCAGTGGAACTCCCTGCACGAACGCCTCGTCGACGCCTGGCGCAAGCAGGCCGCCCTCCTCCCGCCGGGCAGCCCCCTGTACTTCGCGCACTCCACCGCCGACGAACTCGGCGAGGACCTCATGACGGTCGCCTACCTCAAGGAGACCGCCGAGCAGGCCGGCCTGGACACCGACTGGATCTCCATGGAGGAGATCGGCTGGGACCGCCTCTCCGGCCGCTTCGTCGACACCAGACTGCGTTTCATCCGCAGCATCTTCAAGCTCTACCCCTGGGAGTGGCTCACCACCGACCGCTTCGCCGGGCACGTCCTGGACACCCTCGACAACGGCGGGGGCACCGGCACCACCCTGTGGATCGAGCCGGCCTGGAAGATGCTGCTGAGCAACAAGGCCCTGCTGGCGATCCTGTGGGAGCTGTACCCCGGCCACCCCAACCTCCTCCCCGCCTACCTGGACGGGCCCCGGGAGCTGGCCGCGGCCCACGGCTACGTCGCCAAGCCCCTCCTCGGCCGCGAGGGCGCCGGGGTGACGGTCCACCGGCCCGGCGCCGCCCCCGTGGTGCGCGACGAGCCCTGCTGCTACCAGCAGCTGGCCCCCCTGCCCGCCTTCGACGGCAACCACGTCGTCCTGGGCGCCTGGGTGGTGGAGGACGAGTCGGCGGGCCTCGGCATCCGCGAGTCCTCCGGCCTGGTGACGGACGAGTACGCCCGCTTCCTGCCGCACGTGATCCTCTGACTCCCCGCCCCGGGCGCGGACGGTCCCCGGCCGCGCCCCCGGCGGTCCTGCCGCCCCCGGCGCCCCCGTCGCCCCGGCCACATCGTGGACGCGGCCCTCCCGCGGTCCGGCGCGCCCGGTAGGCTGACCGCGGGCCGTGACTGGCGCGCTGGGATGGGACCGACCATCGGGGAGCGGCCCCTGGGCACCGCCCAGCACGAGTGCCGTGCGCCTGGGCCGTACCGTGAACGCTGAACGCAACGTCCCGGAGGTCCCCCATGTCAGCCGAGCCCCTCTCCACCGCTTCCACCGCCTACCGCGCCGCCCTCGACGTGATCCGCGCCGTCGAGCCCCGTGTCGCCGACGCCATCGGCCAGGAGGTCGCCGACCAGCGCGAGATGCTCAAGCTGATCGCCTCCGAGAACTACGCCTCCCCGGCCACCCTCCTGGCCATGGGCAACTGGTTCAGCGACAAGTACGCCGAGGGCACCGTCGGCCGCCGCTTCTACGCCGGCTGCCGCAACGTCGACACGGTGGAGGCGCTGGCGGCGGAGCACGCGCGCGAACTCTTCGGCGCCCGCCACGCCTACGTCCAGCCGCACTCCGGCATCGACGCCAACCTCGTCGCCTTCTGGGCCGTCCTCGCCGACCGCGTCGAGGTCCCGTTCCTGGAGAAGGCCGGCGTCCGCCAGATCAACGACCTCACCGAGGCCGACTGGGCCGAGCTGCGCCAGGCCTTCGGCAACCAGCGCATGCTCGGCATGTCCCTGGACGCCGGCGGCCACCTCACCCACGGCTTCCGCCCGAACATCTCCGGCAAGATGTTCGACCAGCGCTCCTACGGCACCGACCCGGCGACCGGCCTGATCGACTACGACGCCCTGCGCGCCCAGGCCCGCGAGTTCAAGCCGCTGATCATCGTCGCCGGCTACTCCGCCTACCCCCGCCTGGTCAACTTCCGGATCATGCGGGAGATCGCCGACGAGGTCGGCGCCACGCTCATGGTCGACATGGCCCACTTCGCCGGCCTGGTCGCCGGCAAGGTCCTCACCGGCGACTTCGACCCGGTCCCGCACGCCCAGATCGTCACCACCACCACCCACAAGTCGCTGCGCGGCCCGCGCGGCGGCATGGTCCTGTGCGACGACTCCCTCAAGGACCAGGTCGACCGCGGCTGCCCGATGGTCCTCGGCGGCCCGCTCCCGCACGTGATGGCCGCCAAGGCCGTCGCCTTCGCCGAGGCCCGGCAGCCCGCCTTCCAGGACTACGCCCGGCGCGTCGTCGACAACTCCCGGGCGCTGGCCGAGGGCCTGCTGCGCCGGGGCGCCACCCTGGTCACCGGCGGCACCGACAACCACCTCAACCTGATCGACGTCGCCACCTCCTACGGCCTCACCGGCCGCCAGGCCGAGGCCGCGCTGCTGGAGTCCGGCATCGTCACCAACCGCAACTCCATCCCGGCCGACCCCAACGGCGCCTGGTACACCTCCGGCATCCGCGTCGGCACCCCCGCGCTGACCACCCGGGGCCTGGGCGCCGCCGAGATGGACGAGGTCGCGGGCCTGATCGACCGCGTGCTGACCAGCACCGAGCCCGGCACCACCAAGTCGGGGGCCCCGTCCAAGGCCGCCCACGTCCTGGACCCGAAGATCGCGCAGGAGATCTCCCAGCGGGCGACGGACCTGGTGGCGGCGTTCCCGCTGTACCCGGAGATCGACCTCGGCTGACCGGTCCGCGCGACGCTCGGGCGTGGGGCCGCATTCCCGTGCGGCCCCACCTCGGGGGCCGATCCCGCCCCCGCCCTCTGAGACAATGGTGAGCATGGCCACCGATCGCCCATCCGTCGACCACCACCGTCCCCAGGGGAACGGCTCCGCCGGACAGCGTCCGCGCGTGCTCTCCGGAATCCAGCCCACCGCGGGCTCGTTCCACCTCGGCAACTATCTCGGCGCCGTCCGCCAGTGGGTGGCCCTGCAGGAGACCCACGACGCGTTCTACATGGTCGTCGACCTGCACGCGATCACGGTCCCGCAGGATCCGGAGGAGCTGCGCGCCAACACCCGGCTCGCCGCCGCGCAGCTGCTGGCCGCCGGGCTCGACCCCGAGCGCTGCACGCTCTTCGTGCAGAGCCACGTCCCCGAGCACGCCCAGCTCGCCTGGGTCATGAACTGCCTCACCGGCTTCGGCGAGGCCTCCCGCATGACCCAGTTCAAGGACAAGTCCGCCAAGCAGGGCGCCGACCGCGCGTCCGTCGGCCTGTTCACCTACCCGATCCTCCAGGTCGCCGACATCCTGCTGTACCAGGCCCACGAGGTGCCGGTCGGCGAGGACCAGCGCCAGCACATCGAGCTCACCCGCGACCTCGCCGAGCGCTTCAACGGCCGCTTCGGCCGGACCTTCACCGTCCCGAAGCCGTACATCCTCAAGGAGACGGCGAAGATCTACGACCTGCAGGAACCGTCGATCAAGATGAGCAAGTCGGCGTCCACGCCGAAGGGCCTGATCAACCTGCTGGACGAGCCGAAGGCGACCGCGAAGAAGGTCAGGAGCGCGGTCACCGACACCGAGACGGTCATCCGCTACGACACCGAGAACAAGCCCGGCGTCAGCAACCTGCTCACCATCTACTCGACCCTCACCGGAACGGGGATCGCGGAACTGGAGCAGAGGTACGAGGGCAAGGGCTACGGCGCGCTCAAGACGGACCTCGCCGAGATCATGGTCGAGTTCGTGACGCCCTTCCGGGAGCGGACCCAGCAGTACCTGGACGACCCGGAGAGCCTGGACTCCATCCTGGCCGAGGGCGCGGAGAAGGCCCGCGCCGTCGCCGCGGAGACCCTCGCGCAGGCGTACGACCGGGTCGGCTTCCTGCCCGCCAAGCACTGACCCACGCCGCGCGGTGGTACGCCGTACCACCGCGCGGCGCCGCACATCACCACGGTTGCGCCTGCCCCCGGCGCCGCCGTGGCCGTACAGTCGATAGCCGAGCGGCCGTATCCGCGGCCGCTCCCGCCCGCCACCGGCGCGGCCGCCCACCGACCGGGCGAGCCGCACCGCACACAACGACAGGAGACGACGTGGGGACCGTAACGATCGGCGTGTCGATCGCGGTCCCGGAGCCTCACGGCAGCCGGCTGCAACAGCTGCGCGCGGGCTTCGGCGACGCCGCGGCTCACGGCATCCCCACGCACGTCACCCTGCTGCCGCCGACGGAGGTCGACGAGGCCGCGCTGCCGGCCGTGGAGTCCCATCTGGCCGAGGTCGCCGCGGTCGGCCGGCCGTTCCCCATGCGGCTGTCCGGCACCGGCACGTTCCGCCCGCTGTCGCCCGTGGTCTACGTCCGGATCGTGGAGGGCGCCGAGGCGTGCACCTGGCTGCAGAAGCAGGTCCGGGACGCCTCCGGGCCCGTGGCACGCGAACTGCAGTTCCCGTACCACCCGCACGTCACGGTGGCGCACGGCATCGACGAGGCGGCGATGGACCGCGCCTTCGAGGAACTCGCCGACTACGAGGCCGAATGGCCCTGCACCGGCTTCGCGCTGTACGAGCAGGGCCCCGACGGGGTGTGGCGCAAGCTGCGCGAGTTCCCGTTCGGCGGCCCGGTCGTCCCCTCGCAGACGGGGAGCGTGGAGCAGGACTCGCTGCCGACGCGCTGACTACCACGGCAGCCGGCGGAACACCCCCCGCGGCAGGTGCCGCAGCGCCGACATCACCAGCCGCAGCGTCCCCGGCACCCACACCGTCTCCGAGCGCCGCCGCAGGCCCAGCTCGATGGCCGCCGCCACGGCCCCGGGCGTCGTCGCGAGCGGCGCCTCCGCCCGCCCGGCGGTCATCCGCGACCGGACGAAGCCGGGCCGTACGACCATCACGTGCACGCCGGTGCCGTACAGCGCGTCGCCCAGGCCCTGCGCGAAGACGTCCAGGCCCGCCTTGCTGGAGCCGTAGATGAAGTTGGCGCGGCGGGCCCGCTCGCCGGCGACGGAGGAGAGCACCACCAGGGAGCCGTGTCCCTGGGACTGCAACGCGCGGGCGCTGACCAGGCCGGCCGACACCGCGCCCGTGTAGTTGGTCTGCGCGACGCGCACCGCGCCGGCCGGATCCTGCTCGTCGTGCGCCTGGTCGCCGAGGACGCCGAAGGCGAGCAGCACCAGGTCGACGTCGCCCTCGGCGAAGACCTTGCCGAGCACCGTCTCGTGGGAGTCGGTCGCGAGCGCGTCGAAGGCCACGGTGCGCACCTCGGCCCCCAGGCCGCGCAGCTCGTCGGCGGCCCGGTCCAGGGCGGGGCAGGGGCGTCCCGCCAGCCACACCGTGCGGGTGCGGCGGGCGATCAGACGGCGCGCGGTGGCCAGCGCGATCTCGGACGTACCGCCGAGGACGAGCAGGGACTGGGGGAGGCCGAAGGCGTCCTTCACAGCAGCTCCTCAAGGTTGCCTGGAGACGAGGGCGCCCGCCGGGGCGCCGGGGCCTAGAGCCGGAGGCGGCGGGCCAGGTCGGACATGAACACCCCGCGCGGGTCCAGCTCCGCGCGCAGCGCGCGGAAGTCGCCGAGGCGCGGGTACATCGCGGCGAGCAGGTCGGGCCGCAGCCGGGAGTCCTTGGCGAGGTACACGCGCCCGCCGGCGGCGGCGACCTCCTCGTCCAGTTCGTCGAGGAGGGCGCCGAGCCCGGGCAGGCCCGCCGGGACGTCCAGGGCCAGCGTCCAGCCGGGCACGGGGAAGGACAGCCAGCCCGGGTCGGCGTCCCCGAACCGCTTGAGGACGGCGAGGAAGGACGGGCAGCGGTGCTGCGAGACGCGCCGCACGATCCGGCGCAGGGCCTCCTCCCGCCCGTACCCGACGGCGAACTGGTACTGCACGAGGCCGCCGCGGCCGTAGACCCGGTTCCAGTGCGGCACGCCGTCCAGGGGGTGGAAGAAGGCGGAGAGCCGCTGCAGCCGGCCGGTCCGGGCGCGGGGGGCCTTGCGGTACCAGAACTCGTTGAACAGGCCCACGGTCGTCCGGCCGAGCAGGCCCTCCGGGACGAGGGCGGGGGCGGCCGGGAGGCGGGAGGTGCGGAAGGCCAGGGGGTCCCTTCGCGCGCGGGCGCCCTTCGGCAGCGCGTCCAGGGGGGCGTGGTCGCCGCGGGTGAGGACCGCGCGGCCGGTCGCGGCGCCGCGGGCCAGCAGGTCGATCCAGGCGACCGAGTAGCGGTAGCGGTGGTCGGTGGCGGTGAGGCGGGCCAGCAGGTCGTCCAGGTCCCGCGCGCGCTCGGTGTCGACCGACATCAGGGACGTCTCGACCGGCTGGAGCCGGATCGTCGCCGTCAGGATCACGCCGGTCAGGCCCATGCCGCCCGCCGTGGCGTCGAACAGGGGCGTGCCGGGGCGCACCGTGCGGATCGCGCCGTCCGCGGTGAGCAGCTCCAGCGCCAGGACGTGCCGGGAGAAGGAGCCCGAGACGTGGTGGTTCTTGCCGTGGATGTCCGCGCCGATCGCCCCGCCGACGGTCACCTGGCGGGTGCCGGGCGTCACCGGCACGAACCAGCCGAGCGGCAGCAGCACCTGCATCAGCCGGTGCAGGGAGACGCCCGCGTCGCACAGCACGGTCCCGCCGTCGGCGTCGATCGCGTGGACGCGGTCCAGGCCGGTCATGTCCAGCACGGCCCCGCCGGCGTTCTGCGCCGCGTCCCCGTAGGCCCGCCCCAGGCCGCGCGGGATGCTGCCGCGGGCCCCGCAGTCCCGGACGGCGGCCACGGCCTCCTCGTACGTCCGCGGGCGGACCAGGCGGGCCGCGGTGGGCGCGGTGCGGCCCCACCCCGTGACGGTGGCGCGGTCCCGGTCCGTGGCGGAAGCGGCGTCGGCAGACATGTCGGCGACCGTACCGCCGTTGTGTGACCGATTGTTTGCGAAACTTCCGATCTCTCCCCGAAATGGGTGATTAATGGTATGTCGCTCGATATTGCCGGGCCGGCGGCGGTCTCCCGGTGAACAGTGGGTCCACATGGACCACATCCCCGACCTCGACGTCCCCGGCGACCCGCGCGGCCTGGACCACCGGATCGTCTCGGCGCTCAGGGAGCGCGGCGCCGACCCGCGCGTGGCCGGCGCCGCGCGCGCCCTGTCCCGGGCGGGGGAGCACGCGGCACTGTGGCTCGCGGCGGGGCTCGCGGGGGCCGCCGTGGACGGTGCGCGGCGCGGCGCCTGGCTGCGCGGCGCGGCGCTCACCGCGGGCGCGCACCTGGCCAGCACGGGCGTGAAACAGGTCGTGCGCCGGCCGCGCCCCGCACATGTCGAGCCCCTGGTGCGCACCGCCGGCCGGCACTCCTTCCCCAGCTCCCACGCCGCCTCCGCCGCGGCCGCCGCCGTCGCCTACGGCACGCTCGGCGCGTACGCCGTTGTGCCGCTCGCCGCCGCGATGTGCCTGTCGCGGCTGGTCGCCGGCGTCCACTACCCCTCGGACGTGGCGGCGGGCGCGGCCCTGGGCGCGCTCACGGCCCGGCTCGGCGCCCGCTGGATCCGGGGAGGCGCCCGTGGCTGACACGGCCGTCCTGCGGCAGCACGCGCGTCCCCCGCGGTCCGCGCCGCCCCGCGCAAGGCGCGTCCTGAGCGGCCTCGTCAGGGCCGCACGCCCCCGGCAGTGGGTGAAGAACGTCCTGGTCGTCGCCGCCCCGGCCGCCGCCGGCGAACTGTTCTCGCGCCACGCCCTGGGCCGGCTCGCCCTGCTCTTCGCCCTGTTCACCGCCTGCGCCGCCGCCGTCTACCTGGTCAACGACGCCCGCGACGCCGACGCCGACCGCGCCCACCCCGTCAAACGGCACCGCCCGGTCGCCGCCGGGCAGGTCCCCGTACCCGTCGCGTACGCCGCCGGCGGCGTCCTCGGCGTCCTCGCGCCCGCCGCCGCGGCCTGGCTGTGCCCGCCGGCCGTGTGCGTCCTGCTGATCGCCTACCTCGGCATGCAACTGGCGTACTGCCTCAGCCTCAAGCACGTCCTCGTCGTCGACCTCGCCGTCGTCACGACCGGGTTCCTGATGCGGGCGACGGCCGGCGGACTCGCCCTCGGCATCCCGCTGTCGCGCTGGTTCCTGATCACCACCGGGTTCGGCGCGCTGTTCATGGTCGCGGCCAAGCGCTACTCCGAGGCCGTGCAGATGGCCGGGGAGAACGGTGCCACGCGCGCGCTGCTCACCGAGTACACCACCGGCTACCTCCGCTTCGTCTGGCAGCTCGCGGCCGGCGTCGCCGTCCTCGGCTACTGCCTGTGGGCGCTGGAGGAGGGCGGGGTGCCGCACACCGGCGTGCTGCCCTGGCGGCAGCTGTCCGTGGTCGCCTTCGTCCTCGCGATCCTGCGCTACGCCGTCTTCGCCGACCGCGGCACGGCCGGCGAACCCGAGGACGTCGTCCTGCGCGACCGCGCCCTCGCCCTCATCGGCGCGGTGTGGCTGGCGATGTACGGCCTGGCGGTGGCCGACTGGTGAGCCCGCCCGCCCGTCCCGGCCGGGGCGTCCCCCCGGGCCGGGAACTGCTCGGCTTCGCCGTGACCGGGCTGTTCGCCTACGCCGCCGACCTGGCCCTGTTCACCTGCCTGCGCGGCCCGGCCGGGCTGGACCCGCTCACCGCCAAGGCGCTGTCCTTCGTCGCGGGCTGCTCGGTGGCGTACGCGGGCAACGCGCTGGGCACCTACCGGCACGCCCGGCCCCGGGGCCCGCGCCCGTACGCCGTGTTCTTCGCGGTGAACCTCGCCGGCGCCGCCGTGCAGCTGCTGTGCCTGGCCGTCAGCCACTACGGCCTCGGCCTCACCTCGCAGCGCGCCGACACCGTCTCCGGCGCCGGGGTCGGCATGGCGCTCGCCACCGCCCTGCGTTTCTGGGGCACCCGGACATGGGTGTTCCGGGACGAGGGCAGGAACGGATCATGGACTGGCTGAAAAAGCTCCCGGTCGTGGGGCCGCCGGCCGAGCGGCTGATGGCCACGCACGCGTGGCGGTCGTACGAGCGGCTGGACCGGGTGAAGTGGACGCGGCTGGCCGCCGCGATGACGTTCACCAGCTTCGTGGCGCTCTTCCCGCTGCTGACGGTGGCCGCCGCGATCGGCGCCGCGACGCTCGGCGCCGAGCAGCAGAACACGCTGGAGGACAAGGTCGCCGAGCAGGTGCCCGGCATCGCCGACCAGCTGGACATCGACGGCCTGGTGCAGAACGCCGGCACCGTCGGCGTCATCGCGGGCGCCGCCCTGCTGTTCACCGGCGTCGGCTGGGTCGCCTCGACGCGCGACTGCCTGCGCGCGGTGTGGGAGCTGCCGGACGAGGAGAACCCCGTCCTGGCCCGGGTCAAGGACGCCGGCATCCTGGTCGGCCTCGGCGGCGCCGTCCTCGTCACGCTCGCCGCCTCCGCCGTCGCCTCCGCGCTGGCCGGCCGGATCATCCGGCAGACCGGCCTGGCCGAGGGCGGCGCCGGCTCGGTCCTGCTGCACGCCGCCGCGTTCGCCGTCGCCGTCCTCGCCGACTTCCTCGTCCTGCTGTACGTGCTGACGCTGCTGCCCGGCGTGGAGCCGGCGCGGCACCGGCTGCTGGTGGCCGCGCTGACCGGCGCCGTCGGTTTCGAGCTGCTGAAGCTGCTGCTCAGCGGCTATCTGCAGGGCGTGGCCACGAAGAGCGTGTACGGCGCGTTCGGCGTGCCCGTCGCCCTGCTGCTGTGGATCAACTTCACCTCGAGGCTGGTGCTGTTCTGCGCCGCCTGGACGGCGACGCCGGGCAAGGACGCCGGTGCGGTCAGGACCGGCGGCGCGCCAGATCCGGCAGCGGCCAGCGGCGGTTGACCAGCCACGCGCCGCCCGCCAGCAGCGCCAGCAGCCCGCCGGTGACCGCCAGCGCCACCCCCATGCCGTCGGAGCCGTCCGCGGCCGGGGCGCTCGCCACCGGCTCGGTCCCGGCCGCGCCGCCCGGCCCGGTGCCGCCGGCCTCGCCGGAGGCGCCGGCGCCCGGCCGGGGGCTCGCCCCGGTGGCGCTCCTCGGCGGCACCAGCTCGCCCACCGGCCGCACCTTGCCGGCCGCCTCGAAGCCCCAGTCGAACAGGCGGGCGGTCTCCTTGTAGACCTCGTTGTGCCCGGCCTTCTCCGGGTGCATGACGGTGACCAGCAGCACCCTGCCGTCCCGTTCGGCGACGCCGGTGAAGGTGGCGCCCGCCTCGGTGGTGTTGCCGTTCTTCACCCCGGCTATGCCCTGGTACTGGGAGATGTCGTAGTCGCCGGTCAGCAGCCGGTTGGTGTTCTGGATCTCGAAGGACTCGCGGACCGTCTCGCCCTTCTTGTTCTTCTTCGTCTCGCCCGGGAACTTCGCGGTGACGGTCGAGCAGTACTCGCGGAAGTCCTTCTTCTGCAGCCCGGAGCGGGCGATCAGCGTCAGGTCGTACGCGGAGGAGACCTGTCCCGCGGCGTCGTAGCCGTCGGGGCTGACGGCGTGCGTGTCGAGGGCCTGGAGCTCCTCGGCGTGCTCGTTCATCTCGGCGACGGTCTTCTCGACGCCGCCGTTCATCGCGGACAGCACGTGCACGGCGTCGTTGCCGGAGCGCAGGAAGACCCCGAGCCACAGGTCGTGGACGGTGTAGGTCTCGTTCTCCTTGATCCCGACCATGCTGGAGCCGGCGCCGACGCCCGCCAGGTCGGAGGGGGCGACCTTGTGCTTCGCGGTCCCGGGGAACTTCGGCAGCACGGTGTCGGCGAACAGCATCTTCAGCGTGCTCGCCGGGGCGAGGCGCCAGTGCGCGTTGTGCGCGGCGAGCACCTCGCCGGACTCGGCGTCGGCGACGATCCAGGACCGCGCGGTGACGTCCTTGGGCAGCACCGGCACACCGCTCGCGAGCTCCACCTGCGTCCCCGGCAGTCCGAGCCGGGCGCCGCCCACGGTCGACATCTTCGCCGGGGGAGTGGCCGACGGACTGGCCGAGGGGCTCGGCGCCGCGTGGGCGGCGGGCGCGGTCAGCGCGAGCGACGACAGGACGGCTGAGGTGACCAGCAGGGCTCGCCTGGTGGTCTGCGTGGGTGCGGGCACGACGGAGAACGTACCTGCCCCGCCCCGGGAAGTCCCGCCCCGGTCCCCACCCCGCGGACGGAACCGGACACGGGCCGGTGATACTGGACTCATGCTGTGTCCGTCCGGGGGGCAACTCCCGGACTCCCGGCCGACTGCGGGCGCACAGCGCTGCGATGAAAGGTCTGTTTCCGTGAAGCTCAGCCGCCCCGTCTCCTGGTTCCTGCTCGCTTTCGGGGTGTGGAGCTGGGTCATCTGGATCACTTTCGTCAAAAACCTGATCAAGGACAGCAGCGGGCTCGCGTTCGACGACGGGCACCCGACGGCGTACTTCTGGGTGCACCTGCTGCTCGCCGTCGTCTCCTTCGTACTGGGGACGGTCATCGGGGTCATCGGGTTGCGCGGACTGCGCGCACTGCGCCGCACGTCATAGGAATCCGGACACACCCGGGTCACAACGAAGGGGATACGACGGCATGGTGGTCGTCTTCGCGCTCGCCGTGGTGGGCGTGCTGGTGGCGGGCAACTGGTACGTGTGGCGGCGCCTGTTCCGCGACACGACCCGGGGCCCGGGCGCGGTCCGCCGCACGGGCGCCGTGGTGATCGCGGCCGGCTGGGCGCTGTTCGTCGGCGCCATGGTCGCCGAGCGCGGCGGCGCCCCCTTCTGGCTCCAGCGCGTCCTGGGCTGGCCGGGCTTCCTGTGGCTGGCGCTGTCGCTGTACCTGCTGCTGGCCGTGGCGGCCGGTGAGCTGCTGCGTCCGGTGCTGCGGTGGGCGCTGGAGCGGCGGGCCGCCGCGCGGGCGGCCGCGGCGGAGGCCGAGCCGGTGGCGGTGGGGGCGCCGGCGCGGCCCCGGGACGCGGAAGCGGTCCCGGCGGGGACCCCGCCGGAGCCCGCCCCCCTCGGCGCCGGGGCCGCGCAGCCGCAGGCTCCGAAGCCGGCGGGCCCGGAGTCCGCGGGCCCGGAGTCCGGAGCCGGGCCGCGCCCGCCCGCCGCTCCCTCGCGCCGCCTGTTCGTCTCCCGGGTCGTCGCCGGCGCCGCCGCGGCGGCCGCCGTCGGCACGGTCGGCCACGGCACGTACGGCGTGCTGCGCGGCCCGCGGGTGAAGCGGGTCACCGTGCCGCTGGCCAAGCTCCCGCGGGCGGCGCACGGTTACCGCATCGCGGTGGTCAGCGACATCCACCTGGGCCCGGTCCTGGGCCGGGGCTTCGCGCAGAAGGTCGTCGACACGGTCAACGCGACCCGGCCCGACCTCATCGCGGTCGTCGGCGACCTGGTGGACGGCAGCGTCGAGGACCTCGGTCCGGCCGCCGCTCCGCTCGCCCAGCTCACCGCCCGGCACGGCGCCTACTTCGTCACCGGCAACCACGAGTACTTCTCCGGCGCCGAGCAGTGGGTCGAGGAGGTGCGCGGCCTCGGCCTGCGCCCCCTGGAGAACGCCCGCACCGAGCTGGCGCACTTCGACCTGGCCGGGGTGAACGACGTGGCGGGCGAGGAGGAGGGCCAGGGCCCCGACTACGTCCGGGCCCTCGGCGACCGGGACCGGACCCGCGCGTGCGTGCTCCTGGCCCACCAGCCGGTGCAGATCCACCAGGCCGTCGAACACGGCGTCGACCTCCAGCTCTCCGGCCACACCCACGGCGGCCAGCTCTGGCCCGGCAGCCTCGTCGCCGCCGCCGCGAACCCGACCGTCGCGGGCCTGGAGCGCTACGGCGACACCCAGCTGTACGTCAGCCGCGGCGCCGGCGCCTGGGGCCCGCCCACCCGCGTGGGCGCCCCCTCGGACATCACGGTGATCGAACTGGCGTCCCGCCAGGCCTGAGCGGGCGCGCGGGCAAGGAGCCGTGCCGTCCGCGCGCACCCGCGCACACGCGGCTCACCGGACGCGTCCGCGCGCGCGGCCCGCCGGCGCCCTCCGGCAACCGGGTCCCGGCCGGGCCCGGGTGCGCACCCGGTTCGCTCCACTGCCCCCGACATGCGCCCCCGGTGCCGCGGGGCAGGCGTTCTGCGCGGACCCCCGGACGGAGGCGGGTGCGGGACGAGGAGCAGACGTGGTGCGACGCAACTCCTTCCGGCTGCCCGGACATCCGGTCTCCGTCGGCCTCGCCCGGCGCCGGGTGCGGGACCACCTGGCGGCCTGGGGGCACGACCCGCGGGACCGGACACTGGAGCACGCGGTGCTGCTCGTCTCCGAGCTGGCCACCAACGCCGTCCGGCACGGCTCCTCGGCCCGGGCGGGATTCGAGGTGGCGGTGACCGCGCTCGCCGACGGGTCCTGCCTCGTCGAGGTGTCGGACGGGAGCCGGTCCGAGCCCCGGCCGGGGAGAGCGGCCGAGGACGAGGAGACCGGCCGCGGCCTGCACCTGGTGGAGCACCTGGCCACGGCCTGGGGCGTGTAGGGCGGGGACCGCCACGGCAAGACGGTCTGGGCCCTGATCCCGGCCGGCCCCTGACGGCGCACCGCCCCGGCCGGGGGCGGACGCGGGCCACGGCCCGGTGCCGGTGCGGCCGGCCCGCCGGGGCGTGGACGCCCTCAGGGGGCCGGCGTGCGGGCCGACGGATCGGGCAGCGCCTTCGCCATCCCGGGCAGGAAGTCCGTGAACAGCTCGTGCACCTCCCGCACGAGCGGCCGCAGCGCCCGGAAGCGGGCCAGCGCCACGCCCCGCGCGGTGAGCCGGGCGCCGCGCTCGGCCAGCCGGTAGCTGCGCTCCCGCCCCTCGGTCCGGTCGAAGATCCAGTACAGCACGAGCCCCATCTGCGCGAGCCACATCAGCTCGGGCAGGACGTCCTTCAGGTCCTCCGGCACCTTCGTCCGCGTCCCCGCCAGCACCTGACGGTGGATGCCGACGGCCTCCTCGCGCGCGGGGGCCGACTCGGGGGAGAAGGGGCTGAGGGGGCTGTCCGGGTCGGCGGCGTTCTTGAAGAACTGCACCGCGAACTCGTGGTACGGCGTGGCGATGTCCAGCCACGCCTTCAGCACGCCCGCGAGCCGCGCCTCCAGGTCGGTCTCCCGCGCCAGGACCTCCCGGACCGCCGCTTGGTGCTCGGCGGCGATCCGGTCGTAGAAGCCCTGGATCAGGTGTTCCTTGCCCTCGAAGTAGTAGTACGCGTTGCCGACGGAGACCCCGGCCTCCCGGGCGATGGCCCGCATCGTCGTCCGGTCGTACCCGTGCTCCTGGAACAGCCGCATGGCCGTCTCCAGGATCAGGGCGCGGGTCTGCTCGGATTTGCTGGGGGTGGCTCCGTCGCCGGGGCCGTCGTTCTTGGCGGACACGGGCTGAGCCTAACGGGACGGGGCGCGGGCGCAGCGGCGGTCAGCGGCTCCGTCCGAGTTCCGGCCGCCTGGAGTAGTCGGTGAGCCCGAGGACGTTCCCCCACGGGTCGGCGAACTCGACGGTCCAGCCGGTGGCGACGGGGCAGGGCTCGTCGAGCAGGGCGATGCCCGCGGCGCGCAGGGCGTCGGCGGCCCGGCGGGCGTCCGGCACCTCCAGCCACACCCGCGGCGACGGCCACGGCGGCGTCCGGTGCCGCAGTTCCTCCTCCACGCGGAGCACGATGCCCGGCGTCTCCCCGCCGACCTTCAGCAGCGCGATGCCGGCCGCGTCCAGCCGGAGGCCCGGGGTGAACCCGGCCCGCTCGTAGAACCCCACGGCCTGGCCGAGGTCGCCGACGGGCAGCAGCACGTTGTCGAACCCGAGCAGTTCGTACGACTCGTCACCTGACATGACGTCAGGTTAGAACGCCCGTCCCGGCGCGGCGGCGCCGTGACACGGCGCGGGCGGACCGCGGCGCTCGCCCGGACCGGGCCCGGCCGCTCCCGCGGGGCCGTCCCGCTTCGCCTCCGCGACCGGCGGACGCTCGTCGTGGGGCCGCTCGACGGATGCCGCGGGCATCACGTTGCCTCCCGCGGGCTGGTGCCGAGAGCGCCGGCGTAGGCCGAGGACGGCTCCGGGGCCCTTCCCGATCGCTTCACCCGAGGGCGCGGCATGTGCCGAAGGGCCCCGTCTCCGGCGGAGACGGGGCCCTTAGGGCAGGCGGGCGACCTCAGTAGCGGCGCGTGATCAGCGCCCGCTTCACCTCGGCGATCGCCTTCGTGACCTCGATGCCGCGCGGGCAGGCGTCCGTGCAGTTGAAGGTCGTGCGGCAGCGCCAGACGCCCTCGCGGTCGTTGAGGATCTCCAGGCGCTGCTCGCCGGCGTCGTCACGGCTGTCGAAGATGAAGCGGTGCGCGTTGACGATGGCGGCCGGGCCGAAGTACTGGCCGTCGTTCCAGAAGACCGGGCACGACGTGGTGCAGGCGGCGCACAGGATGCACTTCGTGGTGTCGTCGAAGCGCTCCCGGTCCTCCGCCGACTGCAGACGCTCGCGCGTCGGCTCGTTCGTGTCCTTAGTGATCAGGAACGGCATCACGTCCCGGTACGCCTGGAAGAACGGCTCCATGTCCACGACCAGGTCCTTCAGGACCGTCAGGCCCTTGATGGGTTCGATCGTGATCGGCTTCTCGGGGTTGATGTCCTTGATCAGCGTCTTGCACGCCAGGCGGTTCTTGCCGTTGATCCGCATGGCGTCCGAGCCGCAGATGCCGTGGGCGCAGGAGCGGCGGAAGGTCAGCGTGCCGTCCAGGTCCCACTTGATCTTGTGGAGGCCGTCGAGGACGCGCTCCTTGGGGTCGATCTCCAGCTGGAAGTCTTCCCAGGTGGCCTCGGCGGAGACCTCCGGGTTGAAGCGGCGGACCCGGAAGGTGACGGTGATGTACGGCGAGGCCGTGGACGTCGCTTCCGCCTTGTCCAGAACAGGGGTAGCCATCAGTACTTACGCTCCATCGGCTGGTAGCGGGTCTGGACGACCGGCTTGTAGTCGAGACGGATGGACTCGGTGCCGTCGGCGCCGACCTCGCGGTACGCCATGGTGTGGCGCATGAAGTTGACGTCGTCGCGGTTCGGGTAGTCCTCGCGGTAGTGACCGCCGCGGGACTCCTTGCGGGCCAGTGCCGACACGGCCATGACCTCGGCCAGGTCCAGCAGGTTGCCCAGCTCGATGGCCTCCAGCAGGTCGGTGTTGTACCGCTTGCCCTTGTCCTGGATCGCGACGTTCTTGTAGCGCTCGCGCAGCTCGGCGATCTTCTCGACCGCCGTCTTGATCGTCTGCTCGGTGCGGAACACCATGACGTTCGCGTCCATGGTCTCCTGCAGCTCCCGGCGCAGGGTGGCGACCCGCTCGTTGCCGGTGGAGGAGCGCAGCCGCTCGATCTGCCCGACGACGAACGCCTCCGGGTCCTCGGGCAGCTCGACGAAGTCCGCCTTCTGCGAGTACTCCGCCGCCGCGATGCCGGCCCGCTTGCCGAAGACGTTGATGTCCAGCAGCGAGTTGGTGCCGAGGCGGTTGGCGCCGTGCACGGACACGCAGGCGACCTCGCCGGCCGCGTACAGACCCGGCACCACGGTGGTGTTGTCGGCGAGCACCTCGCCCATCACGTTGGTCGGGATGCCGCCCATCGCGTAGTGCGCGGTCGGCTGGATCGGGATCGGGTCCGTGTACGGCTCGATGCCGAGGTAGGTGCGGGCGAACTCGGTGATGTCCGGCAGCTTGGCGTCCAGCTGCTCCGGCGGGAGGTGGGTGAGGTCCAGGTAGACGTGGTCGCCCTCGGGACCGCAGCCGCGGCCTTCGCGGATCTCCGTGTAGATGGACCGGGACACGACGTCACGGGACGCCAGGTCCTTCATCACCGGCGCGTACTTCTCCATGAAGCGCTCGCCGTCCTTGTTGCGGAGGATGCCGCCCTCACCGCGGGCGCCCTCGGTCAGGAGGATGCCCATGCGCCAGATGCCGGTCGGGTGGAACTGGAAGAACTCCATGTCCTCCAGCGGGATGCCCCGCCGGTACACGGCCGCCTGGCCGTCGCCGGTCAGCGTGTGCGCGTTCGACGTCACCTTGAAGAACTTGCCGCAGCCGCCGGAGGCGTAGATCACGGCCTTCGCCTGGAAGACGTGGATCTCGCCGGTCGCCAGCTCGTACGCCACGACACCGGCCGAGCGCTTGACGCCGTCGACCTCGGTGATCAGCTGGTCGAGGACGTAGAACTCGTTGAAGAACTCCACGCCCTCCTTGACGCAGTTCTGGTACAGCGTCTGGAGGATCATGTGGCCGGTGCGGTCGGCCGCGTAGCAGGACCGGCGGACCGGGGCCTCGCCGTGGTTGCGGCTGTGACCGCCGAAGCGGCGCTGGTCGATGGTGCCGTTCGGGGTGCGGTTGAACGGCAGGCCCATCTTCTCCAGGTCGAGGACGGAGTCGATGGCCTCCTTCGCCAGGATCTCGGCGGCGTCCTGGTCGACCAGGTAGTCACCGCCCTTGACCGTGTCGAAGGTGTGCCACTCCCAGTTGTCCTCCTCCACGTTGGCCAGCGCGGCGGCCATGCCGCCCTGCGCGGCGCCCGTGTGGGAGCGGGTCGGGTAGAGCTTGGTGAGCACGGCGGTGCGGCTGCGCTTGGTCGCCTCGATGGCGGCACGCATACCGGCGCCGCCGGCGCCGACGATGACGGTGTCGTACTTGTGGATCTTCATGTTTCTCGCAGCCCCGTGCCTAGCGGATGTTCGGGTCGAAGGTGAAGATCACCAGCGTGCCCAGCAGGATGGTGAACACCGTGGCGGTGTAGAGCAGGCTCTTCAGCCACAGACGGGTGCTCGCGTGCTCGGAGTAGTCGTTGATGACCGTGCGCAGGCCGTTGGCGCCGTGGAGCATCGCCAGCCACAGCATCAGCAGGTCCCAGACCTGCCAGAACGGCGAGGCCCAGCGGCCCGCCACGAAGGCGAAACCGATCTTGGAGACACCGCCGTCCAGCACGAGCTGGATCAGCAGGTGGCCGATGACCAGGACCACCAGCACCACGCCGGACAGGCGCATGAACAGCCAGGCGGCCATCTCGAAGTTGCCCCGCGTGGACCTCGGGGTCTTCTTGGTGCGCTTGCGCGGGGCCTCGATGAGGGGCGCGGGGTTGTCGACGTTGTACACGGCGCCGCCCTCGACGGGGCCGACACCGGCAGCGGTCTTCTCAGTCGTGGACATGGACGTCAGCTCCCGAACAGTTCACGAGCGGCGTGGCCGAGGACGGGGTAGATCGCCCCGATCATCAGCACGAGCCACAGGCCGACGACGGTCCAGAGCATCTGCTTCTGGTAGCGCGCGCCCTTGATCCAGAAGTCGACGGCGATGACGCGCAGGCCGTTGAGCGCGTGGAAGAGGATGGCGGCGACGAGGCCGTACTCCAGCAGCGCGACGATCGGCGTCTTGTAGGTGGCCACGACCTCGTCGTAGGCCTCGGGGGACACCCGCACGAGTGCGGTGTCCAGCACGTGAACGAACAGGAAGAAGAAAATGAGGACGCCGGTGACTCGGTGAGCCACCCAGGACCACATTCCTTCCCGGCCGCGGTACAGCGTTCCAGCCGGCACGGAAGAACCCTCCGGGAGCGGGACGATAAGGGCCGCGCCGGCTTCGGTGTCGGTCGGGCCCGGCCGGGTACGGTCCACCGGCCCCCAGCATCGTAGCCACGTGGGTCTGCGGTACTCAGCCGGGGGCTGCCGGTGTGATCAACCTGGCACGCGGAGGAGGCGGGCCGGGCGGCTTTCGGGCGCTATGCCCGGCTATCGCCCGCCCGCCGACGTGTTGTGGCTGGTCACGCCCCTGGGGCGGAGCCGTGCGCCGGGCCGCGGTCCCGCGCTCGCGAGGGCTCTGGCCAGCCTGCCCCGGGCGAGGCGGCGGAGCTCCTCCGCGGTCACCGCCCGCTCCTCCTCCGGATCGTTGGCCAAACGTGACCGGATGGCCGCCAGAAGGTGATTCAGGACCTCGTCCCCGGCCAGGCCGTCCAGGCAGATGACGAAGACGTGTCCGAATCTCGCCTCGTAGGCAGCGTTCGCCGCGCTCAGCGCCGTGTGGGCCGCGGAGTAGGCGCCGGCCGGCAGCCTCGGCAGGGGCTCGGCGGCCAGGGCCTGCGCCAGGTCCGCGGCGGCCAGGTCGTACGCCGCCTCGTCGGCCGCGGCCAGGAGGGTGTCCAGGTCGGGGTAGGGGCGGTGGGCGGTGACGCGGTCGGCCCAGGCCCGGCTGTGCAGGCAGGTGAGGAGGACGCGTCGGGCCTCCTCGGCGGGGGCGGCGTTGAAGTGCTCCAGCGGAGTGGACAGCAGAGTGGGTCCTCGGCGGTGGGAGTCGGTGGCGCCCCTGTGGGCGTCGCGTGTGTGTCGGCAGTGGATGATGTGAGAGCTGTGATGGTCACGTTATCGAGTGACACCAGGACGCGTCCGACCGATGTCCGAATTTCACTCGGAAGGGAGAGTTTCAGAACGTGTGGTGGACGGTGGCCGACGGTGACGGGTCGTAGGTTGGCGCAGTGAGTCAGCACAGACGCCGGCCCCCGGCGCGCAAGGTGAAGCAGCGGCGGCTGGTGGTCGCAGCGGTGGCCGCCCTGGCGGTCGCGGCCGGAGCGGGCATCGCCCTCCGGGCGGCCGACGGCGACGGCCCGGCGGGCTCGGTGGCGCAGCCCTCCGGCGGAACGTCCGAGGCCTCGCCCGGCCCCACGCGCAGCTACCCCCTGTCCCGTGCCCCCCGCACGATCCCCGCCGTGCGCTCGCACACCCCGGCGCGCGGGCCGGGCTGGAAGCCGGCGCCCGGGCACCGGGTGGTGGTGGACGACGCCCGTCTGGCCGACGAGGGGCGGCTGATCGCCGGCGAGCTGGGGCTGACCTACGCGGGCGAGCGGGACGACGTGCGGGCCGGGGACGTACGGCTGGCGCTGAACAGGGGCGGGGGCGCGGGCCCGGAGTCGTACACCATGACCGTGCGCGGCGGGCGGGTGGACATCAGCGGGCCCGCCGACGCGGGCGTCTTCTACGGCACGCGCACCCTGAAGCAGGCGGTGCGCGGGGGCGGCGCGGCGCCGGAGGGCGTCGTGCGGGACGAGCCGGCCAAGCCGCGGCGCGGGCTGATGCTGGACATCGCCCGCAAGCACTTCACGGCCGGCTGGATCGAGGACCGGATCCGCGAGCTGGGCGACCTGAAGTTCAACGAGCTGGGGCTGCACTTCTCCGACGACCAGGGGTTCCGCATCGAGTCCGACTCCCACCCGGAGGTCGTGTCCGCGCAGCACCTGACGAAGGCGGAGGTCAGGAAGATCGTCGAGCTGGCCGAGAGCCGGCACATCACGGTCGTGCCCGAGATCGACTCGCCCGGCCACCTCGGCGCGGTGATCGCCGCCCACCCCGACCTGCAGCTGCGCAACGCCGGCGGCGTGGCCACCCGCGGCGCGATCGACATCTCGAAGGACGCCTCCGCCGAGATCGTCGACGACCTGCTGGACGAGTACGCCGGCCTCTTCCCCGGCAGCCAGTGGCACTTGGGCGGCGACGAGTACCAGGCGCTGACCGCGGCGGACCCGGAGGCGTCCTACCCGCAGCTGGCCGCCGCCGCCCGGAAGGCGTACGGCGCCGGCGGGACCGTCGCCGACCTGGCCACCGGCTGGCTCAACGACCGGGCCGACACCGTCCGGGCCCACGGCAGGACGCCGCGGGCCTGGAACGACGGCTTCTTCCGGGACACCTCCGTACGGCCCGCCGGGGACCTCCAGGTCGCCTACTGGACCGGCAAGGAGATCGGCGCCCGGCAGCCGGCGGAGTACCTGAGCGCCGGGCGGAAGGTGCTGAACTACAACGACGAGTACCTGTACTACGTCCTCGGCGAGCCGCAGACCTTCGTCTACCCCACCGGGCGGCGGATCTACGAGGAGTGGACCCCGCGCGTGTTGCGCGGCAGCACGGCCGTGCCCGCGTCCTACGACGACCAGATCCTCGGCGGGTCCTTCGCCGTCTGGTGCGACCTGTCGGGCTCCCAGACCCAGGACCAGGTCGCGGCCGGGATCCGGCTGCCGCTGCGGGCGACGGTCCAGAAGCTGTGGGACCCGCGCGAGCCGGAGCTGTCCTGGACGGAGTTCACGGCCCTGGCGGACCGGCTCGGCTGACGCCCGGCCGCCCGCCCCGGCGCGGATCGCCCGGTTCGGCTGCGGACCGCCGCACCGCTGTGGTGTATTCGGCCCGAGCCGAACCGACGCGCCGGGGGGACGGACATGGGCTACTGGGGGTACTTCGTCGTGGGCCGCTGCGCACGGCCGCTCACGGAGGCGGCGGGACTGCCGGACGCCGAGGGCGTGCGGCTGTACCGGTCGGCGCCGGACGGGTGGCAGGTGTGGGAGTACCCGGGCGGCGACGGCGACGTCGGCAACATGAACGACCTGGCCCGCGCGACCGGGGCGCCCGCGCTCTTCGGGTACGTCATGGGCAGCGACTGCGTGGTGGTGGAGGCGGCGGCGCCCGGGAGCGGGGCGTGGACGACCTGCCTGGCGCGGGCGGCGACGGCCGGGTACCTGGACGCCGGCCGGGAGGGGCTGACGCTGGAGGACTACTTCCTGGAGCCGCGCGACGCCGCCGGGCGGGCCGTCGCCTGGGCCGCCGAGGCCGGGCGCACCGCGGACGCCGGTGAACTGCTCGACGTGCTCACCGCCGACCCCGACCCCCTGGCCGAGGACCTGCTGTTCCGGTTCCTCGACCGGCTGGGCGTCGTCCCCCTGTGACCCGCCCGGGCGCCGGGCCGCCGCTCCGGAGGAACCCCGCCGCTGGAAAAGTCCTGTGACCGTCCTGCGACGGAGGTGGGGCGGTCCTGCGCCGGTTGCGGGCACCGGCCGGATCCGGGTGACGAAACGCGCCACGACCGCGCTCTTCCGGATGTGACGACGACACGGCAGGAGACCAGGCCCCAGGCGGCGGCGAAGCCGGTGCGCTGGGCGGCGGACGCGGTGGCCACGATGCGCGAGGGAGCACGGCTGCGCCTCGACTACTCGGTGCAGAGCCTGTGGCGCGTCGACCGGATGATCGAGAGCATCCGGCGGGAGGGGGCGCCGTACGCCGCCGTCGAGGCGGTGCTGCGCGGACTCGGCGCGTACGCCGGCGAGGTGATCATCCGCCGGACGGGCGCCGAGTGGTGGGCGGCGGGCGGCGACCACTGGGTGCGCACCCCCGACGGTCGTCTGTGGGACCCGATCGACGAGGCCCGCCGCTGCTTCGCCGGCGACGGCTCGCTGCGGCTGCTGTGCCGGGACGCGACGGACGGGGACCGGCCCTGAGGAGCGGGCGGCGGGGCGGCGCGGCCGGTGTGCCCGCGCGGCGCGCCCGCTGGCCCGTCCCCGGCCCGTTCCCGGCGCGTGACGTTCACCGCGCCGCATCCGCTGGTTCAGCGAAGGAGCCGTGCGGGAGGCGTTCCGCGGGCCGGGAGAAGGGGCGGGGCCGGGGATGGGCGAGACGGACGGGCGGGCGCCGGGCGCGCGCGGGATGCGGACGTACGCGACGGGGTTCGTCACCGGGGTCACCGCCCGCCACCGGCTGCCGCTGGACTACTCCGTGGCCAGCCTGCGCGTCGTCGACTTCCTGATCGACGGGCTGCGCAAGGGCGGCGCCGACGGGGAGCGGGCGCAGGCCGTCCTCCTCGGCCTCGGGGCGTACGTCGGCGAGGTGCTGGTGCGCCGCGCGGGGGCGGTCTGGGTGGACCTCGACGCCGACCAGCGGGCCTGCTTCGGCCAGCCGGTCGGCGTGCGGATGCCGGACGGGCGGGTCTGGAACCCGATCGGCAAGGTCCACAACCGCTTCCGGACCGGCGGCCCGGAGGAGTCGTTGCGGACCTTCTACCTGACGCTGCACGGGCGGGCGCGGCGGACCGCGGTGCGGGGGGCGCGCACCGGGTGACGCCGGGCCGCGGCGCGCTCCCGGGCCCGCGGGGCGGCGGGCGACTGTGACATTTCCGTGCGAGCCGACGCTGATGACCTTGGAGGCGTGGCGCGGCCTGCCGTGCCACACGGTGCGGGCTCACCGGGGCTCGCCGGTGACTCGGTACGGACGAGGACGTTTCTTGGGCCACGGAGGGGAACCCCGCCGCGCGCAGGCGTACGACGGGGAATTGGGCGCGGCCGTCGCGCGGGCCCAGGACGGTGACGAGGCCGCGTTCGCGGTCGCCTACCGGATCGTGCAGCCCGGCCTGCTGGGCTATCTGCGCGGGCTGGTGGGCGACGACGCCGAGGACGTGGCGTCCGACGCCTGGCTGGAGATCGCCCGGGACCTCGGGCGGTTCAGGGGCGACGGCGCCGGCTTCCGCGGCTGGACGGCGACCATCGCCCGGCACCGGGCGCTGGACCATCTGCGCCGCCGGAAGGTGCGGCCCCGCCCGGCGGCGCTGGAACAGGACGTCCTGGACATGCCGGGCCCGCACAGCACCCACGACCAGGCGCTGGAGGCCATGTCCACCGAGCGCGCCCTCGAACTGGTCCGCGGGCTGCCGCGCGACCAGGCCGAGGCCGTGCTGCTGCGGGTCGTGGTCGGCCTCGACGGCCCGGCCGCCGCGCGCGTCCTCGGCAAGCGGCCCGGAGCGGTCCGCACGGCCGCGTACCGGGGGCTGAAGCGCCTGGCCAGGCAACTGGGCGCCGAAGGTGTGACGGATGAGGCGCCGAGGACGCTGGGTGAGTCGAAGTGAACGGTGTCGGCCACGGGCCGCGGGGCCGGGCGGACGGACCCACCGGAGCGAGCGGGCCCGGCGGGCCGGACAGGGACGGAAGCGAACATGGGTGAACGGCGAAGCGACGGCGGCTCCGGCGGCCGTCGGCGTGCGCACCCCGGCCACGTCGCCTCCGGCCCCCGCAGCACCGCCGACACCGCCGGACTGGAGGCGCTGCTCGCCGCCGTGATGCGCGCGGACGAGATCGACGCCGAGGCCGAGCAGCGCGCCGTGGCCGCGTTCCGCGCCGCCCGGGCCGCGGGGGCGCACCCGACGCGCACCCGCCGCCGGGACGACTGGCGGCCCCGGGAGCGGTGGCGGGCGGGCCGCCCGCCGCGGGTCACGTTCTCCGTGCTCCTCGCGGGCCTCGCCCTGGGCGGCGTCGCGTTCGCCGCGGTCGGCACGGCGGGTTCCGCCCCGGACGCCGGTGACGACGCGCCCCGCCCCCGCCCCGCGACGAGCGCCCCGCCCCACCGGATCCCGGACCCCGCCGCCACGGCCTCCGACGCCCCCGCCGCCACGGCCTCCGGCACCCCCGCCGCCCCGGCCGCCACGGCCTCCGGCACCTCCTCCGGCGGGCCGGGCCGTCCGGGGACGGCCCGGGAGACCGAGGCGCACTGCCGCGCCTACGAGCGGGTCGGGGGCCGGGGCAGGGCGCTGGACGCGCGTGCCTGGCAGCGGCTCGTCGAGACGGCGGGCGGTGCGGACGAGGTCGCCGCGTACTGCGCCGGGCGGCCGGCGCGGGGGACGGGCGGAACCGGGCCGGGCACCGGTGACGGCACCCCCGGTCCGGACGGCGGTGCGGGCGGGGCCAGCAGCGGTGCGGGCGGGGCCAGCAGCGGTGCGGGCAGCGGCAACGGCAGCGCGAGTACGGGTGCGGGCGGCAGCCGCGGCAACGCGGGTGCGGGCGCGGGCGGCGCGGGCGCCGGTGCGGGCGAGGCCGCCTCCAAGAACCCGTGACCCGGCGGAGCCCGTGCGCGTCCGCCGTCGTCCGGCTCCCCGGCGACGGTGACGCACCGACGGACCCCGCGGTCCTCGCCGCCGAGGCAACGGCCGGGGCCGCCACCCCCCACAGGAGAGGCCCCGGCCGTCGCGCGGTACGGGCCGCGCGGCGGCCCGTACTCCCTACAGCGCCGTGCCCGCCGTTTGTGTCACACCCCCTTGCGTCACGGGTTAGTTGCATCTTCTACAAACATGGACGAGGAACGGTTTGACGACGTAACGTGCCTTTCGCGCCGAACTGCGGAGGGCATCCGTCCCCCGCTGCCACCTGCGGTGACCACCGCAACCACCCGCGGCCGTACGAACGGCCGCGACCATCGGACGAGCAACCACGACGGCGAGAACCCGGTGCGCGAGAGCGGCGCCGGTCAAGGTGCAGAAGGGCGCGCGCGGTGCTGGGGGACGACGCGGAGCTGACGGCCGCGGTGCGTGCGGCACAGGACGGGGACGAGACCGCGTTCCGGACGGTGTACCGCGCGGTGCATCCGCGGCTGCTGGGATACGTGCGGACGCTGGTCGGCGACCCGGACGCGGAGGACGTGACCTCCGAGGCGTGGCTGCAGATCGCCCGTGACCTGGGGCGGTTCAGCGGTGACGCGGACCGGTTCCGCGGCTGGGCCGCCCGGATCGCCCGCAACCGCGCCCTGGACCACATCCGGATGCGGGGACGCCGGCCCGCGATCGGCGGCGACGAGACCGAGCTGACCGGCAAGCCCGCCGAGTCCGACACCGCGGGCGAGGCCATCGAGGCCCTGGCCACCGACAGTACGCTCTCCCTGATCGCCCGGCTGCCGCAGGACCAGGCCGAAGCCGTCGTCCTGCGGGTGGTCGTGGGTCTCGACGCCAAGACCGCCGCCGAGACCCTGGGCAAGCGTCCGGGTGCCGTACGGACGGCGGCGCACCGCGGTCTCAGGCGCCTGGCCGAGCTGCTCGGCGACGATCCGGAATCGGCCGGCGTGCTCGGCGCGCTGCCCGCTCAGCGAGAACCGCGCGGCCGTGCGGTGACGTCCGCCGGTGTGACGCACGCGCGGACGCGGACGCAGAAGGACATGTGATGGCCGACGAGCAGTACAAGTGGCTGGACCGCGAAACGGCGGAGCTCTTACTGCGCGGAGAGTCCCTCGAAGCCGTCGACGCCGCCCATCGCGACGAGGCCGAGCGGCTCGCCGAAGCCCTCGGCGCCCTGTCCGTGACACCCTCGCCGACCAGCGAGGAACTCCCCGGCGAGGCCGCCGCCCTGGCTGCCTTCCGCAAGGCCCGCGCGGAGCGGGACGCCGAGCGCGCCGACCTCGGCCGGCCCGCCGGAGCCCAGCCTTCCGGCGCCGGGCCGGTGCGGGCCGGCGGCCGGGACGGCGTCGGCCGGCGCCCCCGCTGGGGCCGTCCGGTACGCCTGGCGCTGGCCGCCGCCCTGGCCGTCGGCGCGGTCGGCGGGATCGCGGTCGCGGCCGGAACCGGAGTCCTCCCGATGCCGTTCGACGGCGAACCGGAGCCCGCCGCGTCCACCGCGGCCCCCGACCGCCCGTCGGCGTCGCCCTCGCCCTGGGGCACCACCCGGGACGAGACCGGACCCGAGGGCTCGGCGCGCGGGGAAGCCGGGGCGGACGGTGACACGGCCGCGGAGCGCGGCCCGGCCGCCGGGAACGGACGGGAGGTCGTCGCCGCGTGCCGCGACGTCCGCGCCGGCGAGGAACTGACCGCCGCCCGCAAGCGCGCGCTGGAGGGCGCGGCGGGCAGTTCCTCCCGCGTGTGGGCGTACTGCGAGGGCGTCCTGACCGGCAGCGGCGACGGTGCCGGGACCGCCGAGGACACCGGAGCCACCGGCCGGAACGGCCAGGGCGACCGGAACGGCAGGTCCGGCGAATCCGCCGGGACCGACGAGCCGAGCGGGAACGGCGGCAACAGCGGCGGCAACGGGAACGGCAGCGGCAACAGCGGCGGCAACGGGAACGGCAGCGGCAACAGCGACAGGAGCGGCAACGGGAACGCGAACGGCGGGAACGGCAACGGCGGCAACGGGAACGCCGACAACGGGAACGGCGGCAACGGGAACGGCGGCAACGGGAACGCCAACGCCGGCCACGGGAACGGCGCCAACGGGAACGCGAACGGCAACAACGGCGACAACGGCAGCAACGGCGACAACGGCAAGGCCGGCGGAGCGGCCGAAGAGGGCGAGGGCGACGAGAAGGGCAAGGCCGAGGGCAAGGCCAAGGACGGCGGGAGCGGCGGCCGCGCCACCTCCAAGGCGGCGCGCTCGGCCTCCTAGACCTCTCTGACCTGCGGTTTCATCACCCGTTTCGGGAGCGGTGAAAATTTCTTCGCCAAGGGTGTGACACTTTCGCCCGCCGCGGCGCAGTCATGAGTGAGCCGACTGGTCATCGGCCGTCGCACGGAGCCGGGGTTCCCCCCGTACCCGCGGCTCGTGCACCTGGCGCGGGCGGGACACGTTCCCCCGGTCCCGTCCGCGCCCCTCTTTCCTCCCTCACCAGTGGACGACGACCTTGTCGCCCTTCCTCACCTGCGCGTACAGGTCCGCGATCGCCGCCTCGTCCCGTACGTTGACGCAGCCGTGCGAGGCGCCGGCGTAGCCGCGGGCCGCGAAGTCGGAGGAGAAGTGCACGGCCTGGCCGCCGCTGAAGAACATCGCGTACGGCATGGACGCGTCGTACAGCGTCGACCAGTGGTGCCGGGACTTCCAGTACACCTGGAACACGCCCTCCCGGGTCGGTGTGTACCGCGAGCCGAACCGGACCGCCATCGTCGACACGGTCCGCCCGTCGATCATCCAGCGCAGCGTCCGGGTCGACTTGCTGATGCACAGCACCCGGCCGGTCAGGCAGCGGGCGTCCGGCGCGTCGGCGGGCTGTCCGCCCATCAGGTACAGCTCCCAGTGGCCCGGTTCGCGGGTCATGTCCAGCAGCCGCCGCCAGGTGACGGTGTCGGTCCGCCCGGTCGGCGGCAGCCCGCGCTTGCCCTGGAAGCCGCGGACCGCGCGCTCCGTCAGGTCGTCGTACGTCCCGGTCGGCCCGTCGAGGAGCCACTCGACCTGGCGCAGCCGGGCCTGGAGCTCGCGCACGTCCCGGCCGGTGTCACCGCGGGACCACAGCACGGCCGGCGCCGCCCCCGCCGGCGGCGGTGCTTCCGGCCCGCCGCCGGCGGAGGAGGCGGCCGGGGGCGCGGTGGGGACGTCGACGCGCACCGGTGAACGGTGCCCGCCGTCCGCGCCCGTCCCCTGGACGGTGCAGCCGCCCACCGCCGCCAGCGCCAGCAGCGCACCGATCGCCCCGTTCCTGCCCGTCCTGCGCACCACGGCCCCCCGCCGTCTCGTCGCGTCCGCCCGGCCCGTTCCGGCGTCCCCTGGGATGTTCCCCGCGGATGACTTGCCGCGAACGGCACGGCATGGTTGTGACCGGGGCCGCGGCGCGGCTGTGAGCAAGGTCCCAGTCCGCCCCGGTCCACCAGGTGCTCGCCCGCCGCTACAGTCCGTCGAAGGGTCGGCCTGTACTGGCGGGTAACGGGCGAGTATCCGCCGCACAACTGCTCAGCGGGAGGCACACACCATGGCGCGTGAGTCGGAGTCCGGACTGCCCATCGAGCCGGTCTACGGGCCGGAGGACCTGGAGGGCTGGGATCCGGCCGAGAAGCTGGGCGAGCCGGGGGCGTACCCCTTCACCCGCGGCGTGTACCCGACGATGTACACCGGCCGCCCCTGGACGATGCGCCAGTACGCCGGTTTCGGCACGGCCGTGGAGTCCAACGCCCGCTACAAGCAGCTGATCGCCAACGGCACCACGGGCCTGTCGGTCGCCTTCGACCTGCCCACCCAGATGGGCCACGACTCCGACGCCCCGATCGCGCACGGCGAGGTCGGCAAGGTGGGCGTCGCCATCGACTCGATCGACGACATGCGGGTGCTGTTCGACGGCATCCCGCTGGACAAGGTGTCCACGTCGATGACGATCAACGCCCCGGCCGCGCTGCTGCTGCTCCTCTACCAGCTGGTCGCCGAGGAGCAGGGCGTCAGCGCCGACAAGCTCACCGGCACGATCCAGAACGACGTGCTCAAGGAGTACATCGCGCGCGGGACGTACATCTTCCCGCCCAAGCCCTCCCTGCGCCTGATCGCCGACATCTTCCAGTACTGCCGGGCCGAGATCCCGAAGTGGAACACGATCTCGATCTCCGGCTACCACATGGCCGAGGCCGGCGCCTCCCCCGCGCAGGAGATCGCCTTCACCCTCGCCGACGGCATCGAGTACGTCCGCACCGCGGTCGCGGCCGGCATGGACGTCGACGACTTCGCGCCCCGCCTGTCCTTCTTCTTCGTCGCCCGCACCACGATCCTGGAGGAGGTCGCCAAGTTCCGCGCCGCGCGCCGGATCTGGGCGCGGGTGATGAAGGAGGAGTTCGGCGCCGAGAACCCCAAGTCGCTGATGCTGCGCTTCCACACGCAGACCGCCGGGGTGCAGCTGACGGCCCAGCAGCCCGAGGTGAACCTCGTGCGCGTCGCCGTGCAGGCGCTGGCCGCGGTCCTCGGCGGCACCCAGTCGCTGCACACCAACTCCTTCGACGAGGCGATCGCGCTGCCGACCGACAAGAGCGCCCGGCTCGCCCTGCGCACCCAGCAGGTCCTCGCCCACGAGACGGACGTGACGGCGACGGTCGACCCCTTCGCGGGTTCGTACGTCATCGAGAAGATGACCGACGACGTGGAGGCGGCCGCTCTGGAGCTGATGCGGAAGGTGGAGGACCTCGGCGGCGCGGTCGACGCCATCGAGCGCGGCTTCCAGAAGAGCGAGATCGAGCGCAACGCCTACCGCATCGCCCAGGAGACCGACTCCGGCGAACGGGTCGTGGTCGGCGTCAACCGCTTCCAGCTCGACGAGGAGGAGCCCTACGAGCCGCTGCGCGTGGACCCGGCCATCGAGGCCCAGCAGGCGGAACGGCTCGCGAAGCTGCGCGCCGAGCGCGACCAGCGGGCGGTGGACACGGCGCTGGCCGCGCTGAGGAAGGCCGCCGAGGGCGAGGACAACGTCCTGTACCCGATGAAGGAGGCGCTGCGGGCCCGGGCGACGGTGGGCGAGGTGTGCAACGCGCTGCGCGAGGTGTGGGGGACGTACGTGCCGTCGGACGCGTTCTGACCCGGCGGGCCGCCGTGCGACACTCCCTGTCATGTTCGGCGTCATAGACCTCCCCACCTACCTCGCGGGCCTGATCCTCATCGTCCTGCTGCCCGGCCCCAACTCCCTCTACGTGCTGTCCGTCGCCGCCCGTCACGGCGTCCGCGCCGGGTACCGGGGGGCGGCCGGGGTGTGGTGCGGGGACACCGTGCTGATGACCCTGTCGGCGGCCGGGGTCGCCTCGCTGCTGCAGGCCAACGCCGTGCTGTTCGGGATCGTGAAGTACGCCGGCGCCGGGTACCTGACCTGGCTCGCGGTCGGGATGCTGCGGGCCGCGTGGGCGATGTGGCGGACCCGGCGGGAGCGGGTGGCGGAGGGGGCGCCGGCCGTTGCTGCCGGGAGCGACGAGCGGCCGTTCCGGCGGGCGCTGATCATCAGCCTGTGCAACCCGAAGGCGATCCTGTTCTTCGTCGCCTTCTTCGTGCAGTTCGTCGACCCGGGCTATGCGTACCCGGCCCTCTCCTTCGTCGTCCTCGGCGCCTTCGCCCAGCTCTTCAGCTTCCTGTACCTCAGCGCGCTGATCTTCAGCGGCACCAGGCTGGCCGCCGCCTTCCGGCGCCGCAAGCGGCTGTCGGCGACGGCCACCTCGGCGGCGGGCGCGCTGTTCCTCGGGTTCGCCGTGAAGCTGACGCTGGCCGGCGCCTGACGGCTCAGCCCCGGCCGAAGCGGGCCGCGTGGTCCGCGAGGCCGGCCGGGGGAGGCCCACCGCGGTGCCCTCCGGGAAACGGGCGACGGCCTGGAAGTTATCGGTCCCGGCGCGCGGGCGCACCGTGAGGAGTCCCTGGTCGTCCCCGCGCGGCGGGAGGATGTGCCAGTGGGCGCGGTCCAGGCCCGTGATCCGGACGTCCGCCACGAGCGCCGGCGGCGGATCCGAGGGCGGACCGCCGGCCGGCCGCACGTCCCGTGAAGGGTCAGCGCGCCCGGGAGAGCGCCGACCGCAGGCGGGGGGTCAGCGGCTCCTCGACGAACCGGTTCAGCAGCCAGGCCAGCAGCAGCATCGAGGCCACCGTCAGGGCGAAGGTCGGCGCCGACGCCAGGTGCAGACCGCGGTGCAGGGCGTGGATCACCACCCAGCCGAGGTGCTCGTGGACCAGGTAGAACGGGTAGGTCAGCGCGCCCGCCACGGTCAGCCAGCGCCAGTTCGCCCACTGCAGCCAGCCCAGCGCGATCGCCGCCACCGCCGCGAAACCGAGCGTCACCACGAGGACGATCCCGAACGACGAGCGGTAGGAGAAGGCGTCCACGCTCGGCGCGTGCCAGAGTTCCCGGACCGCGTGGTGCTGCCCGATCAGCCAGCTCACCCCCACGATGCCCCACGCGCAGGCGTCCCGCCGGTCGCGGTGGACCAGGTAGAGGCCGATGCCGCCGATGAAGAACGGGGCGTACTCGGGCATCAGGACCAGGTCCAGCAGCGGCTCGTTCGCGGCCTGGGCGATCGCCGCCGCCAGGGTCCAGCCCGCGCAGAACAGGACGACCCGGTGGCGATTGGCCCCGGGCAGGACGACGCACAGCGCGAACAGGGCGTAGAAGCGGATCTCCGCCCACAGCGTCCAGCACACGCCCAGCACCCGGTCCGCGCCCAGGGGCTGCTGCAGCATCGTCAGGTTCACCAGCGCGTCGCTCGGCGACACCGCCTCGTAGGCGACCGCCGGCAGGGCGAACACCGCCGTCACCAGCACGACCGCCACCCAGTAGGCGGGCAGCAGACGGGACGCGCGGGAGGCGAAGAACGACGCCAGCGGGCGGCCCCAGCCGCTCATGCAGATCACGAAACCGCTGATCACGAAGAAGACCTGCACGCCGAGACAGCCGTAGGCGAAGAACTCGTGCAGCGTGGGGAACTGCCGGGCGGGCGAGGTGCCCCAGGCGTCGGTGACCTCGCCGCCCCGCCCGCCGTAGTGGTACGCCGCCACCATCAGCGCGGCGACCAGCCGCAGCCCGTCCAGGGCGCGCAGCCGGCCGCCCGGGCGCTTCGCCGCCCGCGGCGGCGCGGCCGGGGCGTTCCGCTCCCGGACGGACGCGGCCGCGACGGGCTGCGGCCTCGATGTGCTGACGGCCGTTTCGGTCACGCTGCTGCCTTTCGCGGGACGCTGCGGGGTCTGTCGGGCGCGCTCCTGACCGCCTTCACCCAGGCCGGAGGAGAACCGCTACCGGAAGCCTAGGACGGGAGTTCGGGCACGACTGTTCGACAGGGTCACCCTTTGCCGGCCTGTCCCCAAGGATTCACCCGAAGGTTCTCCGCTCGTTCCGTCGGTGCTCAGCGGCGCACCGCCTTCTGGATCGCGCGGGCCCGGCGCACGATCCGGCGCGCGGTGGCGCTGCGCGGGAGGAACGACAGCTGGGCGGGCACCCCGCCGGGCAGTCCCAGCGAGGTGAGACGCCTCTTCTTGAAGTACCGCCGGGTGTGCGCGTTCAGATGCCGCGCCAGGTACCGCTCGGCCTCCGGGCGCAGCTCGGGCAGGATCTTCGGCTGCATCGCGAAGCCGACGGCCCGGACCAGGCCGGCGAGGGCGTCGGTGTCCGCGCTCCGGCTCTGCTCCTCGACGGCGGCGCGGTCGGTCAGCTCGGGCAGCAGCGCGTCGACGATGGTGACGGGGACGCGGTTGCTGTTCTCGTACGGGGTGAGGCGCTCCAGCAATATCTCCGTGCCCACGCGGGCGACCGGCAGGCGGTACAGCACGGACGCGGTGAGCAGGGCGGTGGAGAAGCAGCCGACGACCAGCGCCGGACGCATCCGCTGGTACAGCACCTCGGCCAGGACCGGCGTGTCCAGCACCGTGAGGTCCACGCCGAGCTTCTCGGCCTCCTGCTCCAGGGTGCGGGCGTAGCGGGCCGGGGCGGTCGGGTGCGGCTTGAACACGACGCGGGTGTGGCCCAGGCCGAAGGCGCCCCTCAGCATCCGCACGTGCAGGTCCTCCTCCTCGTCGGGGGAGAGGATGTTGAGCGCGGACAGGTACTGGCCCAGCAGCAGCGCGGGCTCCTCGACCCGGGGCAGCTCGGCCCCGGTGTCGACGAGTTCGGCCAGCACCTTGGTGAACGCGGCGGTCGGCACCACCTCCGGCTCCACGCCGAACTCGGTGAGCAGCAGCGGTTTCAGACCCGGCACCAGTTCGAGGTGGAGCAGCCGTTCGATCCGCGTGCCGACCAGCGGGTCGATCTTGTTGCGGGTGGGTCCGTAGCTCATCAGGCCGTCGGCGTAGACCGTCACGGGCGCGCCGACGAAGATCTGCGCCACGCCGAGCGCCGGATGCACCTGGATCGACTCGACGGCGAGCTCCACGTCGTCGTCACCGAGGTCCCAGGCCAGCCGCAGGTACCGCTCCCACAGGGGGACGTCGTCCGCGCGCGGCGCCCAGCCCCCCGGGTGGAAGGGGAAGATGGTCTCGTTCCACGACACCACGTCGTCGAACCGGTCGCGCAGCCGCTCGAACCCGGGCATGTCGGCGACCGCCGGAGTGGTCTCCGGCGTCGCCGCGTTGTTGGACACGAGCAGGATCCGCCGGTCGGCGGCGTCGAAGCAGCCGGCGTCCAGGGCGGCGGCCAGCGTGGCCGTGCCGTACAGCGTCGAGGCGAGGAAGATCTGCGTGGTCACGCGGCCACCTCCGCGCCCTGGGCGGGGCGGCGGCGCAGCCGGCGCAGACGCGTGGCGCGCTCGGCGTCCATGGAGTCGAGCGCCTGGTCGAGCACGTCCTGCGGCATGCGCCGCAGCGCGGCGGCGCTCATCGACTTCAGTTTCCGGGCCACGGGAGGCTCGAACCTTTCGATGGATCCAAGGTGGTGGGAAATGATCGCGCAGTAGGTGCGCACGGCCTTCGGCAGCAGGGTCGCCGCGTCCGGGTCCGCGGCGGTCTCCTCGACGACCTGGTCGAAGGCGCGGATGAAGTCGAGCTGGCGCACGTCGCCGATCTGGGTGAGCGACGAGGCCACCCCGCGCCGGTAGAACACGCCGAGCAGCCCGGAGACCGCGAAGGACTCCGCCTCCCGGTGCAGCTTCCAGATCCACGGCCGGTCCTCGGCGGTGCGCAGCCCGTCCCGGAAGTGCAGCAGACCGCGGTCGAGCAGCCGGCGGTGGTAGATGCCGGCCCAGGCGTAGGGGTAGTCGACCGAGGTGGAGCGGTGCGTGGGCAGGATCGCGTCGCGCGGGCGCAGGACGACGCCCCGGCGGCCGAGCGGCACCCGGTGCACGGAACGGGCCCGCGCGGTGCACTGGACGTGGTCGACGCGCAGGAAGTCGCAGCCCAGCTCTTCGATCTGGGCGACGAGACGGGCGTAGTAGCCGGGGGCCAGCCAGTCGTCGCCGTCCAGGAAGGTCAGGTACTCGCCGCGCGCCGCGTCGATGCCGGTGTTGCGCGCGGTGGCCAGGCCGCCGTTCTGCTCGTGCCTGACCAGCACCGCGCCGGGCAGCTCGCGCTCCGCGCGCGCGAGGATGTCCGGTGTGCCGTCGGTCGAGCAGTCGTCGACGAGGATGAACTCGAAGTCCTCACGCGCGTTCGCGCGCAGGCTCCGGAGGGTGTCGGGGGCGTATTGCTGCACGTTGTAGAACGGCACGATGACGGAGAGCTTGAGCACGTGAGCGACGTTAGGGGGCGGCCCGGCCTTCGTCTTTACCTGAGGCTTGCGGTCGGGTGAACGGCGCATGGCGATGCCATGAAGCGGGCGCTTTTCCGTGCTCCCGGCGGCCCGATTCGCCATTCGGCGACGTGCTGTTAACCGTTTGTTGCATTCGGGTTGGGCGGTTCCTAGAAATGGCTTCCTAGCGTCTTCGGCGTGCCAGCAAGTGCAGCAAGTACCACGACGACGGGGCCGGCGGAGACGGCGAGGCCCCGGCGGATCGCCGTCCTCGCGGATTCCGACACCCGGTGGAAGTGGGGCGCCCTCACCGCGAACCGCATCGCCCCGGCCGGCCCCGACGGCTCGGACATCCGCCTGGACGGCTACCTCCTGCGGGGCCGCGCCACGCCCACCGCCCGCCAGCTGCGGGAGGTCGGCGTGCAGGCGGACGCCCTGCACGAGGTGACCGCGGTCGAGTTCCTGCGGGCGATGGCCGAGGAGTCCTACGACATCCTGGTCCTCGCCCTGGTCGGCGGCGGGGTGCAGGCGATGCTGCACGGCCTGAAGCGGGTCTGGGAGGACCGGGCCGACCGGCCCGTCGTCGTCACCGGCTACGTCGGCGTCGTCTACGAGAAGCTCGCCGACGGCCTGCTGCTGCGGCACGGCGCCGACCTCGTGCTCGCCAACTCCCGCCAGGACGCGGAGCGTTTCCGCGCCGTGTACGAGGGGGTGGGCGCCGACGCCTCGTCGGTGACCGAGGTGGCGCTGCCGTTCCTGGGCGGGGAGCCCTACACCGGCGAGCACGACCCCTACACGGTCGTCTTCGCCGCCCAGCCCTCGGTGCCGGAGAGCCGCAAGGACCGTACGTACCTGCTGGACCGGCTGATCCGGCACGCCCGCGCGCACCCCGAGCGCGAGGTGCTGCTCAAGCTGCGCTCCAAGCCGGGCGAGCACACCACCCACATCGAGGAGCTGCCCTACCAGAAGCTGGCGCAGAAAGCGGACCTGCCGCCCAACTTCCGCCTGGTGTACGGGCACATGGGCGAGGTCCTCGACCGCACCGACCTGCTGGTGACCGTCAGCTCCACGGCGGCGCTGGAGTCGCTGCACCGCCGTATCCCCACGGTCGTGCTCACCGACCTCGGCGTGCGCGAGGCGCTGGGCAACCACCACTTCGTCGGCTCCGGCTGCCTCGCCTCCTGGGACCAGCTCGACGCCGGCCACCGCCCGGTGCCCGACGAGGAGTGGGTCGCCCGGCAGGGCGTCGCGGCCGGGGGCTCCCCCTCCGGGGGAGGCTCCTACGCGACCGCCTTCGACGCGGCCCGCGAGCGCATCGCCGAGCTGCTCGCCCAGCCCGGCGGGCTGCCGCCGCTCACCCCGTACTACACGCCCGCCACCGCCCCCGGCTATCTGCCCGGCATCCTCGCCCGCCACCACCTCGGCCCGGACGGCACCCCGCTGCCCGGCGCGCCCGCCGCCGACAAGGAGCCCGGACCGGTCCGGCAGATCGTGCGCCGGGCGGCGCGCGGCGCCTACCGGCACGGCGTGCAGCGGGTCGCCCCGGTGATCCGGCGCATGGGGGAGCTGTGAGTCCCGGGACGACACCCGCCGCCGTACGTCAAGGAGTACATCCCATGTCCGACCAGGAAGCGGGCCGGGGCGCCGGAGCGCGCCGCGTGCTCGCGGTGATCCCCGCCCGCGGCGGCTCCAAGGGCGTGCCCGCGAAGAACCTCGCCCCCGTCGGCGGCGTCCCGCTGGTCGCCCGGGCCGTGCGCGAGTGCCGCGCCGCCCGGCTGGTGACCGACGTCGTCGTCTCCACCGACGACCAGGCCATCGCCGCCGCCGCCCGGCAGGCCGGCGCCGAGGTGGTGCTGCGGCCGGCCGCCATCGCCGGCGACACCGCCACCTCCGAGGCCGCCGTGCTGCACGCCATGGACGCGCACGAGGCGCTGCACGGCCGTCCGGTGGACATCGTGCTGCTCGTCCAGTGCACCAGCCCGTTCGTGGTCCGCGAGGACATCGACGGGGTCGCCGCCGCGGTCGCCGAGAACGGCGCCGACACCGCCGTCACCGTCGCGCCCTTCCACGGCTTCCTCTGGCGGGACGCCGACGCCGAGGCGGCCGCCGACGGCGTGGTCACCGCCGCCGATTCCCTGAGCAACGGCGGCGGCTACGGCGTCAACCACGACAAGTCCTTCCGCCCCCGCCGCCAGGACCGCCCGCAGGACCTGCTGGAGACCGGCGCCGCCTACGCCATGGACGCGGCCGGCTTCCGCGAGCACCGGCACCGCTTCT
Organism: Streptomyces sp. NPDC051041; assembly: GCF_044456065.1. Taxonomy (NCBI): domain Bacteria; kingdom Bacillati; phylum Actinomycetota; class Actinomycetes; order Kitasatosporales; family Streptomycetaceae; genus Streptomyces; species Streptomyces sp. NPDC051041. The sequence goes on from NZ_JBITFM010000002.1 coordinate 377,008, forward strand.
TCGGCCGCACCGAGCTGGTGCGCACCGACCCCGCCCGCGTGCTGGAGATCGACGATCCGCACGATCTCGCCCGAGCCCGGGCGCTGGCGCCGCTGTTCGACGCGGACCGGCCGGGCGCCCTGCCGACCGCCGGCGACATCGACGCGGTCGTACTCGACTTCGACGGCACCCAGACCGACGACAGGGTGCTGATCGACTCCGAAGGACGGGAGTTCGTCTCCGTGCACCGCGGGGACGGCCTCGGCATCGCGGCCCTCAGGCGCAGCGGCCTGAAGATGCTGATCCTGTCCACGGAGCAGAATCCGGTCGTCGCCGCCCGGGCCCGGAAGCTGAGGATTCCGGTGCTGCACGGCATCGACCGGAAGGACCTCGCGCTGAAGCAGTGGTGCGAGGAGCAGGGCATCGCGCCGGAGCGCGTGCTCTACGTCGGCAACGACGTCAATGACCTCCCGTGCTTCGCCCTCGTCGGCTGGCCCGTGGCGGTCGCGAGCGCCCACGACGTCGTGCGCGGCGCCGCACGCGCGGTCACCACCGTCCCCGGTGGCGACGGCGCGATCCGAGAGATCGCCAGCTGGATCCTCGGCCCCTCTCTCGATTCCCTCACCAAGTAAGGACGACTCCTGCCATGAGCACCAACTCCCGCCTCCGCACGCTCGGTTCCCGCGAGGTCGGTCCCGGCCGCCCCGTCTACGTCACCGGTGAGATCGGCATCAACCACAACGGTGAGCTGGAGAACGCCTTCAAGCTGATCGACGTGGCCGCCGAGGCCGGCTGCGACGCGGTCAAGTTCCAGAAGCGCACCCCGGAGATCTGCACCCCGCGCGACCAGTGGGACATCGAGCGCGACACCCCCTGGGGCCGGATGACGTACATCGACTACCGCCACCGCGTGGAGTTCGGCGAGGACGAGTACCGCCGGATCGACGAGTACTGCAAGGAGAAGGGCATCGACTGGTTCGCCTCCCCGTGGGACACCGAGGCCGTCGCCTTCCTGGAGAAGTTCGACGTCCCGGCCCACAAGGTGGCCAGCGCCTCCCTCACCGACGACGAGCTGCTGCGCGCCCTGCGCGCCACCGGCAAGACGATCATCCTGTCCACCGGCATGTCGACGCCGAAGCAGATCCGCCACGCCGTCGAGGTCCTCGGCAGCGACAACATCCTGCTCTGCCACGCCACCTCCACCTACCCGGCGAAGGCCGAGGAGCTCAACCTCCGCGTGATCAACACGCTGGAGAAGGAGTACCCGAACGTCCCGATCGGCTACTCCGGCCACGAGACGGGCCTGCAGACCACGCTCGCCGCCGTCGCCCTCGGCGCCGTCTTCGTCGAGCGCCACATCACCCTCGACCGCGCCATGTGGGGCTCCGACCAGGCCGCCTCGGTCGAGCCGCAGGGCCTGGCGCGCCTGGTCCGCGACATCCGCACCATCGAGGCGTCCCTCGGCGACGGCGTGAAGAAGGTCTACGAGTCCGAGCTCGGCCCGATGAAGAAGCTGCGCCGCGTCCAGGGCGTCGTCGCCGAGGCGGAGATCGCCGCCGCGGCGGGCGAGCCGGTCACCGTCTGAGCCCGCCCCACCCCACCACCACCCCCTTACGACGGGACGGTCGTACGCCGATGAGCCCCCGCGCCGGGTCAGCCGGCCCCCGCACTCTCGCCTTCGTCGAGAGCCCGGTACAGCTTCTGAACGTGCTGGAGTGGGCGCACGCGCACGCGCTCCGCGCGGGGAACCCCCAGGGCGACGCGCCTCCGGGGCCGGGGCTCACCCTCGTGGTGCTGTCCCCGACCGACCCGATGACCCGCGGTCAGCTGCGCCGCATGGCGGAGCTGGCCCGGCAGGAGGGCTACGAGGTCCGCTGGGAGGAGGCGCGGGGCGGCGCGACGGCGCCGTTCCAGACCGTCGGGGGCCTGGCGGGGCCGCTGCGCCGGGCGACCCGGGTGGTGATGGGGGACCCCTTCTCCCGGTACGTCCAGCTGCTGCTGACCATCACCCGGGCCCGCGACCTCGTCGTCGTCGACGACGGCACGGCCACGATGGAGTTCGTCGGGCAGCTCGCCCGCGGCGAGCGGCTGGTGCGCTGGCACCGCAAGGGCGGCCGGCCGGCGCCGCGGGACCTGCTCTTCGCCCCCGTGTCGTCCTCGGCGCGGCGGCGGCTGACGCCGGGCGGGCGGCGGAGCGTGGAGGTCTTCTCCTCCATGCCGATGCAGGAGACGCCGCGGGGCGTGACGGTGACCGCGAACGACTTCGCCTGGACCCGGGCCCGCTTCGGCCCGCCGCACATCACCAAGGGCGCCGACCTGGTCGGCACGTCCCTGGTGGAGACCGGGGTGGTGGACGGCGAACGCTACCTGGCGGCCGTCCGCGCCCTGGCCGCGGCCCACGGCGCGACCCGTTACTTCGCGCACCGCCGCGAGAGCGCCGAGAAGCTCCACCGGCTCGCGGTGGAGACCGGCCTGGAGGTCGTCCGCCCCGACCTCCCCCTGGAGCTGATCGCCCGCCGCGGCCCGATCGGCCGCACGGTGCTGAGCTTCCCGTCCACCGTCGTCCACACCCTGCCGCTGGCCCTGGCCGGCACGGGGGTGAAGGTGGCGGTCTGCGACATCGACCCCACCTGGCTGACGGACACCGCCTCCCCCCGGGCCCAGGGCTTCCTGTCGGGCGTGACGGGGACGGCCCGGGACGTGCACCGGCTGTCGACGGTGAGCGCGGTCTAGCCGTTCCCCCCGGGAGGGAACGGCCGGACCGGCGAGCCGGGCCCCGGAGCGCCGGCCGGAAGCCCCGCACCGGACCGCCCGGACTTCCCCGCCGCATGACGTCCGTCACGTGAACGGGTCGGCGTGAGCACGGCGCTGCGTGGTATCCGTGAGAAGAGGGTGGGTGCCGGAGTGTGGCTGATGTCACACTCCATGGATTCCATGATCGACTCGGCTGAAAAATCCCGAGTTTACCCACCTGAGCCGACAGTCATGCGCCGGGCGGCAAGGTTTTCTTCCCCCGAGGGACTGAACTTTTGTTGATCGCAGGTCAACCTTCCGGTTCGGCGTCCTACCCTTCAGAGGGTGAAGCAACTGATGTCCCCAGAGTCCGAGGCCGACCTCCCAGGAGAAGCCGTGCTTCCCGGCGCGCTGCCCGAGGCGCTGCGTGCCGAGCTCGTCGCGTTCCGCCGCGATCTGCACATGCACCCCGAGCTCGGCAACCAGGAGTTCCGCACCACCGCCGCGATCAAGGAACGGCTGGAGCAGGCCGGCCTGAAGCCGCGGGTGCTCCCCACCGGGACCGGACTCGTCTGCGACATCGGCGCGCCGGAGGAGCAGGAGGCGGGCATCCTCGCCCTGCGGGCCGACATCGACGCCCTGCCCATCCCGGACATGAAGAGCGACTGCCCGTACCGGTCCACCGTGCCCGACCGCGCCCACGCCTGCGGCCATGACGTGCACACCACCGTGGTGCTCGGCGCGGGCCTGGTCCTCGCCGAGCTGCACCGGCGGGGCGCGCTGCCCCGGCCCGTGCGGCTGATCTTCCAGCCCGCGGAGGAGGTGCTGCCCGGCGGCGCCGGCGACGTCATCGCCGGCGGCGGACTGGACGGCGTCGAGCAGATCCTCGCCGTGCACTGCGACCCCCGGGTGGACGCCGGGCGGATCGGCCTGCGCGAGGGGCCCATCACCTCGGCCTGCGACCGGCTGGAGATCGCGCTCGACGGACCCGGCGGCCACACCGCGCGGCCCCACCTGACCACCGACCTCGTCACCGCCGTCGCCCGGGTCGTCACCGACGTGCCCGCGCTGGTCGCCCGGCGCGCCGACAGCCGCAGCGGACTCGCCGTGACCTGGGGCCGGATCGAGTCCGGGCACGCCCCGAACGTCATCCCGCAGCACGCCGAGCTCTCGGGCACCGTGCGGTGCCTGGACCTCGACGTGTGGCGGCAGGCCCCGGACCTCGTGGTCGCGGCGATCGACGAGGTCGCCAACCTGCACCGGGCCAAGTCCGAGATCAACTACGTGCGGGGCGTCCCGCCCGTCGTCAACGACCCGGCCGTGACCGAACTGCTCCGGGAGGCCATGGTCGCCCGGCGCGGGCCGGAGTCCGTCGAGGGCACCGAGCAGAGCCTCGGCGGCGAGGACTTCTCCTGGTACCTGGAGCACGTGCCCGGCGCCATGGCGCGGCTCGGCGTGCGTCCCCCCGGCGAGCGCACGGTGCGCGACCTGCACCAGGGCGACTTCGACGTGGACGAACACGCCATCACCGTCGGCGTGGAGCTGTTCACCGCCGCCGTGTTCTTCGGCACCCCCCGGTGACCTCGGCCCGCTCCGGTCGCGGCCGGGGCGGGCGCGGGCCGGCCTGGTGCGCGCGGAGTCCGGGCAGTGCCGACCGCGTTCCGCATGCGTCTTTCGATCCTCTTCGCTCCCCTTCGAACCGGTGGTTCACAAGGACGTAACCGGCCATCGGCACGAATGGATAACGGCCCCGCGGAACCCCGTTCCCAGGAGTTTCTACGCGCGTTAATGTGCGCCGAACCGAGCGCCCGCTGCGGGGCTGTGGAGAATGGGGAACTTCAGATGCGTCGGATATCCAGACTGACCCGCGTCGCGGTGGGGGCCGCTTCGCTCGCCCTCGCCGCCACGGCCTGCGGCGGCACCAGCAGCGAGAGCAGCGGCGGCGAGAAGGACACCAAGGGCGGCAAGGGCCTCGCCATCGCGTACGACATCGGCGGCAGGGGCGACCAGTCCTTCAACGACGCCGCCTACGCCGGCCTGCGGAAGGCCAGGAGCGAGTTCGGCTACCAGACCGCCGACATCGAGCCCACCGAGGGCGAGACCGACGCCGACAAGGAACAGCGCCTGGCCTCGCTGGCCCGGCAGGGCTACGACCCGATCATCGGCGTCGGCTTCGCCTACGGGCCGGCGATGAAGACCGTGGCCGCGAAGTACCCGGACACCACCTTCGGCATCGTCGACTCCGTGGTCGAGGGCAAGAACGTCGCCTCCCTGGTCTTCGCCGAGGAGCAGGCGTCCTACCTCGCCGGTGTCGCCGCCGCCAAGGCCACCGAGTCCAAGACCGTCGGCTTCGTGGGCGGTGTCGACATCCCGCTGATCCACAAGTTCGAGGCCGGGTACAAGCAGGGCGTGCAGGACACCGACCCCCAGGTGAAGGTGGTCTCGCAGTACCTGACGCAGACCGCGGAGGAGGGCGGCTTCTCCAGCCCCGACAAGGGCAAGGCCGCCGCCGAGGGCCAGATCGAGAAGAAGGCCGACGTCGTCTACCAGGCGGCCGGCCTGTCCGGGCAGGGCGTGATCGAGGCCGCCGCCAAGGCGGGGATCTGGGCGATCGGCGTCGACTCCGACCAGTACAAGCAGGAAGCCCTCGCCAAGTACAAGGACCGCATCCTCACCTCCGCGCTCAAGGACGTCGGCGGCGCGGTGTACGCCCTGGCCGAGTCCGTCGAGAACGGCGAGCCGCTCACCGGCACCCGGACCTTCGACCTGAAGGTCGACGGCGTCGGCCTCTCCGAGAGCAACCCGGAGTTCGCCAGGATCCCCGGCCTCAGGGACGCGGTGGCCAAGGCCGAGGAAGGCATCGTCGACGGCTCCATCAAGGTCAGGACGGAGTAGCGGAAACCCGGTGACGCGGCGTCGCGGGCGGGCACCCGCACCGGGTGCCCGCCCGCTTCGTACGTCACCCACCGCCACCCCCCGTTCGCGGTCGGCAAGGGTCCGGCGCACCGCCGCGTGGCGTTGGCCACGGGCGCATAACAAGGTGGACAGAAGGGGTTTTCAGGCCGGTCTACGCGCGTTAATGTGCGGCGAAACCAGCGCCGATGCCGAACCGTCCGGCGCTTGTACGACTAGGAGCACCACACATGCGCCGGATTTCCCGGATCACGGTCGCAGGCGCGGCGACCGCATCCCTGGCCCTCGCCCTCGCCGCCTGCGGCAGCACCTCCACCTCCGGCTCGGCGGACACGAAGGGCGACAAGGGCCTCGCCATCGCGTACGACGTCGGCGGCAGGGGCGACCAGTCCTTCAACGACGCCGCCTACGCCGGCCTGGAGAAGGCGCAGAAGGAGTTCGGCTACACGACGGCCGACATCGAGCCCACCGACGGTGAGACCGACGCCGACAAGCAGCAGCGCCTGGAGTCCCTGGCCAAGCAGGGCTACAACCCCGTGATCGGTGTCGGCTACGCGTACGCCGCCGCCGTCAAGGGCGCCGCGGAGAAGTTCCCCGACACCACCTTCGGCATCGTGGACGACTCCACGATCAGCGCCGAGAACGTGGCCGACCTGGTCTTCGCCGAGGAGCAGGCGTCCTACCTCGCCGGCGTCGCCGCCGCCGAGAGCACCGAGACCGGCGTCGTCGGCTTCGTCGGCGGTGTGGACAACCCGCTGATCCACAAGTTCCAGGCGGGCTTCGAGCAGGGCGTGAAGGACACCGACCCGAAGATCAAGGTCCTGTCGCAGTACCTGACGCAGACCGCGGAGGAGGGCGGCTTCTCCAGCCCCGACAAGGGCAAGGCCGCCGCCGAGGGCCAGATCGAGAAGAAGGCCGACGTCGTCTACGCGGCGGCCGGCCTGTCCGGGCAGGGTGTGATCGAGGCCGCCGCCGCCAACGAGGTGTGGGCGATCGGCGTCGACTCCGACCAGTACAAGCAGGAAGCCCTCGCCAAGTACAAGGACCACATCCTCACCTCGGCGACGAAGGACGTCGCCAAGGCGGTGTACAACCTTGCGAAGTCGGTCGAGGAGGGCAAGCCCGAGACCGGTATCGTCAGGGGCGATCTGAAGACCGGCGAGGTCGGCCTCGCGGACTCCAATCCCAAGTTCAAGGCCGACACCGAGCTCCAGGAAGCCATCGAGACGGCCAAGGAGAAGATCGTCAGCGGCGAGATCAAGGTCAAGAGCAGCTGATCACCGCATCACCTCCGAGCAGCGTGTGACCGCGGGCTGCGTCCGCGACGACGGGGTACGGGGAGGCCGCTCCCCGTACCCCGTCGTCGCGGTGCGTCGGCCCCTTTGTATGCCATAGGGGCGCTACGCGCGTAGACGACCCCCGTCCCCAGGAGAGTGCGCCATCAACGCGTCCAGCAGCCCTCCGGCCGGTGCGGCGGCGGGCGGTCAGCAGACCGCCGTCGAACTCGCCGGGATCACCAAGCGTTTCCCGGGCGTCGTGGCCAACCACGACATCCACCTCACCGTCCACAGGGGCACCGTGCACGCCCTCGTCGGCGAGAACGGCGCCGGCAAGTCGACGCTGATGAAGATCCTCTACGGCATGCAGAAGCCGGACGAGGGCACCATCGCCATCGACGGCGAGCAGGTCAGCCTGTCCTCGCCGGCCGACGCCATCGCCCGCGGCATCGGCATGGTGCACCAGCACTTCATGCTCGCCGACAACCTCACGGTGCTGGAGAACGTGGTGCTGGGCAGCGAGAAGCTGTACGGCATCGGCGCGAAGGCCCGCCGCAGGATCAACGAGATCTCCGAGCGGTACGGCCTCGACGTGCGCCCCGACGTGCTGGTCGAGGAGCTCGGCGTCGCCGCCCGCCAGCGCGTGGAGATCCTCAAGGTCCTCTACCGCGGCGCCCGCACGCTGATCCTGGACGAGCCGACGGCCGTGCTCGTGCCGCAGGAGGTGGACGCGCTCTTCGCCAACCTGCGCGAGCTGAAGTCCGAGGGCCTGTCGGTCATCTTCATCTCGCACAAGCTCGGCGAGGTCCTGTCGGTGGCCGACGAGATCACCGTCATCCGCCGCGGCACGACGGTCGGCACGGCCGTCCCCGCCGAGACCACCCCGCGCCAGCTCGCCGAGATGATGGTCGGCAGCGAACTGCCGACCCCGGAGACGGCCGAGTCGACGGTCACCGACCGCCCCGTCATCACCGTCGACAAGCTGAGCCTCCGGGCGCCGGGCGGCAAGGCGCTGCTGGACGACGTCAGCTTCACCATCCACGCGGGCGAGGTCCTGGGGATCGCCGGCGTCGAGGGCAACGGCCAGACCGAGCTGGTCGACGCGCTGATCGGCCTCAGGCACGCCGACTCCGGCACGATCGTCCTCGCCGGCGAGGAGATCACCGCCTGGCCCACCCGCAAGCGCCGCGAGCAGGGCATCGGCTACATCCCCGAGGACCGCCACCGCCACGGCCTGCTCCTGGAGGCCCCCCTCTGGGAGAACCGCATCCTCGGCCACGTCACCGAGAAGCCCAACGCCAGGGGCGTCTGGCTGGACCCGAAGGCGGCCCAGGAGGACACGCGCCGGATCGTGACGGCGTACGACGTGCGCACCCCCGGCATCGACGTCACCGCCGCCTCCCTGTCCGGCGGCAACCAGCAGAAGCTGATCGTCGGCCGCGAGATGAGCCACAAGCCGCGCTTCCTCATCGCCGCCCACCCCACCCGCGGCGTGGACGTCGGCGCCCAGGCCGCGATCTGGGACCACATCCGCGCGGCCCGCCACGAGGGCCTGGCCGTGCTGCTGATCTCCGCCGACCTGGACGAGCTGATCGGTCTGTCCGACACCCTCCGGGTCATCTACAACGGCAGGCTGGTCGCCGACGCCGACCCGGCCACCATCACCCCCGAGGAGCTCGGCTCGGCCATGACCGGCGCCGCCACCGGACACCTGGAGCACGAAGAGACCGCTGAGTCTCCGGAAGACGAGGCCCGCTGATGAAGAAGTTCGACCGGGAGCGCGTGCTCCTCGCGGTGGCCGGACCGGTCATCGCGCTCGCCGTGGCCTTCGTGCTGAGCGCGATCGTGCTGATCGCCTCGGGCAAGAGCCCCGTCGAGCCGTTCGCCCTGATGTTCGAACAGGCGGCGTTCTCCGACATCCAGGTCCTGATCGTCAACCAGGCGTCGATGTACTACATCGCCGCCCTCGCGGTGGCCATCGGCTTCCGGATGAACCTGTTCAACATCGGCGTCGACGGCCAGTACCAGCTCGCCGCGATGATGGCCGCCGTCGTCGGCGCCCACCTGGACCTGCCGGCCGTGCTGCAGATCCCGCTGCTGATCCTGACCGCCCTGTTCACCGGCGCCTTCTGGTCCGGCGTGGCCGGCGTCCTGAAGGTCACCCGCGGGGTCAGCGAGGTCGTCGCGACGATCATGCTGAACGCGATCGCCACCTCCGTCATCGCCTACCTGTGGCTGCCGGACGTCTTCGGCGTCAAGGTCGGCAACAACAACACCACCGGCGAGATGCACGCCTCCGGCTGGGTCCCCGGCATCGACCTGGGCGCGGCCGGCGAGATCTACGGCCTGGTCGTCCTCGCCGTCCTGCTCGGCATCGGCTACTGGGTGGTCCTCAACCGCACCCGCTTCGGCTTCGACCTGCGCGCCTCCGGCGCCTCCGAGAGCGCCGCGGCGGCCAGCGGCGTGGACCCCCGGCGCATGGTGCTCACCGCCATGCTGATCTCCGGCGGCATCGCGGGCCTGGCCGGCCTGCCGATCCTGCTCGGCGACACCCACACCTACAGCCTGAACTTCCCCACCGGCATCGGCTTCCTCGGCATCGGCATCGCCCTGCTCGGCCGCAACAGCCCCGTCGGCATCGCCTTCGCCGCCCTGCTGTGGGCCTGGCTCGACAAGGCCTCGCCCGAGCTGGACTTCCACGGCTACGACAAGGAGATCGCGGTCATCATGCAGGGCCTGATCGTCCTCTCGGTCGTCGTCTCCTACGAGGCCGTCCGCGAGTGGGGCCTGCGCCGCCAGCAGCGCCGGGTCGGCGCGGAACTGGCCGCCGGCCACGTCCTCGGCGCCGACAACAACACCACGAAGGAGGTGGCCGGCCGATGACCGCTCCGACCACAGCGACCGACGTCAACCAGCCCACACTGCAGCCCGCGGCACCGACCGGCCGCCGCCTGTCGTGGCCCGTCCTGCTGCTGATCATCGCCGGAGCGCTGGCGCTGACCTCGCTCGTCCGCATCGTCACCGGCGCCGACGGCATCACCAACGTCAGCCAGATGTCCACCGCGCTCCAGCTCGCCGTCCCGATCGGCCTGGCCGGTCTCGGCGGCCTGTGGGCCGAGCGCGCGGGCGTCGTCAACATCGGCCTCGAGGGCATGATGATCCTCGGCACCTGGTTCGGCGCCTGGGCCGGGTTCCAGTGGGGCCCGTGGACCGGCGTCCTGGTCGGCCTCGCCGGCGGCGCGCTCGGCGGCCTGGTGCACGCCGTCGTCACCGTCACCTTCAACGTCAACCACATCGTCTCCGGTGTGGCGATCAACATCCTCGCCCTCGGCGCCACCCGCTACCTCGCGCCGCTGGCCTTCGAGGGCCACCCGGGCGGCTCCGCCAAGCAGTCCCCGGCGGTCGAGTCCCTCGGCCACTTCACGGTCCCGGGCCTGTCCGACGTGCTCCGCGACCTGAACGCCAAGGGCTGGTTCTTCGTCTCCGACATCGCGGGCCTGCTCGGCGGCCTGGTCACCGACGTCTCCTGGCTGACCCTGATCGCCGTCGCGCTGATCCCCGGCACCTGGTGGGTGCTGTGGCGCACCGCGTTCGGCCTGCGCCTGCGCTCCTGCGGCGAGAACCCGGTCGCGGCCGAGTCGCTCGGCGTCAACGTCTACAAGTACAAGTACCTGGCCGTGATCGTCTCCGGCGCCCTGGCCGGCCTCGGCGGCGTCTTCCTGTCCCTCGTGGCCAACCCCTTCTACCTGGAGGGCCAGACCAGCGGCCGCGGCTACATCGGCCTCGCCGCGATGATCTTCGGCAACTGGATGCCGGGCGGCCTCGCCATCGGCGCGGGCCTGTTCGGCTACACCGACAGCCTCAACCTGCGCGGCGGCTCGGCGAACGTGCACGCGCTGCTGCTGCTCGGCGCGCTGCTGCTGGTCATCGGCGCGATCTGGCTCGCGGTCCGCAAGAAGTACGTCCAGGCCGCGATCACCCTGGTCGTCGGCGCCCTGGTGTTCGCCTGGTACGCGGGCACCGACGAGGTCCCCAACCAGGTCGTCTCCGCCACGCCGTACGTCATCACCCTCGTCGTCCTGGCCCTGTCCGCCCAGCGGCTGCGCATGCCGAAGGCGGACGGCCTGCCGTACCGGAAGGGGCAGGGCAAGTGACGGCCGGGGTCGACTGGGCGGCGCTGCGCGCGGCGGCGCGAGAGGCCATGTCCCGCGCGTACGCCCCCTACTCGGGCTACCCGGTGGGGGTCGCGGCCCTGGTCGACGACGGCCGCACGGTCACCGGCTGCAACGTCGAGAACGCCTCCTACGGCCTCGGCCTGTGCGCCGAGTGCGGGCTGGTGTCGCAGCTGCAGAACACCGGCGGCGGCCGGCTCACGCACTTCACCTGCGTGGACGGCAACGGCGACATCCTCGTCCCGTGCGGCCGCTGCCGGCAGCTGCTGTACGAGTTCGGCGGCCCGGACCTGCTGCTGGAGACCCCGGCGGGGATCCTGCCGCTGTCACGGATGCTGCCCCAGGCCTTCGGCCCGGAGCATCTCACCAAGTGAGTCCCCCGCGGCCCCTCCGAGTCGATCGGAGGGGCCGCGCACTTTCGGAACGTTCGGAAGGAACCCCCATGGCCATGGACGCCATCTCCGTCATCCGCACCAAGCGGGACCGCGGCGAGCTCAGCGACGAGCAGATCGACTGGGTCGTCGACGCGTACACCCGCGGGGAGGTGGCCGACGAGCAGATGTCGGCCCTCGCGATGGCCATCCTGCTCAACGGCATGAACCGCCGCGAGATCGCCCGCTGGACGGCCGCGATGATCGCCTCCGGCGAGCGCATGGACTTCTCCTCCCTGTCCCGCCCGACCGCGGACAAGCACTCCACGGGCGGCGTCGGCGACAAGATCACCCTGCCGCTCGCCCCGCTGGTCGCGGCCTGCGGCGCGGCCGTCCCCCAGCTGTCGGGCCGCGGCCTCGGCCACACCGGCGGCACGCTGGACAAGCTGGAGTCGATCCCGGGCTGGCGGGCGCTGCTGACCAACGAGGAGATGCTGTCCGTCCTGGACGGCGTCGGCGCGGTGATCTGCGCGGCGGGCGACGGCCTGGCCCCCGCCGACAAGAAGCTCTACGCCCTGCGGGACGTCACCGGCACGGTCGAGGCGATCCCGCTCATCGCCTCCTCGATCATGTCGAAGAAGATCGCCGAGGGCACCGGCTCCCTGGTCCTGGACGTGAAGGCGGGCAGCGGCGCCTTCATGAAGACCATCGAGGACGCCCGCGAGCTGGCCTCCACCATGGTGGGCCTGGGCACCGACCACGGCGTGCGGACGGTCGCGCTGCTGACGGACATGTCGACCCCGCTGGGCCTGACCGCGGGCAACGCCCTGGAGGTCCGCGAGTCGCTGGAGGTCCTGGCGGGCGGCGGCCCGGCGGACGTGGTGGAGCTGACCCTCGCCCTGGCCCGCGAGATGCTGGACGCGGCCGGGCTGAAGGACGCCGACCCGGCGAGGGCGCTGGCCGACGGCTCGGCCATGGACGTCTGGCGCCGCATGATCGCCGCCCAGGGCGGCGACCCGGACGCTCCCCTGCCCACCTCGCGCGAACAGCACGTGGTGCGGGCCCCGGCCTCGGGCGTCCTGACCCGCCTCGACGCCTACGACGTCGGTGTCGCCGCCTGGCGCCTGGGCGCGGGCCGGGCCCGCAAGGAGGACCCGGTGCAGGCCGCGGCGGGCGTGGAGCTGCACGCCAAGCCGGGCGACACGGTGACCGCGGGACAGCCCCTGCTGACCCTGCACACCGACACCCCCGAGCGTTTCGCCTACGCGCTCCAGGCGCTGGACGGCGCCTACGACGTCGCCGCGCCGGGCACCGAGTTCACGCCGTCGCCGGTGGTGCTGGAGCGCATCGCCTGAGCCGGGGTCGTGGCCGCGGGCCGCTGAGGGCAAGGCCCTTCCGGGTGAACGGGACCGGTGGACCGCCGCCGGTCCCGTTCGGCGTGCCGGGCCGAAGGCCTCAGCCCAGCAACGCCGCCACCACCACCAGCACCGGCACTGCCACCACCGTCGACAGCAGGATCGCCTCCCGGGCCAGCACCTCGCCCACCCGGTACGCGCTCGCGTAGGTGAACAGGTTCTGCGCGGCCGGCAGCGCCGAGGTCACCACCACGTCCAGCAGGGCCGGGCCGCGCAGTCCGAAGACCCCCGCCGCCAGCGCCCAGGCCACCACGGGCTGGGCGAACGACTTCAGCGCCACGGCCAGCAGCACGGGGGCCCGTTCGGCGCCGCGCAGCGGGAGCGTGCTGCCGCGCAGGGAGATGCCGAAGGCCAGCAGGACGGCGGGGACCGACATGTTGCCGATCAGGGTGAGCGGGTCCATCAGCGGACCGGGAACGTCCACGCCCGCCGCCGACGCCGCGACCCCGGCCAGCGAACCCACCGCCACCGGGTTGCGCAGCGGGGTCAGCAACCGCTGCCACCACGGCCGTTCCTCCCCGCCGCCCGCGACGTCCAGGATCGTCAGCGCCACCGGGGTGACGGCGACCAGCTGGAACAGCAGCACCGGCGCCACCAGCGAGGCGTCGCCCAGGACGTACACCGCGATCGGGATGCCCAGGTTGCCGGAGTTGACGTAGCTGGAGCACAGGGCGCCGATCGTGGTGCGGCCCACGCCCCAGCGGCGCACGGCGCCGACCGCCACGAACGCCCCCGCCACCGCCGCCGTGCTCATCGCCGTCACCAGCAGCCGGCTGGAGAAGACCACGGACAGGTCGGCCCGCGCGAGCGTGGTGAACAGCAGGGCGGGTGAGGCCACGTGGAAGGCGAGCCGGGTCAGCACCTCGCGGCCCTGGTCCCCGAGGTGACCGCCCCGGCCGATCACATACCCCACGCCGATGACGACGGCGATCACCGCGAACCCGCTCAGCACCCCCTGCACGGCGGCTCCTCGTGGGCAAGGAGGGCATCGCGCAGCGCGGCGGGACCAGATGCTTGGGGCATACAGCCAACCCTCCGGGGAAGGTCCGGCCCCGGTCAATGTGATCTTCGCGGCGTCGCCCGGCCCGGCCGCCGCGACGGGTCCCGGCAGCTCATCCGCGTCCGGGAGCACGGCCGGCCGCCCGCCCCGATGAGTTGTACCGGCCCGCCAGGTCTACCGGTCGTGGACGCGATGACACCCCCCGTGCTCGTGCTGGCCGGACCCGTCACCCGGGACGAGGTGGGAGAACTGGGCGACCAGGTGCAGGCCCTGCTGCGGGCCAGCGGCGCCGGGGTCGTCGTGTGCGACGTCGCAGGGCTGGGGCCGCCGGGGCTGGGCACCGTCGACCTGCTGGCGCGGCTGCAGCTGGCCGCCGGCCGCGCCCGGGGCCGGATCCGGCTGCGCGACCCCGACCCGGCGCTACCCGCCCTGCTCGACCTGGTCGGGCTCCGCTTCGAGATGGAGGGGAAGCCCGAACAGCGGGAACCACCGCTTGGTGTCGAGGAAGCAGTGGAACCCGGTGATCCGGCCGTGTGACGTCTCCAGCACCTGCACCGCCCACGGGGCGAAGCCGCCGGCATCCGGGTCCGGCTTGTACTGGGCGAACCCCGGCAGGCCGTTGACCTGGACCGGAAGCAGACGCGAACCCGCGCAGGACGCGCCGAGCGTGGTCATGAAGCCCGTGATGTCCCGCACGCCGGTCAGCCACAGGTCGAACGGCGGCATCGTCATGACGGCGTCCTCGTGCAGCAGGGCCGTCAGCGCCGACATGTCGTACCCCTCGAAGGCCGCCACGTAGCGCTCCAGGAGCTTTCGCTGCTCCTCGTCCAGCGGGTCGGCGACGGCCGCGTCGGCGCCTTGCCGCCGCCGTTCGGCCAGGGTCGCGCGGGCCCGCTGCAGGGCGCTGTTGACCGACGCGACCGAGGTGCCGAGCAGCTCGGCGACCTCGCTCGCCCGCCAGGCCAGCACCTCGCGCAGGATCAGCACCGCCCGCTGCCGGGGCGGCAGCTGCTGCAGCGCGGCCATGAAGGCGAGCCGCACGGACTCCTTGGCGATCGCGGCCTGTTCCGGGTCGTCGGTCGCGGGCAGCACGCGCGCGTCCGGCACCGGCTCCAGCCAGGTGTGGTCCGGGCGGGGGGACAGGGCCGCCCGGGCGAGCGGCGTCGACTCGGTGAGGTCCATGGGCCGCGCGCGCTTGTTGCCCGCGCTCAGCATGTCCAGGCAGACGTTGGTCGCGATGCGGTAGAGCCAGGAGCGGACGCTGGAACGGCCCTCGAACGTGCCGTAGCTCCGCCAGGCGCGGACCAGGGTGTCCTGGACCGCGTCCTCGGCCTCGAAGGAGGAGCCGAGCATGCGGTAGCAGTAGCCCGTCAGCTCGACCCGGTGTTTCTCCAGTGTGGCGCCGAGGTCTGTCGTCGCCGTGCCGTCGCTCATCGTCCACCCGCCCCTGTGGCCGTCCTGTCGGTGCGCCTCTTCGCGCCTCGTACTTCGGAAGCTACCGCAGGGCACTGACAACGGCCCTCGGAGCGGGGAAGGGGCAGCTCACAGGAGGCGGAGGGCGGGTGTCGCGCCCGGCGTGCTCAGGCCGCCGCGAGCCGGCGCCCGGCCCGTGCCGCCCGCGTCCCGAGCACCGTGATCGCCACGACGCCCAGCACCGCCAGCAGCCCGATCCCCACGGTCCCGGCCCAGCCGCCCGCGTGGAAGGCCACCGCGCCCGCCGTGCTGCCCGCGCTGGAACCGATGTAGTACGCGGACTGGTACAGGGCGGAGGCCTGGGCGCGGCCGTGCGCGGCCGCCTTGCTGACCGCCGAGGACGCCACCGCGTGGCCCGCGAAGAAGCCCGCCGTGATCAGCACCAGGCCCAGCAGCACCAGCGGCAGGGACCCGGCCAGGGACACCAGCAGGCCCGCCGCCGTCGTACCGCCCGCCGCGTACAGCGCGCCCCGGCGGCCCAGGCGCCCGACCAGCCGTCCCGCCGTCGACGCCGACACCGTGCCGACCAGGTAGACCAGGAAGACCGAGCCGACGATGCCCTGCGGCAGCCCGAACGGCGCCTCGGTCAGGCGGTAGCCGATGACCGTGTACACACCGCCGAACACCGTCATGAACAGCGCGCCGATCGCGTACAGGCGGCGCAGCAGCGGGTCGGCGAGGTGGCCGCGGACCGTGCGGGCGAGGACCCGCGGGCGCAGGGAGCCCGGCCGGAAGTGCCGCGGGGCGGGCAGCAGCAGCCGGAAGGCGACCGCGCACGCCACCGCGATCACGCCGATCACGCCGACGGCGACCCGCCAGCCCCACTCCTGCGCGACCCAGCCGGTGATGACCCGGCCGCTCATCCCGCCGACGCTGTTGCCCGCGACGAACAGGCCGATCGCGGTGACCAGCGCCTTCGGGGTGACCTCCTCCGCGAGGTAGGCGGTCGCCGACGCGGGCAGTCCGGCCAGGGCCGCGCCCTGCAGCGCCCGCAGCGCCACCAGGACGCCCAGCGAGGGCGCGAAGGGCACCAGCAGCCCGACGGTCACCGCGACCGCCAGCGACGCCGTCATGACCGCACGGCGGCCGAAACGCTCCGACAGCGCGCTCATCGGCAGGACGAACAGCGCCAGTCCGCCGGTCGCCGCGGCCACCGTCCAGCTCGCGTCGCCCGCGCTCACCGCGAAGTCGCCGGAGACCAGCGGCAGCAGCGCCTGGGTGGAGTACAGCAGGGCGAAGGTCGCGACCCCGGCGAGGAAGAGGGCGAGGCTCATCCGGCGGTAGCCGGGACCGCCCGGGGCCATGCGGGAGTCGGCGAGGGGGACGGCGGAGTCGGCGCCCACGACGGCGGGCGCCCCGGTACTGGCGGGAGACATGCCTCGACCGTAGGGACGCCGCCGCTGATCCGTCCAATGCGCCGAATCGCCATAATCGTTCCCATGGAGCATCAGCGGAGGCCACGGGCTCGCGTGTCACCGTCCAGTGACACAGAAGACATGGTGACGTTGCTGGCGCCGCGCCTCGCGTACTTCGCGGGCGTCGCCCGCACCGAGCACGTCACGCGCGCCGCCCAGGAGATGGGCGTCCCGCAGTCCACCCTCTCCCGCGCCCTGGCCCGCCTGGAACAGGACCTGGGCGTCGACCTGTTCGCCCGCCGCGGCCGTACGGTCTCCCTGACCCCCGCCGGCCGCACCTTCCTCGCCTCCGTCGAACGCGCCCTCGCCGAGGTCGGGCGCGCCGCCGACGAGGTCCGCGCCGACGCCGACCCCGCCACCGGCAAGGTCGCCTTCGGCTTCCTGCACACCATGGGCGCCGAGACGGTCCCCGGCCTCCTCCAGGCCTTCCGCGCCGACCACCCCCGCGTCCGCTTCAGCCTGGTCCAGAACTACGGCGAGGCCATGCTCGAAGGCCTGCGCGCCGGCGAGCTGGACCTGTGCCTGACCTCCCCGGTCCCCGACGCGCCCGACCTGGTGGCCCGCCGCCTCGACGAACAGAAGCTCCGCCTGGTCGTCCCCGCCGACCACCGCCTCGCCGGCCGCCGGCGCGTCCGCCTCGCCGAGGCCGCCGAGGAGACCTTCGTCACCCTGGAACCCGGCTACGGCCTGCGCCGCATCACCGACGACCTGTGCGGGCAGGCCGGCTTCAGGCCGCGGATCGCCTTCGAGGGCGAGGAGGCCGAAACCCTGCGGGGCCTGGTGGCGGCCGGTCTGGGCGTCGCCCTCCTGCCGCCCCCGGCCGTGCCCCGCCCCGGCGTCGTGGAACTCACGGTCACCTCCCCGCGAGCGGTCCGGGAGATCGGCGTGGCCTGGCTGGAGGGCCGCCCGGACACGCCGCCGGTGGCCGCGTTCAAGAGGTTCCTGCTGTCGCGCAGGGGCCGCCTGCTGTCCGCGTGAGGCGCGGCGCTACTGCCGCAACGACCTGCCGAACCCGGCGGCCAGCGGCATCCGCAGCCCCAGCGGCGGCGGAGCGGCCAGCGCGTCCGCCACCGGCCGCGAGAACGCCCTCCCGAAGAGCGCCCCCAGCACGAAGTCCTCGGCCAGCGCCAGCACTTCGTCCCGGTACTGGTGCAACCCGTGCCCGTCGGTGTGCACTTCGAAGCGGCACACGTCCCGGTTCGCCTTCTTCGCCCGGGCCGCGAGCCGGAACGACAACTCCGGGTCGCTGCGCCGGTCGTTCGTGCCGTGCACGATCAGCACCCGCCGCCCGGCCAGCTGCTTCACCGGTTCCGGCGGCACGGCCACGTCCTCGTCCGGCAGCCAGGGGGCGATCGCCACCACGGAGTCGACGGCCTCGTGCCCGCCCGCGCGCAGCGCGGCCCGCCCGCCCATGCCGACGCCGACGAGGCACACGGCGACGTCGCCGTAGCGCCGCACGGCCTCGTCCGCGGCCCAGGACGCGTCCCGCGCCAGATGCGCCTCGCTGCCGTTCCAGCCGCGGCAGCGGTAGTGGACGACGTGGGCGGCCAGCCCCTCCTCGCGTCCCGCGCGCGCCAGCCGGCGGCCCAGCGCGCGGACCGACGCGGTCGCCAGCAGGGGAGAGGGTCTGCGGCCGGAGACCTCGTCCCCGTCGGGGAGCAGCAGCGCCACCCCGCCCACCGCCGTCGGTTCCGGACCGAGCGCCCGCCCCAGCCGGGCGCCGCGGACCGGTGTCGCTTGCTGTGCCATGACAGAACAGTCTCAGAAGTCCGGGCGTACGCCACCCGTCCGTGCGGTCACCGTTGCGTATCGACGGAAACGCCGGAGTCCGGAGAAGAGAGTTCTACGCGCGTAGGAGTTACAGTGCGGAGATGACGAGCCAGAGCACCGCGAAGACCCCGACGCCGGACCAGATCCGCCGGGCGCCCAAGGTTCTGCTGCACGACCACCTCGACGGCGGGCTGCGCCCCGCCACGATCGTCGAACTCGCCCGCGAGACGGGCTACTCCGGCCTTCCCGAGACCGACCCCGACCGGCTCGCCGTCTGGTTCCGGGAGGCCGCCGACTCCGGCTCCCTGGAGCGCTACCTGGAGACCTTCTCCCACACCGTCGGCGTCATGCAGACCCGCGACGCGCTCGTCCGGGTCGCCGCCGAGTGCGCCGAGGACCTCGCCGAGGACGGGGTCGTCTACGCCGAGGTGCGCTACGCCCCCGAGCAGCACCTCGAGGGCGGACTCCGCCTCGAAGAGGTCGTCGAGGCCGTCAACGAGGGCTTCCGGGAGGGGGAGCGGCGGGCGCGGGCGAACGGCCACCGCATCCGCGTCGGCGCCCTGCTCACCGCGATGCGGCACGCCGCCCGCGCCCTGGAGATCGCCGAACTCGCCAACCGCTACCGGGACCTGGGCGTCGTCGGCTTCGACATCGCGGGCGCCGAGGCCGGCTACCCGCCCACCCGGCACCTCGACGCCTTCGAGTACCTCAAGCGCGAGAACAACCACTTCACCATCCACGCCGGCGAGGCCTTCGGGCTGCCGTCCATCTGGCAGGCCCTGCAGTGGTGCGGCGCCGACCGGCTCGGGCACGGGGTGCGCATCATCGACGACATCCAGGTGCACGAGGACGGCACGGTGAAACTCGGGCGGCTCGCCTCCTACGTCCGGGACAAGCGCATCCCGCTGGAGCTGTGCCCCAGCTCCAACCTCCAGACGGGGGCGGCGACGTCCTACGCCGAGCACCCCATCGGGCTGCTGCGCCGGCTGCACTTCCGTGCCACGGTCAACACGGACAACCGCCTGATGTCCCACACCAGCATGAGCCGGGAGTTCGAACACCTCGTCGACGCATTCGGTTACACGCTCGACGACATGCAGTGGTTCTCTGTCAATGCGATGAAATCAGCGTTCATTCCTTTCGATGAACGACTCGCCATGATCAATGACGTGATCAAGCCCGGATACGCCGAGCTGAAATCCGAATGGCTGTTCCAGTAGACCGCTTCCACCAGCGGTTTCGCGGCCGGGGAGGGCTGACGGGGGAATTCTCGGGGCCTGCTTCGGGGGACCGCTTTCACCGGTCGTCCGGATTTCGGGGTTTGCGGCGCGCGGCGCCGCGTGTTTACGGTCGTGAACCGCTCACCCCGTCATCCACTTCGAGGACGCATTTCATGAAGCAGTCTGCTGTCAGGACCCTCGGCGTCGCCGCTCTCGGCGCCGCCTTCGCCGCCGCCGGTGCGGGTGCGGCCAACGCGGCCCCGGCCCTCCCGGACGCCGCCCAGACGCTGGGCACCGTCACCCAGGCCCTTCCGGCGGAGACCGTCACCCAGGCCGTGCCGGGCGGGAGCGCGGCGCTGGAGCAGGGACAGGGCACGGCCGAGGCGGCCCTGACCACCGTGCAGCCGGTCGCCGAGCAGGTGCTGGCCGAGCGGCTCTCCCAGATCCCGGTCCAGCCGGTCGCCGAGCTGCTCGGCGGACTGCCCGCGCACGGCCTGCCGGTGACGGGACTCCCGGTCGCCTGAACCGCGCCGTCCGAACGCGCCGGCGGGGCGCGCCCCGAACACGGGGTGCGCCCCGTCGGCGCGCCTGCGTAGGGCGGCTCACCAGGCCGCGCGCGCCTTCCCCTCGGACGGCAACAGGATCCACAGCGCGAGATAGAGCAGGAACTGCGGGCCGGGCAGCAGGCAGGAGAGCAGGAAGATCACGCGCATCGTCCTCGCGGAGGTGCCGAAGCGCCGGGCCAGCGCGGCGCACACGCCGCCGATCATGCGGCCGTGGGTGGGGCGGGCGAGGCGGGACATGGCGGCTCCTTCGTGGTGGCCGGCGGTACGCCGTGCGTCGGTCCGGGGTTTTGGGTGGTCGCCCCGTCTGACCTCCACGCTACGGAGACGAAGGGGGCAAAGCGTCACTCCACGGGGCGATCCCGACCCTGGGAATCGTCGGGGTCCGACCCTGAGAGGACTCCTCCCACGGGCCGGCCGCGCGGCGCCGGCGCTCGGACCTGCGGCGCAGCCAGGCACGCCCGGCGGGCACGACCGCCAGATGGGCCAGGGCCACGCCCAGGGAGTTCAGCAGCAGCGAGTCGACGTCCACCACCTGGCCGGGCACCCCGGTCTGCAGCAGCTCGATGGCCAGCGACAGCAGGGCTCCGGCGGCGACGGTACGCAGCAGGGAGGCCAGTGTCGAGACGGCCGGCCGGCCGCCGGCCGCCGGCAGCAGCACGCCCAGCGGAGCCAGCAGCGCGAGTCCCTCGCCGATGCGGCGGGCGGCCTGCTCCCAGCCGAGCGCCAGGTCGGCCCGGATGCCGGCCAGCGGGCGGAGGTTGGCGGGCATCACCCAGGGGACGTCCAGCGGCCGCAGCGTGAACCAGGCGACGAACGCGAGGTGGGCGACGAGGAGGACACCTCCTGTCACACGGATGTGGATCACGGCGCTGTCGCCGACGGAGCCTTGACGCTGCACGCCCCCCTAGACGCGGCCGCCGGCGGGATCGGTTCCGCCGTGCCGCCCGGTGTACGGGTGAGGCATGCGCCACACGGCCGGGTCAGTCCCCGGCGACCTCGCTCGACGGCGGCCGCTCGCTGCCGGGACGGGCGCGGACCTCGTCCGTGCACGCGTACCGGAGCGGCCGCTCCTCGCCCGGGCCCCCCAGGACCACCGAGCCGTCGCCCTCGGCCGCGGCCGAGTCGGAGAACGTGCAGACGATCTGGGCGAGGGCGTGAGCAGTGAGGTCACCGGGCGCGGAGCTCAGCCGCAGCGTGTCCGCCGGATCGCCGGGACGCGGACCGCTCACCGTCGTCCCGCCCGGTACGGCCGTGCTGTACCCGGCCTCCCGCTCCGCCGCCGACGGCGTCGCCGCGAGCTGGTCCAGCAGCCCCTGCGCCACCAGGACGCGCCGCGCGGAGTCCGCGGCGCCCTCCGGGACCCGCACGGCCCGGTCGACGGTCACCAGCGAGGTGCCGCACCGCAGGAACACCCGCACCGGCATCCCGCGCGACTCTTGCGCCGACGGCTCCGGCTCGCCGAGCGAACACCGCACCCGCGAGGGCGCCGGCCCGAAGTCCGTCGGCACCTCGGTGGCCCGGATACCGCAGCCGGCGAGCAGCACGGCGAGCAGGGGCAGGGCGGGGGCGCCCCGCAGGACGCGGCGCCGCGCCGGCGCCCGGCCGATGCGGCGGCGTATGTTCGTCAGGCGTCCCTGTTCGCGCATCAGGCGTCCCTCTTCGCGTCCTTGCCCTCGTCCTCGGCGGCCCCGGCGGCCCCGGTGGTCCGCCCGGTCGGCGCCGACGTGTGCCGCGGCAGCCGCAGGGTGAACACCGCTCCTCCCTCCGGGGAGTTGGCGGCGGTGATCTCGCCGCCGTGGATGTGCGCGTTCTCCAGGGCGATGGACAGGCCCAGCCCGCTGCCCTCGGAGCGCGGCCGGGAGGCGCTCGCCTTGTAGAAGCGGTCGAAGACGTGCGGCAGGACGTCCTGGGGGATGCCGGGCCCGTGGTCCCGCACCTGGATGAGCAGCTCGTCGTCCGTCTCCCTGACCGACACCCGCACCGGCGACCCGCCGTGCTTGAGGGCGTTGCCGATGAGGTTGGCCAGGATCACGTCCAGGCGGCGCGGGTCGAGACGCGCGTGGATGCCGCGCTCGGCGTCCAGCTCGACCGCGTCCAGCCAGGCCCGGGCGTCGATGCAGGCGGTGATCTGGTCGGCGATGTCGACGTCGTCCAGGACCAGCCGGGCGGTGCCCGCGTCGAAGCGGGTGACCTCCATCAGGTTCTCGACCAGGTCGTTCAGCCGCCGCGTCTCGCTGACGACGAGCCGTACGGCGGGCTCGATCATCGGGTCGATGCCGCCGCCCTCGGAGTCCAGCTCCTCCTCCAGCACCTCGGTGACGGCGGTGATCGCGGTCAGCGGCGTACGCAGCTCGTGGGACATGTCGGCCACGAAGCGCCGGGAGGCAGCCTCCCGCGCGGCCATGTCGGCCACCCGCTTCTCCAGGGCCTCCGCCGCGCTGTTGAACGTCCGTGACAGATCGGCCAGTTCGTCGGTGCCCGACACCCGCAGCCGGGTGTCCAGCTTCCCCTCGCCGAGCCGCCGCGCGGCGACCCCGAGCCGCTGCACCGGCTTCAGCACGGTGGAGGCGGCGGCCTGCGCGAGCAGCGCCGACCCGATCAGCGCGAGCGCCGTCGCGATGCCGAGCGACCAGGCCAGCGAGTTGAGGTCCTTCGCCTCCGGCTCCAGCGACTTGAGCATGTAGCCGGTCGGCCCGCCGCCGATCACCCTCGTCCCGGCCACCAGGTACGGGGTGTCGCCGTCGACGATCCGCTGCCAGTACAGGTGGTACGGGTACCGGTTGGCCGAGGTGACCTTCTGCTCCTTGTTCACCGCGGCGCGCAGCGACGCGGGCACGTCACCGAGCGCGAAACCGCCCAGCCCGCCGGAGCTGCCGTACACCGTCCTGCCGTCGGGGTCCTCGGCGACGAGCAGCACGCCGAACCGCTGGCTGCTGCCCGCCATCTGGCCGGCGGCGTGCTGCAGCTCGTCCTGCGTGGGGCGCGCGGGCAGCGCGCCCGCCCGGTTGCGCATCTCCTGCTCGAAGTCGCGCAGCACGGCGTCCTGGGCGCGGGTGAGCACCGCCTCCCGGTTGAGCCAGTACGCGATCCCGGACGCGGACACGGCCGCGGTGAGCGCGACCAGCCCGAAGACGACGACCAGCCTGAGCCGCAGGCTGGTCAGGCGCAGCCGCGACCAGACTCCCTTGCGCGCCGCGGACCAGCCGCGCGGACCCCCTTGGTGTTCCCGTGTCACTGAGGCGGATCCAGCCGGTAGCCGACACCGCGCACGGTACGGATCAGCGTCGGGGACGACGGCACGTCCTCGACCTTGGCGCGCAGCCGCTGCACGCAGGCGTCCACGAGCCGCGAATCGCCGAGGTAGTCGTGCTCCCACACCAGCCGCAGCAGCTGCTGCCGCGACAGCGCCTGCCCCGGACGCCGGCTCAGCTCCAGCAGCAGCCGCAGTTCGGTCGGCGTGAGCTGCAGGTCCTGGCCGTTCTTCGTGACGGTCATCGCCGCCCGGTCGATGACGAGGCTGCCGAACGTCGCCGAGTCGCTGGACTCCCGCTCCCCGCGCCGCAGCACGGCCCGGATCCGGGCGTCGAGGACCCGCCCCTGCACCGGCTTGACGACGTAGTCGTCGGCGCCGGACTCCAGGCCGACCACGACGTCGATGTCGTCGCTGCGCGCGGTCAGCAGGATGATCGGCAGCTGGTCCGTGCGCCGGATGCGCCGGCACACCTCGAAACCGTCGATGCCGGGCAGCATGACGTCCAGCACGATCAGGTCCGGCCGCTGCTCACGCAGCAGTTTCAGTCCGTCCTCACCACTGGCAGCGGTGGCCACCCGGTGTCCCTGGCGCGTCAGGGAGAGCTCCAGGGCCGTGCGGATGGCGTCGTCGTCCTCGATCAGCAACAGGGAAGGCACGGGCTCATTCTGGCCCATGGAGGGGGCCCTGTTCGACCTGCGGGCCGGGGAAGGAGCCGCCGGAACCCCCGGTAGACCGCGCGTGATCCCCGCCGCCACCGCGCCCCGGCCCTGTGACAGGTCTGTGACAGTCGGCGGACACGGCCATGAAGTCGCCCCGGCAAGCTTTTCGGCACAGGCAAGGAAGCGAGCCGAGCAGGCCGGAAGGACCGGCGGCGCCCGGCGAGCCGAACACCGGAAGTCCACGACGGGGGGCGCGAGATGAGCACGCTGCACGGCACCAGCACCAGCGCAGTGATCACACGCCTGCACGACGTGCACCGGGGTTCCGAGAAGTCCGGTGCTGCGAGCGGGCGGGGGTGCGTTCGCGGCACCGGGCGTCAGCACCCGGCGTACATGTCGGTGGTTGACGCGAACACGGGGGAGACGCACGGGGGAACCGCGTACGGGGAGGCACCGGGGGAGCGCCGTTCGCTGTCGGAGGCGGAGTTCACCGCCTACGTCCAGGAACGCCGCGCCTCCCTGTACGCAACCGCCTACCACCTCACCGGCGACCGCTTCGAGGCCGAGGACCTGCTGCAGAGCGCGCTGTTCTCGACGTACCGGGCGTGGGAGCGGATCAGCGACAAGGCGGCCGTCGGCGGATACCTCCGCCGCACCATGACCAACCTGCACATCAGCGCCTGGCGGCGCCGCAAGCTCA
This sequence comes from Streptomyces sp. NPDC051041, assembly GCF_044456065.1. Taxonomy (NCBI): domain Bacteria; kingdom Bacillati; phylum Actinomycetota; class Actinomycetes; order Kitasatosporales; family Streptomycetaceae; genus Streptomyces; species Streptomyces sp. NPDC051041. The sequence continues at coordinate 401,924 of NZ_JBITFM010000002.1, forward strand.
ACGAGTACCCGACCGAGGAACTGCCGGAGACGCCCGGCGACACGGACGCGATGCGCGGCACCGAGCTGCGCGCGGTCCTGTGGCAGGCGCTGGCCCGGCTGCCCGAACTCCAGCGCACCATGCTGGTCCTGCGCTACTACGAGGGCCGCACGGACCCGGAGATCGCGGAGATCCTCGGCATCAGCGTCGGCACGGTGAAGTCCAGCATCTGGCGGTCGCTGCGCCGGCTGCGCGAGGACGAGGCGCTCAGCCTCGGCCGGGACGAGGAGGACGCCTTCGGCGAGCTCGTCGCCTGAAGGTCCGGGGGCTCCGGGGAATTCCAAAAAATCTTCGGAAGACGAGGACTCGGGGTGTATCAGGGGGGAGGCACCGGGGTCTTCATCACAGGGACCCGGGATCCGGGTCCCCGGGGGGAAGCACCATCCGGGGGGGAGCACCACGGGGGAACGGGGGAACAACGGGGGAAAGGAAACGGGGGACACGGGGGAAACACCACGGGGGAACACGGGGGAGCGGGACTGGAGGGCCGGGGGTCTCTCCAGTCCCGCTTTTCCGTGTCCGGCCCCGGCGCCTACGCCGAGTGCGCCGCCGTACGGGCCGGGGCGCACCGCCCCGCCGCCGCGGCCGCCAGCCGGCCCATCGCCTCGTCCCGGTCGCAGGCGTACGCGCCCAGCGCCGTCTGGCGGGCCACGATGGACCGCTCGGCGCGCATCAGCCGCCAGCCGCGGCGCAGCAGGAACGGCACCGACTTGCGGCCCTCCCGCAGATCCCGCAGGAAGCGCCGGCGGAAGGTCGTCACCGCACCGCGGCTCAGACACAGCGCGTCGGCCAGCACGCCCAGTTCCCGGCACCGTGCCACGATCTCCGCGGCGAAGATGCCCTCCGCGATGAACAGCGGGGTCCGCCCGATGTCGACCGTCTCCTCACCGGTGCGGGCACTGCGCGCGATGTCGTACACGGGGACGTTCGTACGACCCGTGCGGCACAGCTCGGTGATCGCGGCGACGGCGGTGTCCGCGTCCCAGGAGTCGGGATGGTCCCAGTCGATGTCGGAACTCCCGGCGACCAGGGGCAGCGTCGGGTCGTCGCCCTCCTTGTAGAAGTCGTCGAGCCGCAGCACGGGCAGGCCGGAGCGGGCGGCGAGGAGGGACTTGCCGGAGCCGGAGGGGCCGCAGAGCAGCACGACTCGCGTCGGTATGGGCGGATGGGAGTTCACGGGACACCAGTGTGGGGCATCGGCCGGGCGCCGTACGACCCAGCGGGTCGCCTTTGAAGTGCGCGTCACATGGCCGCTACTGTTCGTGCTGCAATCGTCACCCTCGGTATCGACAAGGCGGCAGCAGTGATGACCCGACAAGCGTCCTCCCCCGTCCCCACCGCCCGGCGTGCCCTGGTCGTCCTCGCGGCGGCGGGGGCGGCGCTGGGCGCAGGCGCGGCGACGGCCGGCGCGGACACAGAACCGTCCGTCCGTGCCGCGCAGACGCGCCCCGCCGCGCCGGGCCAGGCCGAGCCGCAGGCCGTCCGGCTGCTGATCGACACGATCGGCCACGTCCTCGGCCCGATCGTCGGGCTGAACCCCGGTCAGGCGGCGAGCGGCGGTCAGGCGGTGAGCGGCGGTCAGGCGGCGGACGGTGGCCAGACGGTGGACGCCGGCGGGAGCCGGCCGGGCGACGGCGCGTAAACGGCCGGCTTCCCGCCGTCCGGCGGTGCGGCAGCCGGGCGGCCGGCGCGAGGACGGCGGAGAGCCGTGTCCCCCTCGGGCGGAGGGGGACACGGCTCTCCGGTCCCGTACGGGCGTCAGTAGGACGAGCCGGACGCGCCCAGGGAACCCGTCGGGTGCCAGACCGTCTTCGTCTCCAGGAAGGCCGTCATGCGGTCGATGCCCGGAGTGCGCGACCAGTCGTCCACAGGCTGTGGACGCAGGACCCGCTTGAGGTTGTCCGCCGCAGCGATCTCCAGTTCCTTCGCCAGCGCCTCGTCGGCGCCGGCCAGATCGATCGCGTTGACGTCCTGGTGCGCGGCGAGGGGGGCGGCGATCTCCGCCGTGCGGCCCGAAAGGATGTTGACGACGCCGCCCGGCAGGTCGGAGGTGGCGAGCACCTCGCCCAGCGACAGCGCGGGCAGCGGGGAGCGCTCGCTCGCCACCACGACCGCCGTGTTGCCGGTGGCGATCACCGGGGCGACCACCGAGACCAGGCCGAGGAACGACGACTCCTGCGGCGCCAGGACCGCGACCACGCCCGTCGGCTCCGGCGTGGAGAGGTTGAAGAACGGGCCCGCGACCGGGTTGCCGCCGCCGACCACCTGAGCGATCTTGTCGGTCCAGCCCGCGTACCAGACCCAGCGGTCGATCGTCGCGTCCACCTGGCGGGCGGCCTCCGGCTGCGGCAGGCCCTCCGCGTCGGCGACCTCGCGCACGAACTGGTCCCTGCGGCCCTCCAGCATCTCCGCGACGCGGTAGAGGACCTGGCCCCGGTTGTAGGCCGTCGCGCCGGACCAGGCGCCGAACGCCTTGCGGGCCGCGACCACCGCGTCCCGGGCGTCCTTGCGGGAGGACTGCGGCGCGTTGGCCAGCCACTCGCCCTTGGAGTCCGTCACCTCGTACACCCGGCCGCTCTCGGAACGCGGGAACTTCCCGCCCACGTACAGCTTGTAGGTCTTGAACACACTGAGACGGTCAGACATCGAGGTACGCCTCCAGGCCGTGGCGGCCGCCCTCGCGGCCGAAGCCCGACTCCTTGTAGCCGCCGAACGGCGAGGTCGGGTCGAACTTGTTGAACGTGTTGGACCAGACGACGCCCGCGCGGAGCCTGTTCGCCACGGCCAGGACGCGGGAGCCCTTCTCCGTCCAGACGCCCGCCGACAGGCCGTACGGGGTGTTGTTGGCCTTGGCGACGGCCTCGTCCGGGGTGCGGAAGGTCAGCACCGACAGCACCGGGCCGAAGATCTCCTCGCGGGCGACGGTGTGCGCCTGGGTGACGTTGGTGAGGAGCGTCGGGGCGAACCAGTAACCGGAGCCGGGCAGTTCGCAGGCCGGGGACCAGCGCTCGGCGCCCTCGGCCTCGCCCCGCTCGACGAGCGAGGTGATGCGCGCCAGCTGCTCGGCGGAGTTGATCGCGCCGATGTCGGTGTTCTTGTCCAGCGGGTCGCCGAGGCGGAGCGTGGCGAGCCGGCGCTTGAGGGCGTCGAGGAACTCGTCGTGGACCGACTCCTGGACCAGCAGCCGGCTGCCCGCGCAGCAGACCTGGCCCTGGTTGAAGAAGATGCCGCCCACGACGCCCTCGACGGCCTGGTCGATCGGCGCGTCGTCGAAGACGATGTTGGCGCCCTTGCCGCCCAGTTCGAGGGTGAGCTTCTTGCGGGTGCCGGCGACGGTCCGCGCGATCTCCTTGCCGACGGCCGTGGAGCCGGTGAAGGCGACCTTGTCCACGTCCGGGTGGGCGACCAGCGCGGCGCCCGCGTCGCCGTAGCCGGGCAGGATGTTGACGACGCCCTTCGGCAGGCCCGCCCGGCGGCAGACGTCCGCGAAGAACAGGGCGGACAGCGGGGTCGTCTCGGCGGGCTTCAGCACCACCGTGTTGCCGGTCGCGAGCGCCGGGGCGACCTTCCACGCCAGCATCAGCAGGGGGAAGTTCCAGGGGATGACCTGACCCGCGACGCCCAGGGGCCGCGGGTCCGGACCGAAGCCCGCGTGGCCGAGCTTGTCGGCCCAGCCCGCGTAGTAGAAGAAGTGCGCCGCCACCAGGGGCAGGTCGGTGTCCCGCGTCTCCCTGATGGGCTTGCCGTTGTCGAGGGTCTCCAGAACGGCCAGCTCGCGGCTGCGCTCCTGGATGATGCGGGCGATGCGGAACAGGTACTTCGCGCGCTCGGAGCCGGGCAGCGCCGACCACGTCCCGAACGCCTTGCGGGCGGCCCGCACCGCGCGGTCGACGTCCGCCTCGCCCGCCCTGGCGACCTCGGACAGCACCTCCTCGGTGCTGGGACTGACGCTCTTGAAAACCCTGCCGTCGGCCGCCTCCGTGAACTCGCCGTCGACGAACAGGCCGTAGGACGGGGCGATGTCGACGACCGAGCGGGACTCGGGGGCCGGGGCGTACGCGAACGCGGGGGACCGCCTCGCCGTGGGGGCCGCGGTTCCCGTGGTGGTTCCCGTGGTGTTTTCCGTGGTCATGGTGATCAGTCCACCGTCACGTAGTCGGGGCCGGAGTAGCGGCCGGTGGCCAGCTTCTGACGCTGCATCAGCAGGTCGTTCAGGAGCGAGGAGGCGCCGAAGCGGAACCAGCGGTTGTCCAGCCAGTCCTCGCCCGCGGTCTCGTTGACCAGGACCAGGAACTTGATCGCGTCCTTGCTGGTGCGGATGCCGCCGGCCGGCTTCACGCCGACCTGGACGCCGGTCCGGGCGCGGAAGTCCCGGACCGCCTCCAGCATGAGGAGGGTGTTCGCGGGGGTCGCGTTGACGGCGACCTTGCCGGTGGAGGTCTTGATGAAGTCCGCCCCGGCCAGCATGGCGAGCCAGCTCGCGCGGCGGATGTTGTCGTACGTCGACAGCTCGCCCGTCTCGAAGATGACCTTCAGGCGGGCGCTCGTCCCGCAGGCCTCCTTCACGGCGGCGATCTCGTCGTACACCTTCATGTACCGGCCCGCGAGGAACGCCCCGCGGTCGATGACCATGTCGATCTCGTCGGCGCCCGCCGCCACGGCCTCGCGCACGTCGGCCAGCTTGACGGCGATCGGGGCGCGGCCCGCCGGGAAGGCGGTGGCGACCGAGGCGACCTTCACGGACGAACCGGCGACGGCCTCCTTGGCGACGGCCACCAGGTCGGGGTAGACGCAGACCGCGGCCGTGGCGGGGGTCGTACGGTCCGTCGGATCGGGGCGGACCGCCTTCGCGCCGAGCGCCCGGACCTTGCCCGGGGTGTCCGCGCCTTCCAGCGTCGTCAGGTCGACCATCGAGATGGCGAGGTCGATGGCGTACGCCTTCGCGGTGGTCTTGACGGAGCGGGTGCCGAGGGAGGCGGCGCGCGCCTCCAGGCCGACCGCGTCGACGCCGGGCAGCCCGTGGAGGAAGCGGCGCAGCGTGCCGTCGGACGCGGTGACGTCCGTGAGTGCGTGGGCGCGGGGGGCGCCTCCCGCCGGTTCGGCGGCGGGGGAGGGTGCAGTGGTGGGCATGGTCACCAGACGAGCATATCTACGCGCGTAGCGGCTGTACAGCCCCCGGAGACCGGGCGGGGAGCGGGGCGGTGGGCGGGATCGCGGTGCGGCGCCCGCGGGGGCGTCGGGCACAATCGGCTGCATGACGAGCCCGGAGCACCAGCCACCAGCGCCGCAGCCATCGGAACCCGAGTCCGCCGGGTACCGGGAACAGGTCCACCGGTCGTCCGGGGGGATCGCCGGCGGTGTCCTGCTGCTCGCCGTCATCGGCTGGCTCGGCATCGACGCGGTGGTCACGGGGGAGGGCCGCACGCCGTGGCTGGCGCTCGCCGCGCTGCTGTTCCTGGTGCCGCTGGTCGTCGCCTTCACCCTGCGGCCCGCCGTCCTCGTGAGCGAGGACCGGCTGCGGGTCCGCAACCCCTTCCGGATGATCGTGCTGCCGTGGGGGCAGATCGCCGCGCTGCGCTCCGGCTACTCCCACGAGGCCGTCACCCGGTCCGGTGCGAAGTACCAGCTGTGGGCCCTTCCCGTCTCGCTGCGCGCCCGGAAGAAGGCGGCGCGGCGGGCGGCGCGGGCGGCGGCGGAGGGGGCGCCGGAGACGACCGGCCGGAGCGGTCCCGGACGCGGCGGCCTCCTGCGCCGGGCAGGCGCCGGGGACGGACCCGTGCGGGCGGAGACCGACAAGGTCATGGACGACCTGCGCGCGCTGCTGGAGGACCGGGGGGAGGCGGAGACGGCGCAGGGCGAGGTGACCGTGCGCTGGGCGTACGAGGTGGCGGCCCCGGCCGCGGCCGGGGCCGTGCTGCTGGCCGTCCTGCTGGCGGTGGGGTGAGGAGCCGGGGGGCGCCCGCCGGGCGGGACGCCCCCCGGCCGGATCAGATGCCGGCCGCCGCCGACAGGTCCCGCTCGAGGGCCGTCAGCAGGTCCGCCGCCCGCGCGCGGGCCGCCGGCAGGTCCGCGCGGGCGGCGACCGGGACGACCACCTCCAGGTAGCACTTCAGCTTCGGCTCCGTGCCGCTCGGGCGGACGATCACGCGGGCGCCGTCGAGGGTGTAGCGCAGGCCGTCGGTGGGCGGGAGGGCGTCCGTGCCCCGCGCGAGGTCCTCGGCGCGGGTGACGGGCAGCCCGCCGAGGCGGGCCGGGGGCCGCTCCCGCAGGCGGCGCATCGCGGCCGCGATGACGGAGAGGTCCTGGACGCGGACCGAGAGCTGGTCCGTGGCGTGCAGGCCGTGCTCGACGGCCAGGTCGTCGAGGAGGTCGAGGAGGGTGCGGCCCCGCTCCTTGAGCACGGAGGCGAGTTCGGTGACGAGGAGGGCCGCGGTGATGCCGTCCTTGTCGCGTACGCCGTCCGGGTCGACGCAGTAGCCGAGGGCCTCCTCGTAGCCGTAGCGCAGGCCCTCGGCGCGGGCGATCCACTTGAAGCCGGTGAGGGTCTCCGTGTGGCGCAGTCCCGCCTTCCCGGCGATGCGGCCGAGCAGGGAGGAGGAGACGATCGACTCGGCGAACGTGCCCCGGGCGCCACGGTCGACCAGGTGGGCGGCGAGGAGGGCGCCCACCTCGTCGCCGCGGAGCATGCGCCAGTCCCCGCCGTCCCTGACGGCGACGGCGCAGCGGTCGGCGTCCGGGTCGTTCGCGATGACCAGGTCCGGGTCCGTCTCGCGGGCCCGGGCGTAGGCGAGGTCCATCGCGCCGGGCTCCTCCGGGTTGGGGAAGGCGACGGTGGGGAAGTCCGGGTCGGGGTCGGCCTGCTCGGCGACGAGGACCGGCTCCGGGAAGCCGGCGCGGGCGAAGGCGGCGAGGAGGACGTCCCTGCCGACGCCGTGCATCGCCGTGTAGACCGTGCGGGCGGTGCGCGGGGAGCCGGGGGCGAGGACGGCGTCGGTGCGGGCCAGGTAGGCGTCCAGCACGCTGTCGTCGAGGACCTCCCAGCCGGTGGCGGGGCGGGGGACGTCGGCGAGGGCGGCGATCGCGTCGATCTCGGCGGCGATCTCCGTGTCGGCGGGCGGGACGATCTGGGAACCGTCGCCCAGGTAGACCTTGTAGCCGTTGTCGCGGGGCGGGTTGTGGCTGGCGGTGACCTCCACGCCGGCGACCGCGCCGAGGTGCCGGACGGCGAAGGCGAGGACGGGGGTGGGCAGGGGGCGCGGGAGGAGGGCCGCCCTCAGGCCGGCGCCGGTCATGACCGCCGCGGTGTCCCGGGCGAAGTCGGCCGACTTGTGGCGGGCGTCGTAGCCGATGACGACGAGGCCGCCGGTGTGGCCCCGCTTCGTCAGGTACGCGGCGAGACCGGCGGCGGCGCGGATGACCACCGCGCGGTTCATGCGCAGGGGGCCGGCGCCCAGTTCGCCGCGGAGGCCCGCGGTGCCGAACTGGAGGGTGCCGCTGAAGCGTGCGGCGAGTTCGGTGACGTCCCCGGCGTCGATGAGCCGGGCGAGTTCCGCGCGGGTGTCCGCGTCGGGGTCCTCGGCCAGCCACGCCTTGGCCCGTGCGAGGAGGTCGTCGTGCACGTCGGGTCAGCCTCTCGTTGTCGTTCGTACGGGGCGGGTCCCCGTGGGGGCGGGGGTGTGGGGTGCGGGCGCCCGCGGCGGCCTGCGCGGCTCCGGCGGAGGTCGCTGCGGCGCCTGCGGCGGGGTGGGTCGGGGCCGCGCCGGGGATGTCCGTCCTCGGTCCGGCGTGCCGGCGGTTCCGGTGGCGGGGCGGTGCGGGCGCCGGACGCTGCGGGCGGACACCCCCGGCCCGCGCTCCTCCCGCCGTGGGCGGCCGGGCGGAGGCCGCCGGTCCCGCGGGCCGTCCGTCGGGCCGCGGAGGCCCGGTCCGTCCGGGGGCTCTACAGCCGGCCCAGCACCTGGGCCAGCAGCGAGCCCATCCGGGCGGCGGAGTCGCGGCCCGCCTGGAGCACCTCCTCGTGGTTCAGGGGCTCGCCCGTCATGCCGGCGGCGAGGTTGGTGACCAGGGAGATGCCGAGGACCTCGGCGCCGGCCTCGCGGGCGGCGATCGCCTCCAGGACCGTCGACATGCCCACCAGGTCCGCGCCTATGGCGCGGGCCATGCGGATCTCCGCCGGCGTCTCGTAGTGCGGGCCGGGGAACTGGGCGTAGACGCCCTCCTCCAGGGTGGGGTCGACCTCCTTGCACAGGGCGCGCAGGCGGGGGGAGTAGAGGTCGGTGAGGTCGACGAAGTTGGCGCCGACGATCGGGGAGGTGGCCGTGAGGTTGATGTGATCGCTGATCAGGACCGGCTGGCCGGGGCGCATGCCCGCGCGCAGGCCGCCGCAGCCGTTGGTCAGGATCACGGTCTTGCCGCCGGCGGCGACGGCCGTGCGGACGCCGTGGGCGACGGCGGCCACCCCGTGGCCCTCGTAGTAGTGCGTGCGGCCCAGGAAGACGAGGGCGCGCTTGTCACCGATGCGGTACGAGCGGACCTTGCCGCCGTGGCCCGCGACCGCGGGCTCGGGGAAACCGGGCAGCTCGGTGACCTGGAGCTCGGCCTCGGGGGTGCCGAGGGCGTCCACGGCCGGAGCCCAGCCGGAGCCCATCACCAGGGCGACGTCGTGGATCTCGGCGCCCGTGAGCTCGCGCAGGCGCGCGGCGGCGGCGTCGGCGGCGGCGTAGGGGTCGCCCTGGATGTCGTCCGGAAGAAGAGATGCGTTCACGCCGATGAGGGTAGCCGGTCTCTGCCTACGCGCGTAGATGGCGGAGCGCACGGGACGGCGATCGTTGTCCGGTCGTTTCCGGCGAGAGCGCCGGCGGATGTCAGCAGGGGCGCTTGCGCAGTTCCATCACGTAGTCGTGCGGGGCGCCGGCCGATTCGGCGGCGTCGGCGATCTCGCCCAGGTGGCGGGCCGACGGCAGGCCGCCCTCGTAGGCGTTGAGGACGTACGCCCAGGCCTGCTCCTCGCCGTCGAGGGTGTGCGCGCGGACGCGGGTGCGGCGGTAGACGTCGAGGCCCACGCCCACCCAGTGGTCCAGCTGGTCCTCGTCCATCGGGGCGATGTCGTACAGGGCCACGAAGACCTGGGACACCGGGTCCTCGACGATCGTGGGGAGCGCGCCCTCCCAGCCCATGTGCTCGCCGCCGAAGGTCAGTCGCCACCCGTTCAGCCAGCCGGTGGCGCGCAGCGGCGAGTGCGGGGCGCGACGGGACATCAGCCGCGCGTCGAGGTTGCCGGCGTACGCGGCGTAGAGCGACATGGGGAGAGGGTACGGCAGGCGCCGCCGCGTCACTTCCGGTGACGGAGGAGCCGCTGCCGGGCCCCCGGGGCGGCCGTACGCCGAAGGTGCGGGACAATGGGGTACGTGACTCGGATCGTGATCATCGGTGGCGGACCCGGCGGATACGAAGCGGCGCTGGTCGCCGCGCAGCTCGGTGCGGAGGTGACCGTCGTCGACCGCGACGGTCTGGGCGGTGCGTCGGTGCTGACCGACTGCGTGCCGTCGAAGACCCTGATCGCCACGGCCGAGGTGATGACCACCTTCGACTCCTCGCACCAGGAACTGGGCATCATCGTCGCCGACGACACCCCGCCCATGGAGCAGGCCGCCCGGGTGGTGGGCGTCGATCTCGGAAAGGTCAACCGGCGGGTCAAGCGGCTGGCGCTGGCGCAGTCGCACGACATCACCGCCGCCGTCACGCGCGCCGGCGCGCGGGTCGTGCGCGGGCGCGGCCGGCTGGAGGGCACGCAGGCCCTCGACGGGTCGCGGAAGGTCGTCGTCACCGCCGCCGACGGGAGCGAGGAGACGCTCACCGCGGACGCCGTGCTCGTCGCGACCGGCGGTCATCCGCGGGAGCTGCCCGACGCCCGGCCCGACGGCGAGCGGATCCTGAACTGGACCCAGGTCTACGACCTGACCGAGCTCCCGGAGGAGCTGATCGTGGTCGGGTCGGGCGTGACCGGCGCCGAGTTCGCCGGCGCCTACCAGGCGCTCGGGTCGAAGGTGACGCTCGTGTCGTCCCGGGACCGGGTGCTGCCGGGCGAGGACCCGGACGCGGCCGCCGTCCTGGAGGACGTGTTCCGGCGGCGCGGCATGAACGTCATGGCGCGCTCGCGCGCCCAGTCCGCCAAGCGGGCCGGGGACCGGGTGGAGGTGACGCTCGCCGACGGGCGGGTGATCACCGGGTCGCACTGTCTGATGGCCGTCGGCGCCGTGCCCAACACCGAGGGCATGGGCTTGGAGGAGGCCGGGGTCAGGCTGCGCGAGTCCGGGCACGTGTGGACCGACAAGGTGTCGCGCACGACCGCCCCGGGCGTGTACGCCGCCGGCGACGTGACCGGCGTGTTCGCCCTGGCGTCCGTGGCCGCCATGCAGGGCCGGATCGCCATGTACCACTTCCTCGGCGACGCGGTGGCCCCGCTGAACCTGAAGACCGTCTCGTCGAACGTCTTCACGGACCCGGAGATCGCGACCGTCGGCTACACCCAGGCCGACGTCGACGCCGGCAAGATCGACGCCCGGGTCGTGAAGCTCCCGCTGCTGCGCAACCCGCGCGCCAAGATGCAGGGCATCCGGGACGGCTTCGTGAAGATCTTCTGCCGGCCGGGCACCGGGATCGTGGTGGGCGGTGTGGTCGTGGCGCCGCGCGCCTCGGAACTGATCCACCCCATCTCGATCGCCGTCGACAACAATCTGACGGTCGAACAGATCGCGAACGCCTTCACCGTGTACCCCTCTCTGTCGGGCTCGATCGCCGAGGTGGCCCGGCAGCTCCACACCCGCAAGGCGGCGGACGAGGTCTGACGGCCGGAGGCGGATCCCCGCTGGTCACGGCGCCTTGTCGGGCATCCGCGCGGGACGGATGCCCGAACCGGGCCTCTATACCACCGCGCGCCCTGCCGTGCGAACAACTTCTGTTATTCGGCGCAAACCGCTGAAAGCAGACGGTCGTTGGCGTTACTGTCAGTTTCGTGTTCGCTGCAGAACGTCGCCAATTGATCCTCGAAATGGTGCGAGCGAACGGGGCCGTGTCGCTCCGTGAGCTCGCCCGCGTCGTCCAGACCTCCGAAGTGACCGTACGGCGGGACGTGCGCGCACTGGAGGCAGAAGGACTCCTCGACCGCCGGCACGGCGGTGCGGTACTGCCGGGTGGCTTCACGCGAGAGTCCGGCTTTCCGCAGAAGTCCCATCTCGCGACCGCCGAGAAGACGGCCATCGCCGACCTCGCCGCGGGCCTCGTCGAAGAGGGCGAGGCCATCGTGGTCGGCGCGGGTACGACCACGCAGGAGCTGGCCCGCCGGCTCGCCCGCGTGCCCGGGCTGACCGTCGTCACCAACTCCCTGCTGGTGGCCCAGGCGCTGGCCCACGCCAACCGCGTGGAGGTCGTGATGACCGGCGGCACGCTCAGGGGGTCCAACTACGCCCTGGTGGGATCCGGAGCCGAGCAGTCCCTGCAGGGGCTGCGGGTGGCGAAGGCCTTCCTGTCCGGCAGCGGCCTGACCGCCGAGCGCGGGCTGTCCACGTCCAACATGCTGTCGGCCTCCGTCGACCGGGCCCTGGTGCAGGCCGCCGCCGAGGTCGTCGTCCTCGCCGACCACACCAAGCTCGGCACGGACACCATGTTCCAGACCGTGCCGACGGACCTGATCACGCGGCTGGTGACCGACGAGCCGCCCGCCCACGACGACCGCGCCGCCACCGAGCTCCAGGCCCTCGCCGACCAGGGGGTCCAGATCGCCGTGGCCGGCACCCAGGGGGGCCCGGCGGGCTCGGGAGGTGATGCCGCCCCGGCGCGCCGGCAGCGCCGGGACGTGCCGCTGCCCGGTCCGCGCCGCCAGGGCCCCGGCGCGGGAGCGGGACTGCGGACGAGCGCGATGCTGGGGGAGCAGACACCGGGCACGGAACGCGGCCGGGTCGCGGACCTGCGGCGCCGCTGAGGCGCCGGGCGGGGGCGGAGGCGGGGGCGGCTCCACGGCCGGGCGCCGGGCCCGTGGCCGGCGCGGCGGAGACGCCGGGCGCCCGGCGGGTTCCGTACGGCTCAGTCCTTGATCTCGCAGAT